>NZ_JAAOLH010000030.1:0-25472 GCF_011602315.1 Micromonospora sp. CMU55-4
CGGATCACGGCGAGGACCGGGTGTCCCTTGCGCTGCGCGTCCGACAGCCGCTCCACCAGCAGGATGCCGACGCCCTCGGACCAGCCGGTGCCGTCGGCGGCGGCGGCGAACGACTTGCAGCGGCCGTCGGGGGCGAGCCCCCGCTGCCGGGAGAAGCCCACGAACGGCCCAGGGGTGGCCATGACGCACACGCCGCCGGCCAGGGCCAGGTCGAAGTCGCCCTGCCGCAGCGCCTGGCACGCCAGGTGCAGGGCGACCAGCGACGACGAGCAGGCGGTGTCCACGGTGACCGCGGGGCCCTCCAGGCCGAGGGCGTACGCGATCCGCCCGGAGACGACGCTGGTGGCCGTACCGGTCAGCAGGTAGCCCTCGTCCGCGCCCTCGGCCTCGCTCTGCGGGCCCATGCCGTAGCCGTTGGCGGCGGTGCCGACGAAGACGCCGACCTTCTGCCCCCGCATCGAGGCGGGCGCGACGCCGGCGTGTTCGAACACCTCCCACGACGTCTCCAGCAGCAGCCGCTGCTGGGGGTCCATCGCCACGGCCTCGCGCGGCGAGATGCCGAAGAACTCCGCGTCGAAGTCGGCCGCGTCGTAGAGGAAGCCGCCCTCGCGGGTGGTGGAGCGGCCGGCCCGGTCGGCGTCCGGGTCGTAGAGGTTGTCCAGGTCCCAGCCCCGGTCCGTCGGGAAGCCGCCGATCGCGTCGCCGCCGGAGGCCACCAGGTCCCAGAGCTGCTCGGGGCTGGCGACGCCACCCGGATAGCGGCAGGACATCGCGACGATGGCGATCGGCTCCCTGGCGGCGGCGGTCAGCTGCTGGTTGAGCTGACGGAGGCGGCCCGTCTCCTTGAGCGACGCGCGAAGCGCCTCGACGACCTTGTCTGCGGACGTAGACATCATGAGCTCCGTACTGGGGACAACGGTCAGGAATCGGTTCCGTCAAGCGCCAGCCTGACGAGGGCGTCGGTGTCGAGGTCGTCGAGGTCCAGGTCCTCGTCGGTGGACTCGTCACCGTCGTCGCCGTCGGTGTCGGCGAGGTTGAGCAGCAGGTCCAGCAGCCCGGCCTCACGGAGGCGGGCCAGCGGGATCGCCGCGAGCGTCTGCCGGACGGCCGCCTCCGCCGGGTCGCCGTCGTCCGCCTGCGCCGCCTCGGGCAGCAGGCCGTCGAGCAGGTTCTCGGCGAGCACGGCCGGGTTCGGGTAGTCGAAGACGAGGGTCGCGGGCAGCGACAGGCCGGTGACGCCGGTCAGTCGGTTGCGCAGCTCGACCGCCGTCAGCGAGTCGAATCCGAGCTCCTTGAACGCCCGCTGCGGCTTGACCCGGTCCGTTCCCGCGTGGCCGAGCACGGCCGAGGCGTGGGTGCGGACCAGGTCGACCATGTGCCGGACCCGCTCGGGGTGGGGCAGGGTGAGCAGGTGCTCCCGCAGGGCGTCGGCGGCACCGCCGGGCTGCTGCTCCACGGCGTGGGCGTGCAGCGCCTCCCGGGCCTCGGCGATGTCGTCGAGCAGCGGCCGGGGGCGGGCCGAGGCGTACGCCGGGGCGAAGACCGCCCAGTCGACATCCACCACGGTCAGCGCCGCCCTGGGCAGGCCGGCGGCGTACCGCATGGCGTGCACGGCGTCGGCCGGCGCCATGGCGGTCAGGCCGCGCCGGGCCAGCATCTGCTGGGCTTCGCCGGTGGCCATGCCGCCGTCGGCCCACGGTCCCCAGGCCACGGACGTCGCCGCCAGGCCCCGGCCGCGCCGCTGCTCGGCGAGCGCGTCCAGGAAGGCGTTGCCGGCGGCGTACGCGGACTGCCCGCCGCTGCCCCACACCCCGGCGATGGAGGAGAAGAGCACGAACGCGTCCAGCGGCCGGTCGCCGAGCAGGGCGTCCAGGTGCAGCGCGCCGGCCACCTTGCCGTCGAGCACGCCCGCGAACGCGGCCAGGTCGGTGTCGGCGATCAGCCCGGACTCGCCGGCGCCCGCCGCGTGCACCACGGCCGTCAGCGGCGCCGGATCCTCGTCGAGGCGGGCCAGCAGCGCCGCCACCTGGTCGCGCTCGGCGACGTCGCAGGCGACGACCGACGCCCGTACGCCCTGGGCGGTCAGCTCCTCGCGCAGCTCCACGGCCCCCGGGGCGTCCCCGCCGCGGCGGCTGGTCAGCACGACGTGCTCCGCCCCGTTGGCCGCCGCCCAGCGGGCTACGTGCGCGCCCAGCGCGCCCGTGCCGCCGGTGACGAGCACGGTGCCGGACGGCCGCCACCGCTGCGCCGTGTCGGGGGCGGCGGGCGCCGAGCGGACCAGGCGACGGACGAACACCCCGGAGGGGCGTACGGCAAGCTGGTCCTCGTCGCCGGCGCCGGTCACCACCCGCGCCAGCCGGTCCCAGGCCGTCGCGTCGGCCTGCTCGGGCAGATCCACCAGCCCGCCCCACAGGTGGGGGTGTTCCAGGCCCGCCACGAGCCCCAGGCCCCAGAGCCCGCTCTGGACGGCAGCGTGCACGGTGTCCCCGTCGCCGGTGCTGACCGCGCCCTGCGTCAGGCACCACAGCCGGGTCGTCGCCCCGGTGTCGTGCAGCGCCTGGAGCAGCAGCAGCGTGGCGGCCGTCCCGACCGGCACGGCCGGGTGGGCGGGGTGCGGCTGGTCGCGGAGGCCGAGCAGGGAGAGCACGCCGGTGACGGGACTGTCGGCCAGCGCGTCGCCCAGCCGCCGGGCGAGGCCCGCCCGGTCGGTGCCGGCCGGGTCGACGGTGAGCCGGACCACGTCGGCGCCGACCTCGGCGAGGGCCTTGGTGACCGCCTCCGCCCGGGTGCCGTCCGCCAGGTCGTCCTGGGCCGTCACGAGCAGCCAAGCGCCGGGCCGCGCCGGGCCGGCGGTGATGTCGGCGCGCTTCCATCCGACGCGGTACGACCATGCGTCCAGGACGGCCCGCTGCGTGCGCGCCCGGTGCCAGGTCGACAGGACCGGCAGGGCCGGGGTGAGGGCGTCCAGGGCGGCGCCGTCGTCGCCGAACTGGGCGGCGAGGGCGCTCAGGTCGCCGCGTTCGACGGCCTTCCAGAAGTCGGCGTCGCCGCCGTCGGTCGCCGTCTGCCGCGGCCGGTTCGCCGGCTCGGGCCAGTACCGCTCCCGCTGGAAGGCGTACGTGGGCAGGTCCACCCGCCGCGCGCCGGTCTCGGCGAACCACTGCGCCCAGGTCACCGGCATCCCGTGCACGTGCAACTCCGCCAGGGCGTGCAGCAACGCCTGCACCTCCGGACGGTCCCGGCGCTGCACAGCCACCGCCAGCACGGCCTCGTCATCAGGCAGCACGTCGGCGGTCATCGCGGTCAGGACGCTCTGCGGCCCGACCTCCAGGAACGTGTCCACACCGGCAGCCCGCAGAGCGGCGATCCCGTCGGCGAAGCGCACCGCCTCGCGCACGTGCCGCACCCAATACTCCGGCGTACGGATCTCATCGCCGGCCAGGGCCCCGGTCACGTTCGACACGACCGACAACAACGGCGCGGCGAACTCCAACCCGTCGAGAACGGCCCGGAAATCAGCGAGCATCGGCTCCATCAACGGACTGTGGAACGCGTGGCTCACCGCGAGCCGACGGGTACGCACCCCCCGATCCCGCCAAACCCGCTCCACCTCATCCAACGCGTCAACGGCACCCGACACCACCACAGCGGCAGGCCCATTAACCGCCGCGATACCAACCCTGCCGGTCAGCCCCGCGAGAGACTCCGCCACCGCAGCCTCGTCGGCCGCCACGGCCAGCATCCCGCCACCGGTCGGCAGCGCCTGCATCAACCGGCCCCGCGCCGCCACCAACTGACACGCATCCGCCAGGGACAACACGCCCGCGACATGCGCCGCCGTCACCTCACCGATCGAATGACCAGCCAGCATGTCGGGCACGATCCCGAACGACTCCACCAGACGGAACAACGCCACCTCGACCGCGAACAACCCGGCCTGCGTGAACACCGTCTGATCCAGCAACTCCGCCTCGGCGGACCCCGACGACGCGAACAGCACCTCCCGCAACGGACACGGCAACAACGGATCCAGATGCCCACACACCTCGTCCAACGCGACGGCGAACACCGGGAACCCGGCGTACAACTCCCGACCCATCCCCGCACGCTGCGCACCCTGACCCGAGAACAGCAGCGCCAACTGGCCGCGCCCGGCGGCAGAACCGGTCACGACAGCCCCCGACGGCTCGCCGGCCGCCACTGCCGCGAGACCCGCCAGCAGCTCGTCCCGGCTCGCCCCGGACACCACTGCCCGGTGCTCCAACGCCGACCGCGACGCCACCGACGACCACGCCACATCCACGCCGCGTGGGGCCTCGTCGACGGCGAGCCACCGCGCCCACCGGCCCGCCTGCCCGGCGAGTGCCGCGGCGTCGCGGGCCGACAGCAGCACCGGCACCACCGGCACCTCGCGGACGACGACCTCCCCCTCAACCACCTCGGCGGGCGGCTGCTCGATGATCACGTGCGCATTCGTGCCGGAAATCCCGAACGACGACACCCCCGCCCGACGCGGCCGACCCACCCGCGGCCACGGCACCGCCTCGGTCGCCAGAGCGACCGCCCCGGCCGTCCAATCGACGTGCGGGGACGCCTCATCCACATGCAGCGTCGCCGGGACGACGCCGTGCCGCATCGCCAACACCATCTTGATCACACCAGCCACACCCGCAGCCGCCTGCGCATGCCCGATGTTCGACTTCACCGACCCGAGCAGCAGCGGCCGATCCTGCGGACGCTCCTGCCCGTACGTCGCCAACAACGCCTGCGCCTCGATCGGGTCACCCAGCGTCGTACCCGTACCGTGCGCCTCCACCACGTCCACATCGGCGGTGGTGAGCCGGGCGTTCGCCAGCGCCTGCCGGATCACCCGCTGCTGCGACGGGCCGTTGGGCGCCGTCAAGCCGTTCGACGCACCGTCCTGGTTCACGGCGCTGCCCCGCACCACCGCCAGGATCCGCCGGCCCTCCCGCTGCGCGTCGGAGAGCCGTTGCACCAGCAGCACACCCACACCCTCGGACCAGCCCGTGCCGTCGGCCGACGCCGCGAACGACCTACACCGGCCGTCGGCCGACAGGCCACGCTGCCGCGAGAACTCCACGAACGTGCCGGGCGTGGCCATCACCGTCACACCACCGGCGAGCGCCAGATCACACTCACCCGACCGCAACGCCTGCACCGCGAGGTGCAGCGCGACCAGCGACGACGAGCACGCCGTGTCGACAGTGACCGCCGGGCCTTCGAGGCCGAAGGTGTACGCGACCCGACCGGACAGCACGCTGCCCGAGTTGCCGGTGCCGATGTAGCCCTCGACCTCGGGCGTCTCCATCAGGCGCGTCGAGTAGTCGTGGTAGATGACGCCCGCGAAGACACCGGTCCGGCTGCCCCGCAGGCCGGACGGGTCCAGGCCCGCCGACTCGAACGTCTCCCAGGACGCCTCCAGCAGCAGCCGGTGCTGCGGGTCCATGGCGAGGGCCTCGCGCGGCGAGACACCGAAGAAGCCGGGGTCGAACTCCGCCGCGCCGTACAGGAAGCCGCCGTGGCGGGTGTACGAGGTGCCGGCGTGGTCGGGGTCCGGGTCGTACAGCGACTCCAGGTCCCAGCCCCGGTCGGCCGGGAACTCCCCGATGCCCTCCCCACCGGTGCTGACCAGCTTCCACAGCTCGTCGGGAGACTCCACCCCGCCGGGGTAGCGGCAGGCCATGCCGACGATCGCGATCGCCTCGTCGGCGTCGCCGGTCGCCGCCTCGTCGGTCGTGACGGTGCCGGGCCGGGTGCCGGCGAGTTCCGCGTACACGTGGGCCGCCAGGACCTGCGGGGACGGGTGGTCGAACACCAGGGTCGAGGTGAGGCGCAGGCCGGTCGCGCCGTTCACCCGGTTGCGCAGCTCGACGGCGGTCAGCGAGTCGAAGCCCAGGTCCTTGAACGCCCGGTCGGCCGGCACCGCCTCG
This sequence comes from Micromonospora sp. CMU55-4, assembly GCF_011602315.1. NCBI lineage: Bacteria > Bacillati > Actinomycetota > Actinomycetes > Micromonosporales > Micromonosporaceae > Micromonospora > Micromonospora sp. CMU55-4. Next base: position 5,952 of record NZ_JAAOLH010000030.1, read on the forward strand.
GCGCCGCCGTGCCCGAGGACCTGCGCGACCAGGCCCCGGATCAGCTGGTCGACCTGCGCGAGGCCGTCCTCTGCGCTGAGGCCGGTGAGGCGGTCGGCCCAGCCGCCGGGGGCGCCCTGGCCGGCACGGCGGCGGGTCGTCGCCACGTCGACCAGGTTGCGCAGCATCGGCGGTACGACCTCGCCGGCTGCTGCCGCCCGCAGCGCGGGTACGTCGATCGCGGCCGGCACCAGCGCCGCCCGCTGTGCCCCCACGGCGGCGTCGAAGAGTTCCAGGCCGGTGCGGGCGTTCATCGGTCGGAGTCCGGCGCGTGTCGTACGGGCCCGGTCGTTGCCGCCGATCGACGCGGCCATGCCGGCGGTGTCCCACATGCCCCACGCCAGACTCACCGCAGGCAACCCGAGCTGCCGCCGGTGGACCGCAAGCCCGTCCAGGAACGCGTTGCCCGCCGCGTACGCCGACTGACCCGGCGAACCCAACACACCAGCAACCGACGAGAACACCACGAACAAGTCGAGACCCAGCGACGCCGTCGCCTCATGCAACAACCAACCCGCCGACACCTTCGGCGCCAACACCCTTGCCAGACGCTCCTCGGTGACCCGCTCGATCACCCCGTCATCCAGGACACCGGCGGTGTGCACCACACCCGCCAGCCGACCCCCGGCAACGACCTCCGCCACCAGACCGAACACCTGGTCCCGGTCCGTCACGTCACAGGCGACCACCCGCACCGACGCACCCAACGCGGACAACCGCTCCGACAACTCACCCGCACCCGCAGCCGCCGGACCACGCCGCGACACCAGCACCAGCGACCGCACACCATGCGCCGACACCAGATGCTCCGCCACCAACGCCCCGAGCGCACCCGTACCACCGGTCACCAGCACCGCACCATCACCCACAACCGGCGTCTCCACCGACACCGCAGCGACCGCACGCACCAGACGCGGCACGAACACCGCGCCCGCACGCACCGCGACCTGACCGCCGGCCGGGTCCGCGGCGAAGCGGGCCAGGATGCCCAGCGTGCCGGGGTTGATCGCGTCGTCGACGTCGGCCAGGACGATGCGACCGGGGTGCTCGGACTGCGCGGAGCGCAGCAGGCCCCACACGGCCGCGGCGGCCAGGTCGCTCACCCGGTCCCCGTCGCGGACGGCCAGCGCGCCCCGGGTCACCACCACGAGCTTCGAGTCGGCCAGCGCGTCGACGGCCAGCCACTCCTGCACCAGGCCCAGCACGTCGGCGGTGACAGTGCGTACGGCCTCCGCCGGGTCGCCGTCGTCGGCGGGCGACGCGGCCGGCGTGAAGAGCAGCAGGCGCGGCGGGGCGATGCCGGCGTCGATGGCGGCGCGCAGCTGCCGGATCGTCTCGGCGGAGGGGCCACCGGGGACGCCCGGCAGGGCCGGCCCGCCCAGCACCGCCCAGCCCGACGCGTCGTCGACCGGGTCGGCCTCCTCGGCCTGCCAGGCCACCTCGAACAGGGAGCGCGACGCCGCGTTCGGGGCGGCCACCCCGGTCAGCTCCCGCAGGACGAGGGAGTCCACCGACACCACCGGCGCGCCCGCCTCGTCGCGGGCGGTCAGCCGCACCGCGGAGCCGTTGCGGGTCAACCGCACCCGCAGCAGCCTCGCGCCGGAGGCATGCACCTGTACGCCCTCGAAGGCGAAGGGCACGCGCGGCCCGCCCGTCTCCTCGGCGCCGGGCAGCAGCCCGATCGGGTGCAGGGCGGCGTCCAGCAGCGCCGGGTGCACGCCGAAGCGAGCCGCCTCCGCCGCCGCGTCGTCCGGCAGGACCACCTCGGCGAAGACGTCGTCCTCGCCGGTCCACACCCGGCGCAGCCCCTGGAACGCCGGCCCGTACGACAGGCCGTGTTCGAGGAGCGCCGGGTACCAGCCGGTCAGGTCCACCTCGGTGGCGCCGACGGGCGGCCAGGCGGTCGGCTGCGGTTCGTCGGCCGTGGCCGGTTCCAGCACGCCCTCCGCGTGCCGGGTCCAGCCCGCCTCGGGGTCGTCGTCGGGGCGGGAGTAGACGGCGACGGGGCGCTGCGGCGACTCCGACGCGGACACCCGCACCTGGATCCGTACGGCGCCGGACTCGGGGAGCACCAGCGGCACGAGCACCGTCAGGTCACGCAGTCGCGGCAGGTCCGCCTCGTCGCCGGCGCGGACGGCAAGCTCCACGAGGGCCGTGCCCGGGACCAGCGGCACGCCGGAGACGACGTGGTCGGCCAGCCAGGGGTGGGTGGTCGGGGAGATCCGGCCGGTCAGCACGATCTCGTCGTCGCCGGCCAGGTCCACGGCCGCGCCGAGCAGACCGTGCTCGGCCACGCCGAGGCCGGCGCCGCTGACGTCGCCGGCGCGCAGCCGGCCCACGGCCGGCCAGAAGCGCTGCCGCTGGAACGGGTACGTCGGCAGGTCGACCGGGCGGGTTCCGGCCGGCAGGAGGGCGGTCCAGGTGATCGGCGTGCCGTGCGCGTACAGCTCCGCAAGCGCGTGGACCAGCGACGCCGGCTCCGGTCGGCCGGGGCGCAGGGTCGCCACGACCGCCGCCGCGTCGTCGTCCGGCAGGCAGGCGCCCACCATGCCGGCGAGCACCGCGTCGGGGCCCAGTTCGAGGAAGGTACGGACGTTGCGCTCGCGCAGGCTCGCGATCCCGTCGGCGAAGCGGACGGTCTCGCGTACGTGGCGGACCCAGTAGTCGGGGGTGCCGATCTCGTCGGGGTCGGCGACCTGCCCGGTCAGGTTCGACACGATCGGCAGGACGGGCCAGTGGAACGTCAGCCCGTCGAGCGTCTGCCGGAACTCGGCCAGCATCGGCTCCATGAGCGGGCTGTGGAACGCGTGGCTGACGGTGAGCCGGCGCGTACGCACACCCCGGTCCTTCCAGGCCCGCTCCACCTCGTCGAGGGCCTCGGCGGCGCCGGAGACCACCACGGCGGTGGGGCCGTTCACGGCGGCGACGCCGACCCGGTCGGCGAACGGGACGATCGACTCGGCCACCGCGGCCTCGTCGGCGGCCACGGCGAGCATGCCACCGCCCGCCGGCAGGGCCTGCATGAGCCGACCCCGCGCGGCGACCAGCGCGCACGCGTCAGCCAGGGAGAGCACGCCCGCCACATGCGCCGCCGCGATCTCGCCGATGGAGTGCCCGGCCACCAGGTCCGGCGCGACACCGAACGACTCGATCAGCCGGAACAGGGCCACCTCGACCGCGAACAGGCCCGCCTGGGTGAACACCGTCTGATCCAGCAACTCCGCCCCGGGCGTGCCCGCCCCGGCGAAGAGCACCTCCCGCAACGGACGCGGCAACAACGGATCCAGGTGACCGCACACCTCGTCCAGCGCGGCGGCGAACACCGGGAACGCCCCGTACAACCCGCGACCCATACCGGCGCGCTGCGCGCCCTGGCCGGAGAAGAGGACGGCGGTGCGGCCGCTGCGGGCGATCCCCCGCACGACGGCGGCCGAGGGCTCGTCGTCGGCCAGCGCACCGAGGGCGGCGAGCAGCCCGGCGCGGTCGGCGGGCAGCAGCACGGCGCGGTGCTCGAAGGCGCTGCGGGCGGTGGCGAGGGCCCGGCCCACGTCGGCGATGGTCAGGTCCGGCTCGCCGTCGACGAGGGTCCGCAGCCGGCGCGCCTGCTCGTGCAGGGCGGCGGCGTCGCGGGCCGACAGGACGCAGGCGACGAGGTCGCCCGGGACGCCCGTGGCGGGGGCGGCCTGCGCCGGGGCGGGCTCGGGGGCCTGCTCGACGATGGTGTGCGCGTTGGTGCCGCTGATGCCGAACGACGACACCGCCGCGCGGCGGGGCCGGTCGACGGCGGGCCACGGCCGGGCCTCGGTGAGCAGCGCGACCGACCCGGCCGTCCAGTCGATGTGCGGGGACGGCTTCTCGGCGTGCAGGGTCGGCGGCAGCACGCCGTGCCGCATCGCCAGCACCATCTTGATCACACCGGCGACGCCGGCCGCCGCCTGGGCGTGGCCGATGTTCGACTTGACCGACCCCAGCCACAGCGGACGGTCCTGCGGTCGGCCCTGCCCGTACGTGGCCAGCAGCGCCTGCGCCTCGATCGGGTCGCCGAGGGCGGTGCCGGTGCCGTGCGCCTCGACGGCGTCCACATCGGTGGTGGCGAGCCGGGCGTTGGCGAGCGCCTGCCGGATCACCCGCTGCTGGGCGGGGCCGTTCGGCGCGGTCAGACCGCTGCTGGCGCCGTCCTGGTTGACGGCGCTGCCGCGCACGACGGCGAGCACGCGGTGACCGTTGCGCTGCGCGTCGGAGAGGCGCTCCAGCAGGAGCATGCCGACGCCCTCGGCGAAACCGGTGCCGTCGGCGCCGGCGCCGAACGCCTTGCACCGCCCGTCGGGCGACAGGCCGCGCTGCCGGGAGAACTCGGTGAGCATGCCGGGGGTGGACATGACGCTCACCCCGCCGGCGAGGGCGAGGCGGCACTCGTCCTGCCGCAGCGCCTGGGTGGCCAGGTGCAGCGCCACCAGCGACGACGAGCAGGCGGTGTCGACGGTGACGGCAGGGCCCTCCAGGCCGAACAGGTACGAGATGCGGCCGGAGGCGACGCTGCCGGCGCTGCCGTTGCCGACGTGGCCGTCCAGTTCGTCGGTGCCGCCGGCGGCCTGGGAGGCGTAGTCGTGGTAGATCAGGCCGACGTAGACGCCGGTGCTGCTGCCCCGCGCCGAGTGGGGGTCGATCCCGGCCCGCTCGAAGGCCTCCCAGGAGGTCTCCAGCAGCAGCCGCTGCTGTGGGTCCATCGCCAGGGCCTCGCGGGGCGAGATCCCGAAGAAGGCCGCGTCGAACTGGGCGGCGTCGTGGAGGAAGCCACCCTGCCGTGGTACGGCGCCCGGGTCCTGGCCGTCGGCGCGCAGGTCGTCGAGGTTCCAGCCCCGGTCGGTGGGGAAGGGCGAGATGACGTCGGCTCCGGCGGTGACCACGTCCCAGAGCTGCTCGGGGGTCTGCACGTCGCCGGGGAACCGGCAGGCCATGCCGATGATGGCGATCGGTTCGTCGAGGGCGGCGGCGGTGCCGACCGCGGCGGGCCGGTCCACGACTGCCGCGCCGCCGAGCTCCCGGTCCAGGAACTCGGCGAGCACCACAGGGGTCGGGTAGTCGAACGCCACGGTGGCGGGCAGCCGCAGGCCGGTGGCGGCGGAGAGCCGGTTGCGCAGTTCCACCGAGGTGAGCGAGTCGAAGCCCAGTTCCTTGAAGGCGCGCTGGGCGTCGACGGTCTCCGCCGAGCGGTGCCCGAGCACTGCCGCCACGCCGGCGGCCACCAGGTCGAGCAGGTGGGAGCGCCGCTCCGCCGGGCCGAGCGTCGCCAGCCGGTCGCGTACGGAGGCGGTGTCCGCGAGGCCGCGACCCACCGCGCGCCGGGCCGGGCCTCCCGCACGGACCACGTCCCGCAGCAGGCTGGGCACGTTCTGGCCGGTCGCCCGCGACGCCGGCGGCAGGTTCATGAGGACGAGGTGCGCCGCGCCGCGTTGTCGCGCCAGCTCGTACAGCGCCACGCCCTGCCGGTCGGTCAACGGGGCGCTGGTGGCGCGGATCGCCTTGCGGTGCTCGTTGCCGCCCAGGTGGGCGGTCATGGCGCTGCTGGTCGCCCACAGCCCCCAGGCGAGGCTGGTGGCGGGCAGCCCCTGCTCACGCCGGTGCCGGGCGAGGGCGTCGAGGAACGCGTTCGCCGCCGCGTAGTTGCCCTGCCCCGGCGAGCCGAGGGTGGCCGCCACCGACGAGAACAGCACGAACGCCGACAGGTCCAGGTGCCGCGTGGCCTCGTGCAACGCCCACCCGGCGTCCACCTTCGGCGCCAGCACCGTACGCAGGGCGGACTCGTCCAGCGAACCGATGGTCGCGTCGGCGATCACCCCGGCGGTGTGCACCACGGCGGTCAGCGGGTGCGCCGGGTCCACCAGTTCCAGCAGCCGGGTCACCTGCACGGGGTCGGTCACGTCGGCGGTGCCGGCGGTGACCCGGGCGCCCGCGCGGGTCAGCGCGTCGACCAGCTCCCGGTAGTGCTCGGGGCCACGGCGGGAGGCCAGCAGCAGGTGCCGGGCCTGGCCGGTGGCGACGAGGTGCCGGGCGAACACGCCGGCGAGGGCGCCGCCGGCGCCGGTGACGAGCACGGTGCCGTCCGGGTCGGCGGGGGCGGGCACCCGCAGGACGACCTTGCCGATGTGCCGGGCCTGGCTGATGTGGCGCAGCGCCTGCCGGGCCTGACGCACGTCCCACACCCGTAGCGGCAGCGGGCGCAGCGCGCCGCGTGCGAACAGGTCGAGCAGCTCGGTGAGCATCTCCCCGATGCGCCGGTGCCCGGCCTCGTTGAGGTCGAACGCGCGGTAGGTGACGCCCGGGTGGTCGGCGGCGACGGTTTCGGCGTCGCGTACGTCGGCCTTGCCCATCTCCACGAACCGGCCACCGCGCGGCAGCAGCCGCAGCGACGCGTCCACGAACTCACCGGCGAGGGCGTCGAGCACCACGTCCACCCCGGCACCGCCGGTGGCCGCGCCGAAGACCTGCTCGAACTCGGTGGTCCGCGACGACGCGATCCGCTCCCCGGCAACCCCCAGGCCCCGCAGCACACCCCACTTGCCGGGGCTCGCCGTCGCGTGGACGGTGGCGCCGAGGTGGTGGGCGAGCTGGATGGCGGCCATGCCGACGCCACCGGCGCCGTTGTGGATCAGCACCGACTCGCCGGACCGCAGCCCGGCGAGGTCCCGCAGCGCGTAGTACGCGGTCAGGAACACCACCGGCACGGAGGCGGCCTGCGCGAACGACCAGCCGGCGGGGATCTTCGCCACGAGGTCGCGGGTGGCGATCACCTCGGGGGCGAAGGCCGGCTCGAACATGCCGAGCACCCTGTCGCCGGGGGCCAGGTCGGTCACGCCGGGGCCGACCTCGACCACGACGCCCGCGCCCTCGCTGCCCATCACGGCCGCCGGATCCGGGTACATGCCCAGGCCGATCAGCACGTCGCGGAAGTTCACGCCGGCCGCGCGCACCGCGATGCGCACCTGGCCCGTGTCCAGGGCGGCGGAGGCGGCGGGCACCATGCCGACGCCGTCGAGGGTGCCGGGGCTGACCGCCCCGACCCGCCACAGTCCGTCCGGCGGGACGAGTTCGTCGGCGGCCTGGCCGGCGGGCCGGCCCAGGCGGGGCGTGCGCACCTCGTTGCCGCGTACGGCCACCTGGCCGCCGGTCGGCGAGGGGTTCTCGGCGACGGCGGCGAGCACGGCGAGGGTGGCCGGGGTGAGGTCCCCGTCGACGTCGGCGAGGACGATCCGCCCCGGGTGCTCGGACTGCGCCGAGCGCAGCAGACCCCAGACCGCCGCGCCGGGCAGGTCCCGCACCGCGTCCGCCGGGGTGGCGGCCACCGCCGCCCGGGTCAGCACGACGAGCGTGGTGTCGGCCAGCGCCTCACTGTCCAGCCAGGAGTGCAGCACTGCCAGGACGCGGGCGGTGGCCGTACGGACTTCGTCGGGCAGGTCGCCGTCCGGGGTGCCGGCGGGCACGGGGACCACGAGCGCGCGGGGCGCCTCGACCGTACCGGCCGAGACCGCCGCGGTCAGCTCGCCGACGGTCGGGAACACCGGCGTGACGAGGTCCGCCGGGGCGGGTCCGTCGCCGAGCAGCACCCAGCCGGAGACGTCCCGCGCCGGGGTGACCGTCTCGGCCTGCCACGTCACCTCGAACATCGACCGCTCCGCGGCCTCCGCACCGGTGGCGTCGGTCATCTCCCGCAGGGCGAGCGACTCGACCGACACCACGGGCACGCCGGACTCGTCCCCGGCCACCAGCCGCACGCGCGAGCCCACACGGGTCAGCCGAACCCGCAGCGTCCGGGCGCCGGAGGCGTGCACCTGCACGCCCTCGAACGCGAACGGCACGCGCGGTCCGCCGGAGCGCTCGGCCAGCAGCAGCCCGACGGGGTGCAGGGCGGCGTCCAGCAGCGCCGGGTGCACGGCGAAGCCGCCGGCGTCGCCGGCCGCCTCGTCCGGCAGGGTCACCTCGACGTACGCCTCGTCGCCGGCGGTCCACAGCCGCCGCAGGCCCCGGAACGCCGGTCCGTAGGCCAGGCCGCGCTCCGCGAGCGCCGGGTACCAGCCGGCGAGGTCCACCTCGGTGCCTCCGGCCGGCGGCCAGGAGCCCAGCGCCGGCTCGTCGGTGGCCTGCTCCAGCAGACCGTCGGCGTGCCGCGTCCAGGGGTCCTCAGGGTCGCCGTCGGGCTGCGAGTGCACCGCCACGCTCCGGGTTCCGGAGCCGTCGGCCGCGCCGACGCGCACCTGCACGCGGATCGCGCCCGGGTTCGGCAGCACCAGCGGCGCGGCGACGGTCAGTTCCCGCACCCGGGAGGCGCCGACCTCGTCGCCGGCGCGCACCGCGAGCTCGACGAGGGCCGTGCCCGGCAGCACCACGGCGCCGCCGACCACGTGGTCGGCGAGCCACGGGTGCGTGGACGCCGACAGCCGGCCGGTCAGCACGACCTCGTCGTCGCCGGCGAGGCGCACCGCCGCGCCGAGCAGCCCGTGCCCGGCCGCGCCCAGCCCCGCGCCCGACACGTCGCCGGTGGCGGAGCGGTCGAGCACCGGCCAGAACCGGTCCCGCTGGAAGGCGTACGTGGGCAGGTCGACAGGGGTGGCGCCGGAGCCGGCGAAGACGCGCGACCAGTCGACGGGCACGCCGGCGACGTGCAGCTCGCCGAGGTTGGCCAGTAGCTGACGCGGCCCGTGCCCGTCGCGGCGCAGCGAGCCCACCACCACGCCGCCGTCGGCCTTCCGGTCGAGCGCGTCCTGCACGGCGATCTTGAGTACGGGGTGCGGGCTGACCTCGACGAACGTCCGGAAGCCCCGCTCGATCAGCTGGTCCACGACCGGCGCGAGCCGGACCGGCTCCCGCAGGTTGCGGTACCAGTAGTCGGCGTCGAGCCCGGCGGTGTCGATCGGCTCGCCGGTGACTGTGGAGTGGAAGGGCACGGTGCTGGAGCGGGGGTCCACGGTGCCGAACCGGGCGATCACCTCGTCGCGGATCGGGTCGACGTGGCCGCTGTGCGCCGCGAAGTCGACGGCGATCTGCCGGGCGCGGACGTCGCGCTCGGCACAGTGCGCGAGCAGTTCGGCGACCGACGCCGAGTCGCCGGCGACCACTGTCACGGCGGCGCCGTTGAGGGCGGCGACGGAGAGGCTGCCCCGCCACGGCGCGATGAGCCGCTCGGTGTCGGCGGCCGGGAGCGGCACGGAGACCATGCCGCCGCGACCCGCGATCGACAGCAGGCCGTGGCTGCGCGCCACGACGAGCCGCGCGGCTTCGGCGAGGGTCAACGCGCCGGCGACGCAGGCCGCGGCGAGTTCCCCCTGCGAATGCCCGATGACGGCGGCCGGTTCGACGCCGCACGCGCGCCAGAGATGCGCGAGGGACACCATGACGGAGAAGAGCGCGGGCTGGACCACGTCCACCCGGTCCAGGGGCGGCGCGCCGGGCGCCTGCCGCAGCACGTCCCCCAGGTTCCAGTCGACCAGCCGGGACAGCTCCTCGGCGCACTCGTCCATCCGCTGCCGGAAGACCGGCGAGGTCTCCATCAGGTCCAGCGCCATCGAAGTCCACTGGGAGCCCTGGCCGGGGAAGACGAAGACGACCTTCGACGCGGCGTCCGCGCCCGCCGGGGAGGTGTCGCCGTCGGCGAGGGCGGCCAGCCGGGCGAGCGCGTCGTCCCGGCCGGTGGCCACGACGACCGCGCGGTACGGGTGGTGCGCCCGCTGGGTGGCCAGGGAGAAGCCGAGGTCCCGCGGGTCGAGGTCAGCGTCGCCGGCGAGCCGTTCGCCGAGGCGGGCAGCCTGTGCCCGGAGCGCGCGGGGGCTTCTGCCGGAGACCGGCAGGGGTACGGCGGCGGGCCCGACCAGGCCGGGAACGTGCCCCGCCGGCACGGGCGTCGGGGCTGGCTCGCCGGGTGCCTGCTCGATGACGGTGTGCGCGTTGGTGCCGCTGATGCCGAACGACGACACGGCGGCCCGGCGCGGCCGGTCGACGGCGGGCCACGGCCGGGCCTCGGTGAGCAGGGCGACGGCTCCGGCACTCCAGTCGACGTGGGGCGAGGGCTCGTCCACGTGCAGGGTCGGCGGCAGCACGCCGTGCCGCATCGCCAGCACCATCTTGATCACGCCGGCCACCCCGGCCGCTGCCTGGGAGTGGCCGATGTTCGACTTGATCGAGCCGAGCCAGAGCGGCTCGCCGGCGGCACGGTCCTGGCCGTAGGTGGCCAGCACCGCCTGCGCCTCAATCGGGTCGCCGAGGACGGTGCCGGTGCCGTGCGCCTCGACCGCGTCCACGTCGGCCGGGGCGAGCCGCGCGTTCTCCAGGGCCTGGCGGATGACCCGCTGCTGCGACGGGCCGTTCGGCGCGGTCAGCCCGTTGGACGCGCCGTCCTGGTTCACGGCGGAGCCGCGCAGCACGGCGAGCACCCGGTGCCCGTTGCGCCGGGCGTCGGAGAGGCGCTCCACGAGCAGCATGCCGACGCCCTCGGACCAGCCGGTGCCGTCCGCGCCGGCGGCGAACGCCTTGCACCGCCCGTCCGGGGCGAGGCCGCCCTGCCGGGAGAACTCGGAGAACATGCCGGGCTGCGCCATCAGCGCCACCCCGCCGGCCAGGGCCATGTCGCACTCGCCGCCGCGCAGCGCCTGGGCGGCGAGGTGCAGCGCCACCAGCGACGAGGAGCAGGCGGTGTCGACGGTGACCGCCGGGCCTTCGAGGCCGAACATGTAGGCGACCCGCCCGGAGGCGACGCTGCCCGCCGTGCCGGTCAGCAGGTGCCCCTCGAGGCCGTCCAGGTCGTCGCGTCCGCTGGTGGCGTAGCCGGATGAGGCGGCGCCGACGAAGACGCCGGTGGCGGTGCCGCTGAGGGTGGCGGGGTCGATGCGGGCGTACTCGAAGCTCTCCCAGGCGGTCTCCAGCAGCAGCCGCTGCTGCGGGTCCATGGCGAGGGCCTCACGGGGGCTGATGTTGAAGAAGCCGGCGTCGAAGTCGGCCGCGTCGTAGAGGAAGCCGCCCTGGTGGGTGACGGTGCCGCCGGCCTGGTCGCCGTCCGTGCCGTACAGCCGGTCGAGGTCCCAGCCGCGGTCCGCCGGGAACTCGCCGATGGCGTCGGCCCCGGAGGTGACGAGCTGCCACAGCTGCTCGGGGGTGGCGACGCCGCCGGGGTAGCGGCAGGCCATGCCGATGATGGCGATCGGCTCGTCGGCGTCGGCGGTGACGACCGTACGGACGGTGGCGCCGGCTCCCGTGGCCGGGCCGAGCTGCGCGAACAGGTGCTCGGCCAGCCGGGCCGGGGTGGGATGGTCGAAGGCCAGCGTGGCGGTCAGCCGCAGCCCGGTGGCCGCACCGAGGCGGTTGCGCAGTTCCACCGAGGTCAGCGAGTCGAAGCCCAGGTCCTTGAAGGCGCGGGCGGCGGGGACCGCCTGTGCCGAGGCGTGCCCCAGCACCGTGGCGGCCTGGCCGCAGACCAGGTCGACGAGCGCCTGCCGGGCGTCCGCCTCGGACAGGCCGTCGAGCCGCTCCCGCCACGACGCCCCGGCACTCGGCCGATCGGTGGCGGTGCGGCGCCGGCCGCCGCCGCGCAGCAGGTGCCGCATCAGCGGCGGTACGCCGCTCGCCTCGCCGGTGACGTGGAGGCGGGCCGCGACGAGCACCGGCCGGGCCGCCGGCAGGGCGGCGTCGAAGAGTTCGACGCCCTCGGCCGGGGAGAGCCGGCTCATCCCGACGCGCCGCAGCCGCTGCTGGTCGTCACCGTCGAGGTGGGCGGTCATCGTGCTGTCGGTGGCCCACATGCCCCAGGCGAGGCTGGTGGCGGGCAGCCCCTGCTGCCGGCGGTGCCGGGCGAGGGCGTCGAGGAACGCGTTCGCCGCCGCGTAGTTGCCCTGCCCCGGCGAACCGAGGGTGGCCGCCACCGACGAGAACAGCACGAACGCCGACAGGTCCAGGTGCCGCGTGGCCTCGTGCAACGCCCACCCGGCGTCCACCTTCGGCGCCAGCACCGTACGCAGGGCGGACTCGTCCAGCGAACCGATGGTCGCGTCGGCGATCACCCCGGCGGTGTGCACCACCGCGGTCAGCGGGTACGCCGGGTCGATCCCGGCGACCAGCTCGGTGACCTGCGCGGGGTCGCTGACGTCGACGGCCGCGGCGGTGACGTCGGCGCCCGCGTCGGTCAGTTCCCGGACCAGGGTGGCGTACGCGTCGTCCCGGCCCGGTGCGCGGCGGGAGGCCAGCAGCAGGCGGCGGGCCTGGCCGGTGGCGACGAGGTGCCGCGCGAGCACGCCGGCCAGGGTTCCGGCCGCGCCGGTGAGCAGCACGGTGCCGTCGGGGTCGGCGGGCGCGGGGATGCGCAGCACCACCTTGCCGACGTGGCGGGCCTGGCTGACGTGCCGCAGCGCCTGCCGGGCCTGACGCACGTCCCACACCCGTACGGGCAGCGGACGCAGCGCGCCCCGCGCGAAGAGGTCGAGGATCTCGGTGAGCATCTCGCCGATGCGGGTACTGCCCGCCTCGTTCAGGTCGAACGCGCGGTACGCCACGCCCGGGTGGTCGGCGGCGACCGTCTCCGGGTCGCGTACGTCGGCCTTGCCCATCTCCACGAACCGGCCACCGCGCGGCAGCAGCCGCAGCGACGCGTCCACGAACTCACCGGCCAACGCGTCGAGCACCACGTCCACCCCGGCACCGCCGGTGGCCGCGCCGAAGACCTGCTCGAACTCGGTGGTCCGCGACGACGCGATCCGCTCCCCGGCCACCCCGAGGCCCCGCAGCACACCCCACTTGCCGGGGCTCGCCGTCGCGTGGACGGTGGCGCCGAGGTGGTGGGCGAGCTGGATGGCGGCCATCCCGACGCCACCGGCGCCGTTGTGGATCAGCACCGACTCACCGGACCGCAGCCCGGCGAGGTCCCGCAGCGCGTAGTAGGCCGTCAGGAAGACCAGGGGGACGGACGCCGCCTGGGTGAAGGACCAGCCGGCGGGCATCTTGGCGATGCGCCGGCGATGGGCGACGGCCTGCGGGCTGAACCCGAGTTCGAACATGCCCATCACCCGGTCGCCGGGCACCAGGTCGGTCACGCCGGGGCCGACCTCGACCACGACGCCCGCGCCCTCGCTGCCCATCACGGCCGCCGGATCCGGGTACATGCCCAGGCCGATCAACACGTCGCGGAAGTTCACACCGGCCGCGCGCACGGCGATGCGCACCTGGCCCTCGCCCAGCTCCGCGGGCGTGGCCGGCACCGGCGCGATCCCGTCCAGGGTGCCGCCGGTGACGGGGGCGAGGTGCCACGGGCCGGACGGCGGGGTCAGTTCGTCGCCCACCGGCCGCGCCAGCCTCGGCACGAGGGTGCGCTCGCCGCGCACCGCGAGCTGGCCGCCGGAGACCGACGGGTCGACGGCGGCCCCGGCCAGCACGGCGAGGGTCGCGGGGGTCAGTTCGCCCTCGACGTCGGCGAGGACGATCCGCCCCGGGTGCTCCGACTGCGCCGAGCGCAGCAGGCCCCAGACGGCGGCGGCGGCGAGGTCGGTGACCTGGTCGTCGTCCCCGCTGGCCACCGCGCCCCGGGTCACCACCACGAGCTTCGTGTCGGCCAGCGGCTCGGCGGCGAGCCAGGACCGCAGCACGTCCAGCACACCGCTGGTGGCCGCCCGCACGGCCTCCGGCACGGGGACGCCGGGATCGCCGGCGGGCACCGTCAGCAGCACCTGCCGGGCCGTGGCCCCGTCCGCCGCCAGGGTCGCCACGTCCGCGAAGACCGGCACCTCCGGCAGCGCGTCCGGTGCCGGCCGGCCCAGCACCGCCCACCCCGGAAGGTCGTCGACGCTCTCGATCTGCTCGGCCTGCCAGGTCACCTCGTACAGCGACCGGGCGGCACCGCCCCGGGTCGCCGTCGCGGTCATCTCCCGCAGCACGAGCGAGTCCACCGAGACCACCGGCGCGCCCGAGCCGTCGCAGGCGACCAGCCGCACCCCGGAGCCGTCCCGGGTCAGCCGCACCCGCAGCGTCCGGGCGCCCGAGGCGTGCACCTGCACGCCCTCGAACGCGAACGGCACGCGCGGCCCGCCCGTGGCCTCGGCCTCGAGCAGCAGCGCCACCGGGTGCAGCGCGGCGTCCAGCAGCGCCGGGTGCACCCCGAACGCGCCCGCCTCGCCGGCCGCCCCGTCCGGCAGCGTCACCTCGGCGTACGCCCCACCGTCGGCGGTCCAGGCCCGCCGTACGCCCTGGAACACCGGCCCGTACGACAGGCCGTGCTCGGCCAGCGCCGGATACCAGCCGGTCAGGTCCACCTCGGTCGCGCCCGCCGGCGGCCACTCGCCGAGCCCCGGCTCGTCGGCCGACACCGGTTCGAGCAGGCCGTCGGCGTGCCGCACCCAGTCGGTGTCGTCGTCCTCCTCGGGCTGGGAGTACACGGACACCGTCCGGACGGCGGCGTCGTCGGCAGCGCCGACGCGCACCTGCACGCGTACCGCCCCGGAGTCGGGCAGCACCAGCGGCGCCGCCACGGTCAGCTCCCGTACCCGCGACGCGCCCACCTCGTCGCCGGCGCGGACCGCCAGCTCCACCAGGGCGGTGCCCGGCACCACCACGTTGCCGCCGACCACGTGGTCGGCCAGCCACGGGTGCGTCGACGTCGACAGCCGGCCGGTCAGCACCACCTCGTCGTCGCCGGCGAGCCGCACCGCCGCGCCGAGCAGCGGGTGCCCCGCGACGCCGAGGCCGGCGCCCGACACGTCGCCGACCCGCCACGGCAGCACCTCGGGCCAGAACCGCTCCCGCTGGAAGGCGTACGTGGGCAGGTCGACCCGGGCGGCGCCGGTGTCGGCGAACCACTCCCGCCAGGACACCGGCAACCCGTGCACGTGCAGCTCGGCGAGGGCGTGCAGCAGCGCCTGCGCCTCGGGCCGGTCCCGGCGCTGGGCTGCGACGGCGAGCACGTCGTCGTCGGGCAGCACGTCGGTCGTCATCGCGGTCAGTACGCTCTGCGGGCCGACCTCCAGGAAGGTGTCGACCCCGGCGTCGCGCAGCGCGGCGAGCCCGTCGGCGTAGCGGACCGCCTCGCGGACGTGCCGTACCCAGTAGTCGGGGGTGCGGATCTCGTCGGCGTCGGCGAGCGCACCGGTCAGGTTCGACACGATCGGCAGCGTGGGGGCGGCGAGGTCCAGCCGCTCGACGATGCCGCGGAAGCGCTCCAGCACCGGCTCCATCAGCGGGCTGTGGAACGCGTGACTGACGGCCAACCGGCGGGTACGCACACCCCGGTCGCGCCAGACGCGCTCCACCTCGTCGAGGGCGTCGAGGGCCCCGGAGACCACGACGGAGGTCGGGCCGTTGACGGCCGCGACGCCGACCCGGTCGGTCAGCCCGGCGATCGACTCCGTCACGGCCGCCTCGTCGGCGGCCACGGCGAGCATGCCGCCGCCGTCGGGCAGCGACTGCATGAGCCGGCCCCGCGCCGCCACCAGCAGGCAGGCGTCCTGGAGGGACAGCACCCCGGCCACGTGCGCGGCGGCGATCTCACCGATCGAGTGCCCGCCCACGAAGTCCGGCACCACGCCGAACGACTCCACGAGGCGGAACAGCGCCACCTCGACGGCGAAGAGCCCGGCCTGGGTGAACGCGGTCTGGTCCAGCAGCTCCGCCTCGGCGGAGCCCTCCGGCGCGAACAGCACCTCCTTGAGCGGGCGCGGCAGCACCCGGTCGAGATGCCCGCACGCCTCGTCGAGGGCGGCGGCGAAGACGGGGAACTCGGCGGACAGCTCGCGGCCCATGCCGGTGCGCTGCGCGCCCTGGCCGGAGAAGAGCACCGCCAGCGGACCGCGGTCCCCGGCCTGGCCCGTGACCACGGTGCCCGACGGCGCGCCCGCCGCCAGGGACTCCAGGCCCGTCAGCAGGCCCGCACGGTCCCCGGCGAGCACCACCGCACGCCGGTCGAGCGTCGAGCGGGACACCACCGACGACCAGGCCACATCGAGCGGGCGCGGCTCCTCGTCGTCGCTGAGCCAACGGGCCAGCCGGTCCGCCTGCGCGGCGAGCGCGGCCGGCTGCGCGGCGGAGAGCAGCATGGGCACGACGGCGGGACGGCGGGACGGGGTGGCGTGGTCGCCGGCCGGGTCGGGGGCCGGCGCCTGCTCCAGGATCAGGTGGGCGTTCGTGCCGCTCATGCCGAAGGACGACACGCCAGCCCGGCGGACGTGCTCGCCGCCGGCCCACGGGCGCGCCTCGTCGAGCAGGGCCACGGCACCGGTCGACCAGTCGACGTGCGGTGAGGGCCGGTCCACGTGCAGGGTGGGCGGCAGCACGCCGTGCCGCATCGCCATCACCATCTTGATGACGCCGCCGGCGCCGGCCGCGGCCTGCGGGTGGCCGATGTTCGACTTCAGCGAGCCCAGCCACAGCGGGCGGTCGGCGGGGCGGCCCTGCCCGTACGTGGCCAGCAGCGCCTGCGCCTCGATCGGGTCGCCGAGCCGGGTGCCCGTGCCGTGCGCCTCGACGGCGTCCACGTCGGACGGACTGAGCCGGGCGTTCTCCAGCGCCTGCCGGATCACCCGCTGCTGCGCGGGGCCGTTGGGGGCGGTCAGCCCACTGCTGGCGCCGTCCTGGTTGACGGCGCTGCCCCGGATCACCGCCAGGACGGGGTGCCCGTTGCGCCGGGCGTCGGAGAGCTTCTCGACGAGCAACATGGCGACGCCCTCGGACCAGCCGGTCCCGTCGGCGTCGGCGGAGAACGCCTTGCACCGCCCGTCGGAGGCGAGCCCCCGCTGGCGGGAGAACTCGACGAAGGCGCCCGGCGTGGCCAGCACGGTGACGCCGCCGGCCACGGCGAGGGAGCACTCACCGTCGCGCAGGGCCTGACCGGCGAGGTGCAGGGCGACCAGCGACGAGGAGCAGGCGGTGTCGATGGTGACGGCCGGCCCCTCCAGCCCGAAGGAGTACGCCAGCCGGCCGGACATGACGCTCGCGGCGGTGCCGGTGAGGACGTAGCCCTCCGTGCCCTCGGGCAGTTGCCGCAGCACGGACGTGTAGTCCTGCCCCGCGGTGCCGACGAACACCCCGGTACGGCTGCCCCGCACCGACGCGGCGTCGATGCCGGCCCGCTCGAAGACCTCCCAGGTCACCTCGAGCAGGAGGCGCTGCTGCGGGTCCATGGCCAGCGCCTCGCGCGGCGAGATCCCGAACAGGGTTGGGTCGAACAGACCCGCGTCGCGCAGGAAGCCACCCCGGTTGCTGTACGTGGTGCCGGGGTGGTCGGGGTCGGGGTCGTAGAGCCGGTCGAGGTCCCAGCCCCGGTCGTCGGGGAACGCGCCGGTGGCGTCCACCCCGCCGGCGACGACGTCCCAGAGGTCTTCAGGTGAGGCGACGCCACCGGGGAAACGGCAGGCCATGCCGACGATCGCGATCGGCTCGGCGTCCTCGTCCTCCAGCTCGGTCAGGCGCCGACGCGCCAGGCGGAGCTCGGAGGTCACCCACTTCAGGTGTTCGAGGAGCTTGTCTTCGTCCGCCATGACCCACCCGCCCAGAGCTTGCTATCGATCGGAATCTGCCGATTCGTTGACCACACCACCGCCGGCGGGCCGGCTTCGTGCACAGGTGGGTGCAGACGCGGCCGTTCGGCTCACGAAACCCACACCTGTTCCTGATTCCGGTCGTCGTGCCTGCTCAGGCGCCCGCCACGCCGGACAGTCCCGCCGACACACGCCCGCCACCGTGACTGGACGGTACTGAGCGCCCAACACCCGCCCAACCCCTAGAGAACCCCTGATCGACCGGCCCGCGGGCGGCGTCCCGGCAGGCTCCGGGAGCGGCGGTGACCAGCGCCACGAGGGCCATTCAGGCGGCCGACGGCAGGATGCGGCGCAGCCGGCCGGGGGGCGTCGACCGGCGGCGCCACTCCCGCGGGTAGCCGACCGAGACCTCTTCGAACCGGACCCCGTCGTACCAGGTGGTGCGCGGGATGTGCAGGTGACCGTAGACGGCGACGCGGGCGTCGAAGCGGACGTGCCAGTCGGCAGTGGTCTCGGTGCCGCACCACTGGGCGAACTCCGGGTACCGCAGGATCCGGGTGGGCTCGCGTACGAGCGGGAAGTGGTTGACCAGGACGGTGGGCAGCCCGCCGCGCTCGGCGGTGAGCCGGCGCTCCGTCAGGGCCAGCCGCGCCCGGCACCAGGCGTCCCGCGTCGGGTACGGGTCCGGGTGCAGCAGGATCTCGTCGGTGCAGACCACGCCGACCTCGTGGGCCCGTGCCAGGGCCTGCTCCTTCGTGTACGTCCCCGGGGGCCGGAAGGTGTAGTCGTAGAGCAGGAACAGCGGCGCGATCAGGACCGGGTCGTCGCCCTGCGGGTCCCAGACGGGGTACGGGTCCTCCGGAGTCACCACCCCGAGCCCCCGGCACAGCTCCACCAGGTGCTGGTAGCGCGCGTCCCCCCGCAGCTGGATCGGGTCCTCGCGGGGAGTCCACAGCTCGTGGTTGCCGGGGGCCCAGATGACCTTGGCGAAGCGGCGGCTGAGGAGTCCCAGCGCCCACTCGATGTCGCCGACGAACTCCCCGACGTCGCCGGCGACGACGAGCCAGTCGCCGTCGCGCTCCGGCCGCAGCCGCTCGACGATGGCCTTGTTCTCCGCGTGCACCACGTGCAGGTCGCTGATGGCGAGCAGTTGAGGCAAGCCGGATCCGGCCATGCGGACCTCCCGTCCATCCGGGGTACCGCACGCACCCACATCCGTACCGCTCGCCGCCGGTGGGCAGGGCGAGACGGCCTGGCGTGCTCCGACCCTACGGAGCCGGATCCACACCGGCACACCCCTAGACAGGCTTCGTGGACCCCTAAGGGCGCGCCTGCGCGACGGCGCCGGCCAGGCGTCCGGCGCCGTCGGGTGCCCCTTTTCCCGGCCCGTCCCGCCGGGTCGGGCAGTGTCCGCTCAGGACTTGCCGAACTCCCGCTGGATGATGTCGAAGAGCTCGTCCCGGCTGGCCGACTCCAACTCCTCGGCGGCGGCCGGCGCCGATGCGGTGGCGGCGGGTCGGCCCCGCCACCGGGTCAGCAGGTCCTCCAGCCGACCGACGACCGCGTCGTCGACCTGGTCGCCCGGCAGCCCGCCGAGGAGCTTGTCGAGGCGTTCGATCTCGGCCACGATCGGCAACGCCGGCTGCTCGGGCGCCAACTCGGCCCGCAGGTGACCGGCGAGCGCGTTCGGGGTGGGATGGTCGAAGACGAGGGTGGCGGGCAGTCCGATGCCCGTTGCGGCGGTCAGCCGGTTTCGCAGCTCGACTGCGGTGAGCGAGTCGAAGCCCAGTTCGAGGAAGCCGCGGGCGGGCCTGATCCCGCTCGGCGTGGCGTGTCCCAGCACCGCCGCGGCGGTGCCGCGGACCAGGTCGAGCAGGATGCGGTCGCGCTCCGGCCCGGAGGCGGCGGCGAGCCGCTCGCGCAGCGCCGACGCCGCGCCGCGGTCCTCGCCCTTCGGCGCCTCCTCGGCCGGTGCGGGCTGTGC
>NZ_JAAOLH010000031.1:0-23450 GCF_011602315.1 Micromonospora sp. CMU55-4
GGGACCGCGGCGGGTCAAGGTGGGGAGGGGGGAGAGAGGGGAGAGCGCGGCAAAGCGGGCGGGGGGGGGGGGGGGGGGGGGAGGGGGGGGCGGGGGGGCGGGTGGCGCTGGCGCACGGCGGGGCCGGGGGCGACCGTGACCGGCGCAGGGATCAAGCCTGACCGCCCGGAGCCGGGCACGGTCGCCCCCGGCCCTCAACCGCAACCGACCTCTCAGACAGGCTCGGTGACGAAGTCGATCAACCGCTCCATCGCGTTGATCAGCGGCGTCTCCACGTCGGCGAAACTGTCCACCCTGGACAGGATGTGCCGCCACATGTCAGCCGGCTCGGCCACCCCGAGCGCCGCGCAGACGCCCTCCTTCCAGGGCTGCCCCGGCGGCACCACCGGCCAGGCCGCGATGCCCAGGGCCGCCGGGCGTACCGCCTGCCACACGTCGACGTACGGGTGCCCGGTGACCAGCACGTGCGGCGAGTTCACCCGGGCCACGATCCGGCTCTCCTTCGAGCCGGGCACGAGATGGTCGACCAGCACGCCGAGGCGGCGGCCGGGGCCGGGCGCGAACGCGCGTACCTCGTCGGCGAGCGCGTCGATGCCGTCGAGCGGTTCCACCACGACGCCTTCGATGCGCAGGTCGTCGCCCCAGATCCGCTCGACCAGCGCGGCGTCGTGCACGCCCTCGACCCAGATCCGGCTGGCCTTGGCGACCTGCGCCCGTACGCCGTCCACAGCTATCGAGCCGGACGCGGTACGGCGGCGCGCGGCGGGCACCGGGGCGCGGGCCGGCCGCCGCAGCGTGACCGGCCGGCCGTCGAGCAGGAACGCGGCGGGCAGCAGCGGGAAGTTTCGCCGTCGCCCGTGCCGGTCCTCCAGCACCACCGCGCCGGTGTCGAAGCCGACCACCGCGCCGCAGAACCCGGAGTCGGCGTCCTCGACCACCAGGTCCGGCTCGGCGTCGACCTCGGGGGTCACCTTCCGTCGCCGCCAGTCGCCGGCCAGCACGTCGCCGTCGTATCGCCCCGCCATGCCGGAGACGCTAGCCACGACCTCGGCGTGTCGCTCGCCGACGCGCCGACCGGGGCGTCATCCGTCGGCACGAAACGGTGCGAAGGGGTTAGTTGGGGGCAGGTCGCGCCACCGGAGCGGCAGCCGAGACAGCAGCGGCGCGGAGCACGTACCCTTTCGGCATGTCCTCCCCCGCAGCGGGCGCGGCCACACTGGCTCCGCGCCGGTCGAGCCGGTTCGTCGCCTGGGTGCGTGCCTGGCGAGCCGGCCTGGTGCCGTTCGACGAGGTGGCCGACGCGGTCGCCGGCGACGAGGAGCACCTGGTCGCCGACGCACCCGGCACCTGGACCGACGTGTCCCTGCGGGAGGCGCTGCCCAGCCTGGCCAAGCACTCCCCGGACGACATCCGCCTGGTGCTGCCCGCGCCGGGCGACCCGCGCGGCCTGCCCGGCCCGGGCGCGTTCGCCGGGGCGGCGCTGGTGGCCGGCGAGGCGGTGGTGGCCAGCGGCATGGGGTTGGTGCCGGAGGTCCGCACGCACACCTCCGGGTCGGGGATGACCTGGGAGACAGTGCTCTGGCGGGTCCACCCGCTGCCGGCGGACGCGCCGAAGGCGTCCCTGTCCACGCCCGGCGCGGCGGAGGCCGAGGCCGAACTCTCCGCGGTGCTCGCCGAGACGACAGCCACGCTGACCCGCCTCGACGTCGCGCAGTGGCGGCCCGAGCTGGCCGGTGCGCTCGCCGCGTTGCGCCGCCCGGACGGAGGCACCGACCTCCCGCCCGGCTTCGACCCGCGGGCCCGCCGGCTGTTCGCGCGCGCCGCCGTACTCGATCGGGTGCTGGCGCTGGCCGGAGAGAGCGCGCCCGGCGGCGCGGTGAACACCTACGAGGCGCAGCAGCGCGACGCGGCGCTGCGGCCGCTGACCACCGCCTGCCGGCAGGCCCTGGTGGCCGCCTGCAACGCGCCGCTTCGGCTGTAGAACCCCGGCTCAGACCTCGTCGATCAGGTCGGCCACCGAGTCGACGATCCGCGACGGACGGTACGGGTACCGCTCGGCCTCGGCCCGGCTGCTGATGCCGGTGAGCACCAGGATCGTCTCCAGGCCCGCCTCCAGCCCGCACAGGATGTCGGTGTCCATCCGGTCGCCGATCATCGCGGTCGACTCGGAGTGGGCGTCGATCGTGTTCAGCGCCGAGCGCATCATCATCGGGTTGGGCTTGCCGACGAAGTACGGGTCGACGCCCGTCGCCTTGGAGATCATCGCCGCCACCGAACCGGCCGCCGGCAGCGCGCCCTCCATCGACGGGCCGGTGGCGTCCGGGTTGGTGCAGATGAACCGGGCGCCGTCGTTGATCAGCCGGATCGCCTTGGTTATCGCCTCGAAGCTGTAGGTGCGTGTCTCCCCCAGCACCACGTAGTCCGGGGCGAAGTCGCTGAGCACGTACCCCACCGCGTGCAGCGCCGTGGTCAGCCCGGCCTCACCGATGACGTACGCGGTCCCGCCCGGCCGCTGGTCGGCCAGGAACTGGGCGGTGGCCAGGGCGGACGACCAGATCGCCTCCTCCGGCACGTCCAGCCCCATCCGGGCCAGCCGGGCCTGGAGGTCACGCGGGGTGTAGATGGAGTTGTTCGTCAGCACCAGGAACGGCTTGCCGGAGGCACGCAGCTTCTTGACGAACTCCGGCGCGCCCGGCACCGGCTGTCCCTCGTGCACCAGCACGCCGTCCATGTCGGTGAGCCAGCTCTGCACCGGCTTGCGGTCAAGCATCGTGTCGTCCCCAGGGGTGTCGTCGGGTCGGGCTCAGGGCCGGCGGGCCGGGGGTACGCAGCACAACGCCGGACAGGTGTCCCAGGCCGGCAGTTCGCCGAGCCGGCGGCGCAGCCGCTCGCCGTCCGGGGCGGTGCGTTCCAGCACCAGCTCGCGGACCATCGCGACGAACCGCGGGTCGACGCCCGGGGTGCCGGCGCGGACGAAGTCCAGGCCGAGCTGCTTGGCCGTCTCCAGCGCCTCGGTGTCCAGGTCCCACACCACCTCCAGGTGGTCGGAGACGAAGCCGATCGGGCTGACCACGACGCTCGTCACGCCCTGCTCGGGCAGCGTGGCCAGGTGGTCGTTGACGTCCGGCTCCAGCCACGGCACCTGCGGCGGGCCGGACCGGCTCTGCCAGACCAGGTCGTACGCGAGGTCCGGCGCGGCCGCGGCGTGCACCAGCCGGGCGACCTCCTCGAGCTGGGCGGTGTACCGGCCGCCGTGCGGGCCGGCGCTGGCGGCCGCCGACATCGGGACCGAGTGCGCGGTGAAGACCAGCCGGGTGCTGTCCCGCTTCGCGGGGTCGAGCTGGGCGAGCGCGGCGCGGACCGCGTCGGCGTGCGGCTCGATGAAGCCGGGGTGGTCCCAGAACTGGCGCAGCTTCTCGATCAGCGGGGCGTCCGGGCCGACCGCGGCGCGGGCCGAGGCGATGTCCTCCTGGTACTGCCGGCAGGAGGAGTAGCCGCCGTACGCGCTGGTGACGAACGCCAGCGCCCGGGTGATCCCGTCGTCGCGCATCCGCGCCACCGTGTCGGCGAGCATCGGATCCCAGTTGCGGTTGCCCCAGTAGACCGGCAGGTCGACGCCGTTGGCGGCGAAGTCCGCGCGGATCGCCGCGAGCAGGTCACGGCACTGCTGGTTGATCGGCGACACCCCGCCGAAGTGCAGGTAGTGCTCGGCGACCTCGGCCAGCCGCTCCGGCGGCACCCCCCGCCCCCGGGTGACGTTCTGCAGGAACGGGAGAACGTCCTCGGGCCGCTCCGGGCCGCCGAAGGAGACCAGCACCAACGCGTCGTACGCCATGGGGTCCATTCTTCCTCGCCCGCCGTGACGGTGTGGCGACGCCCCCTGGTCGGCGCGGTGACCACCCGGGCATGGCGTGTTAAGAAGGGCCCCTTCCTATGCGCGAGGCGTTAAGAAGGGGCCCTTCCTTACATCTCAGGCGCCGATGGCGTGGTAGCCGCCGTCGACGTGGACGATCTCGCCGGTGGTGGCCGGGAACCAGTCCGACAGCAGCGCCAGGCAGGCCCGGGCGGCCGGCTCCTGGTCGGTGAGGCTCCAGCCCAGCGGGGCCCGCTCGGTCCAGGCGTCCTCGAACTGGTCGAAGCCGGGGATGGACTTGGCGGCGATGGTGCGCAGCGGGCCGGCCGCGACCAGGTTGCTGCGGATGCCCTGCTTGCCCAGGTGCAGCGCCAGGTAGCGGGAGGCGGACTCCAGCCCGGCCTTGGCCACGCCCATCCAGTCGTAGACCGGCCACGCCTTGGTGGCGTCGAAGGTGAGGCCCACCACGGCGCCGCCGGAGGACATCAGCGGCAGCGCGGCCATGGCCAGGGACTTGTACGAGTAGGTGGAGACCTGGAGCGCGGTGGCCACGTCCGCCCACGGGGCGTCGAGGAAGCCGCCGCCGAGGCAGCTCTGCGGGGCGAACCCGATCGAGTGCACCACCCCGTCCAGGCCGTCGACGTGCTCGCGTACCTTGTCGGCCAGGCCGGCCAGGTGCTCCTCGCTGGTGACGTCCAGCTCGATCACCGGCGCGGGTTCGGGCAGCCGCTTGGCGATCCGCTCCACCAGGGAGAGCCGGCCGTAGCCGGTGAGCACGACCTGGGCGCCGTTCTCCTGGGCGAGTTTCGCCACCGAGAAGGCGATCGAGGCGTCGGTGATGACGCCGGTGACCAGCAGTCGCTTACCGGCGAGAAGTCCGGACATTGCGTGTCTCCTCCGTGCTCTGCTCAGTGACCCATGCCGAGGCCGCCGTCGACCGGGATGACGGCGCCGGTGACGTAGCCGGCCGCGTCCGAGGCGAGCCAGGTGACGACGCCCGCGACCTCGTCCGGGGTGGCCATCCGCCCGGCCGGGATCGCCTTGCGCAGCTCCGCCTTGCGTTCCTCGGGCAGCCCGGCGGTCATGTCGGTGTCGATGAAGCCGGGCGCCACCACGTTCGCGGTGATGTTGCGGCTGCCCAGCTCGCGGGTGATCGAGCGGGCCACACCGACCAGGCCGGCCTTGCTGGCCGCGTAGTTGACCTGGCCCGCGCCACCGAAGAGGCCGACCACCGAGGAGATGAAGATCATCCGGCCCCACCGGTTCCGGAGCATCTTCGTCGAGGCCCGCTTGGCGACCCGGAACGAGCCGCTCAGGTTGGTGTCGAGCACGCGGGTGAACTGTTCCTCGGACATCCGCATGAGCAGCGTGTCGTCGGTGATGCCGGCGTTGGCGACGAGCACCTCCACCGGGCCCAGCTCGGCCTCGACCGCGGTGAACGCGGCGTCGACCGACTCGGCGTCGGTCACGTCACACCGCACCCCGAACAGGCCCTCCGGGGCCTCGCCGCTCCGGTACGTGACGGCCACCCGGTCGCCCTGCTTGGCGAAGGCCTGCGCGATGGCCAGGCCGATCCCCCGGTTGCCGCCGGTCACCAGCACCGTACGGGCCACGGATCCCCCTCTGCTCCAGTGATCTCTCGGTCCGGTCGGAGCCTAGGGGTTACCGGTAGGTAAGCGCTAACCCGAGCAGGTCACACGCCGGCGCCGCCGGGGTCGGCGGCCGCGCGCGCGACACCCGCACACACCGGTGTACGATCACCGGGTCTGCGGGCCGGCCTGCGCCCGCGTTCCGGGCCCCGCCGACCGTAGGAGGTGATCGCTGTGCGAGATAGCGATCCTCCCAGTCGTGGCCGGGCCCACCGTCAGCCCCGCTGAGCCACGGCTCGGTCGACGCGGCTGACCCGCTTCCCGCCCTCCGCACCGCATCCGCTCTCCGGCGCCCACGCCGGGGCGGCCCTGCCGCGCGGCGGAGCACCCGGTCACGACTTCGTGCGCGTACGCCCCGACCCCCCACGGCCCGCACCGGGCCGACTGTCGCCACGGAGCACACCCATGAGCCGTTACGTCGCCCCCCTGGGTTTCACCCTCGCCGCCGTCTGGGTGGCGGTCCTGTTCGTGCTGGCCGGCGGCGGTCACTGACCACCGCCGGCCGGGCCCGGCTCAGACCAGCCGGGACGTCCAGAGCAGACTCAGCCCGCCCGCGCACAGCGCCAGCAGCAGGGCGACGCCCGCGTACCACTGGGTGATCTCGCGCGGCTCCGTCCGGTAGCCGATCGAGCTGCCCATGTCCTGGTAGACCTGCTTCAGCTCGCTGGCCGACGCGGCCTCGTAGAAGAAGCCCTGGGTGGTCTCCGCGAGCTGGGACAGCGCGGTGCGGTCCACCGGCACCCGCTGGAGCTGCCCGCCGATGTCGACCTGCCCCGAGTCGGTGCCGAACGCGATGGTGGACACCGGCACGTTCGCCGCCTGCGCCGCCGCGGCGGCCTCCTCCACCGACCGGCCGGAGGTCCGGTAGCCGTCGGACAGCAGCACGATCCGGGCCGGCGGGATGCCGGCGGCGCCGTCGGCCGGCACCGAGCGGATCGCCTCCAGGCAGGTGAAGACCGCCTCGCCGGTGGCTGTCGCCTCGGCCAGCACCAGCCCGTCGATGGCGGTGTTCACCGCCGCCCGGTCCTTGGTCGGCGGCACCAGCACGTTCGCGGACTTCGCGAACGACACGAGCCCCAGGTTGTAGCTCTCCGGCAGCTCGCCGACGAACTGCTTGGCCGCCTCCTGCGCCGCCTCCAGGCGGTTCGGCGACACGTCGTCGGCCTGCATCGACAGCGACACGTCGATGGCGAGCATGACGGTGGCCCGCTCCAGCGGCTCGCGGGTGTCGATCGCCGGGCGGGCCAGCCCGGTCGCCAGCACCAGCAGGCAGAGCAGGAACGCGGTGGCCGCCACGTGCCGCCGCCAGCCCAGTCCCTTGGGCGCGACGGTACGCAGCAGGTCGACGTTTGTGAACCGCAGCGCGTACTGCCGGCGGTGCAGTTGCCGCCAGACGTACGCGGCGGCGAGGGCGAGCACCGGCAGCACGGCCAGCAGCCACCACGGTTGCAGAAAACGGATCATCGCGTCGTCCCTCGGGTGCGGGCGTGCCGCTGCGCGGCGACGAAACGCACCATGTCCAGCAGCCAGTCTCGGTCGGTACGCAGGCGCAGGTGGGCCGCGCCCGCGGCGCGCAGCTCGGCGGCGATCGCCCCGCGCTGGGCGGCCGCCGCCTCGGCGTACCGGCGGCGCAGTCCCGGGTCGGCGGTCTGCACCTCGTGCAGTTCCCCGCTCTCCGGGTCGACCACCGGCAGCACCCCCACGTCGGGCAGTTCCAGTTCCCGCGGGTCGACCACCTCCACGGCCAGCACGTCGTGGCGGACCCGCAGCTTACGCAGCGGCCGGCCCCACTGCTGCGGCGGCGCGAGGAAGTCGGAGATGACCACCGCCACGCCGCGCCGCCGGGGCGGCCGGTTGAGCATGTCGACGAGCGCGCCGAGGTCGCTGCGACCGGGCCGGATCTCGGCGCCGGCCACCGCCCGCAGCAGCCCCTGGGCCTCCTTGCGGCCGGAACGGGCGGGCAGCCGCAGCATCGTCCCCAGCCCGCCGGCCCCGCCGGTGCCGACGACGGCGCCGATCCGGTTGCCGCCCCGCACGGTGAGGTGAGCCAGCGCGGCGACGGCGGCGACCGCCACGTCCCGCTTGAGCCACCGCCCGGTGCCGAAGTCCAGGCTGGCCGACATGTCCACAGCCAGCCAGGTCTCCAGCTCGCGGTCGGCGACCGTACGCCGCACGTGCGGCATCGTGGTGCGGGCGGTGACCGGCCAGTCCATCCGGCGCACGTCGTCGCCGGGCCGGTACTCCCGGGACTCCCCCGCCTCGCTGCCCGGGCCGGGCAGCAGCCCGGCGTAGTCGCCCTGGAGCAGCCCGTCCAGCTTGCGGGTGACCATGAGCTGGAGCCGGGCCAGCACGGCTCCGGATCGGTCGCCGGTGGCGAGCCGGGTGGGCGGGGTCACGGCCGCTGCCCGGGCCATCCGTTGTGCGGCACCGCCGGCGGCGGCGCGGCCTGCTGACGGGGCGCGACGGCGGGCAGCGGGATGGTCGACATCACCCGGTGCACGATGTGGTCGGCCGGCACGTCGTCGGCGAGCGCGTCGTAGCTGAGCACCAGCCGGTGTCGCAGGATGTCCGGCGCGATGTCCTGCACGTCCTGCGGCAGGGCGTAGTCGCGCCCGCGCAGCAGCGCCAGCGCGCGGGTGGCCCGGACCAGGCCGAGCGAGGCGCGCGGGCTGGCGCCGTACTGGATGAGCTGGGCGACGTCGGGCATGCCGTGCTCGGCCGGCGCCCGGGTGGCGAGCACCAGCCGGACCGCGTAGTCGACGAGCGCGTTGTGCACGAAGACCTGGTCGGCCTTGCGCTGCAGGGCGATCAGGTCGGGGGTGTCGAACACCCGGGCCGGCTCCGGCGGGGCGACGCCCATCCGGTAGACGATCTCGCGTTCCTCGGCATCGGTCGGGTAGCCCACGACGATCTTCATGAGGAAGCGGTCCCGCTGCGCCTCCGGCAGCGGGTAGACGCCCTCCTGCTCGATCGGGTTCTGGGTGGCCATCACCAGGAACGGATCCGGCACCCGGTGACTCTCGCCACCGATGGAGACCTGCCGCTCGCTCATCACCTCCAGCAGCGCCGACTGCACCTTGGCCGGCGCGCGGTTGATCTCGTCGGCGAGCAGGAAGTTGACGAAGACCGGACCCAGCTCGACGTCGAACTTCTCGCTGGACTGCCGGTAGATCCGGGTGCCCATGATGTCGGCGGGCACCAGGTCCGGCGTGAACTGGACCCGGGCGAACGATCCGCCGACGACCCGGGCCAGCGTCTCCACGGCGAGCGTCTTGGCCACGCCCGGTACGCCCTCCAGCAGGCAGTGCCCCCGGGCCAGCAGCGCGACGAACATCCGCTCGACCATCCGGTCCTGGCCGACGATCACCCGCTTGGTCTCGAACAGCGCCCGCTCCAGCAGCGTGGCGTCCTGCGCCGGGGTGGTGGCCGCCGGGGGTGGGGCGTCCGGCGGCGCCTCGGTCGGGTTCGGCACGTCGGGTGTGGTCGGCTGGGCCACCGGTCCTCCACAGCAGGGTCGTCGTCGCGGCGTGGTGCGTATCAAGACTGTCATGCCTCGCTGAGAGCCGAGGGTGGGAGAGGCACGATTTTCGCCGCGTCGTCCGGCCACGCCGTACCGCCGCACGAAAACGCTGAACACGGGTGGACAAAAAGGGGTCCGCAGTGTGTACGATTCACCCCGTCGCCGGGCGGCTCCCCCCGTGGCCGCCCGGCGCTAAAACTCCCGGCGTGCGACGCCTAGACTCGCCCCGGTGACGACTCCCAACGCCCCCGAAGACGAGCTGATCTGCTCGGCGCGGGGGTGTCGCGCTCCCGCCGCCTACCAGCTCCGCTGGCACAATCCCCGCCTGCACGCGCCCGACCGGCGCAAGACCTGGCTCGCCTGCCCGGCGCACCGGGACTCCCTCGGGGACTTCCTCGACGCACGCGGCTTCCTCCGCGAGGTGGTCCCGCTTCCCTGATCGCCTACGCTCGAAGCGTGAGCGAGCAGACGACCCGAGCCCGTACCGGCGGCGAGCACGGCAGGTCCTCCCGGTGAGCGGTGACGGCCACACCGGCCTCCCGCCCGCGTCGCGCAGCGCGCTGGAGCCCTGGCCGGACACCGTCGACTGGCGGCCGATCTCCCGCGACCTGATCTGGGTGGAGCTGATCCGGCTCGGCATCGGGCTGGCGGTGGCGCTCGTGGTGCTCGGCGTGGCCTGGGCGCTGTCCGGGCACTGGCTGCTCGGCGCCGCCGTCGGCGTGGCCCTGCTGATCGGCGTCTGGCGGGCGATCACCATCGTGCGTGCGGTCCGCGCCTGGGGGTACGCCGAGCGCGACGACGACCTGCTGGTGCGGCACGGTCTGCTGGTGCGGCGGCTCTCCATCGTGCCGTACTCCCGGATGCAGTTCGTCGACGTGAGCGCCGGTCCGCTGGAGCGTGCCTTCGACCTCGCCACTGTGCAGTTGCACACGGCGGCGGCCGCCAGCGACGCCCGGGTGCCGGGGCTGCGTCCGGCCGAGGCGTCCCGGCTGCGCGACCGGCTCACCGCGCTGGGCGAGGACCGGGCGGAGGGCCTGTGAGCGACCGGAGCGATCCCGGCGCGCCGCGGCCCCACGACGACCGGCCCGGGGCGGCGCCCGGTCCCCCACCGCCGGTCGGTCCGGAACAGCCGCCCGGACCGGGTTACGGGCCGCCCGCCGCGCCGCCCGGCTACGGACCGCCGCCCGGATACGCGCCACCACCCGGTTACGGGCCCCCGCCCGGATACGGGACGGCAGCCGACGCGACGCCCGGGCCGTGGCCCGCGCCCGCTCCGCCGTATCCGGGACCCTGGGGTCCGGCCGCCGCGCCCTCGTCCGACGGGGAGGAACCGCGGCAGCGGCTGCATCCGCTGAGCCCCGCGCTGCACGGCGCGAAGTCACTCGTCGTCGTTATCGCCGGTCTGTCCTGGTCGACGCTGTCGCGGGTCGGGTTCGGCTGGTTCGCCCTGCTGGTCACGGTCTTCGTACTCGGGGCCACCGTGCTGTCCGTGGTGAGCTGGTGGAACACCGGTTACCACCTGGTGGGCCGGGAGCTGCGCGTGTACGAGGGCCTGCTGTGGCGGCGCACGCGCGCCATCCCGCTGGAGCGGTTGCAGGCGGTGGAGGTGGTCCGGCCGCTGCTGGCCCAGCTCACCGGCCTGGCCGAGCTGCGGCTCGAGGTGGTCGGCGGGGGCAAGACCGAGGCGCCGCTGGCCTACCTCAGCGTGGCCGAGGCCACCACGCTGCGGCAGCGGCTGCTCGCTGTCGCCGGCCGGGCCCCGACGCCCGCCGCGACCGAGCCGGGCGTGCCGGCCGCCCCGGGTACGCCGGTCGCGCCCGCGCCGGCCGGCCGCCGGCTGCACGTCGTCCGCAACCAGGACCTGCTGGTCAGCCAGTTGCTCACGCCGCAGGCGTTCCTGCTGCCGGTCGGCGTGGTGTTCGTGGGCGCCCAGTTCCTCTCCGAGGGCTCGTGGTCGTTCATCGCGGTGGCGAGCACGCTCACCGCGATGGCGGGTGTGGTGCTGCAACCGGTCCGGCGGGTGCTCGACGACTGGAGTTTCCGGCTCGACCGGGACGACGGCACGCTGCGTGTGCACAACGGGCTGCTGGAGACGCGGGTGCAGACGGTGCCGCTGCACCGGGTGCAGACCGTGCGGGCGACCTGGCCGCTGCTCTGGCGGATGAAGGGCTGGCTGCGGCTGCGGCTGGAGGTGGCCGGCTACTCGGCCGGTGAGCCGGACGACCGCAACCGCCCGGACCGGCTGCTGCCGGTCGGCGACGCCGGCACCGGCGCGGTGGTGGTGGCGGAGGTGCTGCCCGGCGTGCGGCTGGACGAGCTGCCCGGCACGCCGCCCCCGTCCCGGGCCCGCTGGCTGCGCCCGCTGAGCCGCAAGGTGGTCGGCGCCGGCCTCGACGAGCGGGTGTTCGTGGCCCGGTCCGGGCTGCTGACCCGCCAGCTGACGCTGGTGCCGTACGCCCGGATCCAGAGCGTGCGCGTCACGCAGGGGCCGGCGCAGCGGTTGCTGCGGCTGGCCACCGTGCACGCGGACACCGCGGGCGGGGCCGGGGCGGCGGCGGTCGACCGGGACCTGGCCGACGCCTGGGAGCTGGCCGCGGAGCTGACCGAGCGGTCGCGGGCCGCGCGCCGGGCCGACCACCGCCGCTGACCCGCCAGCGGGGCTAGCGTCGCTCGGCCGGCACCGCGTCCCGGTCGTCCGCGGGGGTGTCGGCCGCGGTGGCGGGCTGCGGCACGTCGGCCGCGCCGGCGGGCTCACCGGCACGCCGGGCCCGCCGCGCCGCCCACCAGCGCTCGGCCAGGCCGACCACCAGGAACGTCATGCCCACGTACGCCCAGCCGACCAGCACGTCGATCAGGTAGTGCTCGCCGCTGTACATCAGCGTGAACGTCATGGCCAGCGGATACGCCAGCATCAGCGGCCACCAGCGCTTGCGCACCGAGCGCATGAAGAACAGCACCACGAACAGCGCGAACGCGGTGTGCAGCGACGGCATGGCGGCCACCGGGTTGGAGGCGATCTGCCCGGCGTTGAGCAGGTTGCCCGCGCCGTGCATGCCGATCTCCTTCCACCCCCGGGTGGAGATCCGCGCGACCTCGGTCAGCAGGCCGTTCTGCGCCGCCCACCACGGCGGCGCGGCCGGGTAGGCGAAGTAGGTGACCAGGCCGGCCGCGCACAGGAAGCCCCAGCGGGACATGTACGCGATCCAGCGCCGCCGGTTGCGCATCCACAGCACGGCCGCGGCGGCGAACGTCGCCACGAAGTGCGAGAAGTAGATCCAGCTCACCAGCACGTCCCACCAGCGCACCTCGGACGGGTCGTACAGGCGCTCCTGCAGCCAGATCGTCGGCACCTCACCGCCGGTGAGCCAGCCGGTGAGGAACCGGTCGGCGACGATCAGCTCCATCGCGTGCGGGGTGGCGCCGTTGTCGGCGAAGCCCCGGGACAGGTTGTACACGGCGAGCAGCAGCACCACCGGGATCCAGTCCCGGGCGAAGCGCAGGTGGCTGCGCCACGGGCGGGCCGAGTTCCAGGCGATGGTGCCGGCCCAGATCCACAGGAACGCGTACGCCGGGTCGGTGGGCAGGCCGATGACGAGCCAGCCCGCCACGAAGGCGACGCCCCAGATGGTCATCGCGATCACACGGCGGCGCCCGCCGTCGGGCGACTCGGTGGTCGCGTCGGGGGCGGGGGTCGGAGATTGTGTCTGCTCGGCCATCGCGGACAAGGTTAACGGCGGGCGACGGGCGGGCCTGCGGGCGGGCGGGGACGACACGGCGCGGCGGCTCGGACGCCGGACGGCCCCCGTTCATCTGCACTAGGCTCGGCCGCATGCAGGAGCAGCCGGAGTCGCCCTTCACGCCGGGCCTGACCGCCCGCGTCGAGCTGACAGTGACCGACGCCGACACCGCGCAGGCGGTGGGCTCCGGGGACGTGCCGGTGCTCGGCACCCCGCGCGTGCTGGCGCTGGCCGAGGCGGCGACGGTGGCCGCCACCGCGACCCGGATGCCGTCCGGGTCGACCACCGTCGGCGTACGGGTGGAGCTGGAGCACCGCGCGGCCACCCCGGTCGGGCGTACCGTGGCCGCCCACGCCGAGCTGGTGAAGGTCGACGGGAAGCGGCTCGTCTTCGAGGTGACTGTCACCGACGGTCCGACAGTGGCGGCGCAGGGCCGGGTCGAGCGGGCGCTGGTCGACCGGCAGCGCTTCGTCGAGCGGGCCCTCGGCCCGTCATGACCGCCGGCTTCACCGAGGTCGCCCCCGGTGTGCACGTGCGACGTGAGCCGCTGCTGGCGGTGAATGTGGTGCTCGTGGTCGGCGACGGCGCGGCGCTGCTGGTCGACACGCTCTCCACGGCCGGGCAGGCGCGCGAGCTGGCGGCGGCGGCGCGGGCGGTGACGCCGTACCCGTGGACGATCGTGAACACGCACCACCACTTCGACCACTGTTTCGGCAACGCCACGCTGGCCGGGCCGGACACCGCCATCTACGCGCACCCGCAGGCCGTGGCGGCGCTGCGGGACCGGCCGGACGCGCTGCGCCGCGCCGCGTACGAGGAGATGCGCGCCGAGGATCCGGCGCTGGCGCAGGAGCTGGCGCGTACCGAGCTGCGGGCGCCGACGCACGAGGTGGTCGAGGAGACGGTGCTCGACGTCGGGGGCCGCCGGGTGGTGCTGCGCCATCCCGGGCACGGGCACACCGACGCCGACCTGGTGGTGCACGTGCCCGATGCGGACGTGCTGGTGGCCGGCGATCTGGTGGAGCAGAGCGGGCCGCCGGCGTTCGAGGAGTCGTACCCGTTGCGGTGGCCGGACGCGCTGGCCGACCTGCTGCGCCTGACCACGCCCGCGACGGTGGTGGTGCCGGGCCACGGCGAGCCGGTCGGCGCGGATTTCGTCCGCGAGCAGCACGCGCAGCTCGCGCGGCAGGCGTGGCTGATCCGCGCCGGGCACACCGGCAGCGCGCCGCCGGAGCGGGTGGCGGCCGAGTCGCCGTTCGGCGCCCGGCCGGGCCTGATCGCCGCCCGCCGCGGCTACGCCGAACTCGACGGCACCGCCTGAGCGGCGGCCCGGGCTCAGCCGGCGTCGGCGAGGATCTCGCGGAGACGGTTGCGGCACTCGGCGACGAACGCCGGGAACGTGTGCCAGTAGTAGGAGACGCCGCTGGCCGCCACCCCGAGCGCCCAGGCGCGGGCCCGCGCCCAGGTCACGTCGTCGACACCGAGCGCCTCCCGGTAGGCGTGCCGGGCCTGCGGCGGCAGGTCCCAGATCGGCGCGTGTTCCGCGTCCGGGAACCCGACGGTCAGCCCGCCGAAGTCGATCACCGCGCACAGCCGGCCGTCGCGTGCCAGCACATTGGTGGGCTTGAGGTCGGTGTGCAGCCAGACGTGCCGGCCGGTGGGTTCGGGCAGGGTGAGGGCGTCGCGCCAGAGCCGGTGCAGGGTGTCGACGTCGGTCTCGTCGCCGATCCTGCGCCGGCAGTCGTCGAGCGCCGCGCTGACCCAGGTGTCACAGGGGTGCAGGCTGCCGCCGCGGTATCCGCTCAGCGCGTCCGCGCGGGTCGCGCCGAGCAGGTCGGCCGCGTGCAGGTGACGTACGAACACCGCCAGGTCGGCGCCGAGGGCGGCCCAGTCCCGGACCGTGCCGGGTCCGACCTCGTCGCCGTGGATCCACCGCTGCACCGACCACGGCAGCGGGAAGGCGGCGGTCGGCGTCCCGGCGTGGAGCGGTTCCGGCACCGGGTACGGCAGCAGTGGCGCGAGCCGGGGCAGCCACAGCTGTTCCTTGCGCAGCGCGCCGGCCTTCTCCGCGGTGCGGGGCAGCCGGACGAGCAGGTCGTCGCCGAGCCGGTACATGGTGTTGTCGGTCCCGGCGCCGGCCGGGGTCAACGGCAGCGCGGCCCACTCGGGGCGCTGGTCGGTCAGCAGCGCCCGGACGATCCCCTCGTCCACAGGTGTCTCGTCCTGGTGCAGCATCACCCGGCGATCATCCGGCCCCGGGCGGCGCGGCGGCCACCGGGTTTCCGGACGTACGGGGGTCCCGTTCCGGGCGGGTGTGTGCCCGCAGCGTGGTGAGCAGCGTGTCGAGGTGCGGGGCGGCGGCCAGGATCGCGTCACGCGCTGCCGGGTCGAGGTCGGCCAGCGCCTCGGTGAGCAGCGCGGTGCGGTGCCGTTGGTGGTCGGCCATCCGCCGGTGGGCGGCCTCGGTGACGCGCAGCCGGACCACGCGGCGGTCGGCGGGGTCGCGGTCGCGGGCCAGCAGCCCGGCGTCGGTGAGGTCGCGGACCAGC
This sequence comes from Micromonospora sp. CMU55-4, assembly GCF_011602315.1. Classification (NCBI taxonomy): domain Bacteria; kingdom Bacillati; phylum Actinomycetota; class Actinomycetes; order Micromonosporales; family Micromonosporaceae; genus Micromonospora; species Micromonospora sp. CMU55-4. The sequence goes on from NZ_JAAOLH010000031.1 coordinate 15,309, forward strand.
GTGCTCACGGTGTTGGGCGCCGTGCCGAGGCGCCGGGCCACGTCCTTGCCGCTGATGCCCGGCGTGTCCCGGACGAGCAGGAGCAGTTCCACCTGAGCTTCGGGCAGCGGGTCCCGCCCGGCGCGCGCCGTGGACCGGCGGCGCACGAGCCGGTGCAGCTCCCCGAGGACCGCGCCGAACCGCGCGACCTGCTCGTTCGTCGACACGGGGTCACCCGCCTCACATCGCAATAGTTCTGACTACAGAGGTAAGGTACCCGAGCACATCGGATTTCAGGGGGTACCCGCTCGTGAGTCAAGCCGCGCCGCCCGCCGCCCGCCCGACCGGCGCCGGCGCCACCGCGTCCACCGGGGGCGCGAGCCTGCTGGTGCTGCTCGGCACGCTCACCGCGATCGGCCCGCTCTCGCTGGACATGTACCTGCCCGCGTTCCCGGCCATGACCCGCGACCTCGGCGCCGACCAGGCCGGCATCCAGCTCTCGCTGACCACCTGCCTGATCGGCCTGGCGTTCGGCCAGCTCGTCACCGGGCCGCTCAGCGACCGCTGGGGGCGCCGCCGCCCGGTGCTGGTGGGCGTGGTCGCGTACACCGTGCTGGCGCTGGCGTGCGCGGCGGCGCCGAACGCCCCGCTGCTGGCCGCCGTCCGGTTCGCCCAGGGCCTGGCCGGCGGCATGGGCGTGGTGGTCGCCCGCGCCGTGGTCCGCGACCTCTACTCGGGCCGGGACGCCGCGAAGTACTTCTCCCGGCTCACCCTGGTCTTCGGGGTCGCGCCGATCGCGGCGCCGGGCGTGGGCAGCCTGGTGCTCCGGTTCGGCTCCTGGCGGTCCGTCTTCCTGGTGCTGGCCGCCATCGGCGCGGTGCTGGCCGTCGCGGTCGCGCTGCGCCTGCCGGAGACGCTGCCGGCCGAGCGCCGCAGCACCGGCGGGCTGGGGGCCACCGCCCGGACCATGCGGTCGCTGCTCGCCGACCGGGTCTACCTCGGGTACGCGCTGACCCAGGGCTTCGCCTTCGCCGGGCTGTTCGCGTACATCTCGGGGTCGTCGTTCGTGTTCCAGGACGTCTTCGGCGTCTCCGCGGCGGTGTTCAGCGTCATCTTCGGCGTCAACGCGCTCGGCCTGGTGGCCGTCGGGCAGCTGAACGCCCGGCTGCTCGACCGGTTCCCGCCACGCCGGCTGCTGGTCACCGCGCTGGCGGTCGGCCTGGTCGCCGCGGCCGGCGTGCTGAGCGGCGCGCTGACCGACGGCCTCGCGCTGACCGCGGTGGCGCTGTTCGGGTACGTCGGCGCGCTGGGCATGGTGACGCCGAACAGCACGGCGCTGGCGCTGGACGCGCACGCCCGCCACGCCGGCACCGCCGCCGCGCTGATGGGCGGCATCCAGTCGGTCGTCGGCGCGCTGGCCGCGCCCCTGGTCGGGCTCGGCGGCGAGGGCAGCGCGCTGCCGATGGCCACGGTCCTGGCCGGCGCCGCCGTTCTCACCCTGGTCACCGTCCTGACGATGACCCGCACGCGGGCTGAGCGCTGAGCGCGTTAAGAAGGGGCCCCTTCTCTACCTGAGGCGTTAACAAGGGGCCCTTCCTTTCACGCGAAGCGGGCGGTCACCTCGGCGCGGGTGGGCATGGCGGTGGCGCCACCCGGGGACTCGCAGACCACTGCGGCCACCCGCAGCGCGAACGCCACCCGGTCCCGCCACCCGGCCGGGTCGGCCGGCTCACCGGCGGCCAGCAGCTCGGCCACCAGCGCGCCCATCACCGAGTCCCCCGCGCCGGTCGCGTCCACCGCGTCCACCTTCGGCGCGGGCACGCGCACCACGTCGTCGCCGGCGGCGACCAGCGCGCCGTCCGCGCCGAGCGTGACCACGACCGTGCTCGCGCCCAGTTCCCGCAGGTACGCGGCCACGCCCTCGACCGGCTCGTGCGGGTAGAGCACCCGCGCGTCGGCGCTGCTGAGTTTGACCAGGTGCGCGGCGGCGGCGAACTCGGCGACCACCGCGCGCAGCCCGTCCAGCGCGTCCGGGGCGGTGAGCAGCCGGGGCCGCACGTTCGGGTCGAACACCCGCAGCGCGCCCGCGATCGACCAGGCGCGGCGGGCGGCGGCGAGCACCGGCGGGTCGAGCAGCACGATCGAGCCGCAGTAGAGCACGTCCGCGCCCTCGACCAGTGCCACGTCCAGGTCGTCCGGGCCGAGCAGCGCGTACGAGCGGGGCTCGCCGTAGAAGCGGAAGTCCGGCTCGGGGCCGGCGAAGGTGGCCACCGCGAGCGCGGTCGGGGCCGGCACGGTCACCGTCCCGCTCACGTCCACACCGGCGTCGGTGAGGAAGGCGCGGATCCGTCCGGCCAGCGCGTCGTCGCCGAGCGACCCGACGAACCGCGCGTCTCCGCCGAGCCGAGCGGTCGCCACCGCCACGTTGAGCGGTCCCCCGCCGATCGCCTGCCGGTAGACGGGCTCTCCGTCGCGCTCGGCGTCGAGCAGGTCCACCAGCGCCTCGCCGAGCACCACCGCGTACCCCATCCTGGCTCCCCTCGTCGTCCTACCCCGATCCTGGCTCATACCGGCGCCACCGCGCGCCGGGACCCTGGCATCGAACGGCGCCTATTGCGGGACGCGCCCGGACGTGGTGGGATGGCGGTGCCGGGTGACGACGCGGGGGCTGCCGCGTCACCGGCCGCCGGGTCGATCCGACGCGAGGGCATCCACGGTCCGTTGGGCAACGGACCGCAGACGGTGCGCGCCCGTCGACGGCCACGGCCGCACTCCGACCGGGCGCGGGCACCGCGATCGTCGCATCCGCTCGTCGCAGCGGGGCGGGCCGAACCGGGCCACGCTCCGCGAGTCAGGAGATCCCCGTGCACCGATCCCGATCCCGTACGGCCGCGTTGCTCACCGCGGCCGCCACCCTGACCCTGGGCGCGTTCGCCCTGGTCACCAACTCCGGACCGGCGGCCGCGCACGGCGCGGCCATGACGCCGGGCGCCCGCACCTACCTGTGCTGGAAGGACGGCCTCACCGGGACCGGTGAGATCCGGCCGAACAACCCCGCCTGCTCGTCGGCGGTGGCCGAGAGCGGCGCGAACTCGCTGTACAACTGGTTCAGCGTGCTGCGCTCCGACGCCGGCGGGCGGACCGTCGGGTTCATCCCCGACGGCAAGCTGTGCAGCGGCGGCAACCCCGGCTTCAGCGGGTACGACGCGGCGCGCAACGACTGGCCGATCACCCACCTGACGGCGGGCCGGTCGATGGAGTTCCGGTACAGCAACTGGGCCCACCACCCGGGCACGTTCTACTTCTACGTGACCAAGGACAGCTGGAGCCCGAACCGGCCGCTGGCCTGGAACGACCTGGAGGAGCAGCCGTTCCTGCAGGTGACCAACCCGCCGCAGCGCGGCGCGGTGGGCACCAACGACGGTCACTACTACTTCACCGGCAACCTGCCGTCGAACAAGAGCGGCCGGCACATCATCTACTCGCGCTGGGTCCGCTCGGACAGCCAGGAGAACTTCTTCGGCTGCTCGGACGTGACGTTCGACGGCGGTAACGGCGAGGTGACCGGGATCGGCTCGGGCGGCAGCAACCCCCCGACGACCGCGCCGCCGACCACCGCGCCGCCGACCACCGCGCCCCCGACGACCGCGCCGCCGACCTCGCCTCCGCCGGTGACGACCAGCCCGACCATGCCGGCCGGCTCCTGCATGGCGGTGTACAAGGTGGTCACCGCCTGGGGTGGCGGCTTCCAGGGCGAAGTGACGATCATGAACCACAGCACCCGGACGTACTCCGGGTGGACCGCGAACTGGACCTGGCCCAGCGGCCAGACCATCAACCAGGTGTGGAACGGCACGTTGAGCGGCAGCGGGGCGTCGGTGAGCGTCTCCAACGCCGCCTACAACGGCAGCGTCCCGCCGGAGGGCACCACCACGTTCGGCTTCACCGCGAACTTCTCCGGCACCAACACCCTGCCGACGGTCACCTGCACCGGCAGGTGATCCCGTAACGGGAAGGGCCCTCGGGGAACACCCCGGGGGCCCTTCCTCGTCACGCTCGGGTCAGCGGACCATGCTGCCGACGACCGGCTTGGTGAGCAGCGCGGACTGGTTGCGCTGGATGCCCGGGTCGAGCGTCTTGGCCACGAAGATGGCGTGCCAGATGCAGAAGATCAGCACGGTCCACACCTTGCGGGAGTGGTCCGCCTCCTCCCGCTTGTGCTCCTCCAGCAGGCGCATCGCGTACGACAGGTCGATCAGGTCGCCCGCGCCCGAGGTGGACAGCACGTGCCGCGCCCACTCGTACATCTCGCCGCGCAGCCAGACCCGGGTCGGGGTCGGGAAGCCCAGCTTCTTGCGGTTGACGATGGCCGGCGGCACGACGCCCTGCAGCGCCTGGCGCATCGCGTACTTGGTGGCCTCGGAGCGGGGCGGCAGCTTCAGGTCGACCGGGATGCCGGCGGCGACGTTGAACACCTCCCGGTCCAGGAACGGCACCCGCACCTCCAGCGAGTGCGCCATCGAGATCCGGTCGGCCTTGACCAGGATGTCGCCGCGCAGCCAGGTGTAGAGGTCGACGTACTGCATCTTGGTGACGTCGTCCAGCTCGGTGCACTCGGCGTAGATCGGGGCGGTCACGTCGGTGTAGCGCACCGAGGGGTCGTAGCGGCGCAGCAGGTGCTGCTTCTCCTCCTCGGTGAACATCCGGGCGTTGCCGTAGTAGCGCTGCTCGATCGGGGTGGTGCCGCGCTCCAGGAAGCTCTTGCCCTTGACCCCCTGCGGAATGGCCTTGGACACCGCGCGCAGGCCCTTCTGCACGCCGTCGGGCAGGCTGTTCACCGAGTTGAGCGACAGCGGCTCCCGGTAGATCGTGTAGCCGCCGAAGAACTCGTCCGCGCCCTCGCCGGAGAGCACCACCGTGACGTGCTCGGCGGCCTTCTTCGCCACGAAGTACAGCGGCACCAGCGCCGGGTCGGCGACCGGGTCGTCCAGGTGCCAGACGATCTTCGGCAGCGCGTCGATCATGTCCTGCGGCCCGATCTTGGTCGGGATGGTGGTCACGTCGAGGTGCCGGGCCGAGTCCTGGGCCACGTCGATCTCGGAGTAGCCGGGCACGTCGTAGCCGACGGTGAAGGTGAGGATGTTCGGGTTGAACTCGCGGGCCAGCGCCACCACGGCGGTGGAGTCGATGCCGCTGGACAGGAACGAGCCGACCGGCACGTCCGAGCGCATGTGCATCCGGACGCTCTCCCGCAGCGTCTCCCGGATGTCGTGGTAGAGCCGCTGCTCGTCGGAGACCGGGGCCGGCCGGAACACCGGGCGGTACCAGCGGCGCACCTCGATCCGGCCGCCCGGGGTCCAGTTCAGGTACTCCCCCGAGCCGATCCGGCTGATCCCCTTGTGCAGCGTGCCCGGCTCCGGCACATACTGCAGCGTCAGGTAGTGGCTCAGGTTGGCGGTGTCGATGCCCGCGTCGCCCTGGTACGCCGAGTGCGCGAACGGCAGCAGCGCCTTCTTCTCCGACGCGAGGTAGAGGCCGTCCTGGGTCTCCAGGTAGTGCAGCGGCTTGATGCCGAAGTAGTCCCGGGCGCCGAAGGCCCGCCGCTCCTGCCGGTCCCAGATGACGAACGCGAACATGCCGCGCAGCTTGGTGAGCACCTGCTCACCCCAGTAGTGGTAGCCGGCGACGATCACCTCGCCGTCGCCGTTGGTGGCGAACTGGGCGCCGTAGTCGCGGATCAGCTCCTCGCGCAGCTCGATGTAGTTGTAGATCTCGCCGTTGAAGGTGAGCAGGTACCGCCCGCCCGCGTACGGCAGGGGCTCGTGGCTCAGCGCCACGTCGATGATCGCCAGGCGCTTGTGCGCGAACACACCGTCCGCGTACCGGCCGGAGGCGTCGCCGACCACCTCGACCCCGGTCTCGTCCGGGCCACGGTGGTGCAGGCACTCCAGTGCGCCGGCGATGTTGTCGCGGTGGGCGGCGGCGTCGCCGCGCGCGCTGAAGAAGGCCAGGAGTCCGCACATGGCCGCCATCTTTCCACGCGCCGGAAGCCTCCGTCGCGGCACCGCAGGCACCTCCCGCTGTCGTGCGCGCGGTACCGTCTGGACCAGCGACGAGGCTCAGGGAGGGACGGATCATGGCCGAGGAGCGGACGCGACAGGGCAAACCGGCGGACGGTACGGAGTCGCACGACCCGGACTTCCCGGAGGCGTTCCTGTCGTTCATGCGCCAGGGCTGGCGGGACACCGAACTGCCGGTCGCCCCGCGCCCGGAGGCGCCCAACCACGCCAAGCGGCGGGCCGCGCTGGCCGAGGCCTTCCCGGGCGAGACGCTGGTCATCCCCACGGGCAACGAGAAGGTACGCGCCAACGACACCGAGCACCGGTTCCGTCCGGGCAGCGACTTCGCGTACCTGACCGGCGACCTGGAGCCGGACAGCGTCCTCGTGCTGCGCCCGGGTGGCGAGTCCACGCTGTTCATGCGGCCCCGGTCGTCGCGGGTGACCGACGAGTTCTTCCGCAGCCGGCACGGTGAGCTGTGGGTGGGCCGCCGGCCGACGCTGCGGGAGAAGTCCACCGAGCTGGGCCTGCCGACGGCCGACCTGAGCGAGCTGGACGCGACGCTGGCCGAGCTGGCGCCGGGGCGTACCCGGGTGCTGCGCGGTTTCGACGCCCGGGTGGACGCGGCGGTGCGTCAGTACGACGGCGCGCGCGCCGACGGTCAGCCCGGCCGCGACCGGGAGCTGGCCATCGCGATCGCCGAGCTGAAGCTGGTCAAGGACGAGTGGGAGATCGCGCAGCTCCAGGAGGCGTGCGACGCCACGGTGCGCGGCTTCGAGGACGTGGCACGGGCGCTGCCGGCCGACCGCGGCGTCTCCGAGCGGCTGCTGGAGGGCGTCTTCGCGCTGCGCGCCAGGCACGACGGCAACGACGTCGGGTACGGCTCGATCGTCGGGGCCGGCGAGCACGCCACTGTCCTGCACTGGGTGCACAACCACGGCGCCACCCGTCCGGGTGACCTGCTGCTGATGGACATGGGCGTGGAGAACCGCAACCTCTACACCGCCGACGTCACCCGGGTGCTGCCGGTCGACGGCCGGTTCACGCCGTTGCAGCGCCAGGTCTACGACGCCGTGTACGCCGCCCAGCAGGCCGGCATCGAGATGTGCCGGCCGGGCGTGGCGTTCCGGGACGTGCACCTGGCCTCGATGCGGGTGCTGGCCGAGGCGCTGAAGGATCTCGGGCTGCTGCCGGTGAGCGTGGACGAGGCGATGGACCCGGCCTCCACGGTCTACCGGCGGTGGACGCTGCACGGCACCAGCCACATGCTCGGCATCGACGTGCACGACTGCGCCAACGCGCGCAAGGAGAACTACCGGGAGGGTCCGCTCGGCGAGGGGTACGTGCTGACCGTCGAGCCGGGGCTCTACTTCCAGCCGGAGGACGAGATGGTCCCCGAGGAGCTGCGGGGCATCGGCGTGCGGATCGAGGACGACATCCTGGTCACCGCGGACGGTCCGGTGAACCTGTCGGCCGGTCTGCCGCGGCGCTCCGACGAGGTGGAGACCTGGCTGGCCGAGCAGCGTGAGGCGGGCCCCCGCCTGCCCGGCTGAGTCCTGCGGGCCGCGATCTTCCGGCGGGCCCCACCACCGCGCCTTCACGGCGGGTGGTGGGGCCCGCCGCCGTCTGGGGGAGTTGCGGTCCGCTCACGTGGTTGGTCACCGACCGCCGATCGTGGGAGGAATGCGGGCTTTTTTCGGATAAGTCTTCCTCGCGAGGAACCTTCTCATACGGTGCTGATCAGAGGCTACAACCGGTTTGTAGCTGGTCGCCCGGCCTGGGGCGGTGCGACCCGTTTGGGAAGAACCGAAAGGGCTCTCATCTCATGTCGAACGATGTAACGACACCCGACGGCGGAGCGCCGATGGCGCCTGCCCCGCGGACGAGCAAGCGGCGGGCGCTCTGGGTCGCCACCGGCGTAGCCGGGCTGACCGGCGTCGTCGGGCTGGCGGCGCTGGGCGGTCTCGCCGCCCGCGACGACAAGTCCGGCACCGAGCCGGTGGCGGACAACCACGCCGCCGCTCCCCAGAACACCGGCAACGACTCCGACGGCGGGTACGACAAGGACGGCAAGGACGGCAAGGACCGTGGCCAGGAAGGCCGC
>NZ_JAAOLH010000032.1:0-18839 GCF_011602315.1 Micromonospora sp. CMU55-4
TGACGGATGACCAGAACGAGCCTGACATGCGCTAATCTGCCCCGTGATCAACAACCCCACCGATGCCAGCCGTCGTCGCCGGCGTGCCGCCATCCCCATCACTGTGGGCGTCGCACTGTGCCTGGTCGGGCTCGGTGTCTGGCTCACCTTCGCCGTGCGCGGCGAGGATGGGCGTGGCGAGGACGCTCGTGAAATCGAGCTGGAAGTCACCTCAGGGGCCGGCCAGGTAAAGGGCATTGTCTGGCGGTACCCGGATGACGGGAACAAGATCCATGACGTGAGCGACTCTTCTGGCATGATCAAGACGCCCTGGTCACGGCGGATCGACGTCAAGTCTCTGAAGGGGCCGATCATTCTCAACGTCATCCATGACCCGGACTCCACCGGGGCGACCTGCCGGATACTGGTCAACGGCAAGGTGACGGAGGAGCAGAGCGGCGTCTTTCCGCACTGCATGACCACGGTCCAGCGGGCGTTCCCGGCGTCGTGACTTGTCAGCCTGCTTGGTCAGGCATGGCCGGGTCGCGCCCGTTGACCCCGGGGGCGAAGGCCGCACGGGTGAAGCTGGACATACTCGCCCGAGGTGAGACGGGGAGCTTGCAAGCGAGGGATCAGCGCGGGCCGGGGCGCACCGGCTGCGGCGGGTCGACGAGGACCAGCTCCAGGCCGTCGCCAGGCCGCCGGATGTCGATCCAGAGTGACCAACGACGACCACTGGTGACGACGTCTGCCCGGGTGACAAGGCGTGATGGGCCCGCTAAGCAGGGTTGGCCGGGGCCTCCTTGCCTGTAGTTGGTGAACTGGTGGGGCGCGTCGAAGGTGTACGGGCCAGCGCTCAAGGCGAGACAGGGGTGCAGATCCGGCACCAGTCCCAGCTCACAGCGCGGTTGGCTCGTAGGTCAATGCCTCTTCGATGAACCATGTAGTCGGCGACGTGCGGGCATTGAGGATGGTTCGAGTTCTTTGACCTTTTTGCCTACCTCCTCGTCGGGCGTGTGCAATAGCTCAGCCATGAGCGCCAAGGCGCGCTGTCGAGCCTGCGGGCGAAAGTTCTCACGCCAGCTTCCGCCTCCGTCAATAGTTGGCAAGCAGCCGGCAGTACTGCGAGGTACCAACACCTCTTGACCTGGACCGCAGGCATGTCGGTGCAGGTCATCGGCGAGCCGGTCCAGGTTCCGCTTCGACGTCTGAATCCGGCCCGCTTTCTCAGGAACCAGGCTGCCGAACGAGCCGCAGGTGACGTCCGACTATGACGTGCCCGACGCGGCGAACCTCTTCACGTCTTGGAGCAGGCAGTCGAGGAAGGTGGCCAGGTCCGGGGCGGCCACGTCGAAGCGCGGGTCCTCCGAGGTGTAGACGCCGTCGAGGACGAGGTCGGGAGGGAGTCGGTAGACGGGCCACCCGTCCGGCGTCGCCAGCGCGTACTGCGTGCCGCCGCCGTCGCTGGCGAACACGACCACATCGGCGTCGTGGCGGCCGCGTACGCGCCAGAGGTGCCGTGCCTCGTGAACGTGGACCACGTGGGAGGCGCTGTGCAGGAAGAACCCGTTGTCGATGTCGGCCAGGTCGACGGCGTCAACCACCGCGTACAGGTCGGCAAGTGCAGCGGGGATGGCGGGACGGGCAGCGGCGATCAGCGCGGCAGAGGTCGTCGAGGGCTCACTGACGGCGTTCTCACCGGGCGGGTATCCGTAGCGGTCCTCGAAGTCGAGCACCGCGGAAGCGACAGCATTCCGCAGATCCTCTCGCCAGGTCACCAGGTCTCGTTGCATCACGGCAGGACACTGCCACCGTGGACCAGAACTGACCAGGAGCGCTGGGAGCGGGACGACCGTCCGACCTGTCAGACGTCCGTACGCCGGATTTCGGGTCTTTGATCTCTGGGCCGGCACTGCGACGATGCAGGCCGTCGGAGGCGGCCGTGTGCGGACGTCTCGTGTCTCACCGACCGAGGAGCCGATGTGCGTCTGCCCCGTGAGCCCCACCCGGTTGACCGGCCGGGCCTGCTCATCTCCATGATCGTGTGTGGTGGCCTCGGGACTCTTGCGGCGAGCGGATGGAACGGCGACGCAGGGCGGTTCCAGCCGATCGCGGCGGTGCTCGCCGTGGTGCTGTTCGCGTGCTTCCTGATCTTGTTCGCGGTGTTCTGGGTCGGCTGGCTGATGCGTGGGCACGAGTTGTGGCGCGAGGCGCGACGTGAGCGCTGACCGGGACCGTTACCGGCATGATCGCCCGGTGGCTCGAACATGCGGTGCACGAGCTTCCGGCCGGGGTGCTGTGGGGCGCCGACGGCGCGACACCCACTACCTGAGCCGCCGCCGTCATTTCGCGGACCACGCGACGTACATCAGGGACCGTCGCGCACCGATGCGGGTCTCGCCGCCGCCGCCGGACTGGCTACGACGTCGCTGACCACCGCCGGGCCCGTGCAACGATGTGGGCGTGTCGGGCACGGCGGTGGACAGGCTGGCGGCGCTGGTCGGCTGGAACGGCAGGTCCTCCCAGCGCCCGGACTGGTCGTCGTTGCACGCCGCGTTCGGCCACCGGTTTCCCACGGACTTCCAGCAGTACGTGGAGCGGTTCCCTCCGGGCGCCATCGACTTCGTCCAGGTGTTCCACCCGTACGAACGGGCCTTCCAGGGGGATCCGGCTGTCTATGTCGAGCAGCTTCTGGCGCGCACCGATCCGGCCAACGACATCGAGGACTGGTACCGGTTCGGCAATGCGCCGGGGGAGCTGTTCTCCTGGGGCACGGTGAACGGCGAGTTCGAGCTCTGCTGGGAGCTGACCAACGGGTCGCCCGACACCTGGACGTGCGTGGTGGCCGACATCCGCTGTCAGACCGGGGAACGTCATCCCGGCGGCATGGTGGACCTGCTGCTGGACGTCCTGGGCGGCACCGGAAGGGTCAGCTCCCTGGACTATCTCCGTGAGATCCTGCCGACCGCCTTCGAGCCGTACCTGTAGTCGCGTGCCCACCCAGGCGACGACGCTTTTTTCAACGTCTGGTCCCAGCCTCGTGCCGAGAGACGTGTCCGTCGTGGTCAGGCGCGACGCTCGGCAAGAACCCTGCGGAACAGGGCGGGGTAGCCGGCATGAGCCAGCGGTAGCGCTCCGAGCGCGTCTGCGGTGAACCAGCCGATGGCGTCGTGTTCCTCCGGCGCCAGGTTGGCCGGAGACCCGCTCCATGCTTCGATCAGCCAGATCCGCATGTCGAACGTGTCGGCGTGAACCTCGTGCACTGGTGGACCCGACGGCACCGCCACGTCGACGCCCAGTTCCTCTCGAAGCTCACGGGCAAGTGCGACACGGGGCGGTTCCCCGGGCTCGACGTGCCCGCCGGGCAGGTCCCAGACGTCGGGCAGCACACGACGCAGGGGAGAGCGGTGGCACAGGAGTATCCGGTTGCCGTCGCACAGCAACCCGGTGACGATGCGCGCCTTGGGAGATCCGTCCGCCGAGGCCTCCGATGCGGGGCCGGTCCACGTGGACACCGGACGCTACGCCTGCGCGTCCAGGTCGCGCACTGCGAAGCGGAGGTGTTCCCACTCCTCGTCGAAGATGACGTGAAGGCAGTGCAGGACCGGCTTCTCGTGTTCGGGTGACCACGCTGACGGCCGAGGCTCGGTGAGCAGCTCCGGAGTGACGCCCGTGAGGAAGTCCCGCACCATGGCCTGCCGCTCGGCGCGCAGATCGAGCACCTGGGCGAGACTCGGCCGCGCCGCGGGGAAGATCGACATGTCGAGTCCGTCCGTCTCGTACTCGGCGTGCGGCTGCCCGAGCGGATGGAAGGGCTGCGGCAGGCGCAGGATCGCCTTGCCGAGCCAGGCGTCGGTGGCGAACGCGAGGTGGCGCAGGGTCTGCGCGAACGACCACTCGCCGTCGATCGAGATGTCGGCGGCACCCTCGGGCATGGACACGACCCGGTCGACCGCGGCCGCCCAGGCTCGTTCGAGCGCCGCCCACGCCGCGCGCAGGCCGTCGGGATCCTCGGCACGCCTCAGCTCGCGCCCGGGGAACCGCCGGTTGAGTTCGGCCTCGACGAGCGGCACGACGTCGACACCGTTGACCAGCAGCGCGCCGTCGGTGAGCCACGGCGCGTCGATGTCGAGCCCGCGCACGTCGACGCCGCGCATCACCGCGCCGGCAAGCGTCGACCTGGTGAAGCGCGCGCCTTGCAGGTCCCGGTCCACGAACGTCGTGAGGTCGCTCTGGTCCACGGCGCACCCCTCTCGTCGGCGATCGCGGCAATGCTAGCGAGCAGGTCCGACAACAGCTGTCGATGCGACCGAACCGGGGAGCTGCGGGTGGCGGCCGACGACCCGCATCGCGCGGATCGTCGGCCGACCATCCGTGCCCGCCGTCAGGCGTTGGCCCGGCGGATGGCCGCCATACCCCCGAGGGCGGCCACCGCGGCGATCAGGGCGGGCCACCCCACCAGCAGGCTGACCTGGTGCTGGCTGCTCAGCCACTGCCAGATGTCACCGAACCATCCCTGCCAGGTGATCAAGGCGACGAGCAGGCCGGTCACCAGGATCAGGGCCGCGCCGGCCCCGAACAGGCCGTTCATGCCGAACCGGACGTACCAGACGGCGACGAAGACGGAGACGAAGTTCAGGAACAGGAACGGCACCGCGTAGACGGCGATCTGCAACAGCCCGTTGTCGACGTCGACGTACGGGATTCGGAAGAACCGCAGCTGGATCCCGAAGCCGCCGGTGGCGCCCTCGATCAGGTTGAGCAGGTAGAGCAGGACGCCGTAGACGACCGCCTGCACCACGTTGACGAGCACCGTGGCGAGGTAGAAGGTGCGCCGGGTGACGCCCATGCCGAGCGCGAACGGGAACACCTGGCTGATCGAGGTGGCGGCGACGATCGAGCAGACGATGTAGATACTGACCAGACCGCCCGTGGTGTTCTTGCCCGGCGCGGCCTCGTCGATCGAGGCGAAGATCAGCAGGTTGACGCCGAGCGAGATGGCCATGATGCCCCATGGCCAGGCCAACTGGCTGACCCAGGCGATGGTGTGCATCCGGGCGACGTCGAGGATACGAGTCATCGCGCGTTCGTCCTTTCCGTCGTCAGGCGCACCACGGCCTGTTGGAGCGACACCGGCGCCAGGTCGATGCCGAGCTTCTTGGCGCGCGTCCGTTCGGCGTCGTCGAACGACCCGCGCAGCGACGCGCGGACCGCGCCGCCGAGTTGCTCACGATGCAGCGCCTGGTGCGCGGCGGCGAACTCGTCCACCGCAGCGGCCGGGCCGGACGCCTCCACCACCTCGCCGCGCAGCTCGTCGCTGGGCGCGTCGAGCAGCAGCTTTCCGCGGTCGAGCAGCAGTACGTGCTCGATCAGGTCGGCCACCTCGTCGATGAGGTGTGTGGAGAGCACGACGGTGCGCGGATTCTCGGCGTAGTCGGCGAGCAGCCGGTCGTAGAAGAGTTGCCGGGCGACCGCGTCGAGACCGAGGTACGGCTCGTCGAAGAAGGTCAGCGGCGCGCGTGCGGCCAGGCCGATCGTCACGCCCAGCGCGGACAGCATGCCGCGGGACAGTTTGCGTACCTTGCGCTTGCGCGGCAGGTCGAAGTCGTCCACCAGGGACTGCGCGAAGTCCTCGTCCCAGTTGGGGAACAGCCGTTTGGCCAGGCTCAGCACGTGCCGGACCTGGTACGCGGTCGGGTACGTCTGACTCTCCTTGATGAAGACCACCCGCGACAGCACCCGCTCGTTCTCGTACGGCCGCTCACCGAAGAGCATGAGGTCGCCGCTGGTGCCGCTGTTCTGGCCGGTGATCAGCTGCATCAGCGTCGTCTTGCCGGCGCCGTTGCGGCCGAGAAGCCCATAGATCTTGTCGCCCGTCAACGTGAAGGTGACGTCATCGAGAGCGGTCACCTCGCCGAACCGCTTCGTGAGCCCGGCTGCCGCCACGACGCTCATCGCTGTTCCTCCCCTGTGTCGATGAGCTTCTTCAGCTCCTCGGTGCCGATGCCCAACTTGCGTGCCTCCTCGATGAGGGGCCGCACGTACTGGTCGGAGAACTCGCGCCGGCGGCGTTCCCGGAGTGTTTCGACGGCGCCCGTTGCCACGAACATTCCGATCCCCCTGCGCTTGTAGAGAAGCCCGTCATCGACCAGGCGGTTGATCCCCTTGGCGGCGGTCGCCGGGTTGATCCGGTGGAACGCCGCAAGCTCGTTCGTCGACGGCACCTGGGTCTCCTCCGCGTACGTCCCGTCGATGATCGAGTTTTCGATCATCTCCGCGATCTGGACGAAGATCGGCCGGCCGTCATCCATCCTGGTTCTTTGGTTCATTACTCATGTAACTAACCTTGGCGCTCGCGGGCCGGGGCGTCAAGTCTTCTTCGGGTACGCGCGGCCGATCACGGCTCGCTCGGGTTCGCGCCGTGACACTGACGATCGACGAGAGCACCCGCCAGGTACGGCAGTCCGTCTGCGGCTGTTGCGACACCGCCGCGGAGCGGACCTGGGCCGACATCCATGCTGACGACGCGTCACCTTCGGCTGCCGGGTCGGGCCGGTGGCCGGCTCGCCGGGGCCGGCCGCGACGCTCGTCAACGGCGGTGAGGTCGCGGGGGACAGCCCGATCTTCGGCCGCAAGCTCCCCGAGTTCCGGCAGATGGTTGACCTGATCCTGGAGCGTGTCCTGCCGCGACCTCACCCGGTGATCAAGGGGTTTACGTCTCCCGGACCGCGCCGACCGGACACAAACTCCTTGATCACCGGGCGGGCCGGGGCGGGACCGGGGCGGGCCCGGGCGGGGCGGGGAGCGTCAGGTGACTGCGGGGCTGCGGCGTTCGATCAGGGTCACGTCGCGCCAGGTGCCGTAGTGGCGGCCCACCCGCTCGCGGGTGCCGACGACGCGGAAGCCGCACGTCGCGTGCAGCGCGAGACTCGCCGTGTTCTCCGGGAACACACCGGACTGGATGGTCCAGATCCCGGCCGCCTCGGTCGAGGCGATCAGCGCCTCCAGCAGCGCCCGGCCGACCCCGCGCCCGCGCCCCCGCGGGTGCACGTAGACGGAGTGCTCGACCACACCGGCGTAGACGCAGCGGTCGGAGACAGCGGAGCAGGCCACCCAGCCGAGCACGTCGCCTGCCTCGTCGAGCGCCACCCAGCGGTGGCCGGGCAGCCGGGTGGCGGTGAACCGCGCCCAGTCCGGCGGCTCGGTCTCGAACGTGGCGTTGCCCTCGGCGATGCCCAGACGGTAGATCTCCAGTACGGCGTCGGCGTGCGAGTCGTCCATCGCGACGACGGTGACAGTCATCGGTTCCCCCTGTCCGGACCGGCGGTCGTCAGCGTAGTCGCGCGTCGAGGGGCCGGGACGACGCCCGGCCCCTCGACGTGAGCGCTACCGCCGCCGGTAGACGGAGATGTGCGAGCGGCTGCCCGCGTCGAACGGCGACCGGTCCCAGTCGGCGTACCGCTCGGTGAGCCGCAGCCCGGCCCGCTCCGCCAGCTCGTCGACCTGCTCCGGCCAGGCGTAGCGCATGGCGAACGGCTTCAGGTGCACGCCGGAGGCGTCGAACGTGACGGTCTGCCGCACGAACGTCTGCGCCGCGCGGTCGTACCGGTGCACGCGGATGGTGGCCGAGTCCTCGGTCACCTCCCGCACCTGGACCTGCTCGTCCCGGTCGAAGTCCGCCGGGTCGGGCACGAACGTCTCGATGACGAACGCCCCGCCGGGCGCGAGCACCCGGGCGACGTTGCGGAAGCACGCCGCCTGGCGTTCCTCGGAGACCAGGTTGAACAGCGTGTTGAACACCAGGAAGACCAGACGGTACGGCCCGGCGACCGGGACGTCCGCCATGTCGCCGATGGTGACGGGCAGGTCCGCGCCGCCCGGCTTGGCGCGCAGGTGCGCGACCATCTCCGGGGACGCCTCGACGCCCTCCACGGTCAGACCGCGGGCGGCCAGCGGCAGGGCCACCCGGCCGGTGCCGACCGCCAGTTCGAGCACCGGGCCGCCCTCGGCCAGCGGTGCGAGGAAGTCGACGGCCGGGGCCGGGTCGGGATTGCCGGGGCCGTCGTAGGTGTCGGCCCAGAGCCGGCCGAACAAGCCGGGATCGTCGAAGACGGACATCACACGCCCTCCCGCCGGGCGGAAGGGACAGGACGCGGCGCGAGGTCAGCGACCTCCGCCGGAATGGGGTACGGAAACACGAAGCCTCGTTTCGGCAAGGGTGACGACGGGTCGGTTGGGCTTCGCAGCGTGTGGCATGGCGGTGCTCCCTCCGGTCGGCTTCGAGGGGTCCAGCAGACCAGCAGCCGACCGGGGCGACAACCGGATTACGCCCGCAGCGCGTCGTCCACAGCGGTCTCCCGGCGGCCGAGGTGCACCGGGTCGCGCCCGCTGAGCACGTCCACGGCGGCCTTGACGCAGGCGGCGTGCTCCCGGGTGGAGCTGACCCGCCACTGGCCGGCGTACCGGCGGGCGGTGTCGTCGCCGACGCCGACGGTCTCGATGCCGGCGTCCCGGCAGAGCGCCACCGCGCGCGGCAGGTGGAACGACTGGGTGACCACAGTGGCCCGCCGGACCCCGAAGACGCGGTGCGCGCGCACGCACGAGTCGTACGTGTCGAAGCCGGCATGGTCCAGCACCGTCTTCTCCGCCGGGACGCCCCGCTCGACGAGCCAGCGCCGCATCGCGTCCGGCTCGTCGTAGTCCCAGTCCATGTGGTCGCCGGAGAGCAGGAGCACCTTGACCTTGCCGGCGGCGTACAACTGGCGGGCGATCTCCAGCCGGCCGGCGAGGAACGGCGCCGGGGTGCCGTCCGGGTCCACCTTGGTGCCCAGCACCAGCGCGACCGGCGTCTCGGGCACGTCCGCGGCGCCGAACAGGCGACCCTCGGCGGCGCCGCGGACCCAGGTCACGCTGGCGATCGTGGCGGCGCCCAGCAGCACCACGGCGGCCGTGGCGAGCACCAGGAGCCGGCTGACCAGGCGTACGGCCCGGCGGTGGTCGCCCCGCCAGGCCCGCCAGCGTGCCGTCAGCCCTCGCATGGCGGCGATTGTGCCAGTGCGGGTCAGGAGATGTGGTGCAGGATCACGTTGTGCACGTGGTGGCTCTTCTCCGCGCCCCGGAACTCGACCTCGTAGGTGTGCGTGCCGACGTGCACGGCGATCGACCCGGTGGAGAAGAACGAGCCACCCCAGGACTTGTTGCTCACCACGCTCACGCTGGTGATCTTCGAGTACGGGATGCTGGTGATGGCGTACCGCTTGCCGACGAAGGAGCGGTCCTGGATGATCACCCGCCGGTCGGTCAGGCCGATGAAGCCGGTGCCGGTGCCCACCGCGTCGTAGACGGCGATGATCTGCTCACCGGGCAGCAGCCCGCTCTGGATCTGCTGGAACTGTTCCTTGCGGTCGTACGTGGGGCCAGACATGCATCTGAGGGTAGGCGGGGCGCGCCAGCGCTCAGGGCTCGGTGACCGCGCGGACCGCGTCCTCGATGCGCGCCGCGAGCAGCACCTCACCCTCGGTGAGTGGCTCGCCGTCGCCGTGGCCCAGCCGGATCTGGGTACGATCGGCCCGGCGGCTGATCTCCGGGCGCAGCCGCAGCGCGTCGGCGACCACCGCCACCCGTTCGGTGAGCGCGGCGTGCTGGGTGTCGTCGAGGACGATCGTGCGGCGGATCTGTTCGCCCTCGCGCGTCCATCCCGACAGCAGGGCCAGTGCGTCGCTGAGGTAGTCGTGCTTCGCACGGCCGCTGAACAGCACGCGCATCACCGCACCTCCCAGGCGTCGTTGCCGGCTTGTGGCCAAATCGTCGCCATCCCGTGTCCCAGTCGACGCTCTCTAGTCTCTCGCCACTCAGATGGTGTGTCCACGCCCACACTTCCGTGTTCTGCTGACCTGACGGCCGACGCAGCTACCCAAACCGCCGATTGATCTGGCACGCTGGTGGCCCGTGCGGACCGAACGGATTAGCGGGGGCGGACACGCCGACCGGCGGGAGCCGAGGGTGGTCGTCGGGGCCGCGATCATCGAGGGCGGCCGGGTGCTGGCGTGCGAGCGCTCCGCGCCCCCCGAGGTGGCGGGCCGGTGGGAGTTCCCCGGCGGGAAGGTCGAGCCGGGTGAGGCCGAGACCGACGCGCTGGCCCGCGAGTGCGCCGAGGAGCTGGGCGTACGGGTGGCTGTCGGCGCCCGCGTCGGCCGTGACGTACGGATGGCGCACGGCCGGTCCGTGCTGCGCGTCTACGCCGCCCGCCTGCTGCACGGCGACCAGCCGAAGGCCCTGGAGCACGCGGAGCTGCGCTGGCTCTCCGCCGCCGAGCTGGACAGCGTCGACTGGCTTCCGGCCGACGTGCCGATCGTGGCCGCGTTGCGTCCGCTGCTCGCCGCGTCCGACTGAGGCTCCGGACCGGACAGGCGGGCCGAAACGGGACGGGGGCCGGCGGCGTGTGCCGCTGGCCCCCGTCGTCGTGCTGTCGTTCAGTGCTTCGGCTCGTCCTGCTGCGGGTGGGCGAAGTTGAGGTGCTCCGGGGGCAGCGGGAACGTCACGTCGTCGCCGAACGGCGACGGCGCGGCGGCCCGGTTGAACGTCAGTTCGGTCAGCGGCAGCTTGCCGTTGGCGTCCACCGCCGGGGCGGTCGGGTGCGGCACCTCGCGGTGCCAGTTGACGCCCTGCTGGGCCTGACGCTCGGCGGCGCTGTCGTGCGAGCCGCCCGCGTGCGAGTGCACCCCGCCGTGCGAGTGCGTTCCGCCGGAGTGCGCGTGCGCCCCGCCGTGCGCCCCTCCGGACGTGACGGCACCGCTGGAATGCCCGCTGGTCGCGCTGGTCTGAGGCACCTGACCCCTCCGGAAGATCTTGTTACCGAGCCACACAAGGGGATCGTACCTGCGGTCGACGACCCGTTCCTTCATGGGGATGATCCCGTTGTCGGTGATCTTGATGTGCTCGGGGCAGACCTCGGTGCAGCACTTGGTGATGTTGCAGAAGCCGAGTCCCATGTCGGACTGCGCGTACTCCCGGCGGTCGGTACGCGCGTCCAGCGGGTGCATGTCCAGCTCGGCCGCCCGGATGAAGAACCGGGGGCCGGAGAACGCCGGCTTGTTCTCCTCGTGGTCCCGGATCACGTGGCAGACGTTCTGGCACAGGAAGCACTCGATGCACTTGCGGAACTCCTGCGAGCGCTCCACGTCGACCTGCTGCATCCGGTAGTCGCCGGGCGCCACGTCGGCCGGCGGCGCGAACGCCGGGGTCTCCCGGGCCTTCTCGTAGTTGAACGAGACGTCGGTGACCAGGTCCCGGATCACCGGGAAGGTGCGCAGCGGGGTGACCGTGACGGTCTCCGACTCCTCGAACGTCGACATCCGGGTCATGCAGCCCAGCCGCGGCTTGCCGTTGATCTCCATGGAGCAGGAGCCGCACTTGCCGGCCTTGCAGTTCCACCGGCACGCCAGGTCCGGCGCTTCGGTGGCCTGCAGCCGGTGGATCACGTCGAGGACCACCTCGCCCTCGTTCACCTCGACCGTGTAGTCCTTCAGGTCGCCGCCGGTCTCGTCGCCCCGCCAGATGCGGAACTGGCGCTTACTTCCCATCAGTGTTCGCCTCCTCGGTGAGGGCGTCGAACTCGGCGAGTTCCTCGTCGGTCAGGTACTTGGCCAGCTCGGCCCGGTCGAACAGCCCGATCAGCTCCGGCCGCATCTTCGGCAGCGGCTTGTGGGTCAGCCGGACCGCGTCCCCGTCCAGCGAGCAGACCAGGTTGACCCGCCGCCACTTCGGGTCCATCGCCGGGTAGTCCTCCCGGGTGTGCCCGCCGCGCGACTCCTGCCGCTCCAGCGCCGCCATCGCGGTGCACTCCGAGACCACGAGCATGTTGCGCAGGTCCAGCGCCAGGTGCCAGCCCGGGTTGTAGCGCCGGCCGCCGACCGCGCTCACCTTCGCCACCCGCTCCCGCAGCTCGGCCAGCCGGCGCATGGCGTCCGCGAGCTCGCCCTCGCGCCGGATGATGCCGACCAGGTCGCCCATCACCGCCTGGAGGTCCTGCTGGAGCTGGTACGGGCTCTCGCCGGTGTCGCGCTGCAACGGCGCCAGCGCCGTCTCCACGGCGGCCTCCACCGCCGCCACCGACACCGCCGGGCGGCTGGTGAGCTGATCGGTGTACGTGGCCGCGTGCCCGCCCGCGCGCTTGCCGAAGACCAGCAGGTCGGACAGCGAGTTGCCGCCGAGCCGGTTGGAGCCGTGCATGCCGCCGGACACCTCACCGGCGGCGTAGAGCCCGCGCACCGTGCCGTACGCCGCGCCGGAGTCCGGGTCGACCTCGACGCCGCCCATCACGTAGTGACAGGTCGGGCCGACCTCCATCGGCTCCTTGGTGATGTCGACGTCGGCCAGCTCCTTGAACTGGTGGTACATCGACGGGAGGCGGCGGCGGATCTCCTCGGCCGACTTGCGGGAGGCGATGTCCAGGTAGACGCCGCCGGCCGGCGTACCCCGGCCCTCCTTGACCTCGCTGTTGATCGCGCGGGCGACCTCGTCACGGGGCAGCAGCTCCGGCGGACGCCGGTTGTTGTCCGGGTCGGTGTACCAGCGGTCCGCCTCCTCCTCGGTCTCCGCGTACTGCTTGCGGAACACGTCCGGGACGTAGTCGAACATGAACCGCTTGCCCTCGGAGTTCTTCAGCACCCCGCCGTCGCCGCGCACCGACTCGGTGACCAGGATGCCCTTCACCGAGGGCGGCCAGACCATGCCGGTCGGGTGGAACTGGAGGAACTCCATGTTGATCAGCGTCGCCCCGGCGCGCAGCGCCAGCGCGTGGCCGTCCCCGGTGTACTCCCAGGAGTTCGAGGTGACCTTGTAGGACCGTCCGACGCCGCCGGTGGCGAGCACCACGGCGGGCGCCTCGAAGAGGATGAACTCGCCGGACTCGCGGTAGTAGCCGAACGCGCCGGCGACGCGGTCGCCGTCGAGCAGCAACTCGGTGATCGTGGTCTCGGAGAAGACCCGGATCCGCGCGTCGTAGCTGCCGAACTCCTGCTTGTCCTCCTGCTGTAGCGAGACGATCTTCTGCTGGAGCGTACGGATCAGCTCCAGGCCGGTCCGGTCGCCGACGTGCGCCAGGCGCGGGTACTCGTGGCCGCCGAAGTTGCGCTGCGAGATCTTCCCGTCCTTGGTGCGGTCGAACAGCGCGCCGTACGTCTCCAGCTCCCAGATCCGCTGCGGCGCCTCCTTGGCGTGCAGCTCGGCCATCCGGAAGTTGTTCAGGAACTTGCCGCCGCGCATGGTGTCCCGGAAGTGCACCTGCCAGTTGTCCCGCGAGTTCACGTTGCCCATCGCGGCGGCGGCGCCACCCTCGGCCATCACCGTGTGCGCCTTGCCGAACAGCGACTTCGAGATGATCGCGGTCTTCTTGCCGGCCAGCCGGGCCTCGATCGCCGCGCGCAGGCCGGCGCCGCCGGCCCCGATCACGACGACGTCGTAGTGGTGTCGTTCGATTCGCGTCTCAGTCATGTCCAGGCTCTCAGTTGATGAACCGCAGGTCGTTGATCCAGCCGGCGGCGACCGCCATCACGTAGAAGTCGGTGAGCGCCAGGGTGCCCAGGGTGATCCAGGCGAGCTGCATGTGCCGGACGTTCAACCAGGACACCCCGGTCCACGCCTTGTAGCGCATCGGGTGCTTGGAGAAGTGCTTGAGCCGCCCGCCGATGATGTGGCGGCAGGAGTGGCAGGAGATCGTGTACGCCCACAGCATCACCACGTTGCCGACCAGGATGATGTTGCCCAGGCCGAAGCCGAAGCCGTCGGGGGAGTGGAAGGCCAGGATCGCGTCCCAGGTGTTGATCAGCGAGATGATCGCGGCGGCGTAGAAGAAGTAGCGGTGCAGGTTCTGCCCGAGCAGCGGGAACCGCGTCTCACCGCTGTACGACTGGTGACCGTCCGGCACCGCGCAGGCCGGCGGCGACAGCCAGAACGACCGGTAGTACGCCTTGCGGTAGTAGTAGCAGGTCAGCCGGAACAGCAGCAGGAACGGCAGGGTGAGCGCCGCGTCCGGGATGATCCACCAGCCGGGCAGGAACTGGCCGAAGTGCGAGGAGCCCTCGACGCAGCGGTCGGTGACGCAGGGGGAGTAGAACGGTGTCAGGTAGTGGTACTGCTCCACCCAGTACCACTTGTGCATGAAGACCCGGACCGTCGCGTAGATGACCCACGCGCTGAGCCCGACCACGGTGATCAGCGGAGCGAACCACCACCGGTCGGTCCGCAACGTCTTCGCCGCGATGGCGGCGCGCGCCCGCCCTCCCCGCGGCTGCGATCTCGGCGTCTTGGCCGACGTAGTTGTCATTCGAGTCATCTCCCTGACGTCACTGTCACGTCTTGCGCACGCACGAGGCCACACCGGCGAACCGGTGCGGCTAAGTGACACACGTTACGCCGATCTTCACGGCCCGGCCGCGCAACGCAGTGTCCCGTGTGTCCCGCAGCTTGGAAAGAGTCAGTTCATGATCAATGTGGCGGGTCGGTCGAACGGTGCGCCGACCGGCGCCGCGGGTGCGCCCGGCGACGCGCCGGATCACCCGGACGCGCCGCCGGTGAAGTGCCAGGAGGACAGCCGCAGCGTCGGCGCCTCGTACCAGGACCCGTCGACCCGGCCCGGCTGCCGGACCGGCGCCCGGCCCAGGCCCAGCACCCGCCCTGGCCCCAGCGCCCGCGGGTACGACTCGGTGAACCGGAAGTCGCGCACCGCCCGGGTCGGCACGCCGTCCTCGACCAGCCACACCCCGTTGCGCGTCAGCCCGGTGACCACCAGCTGCTTCGGGTCCAGCACCCGCGTGTACCAGAAGTCGCTCACCAGCAGCCCGCGCCGCATCCCGGCCACCAGCGCGGCGGTGTCCGGGTCGCCCACCGCTCCGGTGACGCCCGCGCTCACCGGCCCGGCCGCGACTGTCGTGCCCGCATCGGCGACGCCCGGATCCGCCAGCAGGCGGATGTTGTGCGGGATCGGCCCGAACGTCGCGCTACCCGGCATGCCGTGGCCGGTCGACCCGCTGCCCGCCTCCGCGCCGCCGCGCCTGTCGTACGCCACCGCCCCGGTGATGCCGCCCTCGACCAGCGGCAACGCCCGCCGCGGCGTGCCCTCCAGGTCGAACGGCAGAGTACCGGCGTGCAGCGGGTCGTCCACCAGCGTCACCAGCGGGTCGAACTGGGCGGTGCCCGGCTCGGCGAACGACTGCCGTTCGGCGTACCGCTTGCCGTTGAAGCCGAACCAGGCGAGGTTCTGCAGCAGGTCGGCGACGGCAGCCGGTTCGAGCACCACCTCGTAGTGCCCGGGCGGCAGCTCGACCGGGTCGGCCGCGGCCCGTGCCTTCGCCGCCGCGTGCGCGCCGAGCGCCGCGCCGTCGAGGTCGGCGAGCCGGTCGGCGCAGAGCCGCGCCACCCCGTCCGCGGCGCCGGCGCGGGCGATGCCGTCCATGGCCGCCTCGGCCGCGCTTCCGGCCGCCGTGTGCCCGGCCGAGTTGGCGAACGCCCCCGACCGGTACGCGGTGCGGCAGTAGCCGGCCGCCTCCAGCCCGTCGACCGCGTCCACGAACGCGCGTACCCGCTCGGCCCGCTCGCCGGGCGAGGCGAACGCGGTGGCCTCGTCGGTGGCCGGGCCGGACGGCACGGGCGTCGGCGCGGTCAGTCCCGGCCAGGCCGGGTCGGGCGGCGCGAGCCGGGCCGCGGCCCGGGTCCGCTCGACCAGGGCGGCCAGCCCGTCGGCGTCGACCCGGCTGCCGCTGCCGGTCGCGGTCCGCCCGTCCACGTGCAACCGCAGGTGTACGGAGACACCGGTCTCGGACACGTTCTGATGGATGAAGGAGTTGGCGAACCGGGTCAGGGCCAGGTCGGTGCGGGTCACCAGTACCTCGGCCTCGGCACCGGGACCGGCCGTACGCCGGACCAGGTCCACCACTCCCGCCGCGATCCCCAGTTCGGCGCTCATGCCGGCACTCCGCTTCGCTCCGTGCCGTCATGAGGCACTGTCGCCCTGAGCCTGCTGATTCGCTCGCTGCGCTCGCTCATGCCCGCACCCCCACCCGGACGCCGCGGAACCGGGCCGGCGCGGCCGGATGGCCGGTGTGCCCGACCTGGCCGGGCTGCCCCTTCCCGCAGTTGGGCGTGCCCCAGGCGACCGTCTCCGAGGAGAGCATGTCCATCGAGCGCCAGAAGACCGGCCCGATGCCGGTGTACGTCGGGTTGCGCAGCATCCGCCCCCGGCGGCCGTTCTTGACCTCCCAGCCGACCTCGCAGCCGAACTGGAAGTTGAGCCGCTTGTCGTCGATCGACCAGGACCTGTTGATGTCCATCAGCACCCCGTCGTCGGTGGCCGCGATGATCTCGTCCAGCGTGTGCGGGCCGGGCTCCAGGCCCACGTTCGTCATCCGCACCATCGGCAGCCGGGCCCAGCCGTCGGCCCGTACGCTGCCGCCGTAGTCCAGGCCGGCGACGGCGGCCGAGTCCCGGCCGGCGAGCACCCCGACCCACCGCCCCTCGCGGACCGCGTCCCGGGCCACGGCCGGGGAGCCCTCGTCGTCGTAGCCGAAGCTGCCCAGCGCCCCGGGGATGGTCGGGTCGATGGTCACGTTCATCAGCTCGGAGCCGTAGCGCAGCGAGCCGAGGCGGGCCAGGTCGAGCCAGGACGTGCCGGCGAAAGCCGCCTCCCAGCCGAGGATGCGGTCCAGCTCGATGGCGTGCCCGACCGACTCGTGGATCTGCAGCGCGAGCTGCTCGCCGCCGAGGATCAGGTCGGTCTCGCCGGCCGGGCAGAGCGGCGCGGTCAGCAGCTCGCGGGACTCCTCGGCGATCCGGGCGGCGTGCGCGGCCAGGTCCAGCGAGGTGACCAGCTCCCAGCCGGTCGTGCCGTACTGCCCGCGGTAGCTCGGGTAGGACCGGCGCTGCGTCTCGCCGTCGCCGATCGACGTGGCCGAGATGCCGCCGCCGCACTCCCGGATGTGCTGGTCGATCCGGTGGCCCTCGCTGGAGACGAACCATTTCGTGGTGTCCCAGATCTGGTAGAGCCCCTCGGCCAGGTCGGCGCCGTGCTCGCGCATCGTCGCGGTGGCGCGGACCAGCAGGTCGCCCTTGTCCGACAGCGGCACCCCGAGCGGGTCGACGGCGCACTCCGAGGCCCAGCTCGCCACCGCCGCCTCGGAAGGCACCAGGTCGATCGGCGGGCCGGGAACCCGCGCGCTCGCGGTGGCGATCGCCGCGGCGCGCCGGCCGGCGTCGCGGGCCGCCGCGTCGGACAGATCGGGTACGGCGTGGAAGCCCCACCCCGATCCGACGAGCGCGCGTACGCCCAGCCCGATGCTCTCGTCCTGGCTCAGCTCCTCGATGTCGCCGTTGCGCGCAGACATCGACTCGTAGCGGCGGTGCATGACCCGGGCGTCGGCGTAGCGGGCGCCCGCGTCGAGGGCGGCTTGGACGGCGGCGGTCGCCGCGTCGAACTCGCTCATGCTGGCACTCCGTTGCCCTGCTGACGCTCGCTCATGCCGGCACTCCGCTGCGCTGCGTGCCGGCATGAGGCACCTTTGCGCTGCCCCGATGATTCGCTCGCTGACGCTCGCTCATGCGCCGACCCTAGGCGAGCCCACCGACATCCGTCAGGGGACGAGATCCTCCGGCCGGATCGTGGCGCGGACGGGCTCGGTCAGCTCCAGCAGGGAACCGGGCTTTGTCACCGACACCTCCCGGTAGTGCCGACCCTGCCGCCGGTGGAGGTGCAGCGTGCCTGTCTCCTGCTCCACCAGCAGGTACCACTCGATGCCCGCGGCGGCGTAGTAGTGCATCTTGAGCACCTTGTCGGTTGCCGCGTTACCAGGTGAGATGACCTCGCACACGAGCCGAACGTCCCGCGCCTCGATCATCGGCTGGTCGAAGTCGATCGGCTCGGTGACGACCAGGTCGGGAATCGGTATGCGGCCTGGCCGGAGCCGGACGTTCACCGTCTCCAGCAGTTCCAGGCCGACGTGCCGGGCCGCGGCCTCCAGCAGGTTGCCGAGGTTCCGCTGGATTCGCTGGTGCCGTGGAGTCGGTGCCGGTGTCACGTGCAGGCTCCCGTCGAAGAGTTCGACGCGTTGCCGCGTCTCGCCGAGGGCGAGGTACTCCTCTTCGGTCCACGGGCCGTCGTGGCCGAACACCGCCGCGGTCATGGTCGCCTCCACCTCGTGCCGACGGGAATCGTCCCTTCGTCGCCGGCACCATCGTCGCACTCCGGGTGCGGCGATGAGGCCGCGACGGCCAGTCGCGAGTGTGGATGTCCCAGGTGACGGGCGTGCGAGACGGAAACCCAGTCGTTACGCTCAGGCCGCTGACAGACCGCTCGATGTAGCTTATTTTCGCCTCCTGGGTTTTCCTGTAGGTTCTCTTCATCACCGAAGGGGAGGCGGTCAATGGGCAGGTCGGAGGCGGTGCCGTCCGGGGAGCCGGACCGCCCGGAGGTGCCGGAGCAGCGCTCCGGCGACGGGCCCTATCTCCAGGTCCGGGATCTGCGGGTGCGGTTCGACACCGAGGACGGTGTGGTGCGGGCCGTGGACGGGGTGTCGTTCGCCGTCGAGCGGGGTCGCACGCTGGGGATCGTGGGGGAGTCCGGGTCCGGCAAGAGCGTGACGTCGCTGGCGATTCTCGGTTTGCACAACGCGAAGCGGACGACCATCTCGGGGGAGATCTCGGTCGGTGGGCGTCAGTTGGTGGGTCTGCGTGAGGAGGAGATCCGCCGGTTGCGGGGCCGGGACATGGCGATGATCTTTCAGGATCCGTTGTCGGCGTTGCATCCGTACTACTCGGTGGGCAGGCAGATCGCGGAGGCGTACCGGGTGCACCACCCGAGGGCCGGAAAA
>NZ_JAAOLH010000033.1:0-18226 GCF_011602315.1 Micromonospora sp. CMU55-4
TGTCGGCGTCGTCATCGTGACCATTAGTGGATGTGGTCGAAAGGTCGGGCGGCGGTGATCAAGTGTGCCAGGAGACGTCGGACCTCGCCGAGGGTGAGGGAATAAGGCCGTCATCGGATTCGATGCCCCCTTTTTTTTGGCCTGGGCGGCGGTGACGGTGAGGTAGGCGTGGGTGCACAGAATGACAATTATGTGTCTACAGAAGGTGTGTACCGATCATGGCCAGAGCAGAGCTATCGACGTTGGATCACCAACAGCTCGTCGCGAGCACGGGTTGCAGCTACGTACACCAATGACCGGGCCCGCAGCTCAACGTCGTGCCGCTCGATGGGATCAAGCTCGTTGAGTCTGGTCCTCTCGGCGACCGACTGAAACCCGACGTCGGCGAGTATGACCTTGGCGAACTCCATGCCCTTTGCCCGGTGCATGGTCATGACCAACACTCGGCCCTCCCCCGGGCGGTCGCGGTCGACCGCTCGTGCGGGCACGCCGCGCTCGTTGAGCGCATTGACGACCCGTTCCCGCTGAAACTTGTCGTGCACGAGGACGGCGATCGTCTCGGGTGTGGCCCCGGCGTCGCGCCAGGAGCGGATGCGGTCGGCGATCCTGTCCAGCTCCGAGGCGAGCGAGTCCAGCGTCTCCACCGCTGGCACCGGGCCTGATCGTGCCGACCGATAGCCGGTGATCTCCGCATGTTCTTCGAGGTCGACGTAGTGACCGCCGTCGAGCACAGTCATCGCGTAGCGCAGGTTCTGCGCCGTAGTGCGGTAGTTAAGGCTGAGCCGCTGCGATCGCCCGACGATCTTGATGCCGTAGCGGCCCAGGACGGTTCGGCTGCCGTAGATGCGCTGGTGGGAGTCCTCCGCGATGAACAGGTCGTCTTCGCCCTCGGCGACCAGAGCGCGCAGCATCTGCCAGTGCGTCGGCGACAGGTCCTGGCCCTCGTCAACGAGCACGTGGTCGGCTTGGCCACCGCTGGTCGTCAGGTGAGCGGCGGCGACGGCGGCAGCCTCGGCGAAGTCGAGTGTGCCGTCGATGCGGCACTGCGCCCGGTAGGCGGCGATCAGCGCCCAGACGCTGTCCCGCTTGGCCCGGTCGAGGGCCACACCACGACCGGGCCGGCGTACCCGGCGGTACTCGTGCTCGTTCTTGACCTTGTTGGGCAGGACGATGAGCGCGTATTCGTTGCTGAGGAACGTCTCGTTGACGATCTCCGGCGGCAGCGAGGTCGCCGACGCTTCGATGACCTCCCGCCAGCGACCGGTCGGCGTACGGCCGGTCGGCGTCGATCGGGCCTCGCCCAGGACGGCGTGGACGGCGTCGGCGATGCCGCCGCCGGCGGACCGGATGACGGTGGCGGCAAGTGCGTCGACGCCGGTGACGTGGACGCCGGGTACGTCGAGTGCCGGCGCCTGCGGCACTGTCGGGTCGAGTAGCCCGAGCCCGTCGCGGAGCGCGTCTGCCAGGTTCGTGGTGAAGGTCGTCAGCACGATCCGCGCTTCGGGCCGCTCCCGGGCCAGCGCGCGGGCGCGATGCAGGAGGACGACAGTCTTTCCGGTGCCGGCACCGCCGGAGAGTCGGAAAGGCCCTCGGTAGCGGCGCACCGCGTAGTGGCGCTGCTCGGGGTGCAGGAAGACCCGCCACGAACCGAAGTCACCGTTCTCGATGACCCGGCGGAGTTCCTCCTGGCCGTCGATGAAGGCGAACTGGGCCTGAGCGGCCGGTTGCTGGAGCGACCGAAGCAGGTCGGCGTCGTCGTCACCGGTCTGATCGGGCGCTTCGAGGTGCAGCCGCTCGGCGATGGCGTCGATGGAGTCCTGGGTGGCGAGGTCCACCAGGAGCAGCCCCAGCCAGCCTTCGTGGCGTTGTGCCAGCTCCAGGACGGCATCCTCGTCCGGCGAGGCCAATGCCTGGTCGGCGATGTCGGAGGGCACGCCGAGCCGGTCGACGAGTTCGCTGCGGCTGCGCCCGAGCCGGACCAGCAGCGGCTCCTCCGGTTCCGTGCGGGGGTGCTCCGGACGGGACACGGCAGAGCCGCTGCCGTGCGGCGGTGCGACGGGTCCGGCCTCCTCGATCTGGGGCAGGCCGTTGATCGGGTTGACCTTGAGACGGACCCGGGACGCGACGGCGATGGCGTCGTCGTGGGGCCAGACACCGTGGATGACGTAGTGGCACTCCCCCGCGCCGTCGAGCCGGAACATCACGGCCCGCCAGAACTGGTCGACACGGCCGGTACGGACGCGGGGGTCGGCCGCTCCCGCGATCGGTTCGACGTGCAGGCCGGCGGTGGTGTCATCGGCGGAGAGCTTCTGCAGGAACGTCATCGCCTTGGCTTTGACCGAGCCATCGATCTTGACGGGCCACTTGGTCATGATGATTGTCGGCATCAGCGCTCCCCCTGTTCGGTGGCACCGGTCAGTGCCGCGACGATGGCGTCCGGGTCCGGCTGCACGACGTGCCAGCCGGCAAAGCTGAGGTCCGCGCGGTCCTCGTCGGGCATGTCGTAGAGGTCCACTGCGACGTGCCGGTGCGGCCAGCAGATGTCCATCGGGATGCCCTGCGGGCCTTCCACGCCGATCAGCGGGGCGTCGAGGCCGCCGCGGGTGGCGAGCAGCCGGATCAGGTCGCGTTCGGCGCCCGGCGCGGCCGACTCGTACGCCGACACCCAGCTGTCGTCCACGCCATCCGGTAGGCCGTCCGAGCCGGTCGGCTCAGATGTGGTGGTCGAGGCGGTGGCGACGCCCGCACGGCTGGTGGTCGTGATGACGGTGGGCCAGTCACGCAGGGACATCGCGTTGGACAGTTGCAGCCACAACCGCCAGGCGTCTGCGTGGTCGGCGTCGAGTGCTTGCTCCCGGTCGTCGAGCACGAGCGCGGCGTGCACCGCCGAGCGCGCCGGCTCGATGACGACGGCCAGCGCGCCGAACTGCCGCACCAGGACGGTCCGCCCGCCCGGTGGCAGCTCCTCGCCGAGCAGCACGGCCCGCCCGATCGTGGCGAGGCCGATCCCTTCGGCGCAGGTGCGGCGCGACCGGCTGTCGACGAGGAACATCGGCACGGCCCTCGCGACGATCCCCAGGTCCGTCGGCTTGGGCGCCGACACCCACGCCAGCACCCAGGAGACCGGGCCGGAGCGCAGCCCTTCGTACGCGCTCGGTGCGGCCTGGAACGGGGCTTGTTTGATCAGTCGGGCCACAGTCGCCTCGGCGAACCACGCCGGAGCGGCGCTGGTGTCCTGCTCGGCGGCGGCGAGGTCGGCTGCGGTGACGGCCAGGACCACGCGCCCGGTGTCGCGCAAGATCTGGCGTTTCTCGGCGTCCTCGGCGAGCCGGTTGCGGGACGCGACGGCGTGGAAGGCCCGGCCGTCGGTGAAGACGGCCACCGCCGGTACGGAGGTGTCGTTGGATTCCAGGAGGAAGTCGGGGCGGGAGTTCTCGACGTTCACCTGCGGGGTGAGGGTCCATTGCCGGTGGTCACCGGGCAGAGTGAAGCGCAGTGCGTTGCCCCAGGGTTTGGGCACTTCGGTGATGGCGGCTCCGATCGCCTTCAACCGCTGCACGAGCAACTTGCGGAAGCGTTGTTCCAGGTGCGATTCGGGGCTGTCCTGCGGCGGGGTCTGCACCAGCGTCCACGGCGGGCCGTCGGCGGTGTCGGCGTCCTCGGGCAGGCCGAGCAGGTGGGCGAGGTGTCGCTCGGCGGCGGCACGGGATGTGCGGCGCAGCGCGGCGGGCGGGGTGAACGGCAGCAGACAACGATGGCAGGCGAGTCGTTCCTCGTGCCTGCATTCGCACTCGCGCACCCGCCGCCAGGCCCGCGCCAGCAGGTCGCGCAGCTGTCCGGGGTCGGCCAGGTCGGCCAGGTATCCGGTGCCACCGGGCACCACGTCGTGCAACAGCAGCGCGTCGTGGTTGTCGGTGCCGTCGCTGAGCGTCGGGTCGACGACGTGCTCGACCCGCAGATGGTCCGGGTGCCCGCCGATTTGCTCACGCAGCCCGAGCAGCAACGCCGCAGCCAGGCTGGGCACGGCGAAGTCGTCGCCGAGGGTGACCGCGTACGGCAGGCGCAGCAGCAGCCCCTGGGTACGCAGGGTGCGGGAGAGGGCGACGGCGACGGTGTTCTCCCTGGCCGACCTCCGGTACGGGCACCAGGCGCGGTGTTCGTGCGGGCGATTACGACCGGAGTCCGTGTCGAGCTTGCCGCACCCGCTGCACACCCGGAACAGCGCTCCGTTGCGTTCGTCGGCCGAGATGATTCGCGACATGCCGTGCCCCGGGACGCCGACGTTCAGCCACCGCAGGTCCATGGTGCGCAGGTAGGTACAGCCCAGCCCGGTGTTCTCGGCGAACCACTTCGCCGCCACGCCCGCCGGGTCGATGTCGGCGGCCGTGATGAGCTGGAACGGGAGGCGGTCGCGTTGGTCGCGCCGGTCGGAGATCTTCACCTCGTCGCGGCGCACCTCGGCGGAGACGTGGGCCAGTTCCACCACCTGGAGATGCTGGCCGGTGTCGGCGATGCCGGTGCTGCCGCACCGCGGGCACCTCGCGATCGGCTGTTCCTGCCCGGTGGCGGCGATGTCGGCGGCGTATCCGCAGGCCGGGCAGAACGCCCAGGGGCGGATGGATTCGCCGTCGATGCCCAGGTCGATCGCGTCGACGGAGATCTCCCAGCCTCGGGCGTAGAAGGTCGCGCCCGGCGCGAACTCGCGGATGGCCTGCGCGGAGGCACGCTGGAACTGGGCGCTGTCGCTTTCGAACTCGCCGGAGTCGGGGTTGGTCCAGCTGATCCCGACCGCGAGCGTGACCGTGTCGTCGAGCAACGTGTAGTTGGGCAGAAGGCCGTGTTCCTCCAGCACGCTGATCCAGTATTCGCCGCGCAGGTGACCGAGCTGCCCACTGATCAGTTTGCGGGTGGTTCGGGCCGAGCGCAGGGCGCGTTTGTCGTCGTCGGTGACGGCCGGGGAGGCGGCCTTGGCCTCCAGTTCCGGCAACACCTTGTTGATCTGGATCTGGCGCTGCCGGAGGGTTTCGACGGTCTGCTGCCAGCGTCGGCTGGCCGCGTGCACGTGCCCGGCGAACAGGCTGGTTCCGGCGCCGGCCACCGGGCTGACCCAGTCGACGAGCCCGTCGACGGTGGACTGCGGCAGTGCTCCGATCGTCTCGGTGAACCGGCGTACCGCGTCGGCCCCACCCGTCTCCGCTGCGGCGATGACCTCGCCGAGGAACGACCCCGGCTCGCTGGAGCCGATGGCCTGCTGGGCGTTGCTCGGGTGGGTGTGGCGCCCGTCGCGGGCCATACCGTCGACGAGGCAGGCGGTGAACTGCCGACGCAGGATCTCCTCGGCGCTCAGGTAGGTGGCGGGTGGACGCACCTCGCCGTTGATGACCGACAGCGGGTCGCCGAGCTTGGGTAGCTGCTCGCCCCGCCCGGTCAGGTAGGCCAGGTTCAGGGCGTTGCCGGTGATGCGTCCGGCCCGCCCGACCCGCTGCAGGTAGGACGCCACCGTGCGGGGCAGCGACGACAGCAGGACCGCCGACAGGTCACCGATGTCGATGCCCATCTCCAGCGTCGGCGTGGCGACCAGCACGTTCGGCGCATTCGCTTCGGACGCGGACCTCTTGAAGCCCTCCTCGTAGCCCAGCCGGGTGGCGTCGTCCAGCAGACTGGTGTGCTCGCGGGCGACGATGCGGCGCATGTCCGGCGAGCTGTACAGCCGGCGGTAGAAGTTGTCGGCCAGCGCCTCCCGGGTCAGCCGGCCGTGGCAGCGCACCAACATGCAGGGCGCCCCATCGAGCTGGTCGATCGTGGTGCGGCTGCCCGGCACCAGCGCCCGGCAGGTGTCGCAGGCCAGGAGGTGACGCCCGGCGGTGAGATCGTCGAGGCGGGCCGGTCCCACCGCCACGCCGGACGGTGGGATCGCGTAGACGGTGGCACCGCTCTGACTGGTGACGGTGGTGAGCACGCCGTCACGGGCGAGCCGGTCGAGCAGCAGGCGGACGAGCCGCCCTCCGTCGGCGGGGCTGACCGACAGCGCCCGCGACGTCCAGCGCGCGTACCAGGACTGGGCCGCCGTGACGGCGTCCAGGTCACTGTCACGGACGGGGTTGGCGGAACCCCCGACGCGCGGGTAGCTCGGTGCCGGGCGGGTTTTGGGAAAGGCCGGCATGCCCTCGTCGCGGGGCCGCCCACCCCAGATGGACCAGCGGTTCCCGTCCTCCTGCCGGAAGGTGGCGAACCAGGGATGGTCGATGGCGCCCTGCACCCGCATCCGGTCCAGCACGCCGCGCGCCCACCGGACGAGCGTCTCGTCGGACGGTTCGGCGCCGTCCCCGTCGAGCGGGTTCTGAACGGCGAAGCCGGTCAAGACGGTCCGGGCGGCGGCGGCCATCCGGGCCGGCGGGCCGGCGTCCACCTCGACGGTCACGGCGCCGGTCAGTTCGAGGGTCCGGCCGGTACGCGAGTTGAGCCCGAACTCCAAGGCCACGTCGAGGGCGAGCCGCTTGCGCACCCGGGACATCACCCGGGCGGGCACCCCGCGCAGCGTCTTCGACGTCCAGAACGGGGCGAACGACTCCCGGTCGACGCAGTCGGGGCCGAGCAGGCGGTAACGCTGGAAGCTGTCCTCGCCGGTGCGGCGGATCGCGTCCTCGACCAGCGCGTCCAGGGTCAGGGTGCCGGGGGCGATCGCGGCGTTGAGCGCCGCCCGCAGTGTCAGGGTGTGCGAGCGGGCCTCCACGAAGCCCGCCCGGTGCGCGGCGTCCTGCACCGAGTCGGTGAAGACCAGGGCCTTCTTCTCCTGTACGTCGAGCGCCGCCGACCCGAACAAGGTGGACAGGGACACCGATAGCAGGGTGGCGATTGCGCTGCCGAGGAACCGGATGCCGTCCGGCTGGGAGCAGGAGGGACAGGTGTCGTCGCGGGCGTGCTCATCGGCGTCCCGGCCGGCGGTGGTGAGCACCGGCAGGATCCATCCGTCGCGCAGGTCGGAGTCGTCGTCGGGCGGGGCGGCGTCGAGCAGTTCCCGGCCGCGTACCGAGAACCAGGCCAGTCCGTCCGGGTGCGCGGCCCCGTCGTAGGCCGCGTTGGCTTCCGCCGGCGCGTACAGCAGGGCCCGGAAGCGTCCTTCGCGGGTGGCGTGGTCGCGCCGGATGCTCTCGTCGTCGGCGGCGAGACCGGTGCCGACCGGAGCGAGCGCGACACCCCAGCCGGATCGGCCGCAGAACCGGCAGTAGACGGCCGGGAACGACGGCCGGATGTCCTCGGTGTCACCACCGGGCACGGGTGGCCCGTCGTCGCCCCAGCGGAACCGGGCGGTGGTGTCGGCGGCCCGGTCGATCCGGGTGAGTTCGCGCACCCACAGGTGCACGTCAACGGCGAGCGCGTCTCGTCCGGCCACCGCCCGGATGTGCCCGAGGGTCGCCACCAGCGCCGATATCGCCTGCGACCAGTCGGTGTCGAAGCCGCCCGCCGCCAGGCGTGAGGTGCGCTGGCCGACCTGGCCGGCGATCGTGCGGACCAGGTCGTTGACACTGACGGCGTCGGCTGTCTCGTAGGTGAGTTCCTGCACCAGCGGGTGCGCCTTCGCCAGCGCGAGCAGCAGGTCCGGCCCGGCCGCCGCGAGCCGGTCACGGTCACCGGACCAGAGCAGACCCAGGACGGTACGGGTGAGAGCGGCGCCGTCCGGGTCGGCGCCGAGCGCCTCGACGGCGGCGCGTACCTCGTCGGGCCGGAACGCGTCAGCGACGGTGAACCCGGCCGCGGCGACGACGACTTCCGCGTCCCCCACCCATTCGGCGAGGTCCTGCCGGGACTCGGTCACCACCGCGTCGGCGGGGAAGGGCTCGCCGAAGACCGTCTCGGCGAAACCGAGCATGGCGCCGGGATCTCCCTTGTCGCCCAGGGTCGCCGACGTGGCCACCGGCGTCATCAGCCCCAGCGGCCGGGACCGGGCGGCCTCGGTGACCGCCGGGTCGTCGTCGTGCCAGTGACTCTTCAGCGCCAGGCCGAGGCGGCGCAGCAGCATGGCAACGTCGGTGCCCTGCGCGCCGTCATAGGTGTGGAACTCGTCGAGTACCAGGTAGCGCAGGCTGGTCGCGGACTGCTGCCACAGGCTCTGGTCGTCGTGGCGCAGCAGCAACTGGTCGAGCATCTTGTAGTTGGTGAGCAGGATGTCGGGCGCGGTGTCCCGGATGATCCCCCGATCGGTGATCAACCCGTCGGCGGTGACCATCGTCCGCGGCCGGCCCTTCTCCCCGGTGTAGAGCGCGGCGGTGACCGACGCCAGCTCCGGGTGGCCGGTCAGCAGCCCGGCGAGGCGCCCGGCCTGGTCGTTGGCGAGCGCGTTCATCGGATACAGGATCAGCGCCTTGATCCCGCTGACGCCCTTGAGCCGGGCCCGGCGCACGTGGTCGAGGATCGGATACAGGAACGCCTCAGTCTTGCCCGAGCCGGTGCCGGTGGTGACGAGCGTCGGCTGCGGCCGCCGCCCACCCAGTGAGGTCAGCCGCGCGAACGCGGCGGCCTGATGGCCGTACGGGTCGGGGCCCGCGTACCAGTCGAGGTGCCGCCGCCAGCCCTGCTCCGCCGGGCGGAACGGCAGGCGCAGGCGCACGTACGGCCCCTTGAACATGCCGGTGACCGGGTCGGACAGGAACGTGTCGAGGCCGTCGCGGGCATCGCTGTCGGTCAGCGCGAACGTCGTGGTCAGGTAGTCGACGAGGCTGTCGCGGACGTTGGCCGCCTGGACGGTGGGCAGCAGCTCGGTCACGAACGCTCCCGCAGGCGCTCCGCGAAGACCGCGTATGCCTCGCGCATGTCCGCCTCCCGGTCCAGGGTGACGAACGGCAGCTCATAGGTGTAGGTGTTGCCGGCCTGGTTGGTGGCGGTGCGCTCCTCGACCGTGATCCGATCGTCGCCCTTCCTGCGCCAGATGGTGAGCACCGAGTTGGGCACGAGCCGGCCGTTGGCGTCGTACAAGTAGACGTTGCGGTCGTAGCCGCGCAGCACGGCGAACTGAGTCCTGTAGATCGAACACAACTCGTCGGCGGTTAGGCCGAGGGCCAGCGCCACCAGCGCGTCGATCTCGACGAGCGCCTGACGCCGGTCGGCCGCGATCCGCAGCGGCGTCTCCGGCGTCCACTCCGGCCCGACCTGCCCGAGCGGGGCACGCCTCCTGTGCTTGAGCCCGCCTGTCCAGTCGTCGTCGGCAAACTCGCTTCGGTGGCACTCGCGCCATATGTCGGCGTAGACGTCCACCACCGCGTTCAGTCGCAATGTCCGCAGAGTCAACTCTGATTCAAGGGGAGAACCCGCAACACCGAGACGCCGGAAGGTTGATGACGAAATCGTCGACTTCGGGGCCACGCGAACCGCATAGTCGTGCGTAAGTGACGATGCAAAACCCAACAGGTAGACAAGTTCGGCGGGCCTTCGCCCTGGCAACCCGACAGATGACACGCCGTGGATGTGTGCGCATCCGGGCGGGACCAGCGCCGGAATGAACGTTCGTTCCCCCTGATTGGCGGCCATGTTGCGCCAAGCGATGCGGTAGTGGTCGCGGGCGGGGTCGGGGGCGTCCTCGTCGCCCCAGTCGGTGTAGGCGCAGTCGTAGTCGTAACGGTCACCGCGCGGCTGGTAGGCGGTGGCCGGGAGCGCGTCGGCCGCCAACGCCTCGAAGTCCGTCACCGACCAGTCCTTATTACTGATAAGCGTAGGGTTTGGTGTCTTGTTCAGCGGAGTCGAGACGTACAGGTGCGGCCCTTGCAGAATCACATCGTCCCAGGATTGCGGCACGCCCCACTCTGACTCGAAGTACCCCTTGGTCCGATCATTCTTCTCGTGCCAGCCGGCCGAGAAACGCAGGTCGAGGTCGCCGATCCGCCCGACCCGGGACAGCTTCTCCAGGACCGCCGCACTGGATTGGTTTACCGCGTACACCATCCGGGTCTGCCGGACCGGTACGTCGCCGGTCTCCATCGTGGCGTGCCACGCTTGCAGCGTGCTGTTAGTGACGCGGGTGATCCGTGACTTATGCGGGCGAAGGTCCCAGTTATCTTGCTCGTCTTTGAGTCCCGGTTCCGGCCCCGTTCCG
Organism: Micromonospora sp. CMU55-4; assembly: GCF_011602315.1. Classification (NCBI taxonomy): domain Bacteria; kingdom Bacillati; phylum Actinomycetota; class Actinomycetes; order Micromonosporales; family Micromonosporaceae; genus Micromonospora; species Micromonospora sp. CMU55-4. The sequence continues at coordinate 10,088 of NZ_JAAOLH010000033.1, forward strand.
TCGTGCGCCAGGGACCGAGTCGCCGTGTCAGGGTGGTACACCCAGCACGCCTGGGTGAAGGACGGGGTGCTGTTACGCGAGCCGTGCACAGTGACACCAAAGTGTTTGTGATTCTGAATCTCAAAGAGCAACAGTTGGTTGATGAAATGCCAGTGGCGGCGGAGGCGTAGGTACAGCTCGGAGCGGAGGAGTCCCGCGCCTTCATCGGTGAAGTGCGAGTTCAGGTGGATCATGCCGATGGTGCCGCGAGCCGACCCGTGCCGCCACATCACCTCCATGAAACAGCGGTACAGGTCCGGCTGAAGACCCTGTAGGTGCGGGTACTGTCCGACCGAGCCGACGAAAGCCGCGACCGACGACACCTCCGCCGTGCCTTCGACAACCAGTTCGGTCATGCCCGGCAGCGCCAGTGTCGCGGCCCGTTTGGTGGCGACCTGCGCCTGACTTGGCTTCAACACCAACTGCCACCACGGATCACCCTCGGCCAGCAGCGCGTCCACATCCGAGCGGGGCCGTACCCAGGGCGGGTTGCCGACTTGGAGGTCGAAGCCGCCCCGGGCGAACACCGTGGCGAAGTCCAACTGCCAGTGGAAGAAGCCCTGCCGCTGGGCGATGCGCTCGCAGACCACCAGCCACGGGTGCTCCCGCCGCACCGTCTCGATCGGCCTCGCGTTGGCGAAGCCGATCTCGACCCGTTCGGCCTCGTTGAGTTCGTGCCAGCTCATCCCGGCGGTCAGGGTCGGCCCGGACGCCTTCCGCTTGCGCAGTTCGGGGTTGCGGCCCAGCAGCGCCTGCAACCCGGCCACCCACTGCGCGACAGTCGGCGGGGCGACCACCTCGCCGTCGACAGTGGCGGCCTCGTCGGTCAACGGCCAGAACCACAGCGCCGCCCACGCGTCCATCGCCCGGCGCAGCCGCCGGTAGGCGCCGTCCTCGTCGGCGAGGGCCTTCTCGATCTCCTCGCGTTGCACCGCCCCACCAGCGGGCAGTTCGCCCGCCTCCCACACCGGGATGCGCCGGCGGATCTGCTGCTCGGCGAGGTCCAGGCGACGGTACGCGATCTGCCACAGCGACTCGACCCGGTGCGCCAGTTCGGCGTACGCGTCGACGGTTTGCTTTGTGGGTTTGGTCTTGGTGCTTCCTCGCCAGGTCTTGAGTCGCTTCGCGGCGGCGGGGGCCAGCGCGGCGGCCTCCTTGGCGTCGGCGGCCGAGCCCCAGCCGTCGGCGGGCAACAGGAAGTGGTGGATACCGTCGGCGGCGACCCGGCCGGCGGTCATGTCGTCGACGAGCGAGGTCAGCGGCATCTCCTCGGGCACGGCGCCCAGCCAGGACTTGTCGGTGACCTGGCCGCGCCGGTAGACCGCCCGGCGGCCGCCGATCAGCGAGTTGCCGCGCTTCAGGTGCAGGCCGAACCACGGTGCCGGCAGGCCGGGCACCATCGTGTCCAGCCACAGGGTGATCTCGGCGAGTTCGATGGCGGTGGCGTTCAGGTCGACGCCGTAGACGTTGTGCAGGGCGAGGTACGCCTTCACCTCCTGCAGGCGTCGCGGGTAGTCGTCCGGGTCGATGGTCCTGCCCTCGTCGGCCAACTCCTGCTTGCGGCGCTTGAGGTACTGCTCGGCGAGTTGCCGCACCGCCTCGATGGCGAACGCGCCCGACCCGAGCGCCGGTTCGCAGATCGTCATGCCGAGGATGTCGGCCGCCGGGGTGCGTTCGCCGTTCTGGTCGAGCAACTCCTCCAGGGCCTGCCCGACGGTGAACCTGGTCAGCACCTCGGGGGTGTAGTAGGACGCCGACTGCTGGCGTTCCCGGCCCGCCAGCCGGAACACGAACGAGCCCTGCTTGTGCAGCACCGGCCGCAGCTCGCCGGTCACCGGGTCGGCCGCCTTCACGAAGTCGGCGGCGGCGATGCCGCCCGCCCGGTCCGCCGGCACCACCCAGGAGCCCTTGCCCGCGTCGCCGCCCTTGGCGACCTCGTGCAGGTCCGTCTCGGCGAAGAACCCGGTGTACGACATCAGGCCCTCGTAGACCGCGCCGAGCTGGTTGATGCCCAGTTCCGCGTACGAGATGAAGCCCCGGTCCCGGCCCCGCCGCTCCTTGCTCAGCAGCAGGTGGGTCAGCACCTCCTGAAGTGCCGCGTTGCCGAGGCCGACCGCGTCGATGTGCGCGGTGGCGCTGGGCCGAAACAGGTCGGCGCGCAGCGGGTTGAAGGTGAGCCCGGGTGTGGACAACGCCTCGTCATCGTCCGGCTCGGCGCTGGGGTGGCCCTTGTCGACCAGTCGGAACAGCACGCCGAGGGACTCGTAGAGGTGGGTGCCGGTCCGGGCGCGCGGGGTGGCCAGTTGCACCTGGACCAGCTCCCGTAGCCGGTCCAGGCTGTAACCCCGGTCGTACTCGGGGGCGCCGACCGGCAGCACGCCCAGTTCGGGCGAGGCCTCGGCATAGAGCAGGAACAGGATGCGGTAGAGGAAACGCAGCGCCTGTTTGGCCAGCGGCTGTGCCTGTGCCGCCGGCAGCGGTTCGAGGCCCTGAGCGCGGCGACGGGCCACCACCTCGTTGGCGATGATCTCGATGGAGAGACGTACGCCTTCGCGGAGGTCCTTGGAGACGCCGACGGTGTGTTTGATCGACTCGTCGAGGACGCCGCTCCACCACAGGCCGCCGTCCGCGTCCGGAGCAATCGAGGCGGCGGACAGGCAGGTCAGCGCGCGGTCGATCTCGCCGCCGCGTCTGGTGTCGTTGCGCTCGCAGATCAGTTGCAGGTCGACGGCGAGATAGCGGCCCTCGGCCCAGCGCTCCCGTTCCGCCAGCACCGCCCAGCGCCCGGCCAGGATGAGGATCAGATCGGGCGCGTCGTCCTCACCGAACAGGCCCGAGACCAGGCGGGCGGCCGAGGGAAGCTCGTCACCGTCATCGGTCAGCCGCACCGGCGCGGCCAGCGTCCGGCCGTCCTTGGCCAGAACGTCCTCGACCGTCGCGACCGGCTGGGCGAGCACGACGGCAAGCGGTGCCCCCTCGGTGATGCCGGGCGCCGAGACGCGCAGGACCGGCCCGTCTCCGCTGACGTCGAGGCCGTGCCCGCGAAGCCCCAGGATGCCGACGACGCGCTCATGGATCGACGTGACAGCGGCGGCGGTGGGCTGCGCATCGGTGGCGCCGAGGTCCGCCTCCACCTCGGCCAGTTCGGTGAGCTTGGCGAGGTCGGCTTCTAACTCCTGCCGGGCCTCGACGAACCGGCTGCGCGGAGTGGGCCGGCGGGCGTCGGCCTCCGCGTCCCACTCCTTGCGGCGTTCCAGCACGCGGGCATGGAACGATTCCTTCGTCGCGTCGGTGGTGAAGTAGTGCTCCGAGATCCAGCCCTCGCCGACCAGGATCGCATCCGAGACGCTCATCGGGTGCCTCCGATCTGCGGCACGACGACCAGCAGTGGGCGGACCAGTTGCCGGTCCGGGTTCATCTCGGTTACCAGCCTCTGCTCCTGCGCGATGCTCACCCGGCGTTGCTTCAGGTCGCGGCGCTGGATGAGCGCGTCCGCCTCGTCCTGCCATTGGGCCAGCCGGTGCGACCACTGCTCCACCCGGTGCGCGACGTCCTTCTCGGCCGCCGCGAACAGGTCGCGCATCTGCGCGCGGGCGTGCTGGACGGCCGGGGCGATGAACCGGTCGAGCGCCTCGGCGCCGGGCACCGCTCCGGGATTGACCCGCACGGTGTCGAAGCCCAGCGCCGCCAGCGAGGCGGCGGCCGACGGATGTGGGGTCACCGGGGCGAAGGACAGGTCGTCGGGCACCGGGAACTCCACGGTCAGCCAGGCAGCCGAGACGACCTGCCCACGCCGGTTGGTGAGCGTGCCCAGCAACAGCACGGCCGGTCCGTCGACCTCCCCGCGGACCGCGAACACCTGATTGCGGCCCAGGCCGGCCAGCGCGCGGTCCGAGGCCCAGTCGAGCACCGGATGCAGCGGGCCCAGATAGTGCGCGTCCGGCCAACTGGAACCGGTGTCGTCGCGGAGCGCCTGCTCCAGCCGGTCCTTGCCCCGGGCAACGGTGGTGGCAAGGACGAGCCGGTCGGTGATCCGCCGGTCGGCCAGATAACTCTGCGGAAGAACGTCGAGACGTTGCACCAGGTCGGGCGGCGGGATCAGCTCTGCCGTGCCGAAGGCGGTGTTCCGCCGCCAGGCGACCCCGTTGTTGCTCGGCGGCCCGGTCGGGTCGACGAAGGCGGCATGCAGCGCCTCTTCGAGGTAGGAGACCTCGTCGGGGTAGAGCCCGGAACCTGCTGTCGTGGTCGTCTCGGGCAGCGGCGACTCGTCGGCCTCGTCGACGAGGCCGAAGAACATCGCTGACAGGTCGTCGGTGGCCAGCACCTCCTCCGGCGTCCGTACCACGTCGTCCAGGTCGCGCTGCCCGGCCAGGACAGCCCGGATGGCGTCCTCCTCGCCCTTGACGTCGTACCGGCCCATCAGTGAGGCGACGTCGCCGAGCGCGCGGTGCGCCTCGTTCTCCTTGTCGACGAGTCTCGCCAGGATGCGGACGTCGCCGGCGAACCGGTCGCTGTCCGGATCCAGTAGCAGGGCCGCGATCCGAGGTGAGTGTCGCTGGCCGTACCGGTCGATGCGGCCGTTGCGTTGCTCGATCCGGATGAGGCTCCACGGGATGTCGTAGTGGATCAGATGGTGGCATTGGGCGTGCAGGTTCACCCCTTCGGAGGCGACGTCGCCGGTGACCAGCACGCGCACCGCCGTGTTCTCCTGCTTGAAGGCGTCAACGATCTGCTGCTGCTCGTCGTCTGGCAGGCCACCGTGCATGACCGCGACGGCTCCGGCGGGCAGGCCGAGATCGGCGGGCAGCTTCTCGTGCAGCCAGGCGAGGGTGGCCACCCGTTCGGCGAAGACCACCACGCGGGTCGGCGAACCAGCGGCGACGCCAATTCTCTGGAGTCGGCAGACCAGCTCGGCGTACTTGGCCGAGCCTTCCGCCAACGCCACTGCGGTCAGGCCGGCCAGCCGATCCAGCGCCGCGCGTTCAGCGTTCGCGGCGGCGTCGTGCCCGAGCCGGGCCCGCCGCTGCCGGACGGTCTCCGCCAGCGCGGCCGGCGACGACAGGAACGCCTTGGCCAGCGTCCACGGGAACAGCGACGCGTTCTGCCCGGAGTAGGGGGTGCGCCGGTCCAGCGGCCACAGCCACACGTCCTCCAGTTCGCGTGCGACCGCGTTCTCCGCCGGGCTCGCGGGTACCAACACGTTCTCCGGTTCCTCCCGCTCCGCCCAGTCGGCACCGACGACGCCGGCCACCTCGTCGCTGTGCCGGTGCCGGCGGATCACCAACCGTTCGATCTCGGCGGCCACCAGCTCGCCGCCCGGCGGGACAGCGGACGGATCGAGCAGCCGGACCAACTCGGCGAAGGACTCCTTGCGGCCGTTGTGCGGGGTCGCCGACGCCAGGATCAGCGTTTCGGCATTGCGGGACAACGTCCGGGCCAGTTTGTTGTTCTGCGTGGCAGCGTTGGCCAGGTTGTGCGACTCGTCGATGACGACCGCGTCCCAGCGTTGCTTCTTCAGGCTGGCCGCGTACCGCTCCGATTTCAGGGTGTCGATCGAGATAATCGCCCGCCGGAAGTACGTGAACGGGTTGCGGTTGGCCGGAAGCTTCTGGCGGACCCGTTGGATGCCGGCCGAGTCGAGCCGGACGAACGGTAGTGCGAACCGGGACCACAACTCCTGCTGCATCTGTTCGAGCACGTGGCGTGGGGTCACGATGAGAATCCGCTCACCCCGGCCGCGGCGCACCAACTCCGACAGGATCATGCCGATTTCCAGGGTCTTGCCGAGCCCCACCGCGTCGGCCAGAAGGATCCGGGGCCGCAGGTTGCCCGGGTCCAGCGCCTTGCGCACGGCGGTCTGCTGGTAGCTCAACGGGGTGGCGAGAGCCTGGGTGGACACCGTGAGTGAGCGGTCGGCGAGCGGAACCGCTGTCTTGCGGTAGGTGGACTCCAGCCAGAGCCGAGCGTCGCGGTAGCGGGGGCTGTTGTCCGCCACGACGCGTGCGGCTGCCGGGTCGAGCGGCGCGACACGGTCGAGGGTGGCATAGAAGCTGGCGGTGACCTCACGAACCAGTTCTCCCAGTCCGCGGACGTGCACGAGGAGTCCATCTGCGGTTTCCTCCGCGGTCTGTACCAGCCACTCCTCGTCGCGGATGACCACCACCGACCCGGGCGCCACGTCGAGTGCCGACTCAGAACGGATATCGCCCACGGCCGTCTCCTCCCCCATCGAGTCGCGGTCCGAAGATCCTATGTAAAACACTGGTGGCCGGGGACCCGGTCATCCGTTCCGGCGAATCGAATCAAGAGCGCCAACCGGTCGTACGAGCGGTTGAAGCGCCACAGGTGGGCGGGTCAGGACGCGGTGGTGTCGCTGAGGACATCGACGCGGGAAACGCGCTCGATCCGCCCGCGTACCGCGATTCCCGTGACCCGCACATGCTGCCGGCGCCCGTGCGCCTCGACGAGTCGCTGATAGAGCAGATCCGGCAGGAGTACCCGCACGGATCGTTCCGAGGAGCCGTACACCGTGGAGATCGGTCCCCGCACGGTCGCCTGGCCGCCCTCGCCGATGTCTCGCCGGAGTTTGCTGACCTGGCCCTCGACGGTGACCTCGCCGTCCGGGACGGCCACCTTGAGCTGCTCCGCTGCCGTGTGCAGCACCTCGATCCGGCGGGTGTTGAAGCGGAACGAACGAGCCGGCACGGTGGAGGCCAACTGTGCGGCCCAGTTGAACCTGACGTCGTAGGGAACGCCGTCGCGGCCGAGTTTGGCCAGGGCGTCGCAGACGTTGGCCGACACGCCCTCACCGGTACGGCGAAGGAAGAGCCCGAGGTCGAAGTCGCGCTGCGCCTCACCGGAGGCGGCGAAGCATGCCCGCACCGCGCTGTGCATCTGTAACGACACGCGGCGGGCGAGCGGCACACCCGTGTTCCCGTCGGTACGCGGGACGGCGAGCCGTGCCGCGATCGCCCAGCTCCCCGAGCGTGGCGTTCCCAGTCGAACGGTACGCGCGAAGTCCAGCGCGCTCTCCGGCCGGCGCCCCTGAACCAGCATCGGTTGCTCGCTCATCAGGGCGTAGGTCGAGGAGACGACGAGTTCCCGCACTCCCGCCAACGCGTCCACCGCGTTGAACAGGGGAATGGTGCCGGACGGGCCGCCCGGCAACAACCGGAAGGAGAGCGTGTCCGCGCCGGTGGTCTCCAGATCGTCGAGGAGCAACCGGATCGGACGTTCCTCGACCGCCGCCACGGTGGTGAGGAAGTCGGAGACACGACTCGCGTAGTCACGCAGGCCCTGATCGCCCGGCACCAGCACCTGGAAGTCGCCGTCATCCTCGCTACGCGACCACAGGGTCGCCCTTTCGAGTCGCTGCTCCTGCGTCCAGCCGGTGGACGCCAGATAGCGGCTCAACGTCTCGGGTGTCAGCCCCGATGCTGCGCTAAATTCGTCAGCACTCATGGCGATCGACGGCATCATGACGCAGACACTCGTTGCGCCGGACGGGGCTCGAGAAGCGATCGTAAGCCCTTGACGGTCAGCAGATTCCGCTTCGGCACGGGGACCGTGACGTGGCGCTGCGTTGCTTGGTCGATCACGGGCGACGTCCGTAGCGACGTCCAGTATCCGCAGTGACTGAGCCGCAGGGAAGTCTCGTCCGCCTGCGCGTACTGACCGGCATCCGCAGGCACAATGACCAGGAAGAGGTAACGCGAGACCGCGAACCCCTCGCCGGCGAGGTTGTTGTAATGCCGCACGTCCATGGGATAGAGCCAGTCCAGGTCGGTGCCCTTGGGGCTGGACCAGGACTTGACCTGCGCCTCGATCTTGGGAAAGCGGACCGTGCCGCGCGTCCCCGGAAAGTCGATCGAGAAGTCCACCCCGGTGTGGTCTACGTCCTGCTGCCCGGCGATAAGACCGGCGGCGCTGGCCAGGACCCGCACGAAGCTCTCACCGAAATACCCCTGGTGGTTGTACCTGCCGTAACTCATCCACCTTGCCCCAGGCCCACACCGACGCGCTCCGTGGGCGTAAACATACTTCGGGTTACCGTCGTTGAGAACCCCTGGGCTGCCGCTGCAGACTCGATCGGTGGTTGGG
>NZ_JAAOLH010000034.1:0-10370 GCF_011602315.1 Micromonospora sp. CMU55-4
CCGACACCGGCGCACGGCGAGTCGACCTGCCCACGTACGCCTTCCAGCGGGAGCGGTACTGGCTGCCGCCCACCGGCCAGTCCGCCGACGTCTCCGGGGCCGGCCTCGGCGTGGCGCGGCACCCGCTGCTCGGCGCGGCGGTGTCGGTCGCCGGCGAGGACATGGTGGTGCTGACCGGCCGGCTGTCGGTGTCGACGCACCCGTGGCTCGCCGACCACATCGTCTCCGGCGCCGTGGTGGTGCCGGGCACCGCGCTGGTGGACCTCGTCGTCCGCGCGGGCGACGAGGTCGGCGCGTCCCGCGTCCGCGAGCTGACCGTCCTCGCCCCGCTCGTGCTGCCCGCCACCGGCGGCGGGGTACGGGTCCAGGTCCGGGTCGGTCCCGTCGATGGGACCGGCAGCCGCTCGGTGACCGTGCACTCCCAGCCCGAGGACGACTCCGAGTCGGGCTGGACCCGGCACGCCGACGGCCTCGTCGGCGTCCCCACTGCCGACGAGCCCACCCCGGGCGCCTGGCCGCCACCCGGCGCGTCCGAGGTGGACGTCACCGGCTGGTACGCGACGGTCGCCGAGCACGGGCTCGCGTACGGGCCGGTCTTCCGGGGCCTGCGCCGGGCATGGACCGCCGACGGCGAGGTGTTCGCCGAGGTCGCCCTCCCCGACGAGGTCACCGGTGACCCGGCGGGCTTCGGGGTGCACCCGGCGTTGCTGGACGCCGCCCTGCACCCCGTCGGGCTGCTGCCCGCCGACCAGTCGGGCGGCGGTCCCCGGGTGCCGTTCGCGTTCGAGGGTGTGCAGGTCCACGCCGTCGGCGCCCGGACGCTCCGGGTCCGCCTCACCGCCTCCGGCAACTCGGTGCGGCTGGTCGCCGCCGACGAGACGGGCGTGCCCGTGGTGTCGGTGGACTCGCTGGCACTGCGCGAGATGACCGGCCTGGCGGCCGCGCCGGACGAGGCGTACCGATCCCTGTTCGAGGTCTCCTGGCAGCCCGAGCAGATCGCCGCGCCCGACGGCGCGTACGGCTGGGCCGTGCTCGGTGACCGCCCGCTCGACGGCGCGCCGCAGCTCCCGGCGTACGCCGACGTCGCCGCTCTGATCACGGCGGCGACGGACGGCACCGCCCCGGCGGCGCTGCTGCTACCCGTCACCCCGGCGACCTCCGGGACGGACGTGCCCGACGCGGTGCGCTCCGCCACGACGGACGTCCTCGGCGTGGTGCAGGCGTGGCTGGCGGCCGAGCCGCTGGCGGACTCGCGGCTGGTCGTCGTGACCCGCGGCGCCGTGACCACCGGCGCCGACGACCGCGTGAGCGACCTGGCGGGGGCGGCGGTCTGGGGCCTGCTGCGCTCGGCCCAGTCGGAGCACCCCGGCCGGCTCGTGCTGGCCGACCTGGAACCCGGCGCCGACCTGGACGCCGACCTGCTGGCCCTGCTCGCCGCAGCCGCCGACGACCCCGACCTCGGCGGGCAGGTCGCGGTGCGTTCGGGTACGGCGTACCTGCCGCGGCTGGTCCGCGCCACGGGCGCCGCGCGGACCCCGGCGACCCTCGGCGGGGGAACCGTCCTCGTCACCGGCGGCACCGGATCGCTGGGCGCCCTGGTGTCCGAGCACCTCGTCACCGCCTACGGCGTGCGTTCGCTGGTGCTGGCGTCCCGGCAGGGCCCGGCGGCCCCCGGAGCCGACGAGCTGGTGCGGCGGCTGGCCGCGCTGGGCGCGACCGCCCGCGTGGTCGCCACGGACGTGACCGACCGTGAGCGCGTCGGCGAGCTGGTCCGGTCCATCACCGCCGACGACCGCCTGGCCGGGGTGGTCCACACCGCCGGCGTCCTCGACGACGGCATCGTCAGCGGGATCACCGCCGACCGGCTGGCGGACGTGCTGGCCCCGAAGGTCACGGCGGGCTGGTGGCTGCACGAGGCGACTGCCGAGCTGGACCTCGACCTGTTCGTGCTCTTCTCCTCCGTCGCCGGGGTGCTCGGCTCTCCCGGCCAGGCCGCGTACGCGGCCGGCAACGCCTTCCTGGACGCCCTCGCCGTGCTGCGGGCGCAGCGCGGGCTGCCCGCCGTCAGCCTCGCGTGGGGCATGTGGGACACCGACGGCATGGCCGCGTCGATCAACGACACCGACCGGGCGCGGGTGACCCGGGCCGGTCTGGTCCCGATGACCGCCCCGGTCGGGCTCGGGCTGTGGGACGCCGCCCTGACCCACGGCGGCGCGGCGCTGGTGCCGGCCGTTGTCGACCTGCCCGCCATGCGGGCACGGACCGCCGCCGGCCGGGTGCCGGTGATGCTGCGGGGCCTGGTGGGACCGGCCGCGAAGCGTCGCCGCTCCGGCACCGGCGCGTGGGCCGACCGGCTGGCCGGCCTCGACCCGCAGGAGGCGCGTACGCAGGTGGCCCTGCTGGTGCGCGGGATGATCGCGCAGGTGCTTGGCCACGGCGGCGCCGAGGCGGTGCCGGCGGACCGGGCGTTCCGGGAACTGGGCTTCGACTCGCTGACCGCCGTCGAGCTGCGCAACCGGATCAACAGCGCGAGCGGACTGCGGCTCACGTCGACGCTCGTCTTCGACTACCCGACCCCCGCTGCCCTGTCGGAGCACCTGTACGAGCAGCTGTCCGGCCAGGTCGCCGAGCAGCAGCGGGCCGTGCGGGCGACAAACGTCGACGAGCCGATCGCCATCGTGGGCATGGCCTGCCGCTACCCGGGCGGCGTGACGAACCCGCAGCAGCTGTGGGACCTGGTCGCCGCCGGCGCCGACGGTATCGGCGAGTTCCCCACCGACCGGGGCTGGGACCTCGACCGGCTCTTCCACCCCGACCCGGACAACCCCGGGACGTCGTACACCCGCCACGGTGGCTTCCTGTACGGGGCCGCCGAGTTCGACCCGGACTTCTTCGGCATCTCGCCGCGCGAGGCGATCGCCATGGACCCGCAGCAGCGACTGCTGCTGGAGGCGTCCTGGGAGACGTTCGAGTCGGCCGGCCTCGACCCGTCGCGGCTACGTGGCAGCCGGACCGGCGTCTTCGCCGGGCTCATGTACCACGACTACGCCTCCGGCGTGCAGGACCTGCCCGAGGGCGTGGGCGGCTACCTCGGCACCGGCACCTCCGGCAGCGTGCTGTCCGGCCGGGTCGCGTACACGTTCGGCCTGGAAGGCCCGGCGGTCACTGTCGACACGGCGTGCTCGTCGTCGCTGGTCGCGTTGCACCTCGCGGTGCAGGCACTGCGCGGCGGCGAGTGCGATCTCGCCCTGGCCGGTGGCGTGACGGTGATGGCGACGCCGGGCACGTTCATCGAGTTCTCCCGCCAGCGGGGCCTGTCGCAGGACGGTCGCTGCAAGTCGTTCGCGGCGTCGGCCGACGGCACGGGCTGGTCCGAGGGCGTCGGCGTGCTGCTGGTGCAACGACTCTCCGACGCGCAGCGGGAGGGCCGGCGGATCCTGGCGGTGGTACGGGGCAGCGCCGTGAACCAGGACGGTGCGTCGAACGGGCTGACGGCCCCCAACGGTCCGTCGCAGCAGCGGGTCATCCGGCAGGCCCTGGCGAACGCCCGGCTCACCACGGCCGACGTGGACGTCGTCGAGGCGCACGGCACCGGCACGACGCTGGGTGACCCGATCGAGGCGCAGGCGTTGTTGGCGACGTACGGGCAGGACCGGCCCGCCGACCGGCCGCTGTGGCTGGGCTCGATCAAGTCGAACATCGGCCACACCCAGGCCGCCGCCGGGGCGGCCGGCATCATCAAGATGATCATGGCGATGCGGCACGGGGTGCTGCCGTCGACGCTGCACGTCGACGAGCCGTCCCCGCACATCGAGTGGAGCGCCGGGGCGGTCTCCCTGCTCACCGAGGCCCGCGACTGGCCCGCGGCGGGGCGGCCCCGTCGCGCCGCGATCTCGTCGTTCGGCGTCAGCGGCACCAACGCGCACGTGATCATCGAGCAGCCCCCCGCCGAAGCGGAGCCCACCCGGGGCGAGCACGCGCCGACGCCCGCCGCCGGGTCGCTGCCGACGCCCGTGCTGCTCTCGGCCCGCTCCGAGGCCGCCGTCGCGGCGCAGGCCGACCGCTGGGCCCGCTGGATCGCCGACGACGAGAAACTGCGCCCCGCCGACGTCGGCTGGTCGTCGACAGTCAGCCGGGCCGTGCTGGAGCACCGTGCGGTGGTCACCGCGACGGGCCGGGACGAACTGCTGGCCGGGCTGCGGGCGCTCGCCGCCGGTGAGCCGGCCGCCGCCGTGGCAACGGGGACCGGCACGATGCGTACGCAGCTGGCCGTGCTCTTCTCCGGCCAGGGTGCGCAGCGTGCGGGGATGGGCCGGGAGTTGTCCGCCCTGTTCCCCGTGTTCGCGACCGCGTTGGACGAGGTGTGTGGACACCTCGATCCGTTGTTGCCGCGTCCGTTGCGGGAGGTGCTGTTCGCGTCGTCGGGGTCCGCTGAGGCGGGGTTGCTGGATCAGACGGTGTTCACGCAGGCCGGGTTGTTCGCGGTCGAGGTGGCGTTGTTCCGTCTGGTGGAGTCGTTCGGGGTCGTGCCCGACGTGGTGGCTGGTCACTCGATCGGTGAGGTGACCGCCGCGTACGTGGCCGGGGTGTTGTCCCTGGCCGACGCGTGCGTTCTCGTGGCCGCGCGGGGTCGGTTGATGCAGGCGCTGCCGACGGGCGGCGGCATGCTGGCCGTGGCCGCCGACGAGGCTGCGGTGGCGGAGTCTCTCGCCGGGATGACCGACCGGGTCGGTGTCGCGGCCGTCAACGGGCCCACCGCCGTCGTCGTCTCCGGTGCCGTCGAGGCCCTGGACGAGGTGGAGCGGGTCTGGCGCGACCGGGGCGTGCGCACTCGCCGCCTGACGGTGAGCCATGCGTTCCACAGCCCGCTGATGGAGCCGATGCTCGACGAGTTCCGCGCCGTCCTGGCGGGGCTGGCGTTCCGGGCGCCGCTGCTGCCGGTGGTGTCGAACCTGACCGGCGCGCTCGCCGACCCGCAGGAGATCACCCGCGCCGAGTACTGGGTGCGGCACGTGCGGGAGGCCGTCCGCTACGCCGACGGCATCGCCGCTCTGCGGGCTGCCGGTGTGGACACGTTCCTGGAGGTCGGCCCGCAGAGCGTCCTGACCGCGATGAACGCCGACCTGCTCGCCGAGGACGCGCTGGCGGTGGCCGTCCAGCGTCGGGACCGGCCCGCCCCGCAGGCGCTGCTGCACGCCCTCGCCGACCTGCACGTCCACGGTGTCCCGGTGACCTGGACGCAGTGGTTCACCGACGCCGGCGCCGCCCGGGTCGACCTGCCCACGTACGCCTTCCAGCACCAGCGGTACTGGCTCGGCGCGGGCCAGACGCGTACCGCCGACGTGTCCGGGGCGGGCCTCGGCGTCGCCGGGCACCCGCTGCTCGGCGCGGCGGTCTCCGTGGCCGGCGAGGACATGGTGGTGCTGACCGGCCGGCTCTCGACGTCGACGCACGCGTGGCTCGCCGACCACATCGTCTCCGGCGCCGTGGTGGTGCCGGGCACCGCGCTGGTGGAACTGGCCGTGCGGGCGGGTGACGAGGTGGGTGCGTCGCGGGTGCGGGAGTTGACCGTGGCCGCGCCGCTGGTGCTGCCGGAGTCCGGCGCGGTGCGGGTGCAGGTACGCGTCGGCGCGGCCGACGAGACCGGCACCCGGGTCGTGGCGGTGCACTCGCAGTCCGAGGGTGATCCGGAGGCTGACTGGGTGCGGCATGCGGAGGGCGTGCTGGAGCCGGCGTCGGCCGACGAGCCGGGCGTGGGGGAGTGGCCGCCGGTCGGTGCGTCCGAGGTGGACGTGGCGGGCTGGTATCCGGTGCTTGCGGAGCGTGGCCTGGCGTACGGGCCGGTGTTCCGGGGGCTGCGCCGGGTGTGGACGGGCGGCGACGAGGTGTTCGCCGAGGTGGCGTTGCCGGATGAGGTGGCGACGGAGGCAACGCGCTTCGGTGTGCACCCGGCACTGCTGGATGCGGCGCTGCATCCGATCGGACTGCTGGTGGGTGCGGAGGATTCGGGTGGGCCGCAGGTGCCGTTCGCGTTCGAGGGTGTGCAGGTGTATGCCTCGGGCGCGCGGGTGCTGCGGGTGCGGCTGTCGCGTACGGGCTCGGCGGTGCGTCTGGTCGCGTGCGACGAGTCGGGCGCGGCCGTGGTCTCGGTCGACTCCCTCGCCCTGCGCGAGCTGACCGGCGTGACCACGGCGGGCGCGGCAGCCCGCGCGATGTTCGAACTCACCTGGCAGGCCGAGGAGATCGCCGCCACCGGGGACCTCTCCGGGTGGGCGCTGGTCGGCTCGCCGGCAACCGCCGACCTGCCGGCGTACGGCGACGTCGAGGCGCTCGTCGCGGCGGTCGACGCCGGCCGGACGGTCGCACCGAGGGCGCTGCTGCTGCCGCTCGACGCGCCGGAGAGCGCCGTCCCCGACGCGGTACGCGCGGCGACCACGGCCGTGCTGGCGACCGTGCGGTCCTGGCTGGCGGCGGACGCGCTGGCGGAGTCGCGGCTGGTGGTGGTGACCCGGGGCGCGGTGTCGGTGGCGGCGGACGATCGGGTGTCCGACCTGGCAGGTGCGGCGGTGTGGGGTCTGCTGCGTTCGGCGCAGTCGGAGCACCCGGGCCGCATCGTGCTGGCGGACGTGGACGGCGACGTGGACGCCGGGCTGCTGGGTGTGCTGACCACGGTGGCCGACGAGCCGGTGGCGTTCGGTGGTCAGGTCGCGGTGCGTGCGGGTGAGGTGTTCGTGCCGCGTCTGGTGCGTGCGGTCGCCCCGGTGTCGGTGGAGACGCCGGTCGTGGGTGAGGGTGCGGTGCTGGTGACCGGTGGTACGGGTGCGCTCGGGGCGTTGGTGGCGGAGCATCTGGTGTCGGCGCATGGTGTGCGGTCGCTGGTGCTGGTGTCGCGGCGTGGTCCGGAAGCCGCCGGTGCGGGCGAGCTGTCGGAGCGGCTGTCGGCGCTGGGTGCGTCGGTGCGGGTCGTTGCCTGTGACGTGACGGACCGGGACCAGGTGTTCGGTCTGGTGGCGGAGGTCGTTGCCGGGGGTCGGCTGGCGGGTGTGGTGCACACCGCTGGTGTGTTGGATGACGGTGTCGTGGAGGGGCTGACGGCGGAGCGGCTGGCGGGGGTGTTGGCGCCGAAGGTGTCGGCGGGTTGGTTCCTGCATGAGGCGACGGCGGGTCTGGATCTGGATCTGTTCGTGGTGTTCTCGTCGGTTGCTGGTGTGTTGGGTTCGCCGGGTCAGTCGGCGTATGCGGCGGGCAACGCGTTCCTGGACGGGTTGGCGGTCCACCGGCGGCAGCTCGGGTTGCCTGCGGTGAGTCTGGCGTGGGGGATGTGGGACACGGCCGGCATGGCCGCCTCGATCGACGAGGCGGACCGGGCGCGGTCCGCGCGGGCGGGTCTGACACCGATGAGCGCCGAGATCGGGCTGGAACTCTTCGACGCCGCCCTGGTGGCGGAGCGGCCGGCGTTGGTGCCGGCTGTGATCGACGTACCGGCGATGCGCGCAGCGCTCGGCGCCGGCCCGGCGCCGGCCGTGCTGCGTACCCTGATCGGGTCGACGGCGTCCCGGCGACGGGCCGCGCGGAGCGGCGACTGGGCCAACCAGCTCGCGGGCCTCGCGCCCGACGAGGCGCGCGCCCAGATCGACGTGCTGGTGCGGGGTCTGGTCGCGCAGGTGTTGGGGCACGGTGGTGCGGAGTCGGTGCCGGCGGACCGGGCGTTCCGGGAGCTGGGCTTCGACTCGCTGACGGCGGTGGACCTGCGTAACCGGTTGAACGCGGCCACCGGGCTGCGGCTGGCCTCGACGCTGGTGTTCGACTATCCGACCCCGGCCGTGCTCGCCGACCACCTGCACGAGCAGGTCTCCGGGCAGATCACCGCCCGCCAGACGGCGGTGCTCACCGCCGGTACCGACGAGCCGATCGCGATCGTGGGCATGGCCTGCCGCTACCCCGGTGGCGTCGACAGTCCGGACCAGCTGTGGGCGTTGCTGGCCGGCGGCGGCGACGGGATCTCGGAGTTCCCCACCGATCGCGGCTGGGACCTGGAGAGCCTGTTCGACCCGGACCCGGAGCACAGCGGTACGTCGTACACGCGCCATGGTGGTTTCCTGTACGGGGCGGCGGAGTTCGACCCGGGTTTCTTCGGTATCTCGCCGCGCGAGGCCCTGGCGATGGATCCGCAGCAGCGGTTGCTGCTGGAGGCGTCGTGGGAGTCGTTCGAGTCGGCGGGGCTTGATCCGCAGCGGTTGCGGGGCAGCCGGACGGGTGTGTTCGCCGGTGTCATGTACCACGACTACGCCTCCCGCCTGATGGACCTGCCGCCGGACGCCGAGGGCTTCGTCGGCACGGGCACGTCGGGCAGCGTGCTGTCCGGTCGGGTCGCCTACACCTTCGGGTTGGAGGGCCCGGCGGTCACCGTCGACACCGCTTGTTCTTCCAGCCTCGTCGCGCTGCACCTCGCCGCGCAGGCGTTGCGTTCCGGCGAGTGTGATCTGGCGTTGGCCGGTGGTGTGACGGTGATGGCGACGCCGGGGACGTTCATCGAGTTCTCCCGTCAGCGCGGACTGTCGCAGGATGGTCGCTGCAAGTCGTTCGCGGCGTCCGCCGACGGCACCGGCTGGTCCGAGGGCGTCGGCGTGCTGCTCGTGGAGCGGCTGTCGGACGCGCGGCGCAACGGGCACCGCGTGCTGGCGGTGGTGCGGGGCACGGCCGTGAACCAGGACGGTGCGTCGAACGGCTTGACGGCGCCGAACGGTCCGTCGCAGCAGCGGGTGATCCGGCAGGCGCTGGCGAACGCCCGGCTCACCACCGCCGATGTGGACGTGGTGGAGGCGCACGGCACGGGTACGACGCTGGGTGACCCGATCGAGGCGCAGGCTCTGCTGGCGACGTACGGGCAGGAGCGTCCGCAGGATCGGCCGCTGCTGCTCGGGTCGGTGAAGTCGAACATCGGGCACACGCAGGCCGCGGCCGGTGTGGCTGGTGTGATCAAGATGGTCATGGCGATGCGGCACGGTCTGGTGCCGGCGACGTTGCATGTGGACGAGGCGTCGCCGCATGTCGACTGGTCGGCGGGGGCGGTGGCCCTGGCCACCGAGCCCACCCCGTGGCCGGCGGTGGACCGGCCGCGTCGGGCGGCGGTGTCGTCGTTCGGGATCTCCGGCACGAACGCGCATGTGATCATCGAGCAGCCGCCCGCTGAGACGATCGAGGGTGAGGTCGTCGCCCGCGACGTGCCGCCGGTCGTGCCGGTGCTGCTGTCGGCCCGCGACGCCGCCGCGCTGTCGGCGCAGGCGGGCCGGTGGGCGCGCTGGCTGACCGCCGACGAGGCCCCGCGTCCGCTGGACGTGGCCTGGTCCTCCGTCACCACCCGGCCCGCGCTGGAACACCGGGCGGTCGTCACCGCCGCCGACCGGGACGACCTGGTCGCGGCGTTGACCGCCCTCGCCGACGGCGACCCCACCGGTACGGTCGTCTCCGGCGCCACCGGCCAGCGCGGCCAGATCGCGCTGCTCTTCTCCGGCCAGGGCGCGCAGCGCGCCGGGATGGGCCGGGAGTTGTACGCCGGGTTCCCGGTGTTCGCCGCCGCGTTGGACGAGGTGTGTGGGCACCTCGATCCGTTGTTGCCGCGTCCGCTCAAGGACGTGCTGTTCGCGTCGGAGGGTTCCGCTGAGGCGGAGTTGCTGGACCAGACGGTGTTCACGCAGGCCGGGTTGTTCGCGGTCGAGGTGGCGTTGTTCCGTCTGGTGGAGTCGTTCGGGATCGTGCCCGATGTGGTGGCTGGTCATTCGATCGGTGAGGTGACGGCGGCGTATGTGGCCGGGGTGTTGTCCCTGGCCGACGCGTGCGTTCTCGTGGCCGCGCGGGGTCGGTTGATGCAGGCGCTGCCGGCCGGTGGCGGGATGCTGGCCGTGGCCGCCGACGAGGCTGCGGTGGCGGAGTCGATCGTCGGGCTGACCGGCCGGGTCGGTATCGCGGCCGTCAACGGGCCTGCCGCCGTCGTCGTCTCCGGTGCCGTCGAGGCCCTGGACGAGGTGGAGCGGGTCTGGCGGGAGCGGGGCGTGCGGACCCGTCGGCTGACGGTGAGCCATGCGTTCCACAGTCCGTTGATGGCGCCGATGCTGGCCGAGTTCCGCGCGGTCCTGCACGGCCTCACGTTTGCCACGCCGCTGCTGCCGGTCGTGTCGAACGTGACGGGTGCCCTGGCCGGCGATGAGATCTGCACGCCGGAGTATTGGGTGCGGCATGTGCGCGAGGCGGTGCGGTTCGCCGACGGGATCGCCGCTCTGCGGGCTGCCGGTGTGGACACGTTCCTGGAGGTCGGGCCGCAGAGCGTCCTGACCGCGATGACCGCCGACGTGCTGCCCGACGACGACGGT
>NZ_JAAOLH010000035.1:0-8445 GCF_011602315.1 Micromonospora sp. CMU55-4
GAGGGGCCGAATTCTTCCAAGATCTCTCAGATCGGGGTGCCGGTCAGCGTCAGCGTGGCCTTGTCGGCTGCCCAGAGGGCCACCAGGGCCACGCCGGGCACGGCATGACCGGCCAGGGCGAGCAGCACGCCGCCGGTGAGGAAGCAGGCGGCCTGGACGGCGAGCTTGGCCGGGTCGGGCAGCGTCACGGCGGCGCGCGGTGAGCAGAACAGTCCCCACACCACGGCGATCACCAGCGGCGCGCCGAGCCCGGCCAGCAGGCGCAGCGGCCAGCCGGCGTCGAGCGTGAAGCCCCAGTACCCGGCCGAGCCCAGCAGGGCCAGCTCCAGCAGGAAGATCACGCCCAGCAGCAGCGCGGTCATCGGTCTCCCCAGGAACGGTAGGCGCGGTCCAGGCCCGCGATCAGCTGGTCGAAGGAACGGTCGGTGTCGCGGGGCAACCCGAATCCGCCGGCCGCCTCCAGCGCGACGAAGCCGTGCACGGCGGCCCGGAACATCCGGATCGCGTCGATCGCATCGTCGCCGTCGAGGCCGTACCCGAGCAGGATCGCCCGGATCGCGCCGACCGCGCGCTCACCGGCGGCGAGGTGTTCGGCGTCGGCCGGGTCGGGCGCCCGCTGGGCGGCCGGGTAGCGGCCGGGGTGCTGCCGCGCGTACGCCCGGTAGGCGGCGGCGACGGCGCGCAACGCGTCGCCGCCGGCCCGGCCCGCGGCGGCGGTGGTGAGCACGTCGGCGATCTCGGCGGTGGCGAGCACGGCGAGCTGCTGGTGCAGCGCGTCCACGCCGCGCACGTGCTTGTAGAGGCTGGGCAGCGCGACGCCGAGCCGGGCGGCGAGCGCGGCCAGCGTCAGCTTCTCGTAGCCGACCTCGTCGGCGAGCACGGCGGCCTCCCGCACGACTGTGGCCGGGGTCAGGCCGGCCCTAGGCACGCGCGGTCACCGCCAGGAACTCGACCAGGTCGGCGGCGGTGGCGTCGGGCTGGTCGGCGTGCGGGTAGTGGCCGGAGTCGGCGATCATGCGCGCCTCGGCGACGGCGAACAGTCGTCGCGCGGCCCGCGCCTCCGCGCCCGGGTCGGGGAAGTCCGGGTCCTTGGTGCCCATCAGCACCAGCACCGGACGGCGCACGTCACGCGCCCGCGCGGTCCAGTGCGGGTCGGCCGGCGCGACCACGCCGCGCACGGCGGCCATCCGGCCGCGCAGCTTGGCGACCAGCTCCTTGCGGTACGCGGCGTCGTCCGCCGGGCGTCCGCAGGGGAACAGCGTGCGGTGGAACAGCCCGAACAGCCGAGGGCTGCGCAGCACGACGGCTTGCGCGACCCGCATCAGCGGGTTCGGCTTCGGCGTGCCGACGAACGCGCCGATCTGCACGATGCCGCTGACCAGTTCCGGCGCCTCGGCGGCGGCGAAGACGATCGCGGCGGCGCTGGACGAGCTGCCGACCAGGGTGGCCGGGCCTCCGCCGAGCGCCCGCACCACGGCGAGCAGATCGCCGCCGACGTGCTTCGGGGCGTACGTGGGCCAGCGCGGGCTGGAGTCGCCGTGCCCGCGTACGTCGACAGCTGCCACCCGGTAGCCGGCCGCGACCAGCCGGGGCGTCAGGTGCCGGAAGGCGGCCCGGTTCTCGCCCATGCCGTGCGCGAGCACCACGAGCGGGCCCGAGCCGTGCACCTCGTACGCGATAGTGCCGCCGTCCCGCTTCACCTGGCTAACTGTCATAGCCTTAAAGCTAAGGCTATTAGCCAAGATGCGTCAAGCTTGACCTCAACCCGGGATGAGGTCGCACGATCCCGGCATGCCGATCACCGCCGACACCCACGTACGCCTCGCCCGCCCGAGCCGCGACCTGGTGATGCTCGGCCTGCCCGGGGCCGGCTGGCACCTGGAGCTGGTCGACGGCTCGACGCTCGCGGTCGAGCCGCGCCCCACCGGCGAGGACCTCTTCGTGCTCTACCTCGACGGACCACCCGACGACGAACTGGTCCCGAGAATCGAACGGGCCGGCGGGACCAGGGTCTCCGCCGGCCCGTACTGGGACAGGTGGGGTGTCACGTTCGCCTACCCGGACGGCTACCGCCTCGTGCTGTGCACCCGGGCCTGGTCGAACGACTGACTCACTTCTTCGACAGCACCGCGCGGCCGAAGAACGCCAGGTTCGCCGGGCGCTCCGCGAGCCGGCGCATCAGGTAGCCGTACCACTGGTCGCCGTAGGGGACGTAGGTCCGCACCGTGTAGCCCTCGCCGACCAGGCGCTGCTGCTCCTCCGGCCGGATGCCGTAGAGCATCTGGAACTCGAACCGGGCCGGGTCGCGGTCGAACCAGCGGGCGCGGTCCTCGCCGATCGCGATCAGCCTCGGGTCGTGCGTGGCGAGCATCGGGTAGCCGTCGCCGGACATCAGCACGTTCATGCAGCGCACGTACGACTTGTCCACCTCGCGGGCCGACTGGTACGCCACCGACTCCGGCTCCTTGTACGCGCCCTTGCACAGCCGCACCCGCGACCCGGCGGAGGCCAGCTCCCGGCAGTCCGACTCGGTCCGCCGCAGGTACGCCTGGAGCACCGCCCCGGTCGACGGGTGGTCCTTGCGCAGCTTCGCCAGGATGTCCAGCGTCGAGTCGGTGGTGGTGTGGTCCTCCATGTCCAGCGTGACAGTGGTGCCCGCCGCGTCGGCCGCCGCGCAGATCGCCCGCGCGTTGTCGTACGCGAGCTGCTCGTCGAACATCTGGCCCAGCGCGGACAGCTTCACGCTGACCTCGGCGGCCGGGGTGAGCCCGGCGGCGCCGAGCCGGCTCAGCAGCGTGAGGTACTCGTCCCGGGTGGCGTTCGCCTGCTCCGGGGTGGTGGTGTCCTCACCCAGGTAGTCGAGGGTGACCGCTTGGCCGTCGGCGACCAGCTCGCGGGTGGCGCGCAGCGCGTCGTCGGTGGCGGCGCCGGCGACGAACCGGCGGACGACGTCCCGGGTGAACGGGGCCGTCGCGACGAGCCGCTCCACCTGGGAAGACCGGGAGGCGGCGAGGATGACGGAACGGAGCATGAGCCGAGCGTAACGCTCATCACCGGCCCTCCGCCGGGCGCGTCCGAGGCCCGCTCGGGTCGGCGCGCGGACCCGGGGCGGGCACCCCCGGCTGGCGTCGATCGGCTACAACGTTCACGTGGATCGACGACACCCCCGGCGGCGGCTCCGCTCGGCCTCCGTGCAGCTCGGCGCGCTGACCGCGCTCGCCCTCGCGCTCTCCGGCTGCAACAACGGCTACGACGACGACGATGACGACTGCGCGCTCGGACCGGCCGGCGGGGGCGGCGACACCGTCGCGGTCGCCCTGCGTGTGCCGGCGACCGCCACCGCCGCGCGCGGCGAGCCGGCCCCGACGACCGCCGCGCTGCCCGAGCGCGGCGGCTTCGGCAGCCACCTCGCCTCCTGCGGCGGCTGACGTGCGCCGCGAGGCCAGCACGCCGCGCCCCGGCTGGGACGAGACCATCCGGGCCCAGGGCCTGGTGTACGTCGACACCGAGCTGCCCGACGGCAACGTCATGTCGTACTGGGACGAGACGGCCGCGTACTCGTTCACGCTCGACGAGGTGCTCCGCCTGGAGGAGGCGACGGAGGAGCTGCACCGGATGTCGGTGGCCGCCGCCGAGCACGTGGTGGCCCGCAACCGGTACGCCGAGTTCGGCATCCCCGAGTGGGCCGCCGAGGCGGTCGCCCGCTCGCTGCGGGAGAGCCCGCCGACGCTGTACGGCCGGTTCGACCTCTGGTACGACGGCAGCGGCCCGCCGAAGATGCTGGAGTACAACGCCGACACCCCGACCGCGCTGGTCGAGGCGAGCATCGTGCAGTGGTACTGGCTGGAACACACCCGCCCGGACGCGGACCAGTGGAACAGCCTGCACGAACGGCTGGTCGGCGCGTGGGCCAAGATCGGCGCCGGGCTGCACGAGCGCCGGACGCACGTGCTCTGGTCCGAGGAAGAGGAGTCGGGCGAGGACCAGATCACCGCCGGCTACCTGGCCGAGACGGCCCGCCAGGCCGGGCTGGACGTGACGCTCATGCCGATCCAGCAGGTCGGCTGGGACGGGCGGCGCTTCGTCGACGCCGACGACCGCCCGATCACCACCTGCTTCAAGCTCTACCCCTGGGAGTGGATGCTGGCCGAGCCGTACGGGCGCCCGGCGCTGGACCCGGGCACGCCCACCACCTGGATCGAGCCGGCCTGGAAGCTGCTGCTGTCGAACAAGGCGCTGCTGGCGGTGCTCTGGGAGCTGTACCCGGGGCACGACTACCTGCTGCCCGCGTACCTGGACTCACCGCGCGGCATGACCGAGTACGTGGCCAAGCCGCTGCTCGGCCGCGAAGGCGGTTCGGTACGCATCGTGACCGGCGGCACCGAGATCACCAACCCGGGGATCTACGGCGACGAGGGCTTCTGCTTCCAGGAGTTCCGCGCGTTGCCCGAGTTCGAGGGCAACCGGACGGTGCTCGGCAGCTGGATCGTGGACGGCGAGTCAGCCGGCGCCGGCGTACGGGAGAGCGAGAGCCTCATCACTGACGGTTACGCGCGGTTCCTGCCCCACTACATCGACGCACCGCGTCTGCCGTGAGTCGTCTACCGTTGGTGTCGTGAACTTCGACGCGTACGCCCGGACCGGGGTCGAGCTCGTCAACGCCCGGCTGGACGACCTGGACGGCCTACGGGCTGTCTTCTCGGACGAGCAGGGCTGGATGCGCGACGAAGTCGCGGAACGGGACCTGGCGATCTTCCGGCGGGCGCAGAAGCGACTCCGGGACGTCTTCGAGTACGGCACCTCGGGCCGGGACAACGAAGCGGTGGCGGAGCTGAACGCGCTGCTGGAGGCGTTCCCGGTGCAGCCGCGCATCTCCGGCCACGACTCCTCCGACTGGCACATGCACGTGACCAGCCGGGGCGCGTCGGTCTCCTCCGAATACCTGGCCGGCGCGGTCTGGGGCCTGTCGGTGTGGCTCTGCGAGTACGGCAGCGCCCGCTTCGGCGTCTGCGCCGACGACCGCTGCGGCAACGTCTACCTGGACACCTCGTCCAACTGCTGCCGGCGGTTCTGCTCCGAGCGCTGCGCCACCCGCTCCCACGTGGCGGCGCATCGGGCCCGCAAGCGGGCCGCGGTCGGCGAGCAGGCCGTCCCGGCGCAGCCGCTGTCCCCGGTGAGCTGACCTCCGGGGCGGCGCGCCCCGGTCAGGCGTCGACCGGCGAGGCGGCGGTCAGGTTCGCCCGGGCGAACTCCAGCGACTCGCGCAGGTCCGCCTCCCGGACCGCCCGGCTCTTCGCGCCCCGGGTGGTCACCTCTACCGCCACCGTGCCGCTGAACCCTCGGCCGGCGAGCGAGCGGAGCATCTCCGCGCAGGGCTGCCCGCCGCGACCGGGCACCAGGTGCTCGTCACGCCCCTCGCCGGTGCCGTCGCCCAGGTGCACGTGCGCCAGGCCGGAACCCATCCGGTCGGCCATCGCCATCGCGTCGGTGTGCGACGCAGCGCAGTGCGACAGGTCGAGCGTGTACGAGGCGTACCCGATCTCGGTCGGGTCCCAGCCCGGCGCGTACGGGACGAACTGCCGCCCCGCCATCCGCACCGGGTACATGTTCTCCACCCCGAAGTGCAGGCCGCCGAACTGCCCGGCGATCGTGTCGAGCCCGTCGGCGAAGGTACGCGCGTAGTCACGCTGCCAGGTGAACGGCGGGTGCACCACGACAGTCGGCGCCTCCAGCGTCTCGGCCAGCTCGGCGGCCTTGCGCAGCCGCTCCCACGGGTCGGGGCTCCACACCCGCTGGGTGACCAGCAGGCAGGGGGCGTGCACCGACAGCACCGGGACGCCGTAGTGCTCGGCGAGGCCGCGCAACGCGCCCGCGTCCTGGCTGACCGGGTCGGTCCAGACCATCACCTCGATGCCGTCGTAGCCGAGTTCGGCGGCGAGCTGGAACGCCGCCGCGGTCCGTTCGGGGAAGACCGAGGACGTGGACAGGAGTACCGGAACGCGGTAGGTCACGCCTCCGAGGGTAGCTCCAACCGCCAGCGAGCATCGGGACGAGCAACCGCAAAGCAACCCAGAGCGCTCGTACGGTCACATCGGCGCGAGCTGATCCAGCCGACGCAGGATGACGCCCTCGCGCAGCGCCCACGGGCAGATGTCCACGCGGTCCACACCGAGCCGCCGCATCACCGCCTCGGCCACCACCGCGCCCGCGAGCAACTGGTGCGCCCGCTGCGCGCTCACCCCCTCCAGCTCGGGCAACTGGGCCGGCGGGATGTGCCTGATGAACCCCAGCACCTGCCGCAGGCCGGTACGGGTCAGGCTGCGCCGCGCCCACAGGCCCGCACCGGAGGGAGCGGCGCCGGCCAGCCGGGCCAGCGTGCGGAACGTCTTCGACGTGGCGACCGGACGCTCCCAGCCCACCGCCGTCAACTGCTCCACCACCGGGTCGAGCTGCGCGTCCACGTACGCCCGCAGTTCCTCCACGGCCTCGGCCGACGGCGGCGCCGTGCCGGCCGGGTCGACCGCCAGCCGCTCCCGGCTCAGCCGGCCCGCGCCGAGCGGCAGCGAGATCGCCACGTCCGGGTGCTCGTCGATGCCGGCCGCCAGCTCCAGCGAGCCGCCGCCGATGTCCATCGCCAGCAGCCGCCCGGCGGACCAGCCGAACCACCGCCGCACCGCGAGGAACGTCATCCGCGCCTCGTCCGCCCCGGAGAGCACCTCCAGGCGTACGCCCGTCTCGTCGCGGACGCGGGCCAGCACGTCGGCGGCGTTCGTGGCGTCGCGAACAGCGCTCGTGGCGAACGCCAGCAGATCCTCGGCGCCCAGCCCGTCCGCCGCCGCCCGGGCCATGCCGACCGCCTTGACCAGGCCGTCCGCGCCGCCGACGGTGAGCGCGCCGTCCGGACCGATCTGCTCGGCCAGCCGCAGCACCACCTTCTCCGAGTGCGCCGGCCACGGATGCGCGCCGTGGTGGGCGTCGACCACCAGCAGATGCACCGTGTTGGAACCGACGTCGAGGACACCCAGTCGCATGGGAAAGACCCTAGGGCCAACACGTTTCGTCGGCTCGGCGGCCGGGCGGGGTCACCGCGCGTACGCTGGTCCGAGTGACAGGGCAGATCGAGCTTCACGTGCTGGTGGACGACCCCGAGGACCCGCGCAGCCGCGAGGTCGGGCTGGACTTTCCCCGGGAGTGGATCGAGTTCGTCGACCCGGCCGACCCGAAGCACGTCGTCCGCGCCGACCTGACCTGGCTGCTCTCCCGCTGGACGTGCATCTTCGGGCAGGGCTGCCACGGCATCATCGCCGGACGGGCCGCCGACGGGTGCTGCTCGCACGGCGCGTTCTTCACCGACTCCGACGACGAGAAGCGGGTCCGGGCCGCGGTCAAGCGGCTGACGCCGGAGACGTGGCAGCACTTCCGGCGCGGGTTCAAGAACTGGACCGAGAACGACACGGTCGACGGCAAGACGCCGGCCCGGCGTACCGCCACCCGCGACGTGGACGCCCCGTGCGTGTTCCTCAACGACGCCGACTTCGCCGGCGGAGGCGGCTGCGCGCTGCACGCCCAGGCGCTGCGCGACGGGGTGCACCCGCTGGAGTACAAGCCGGACGTGTGCTGGCAACTGCCGGTACGCCGCGACCAGGAATGGCACAAGCGGCCGGACAACACGAAGGTGCTGATCTCCACGCTGGCCGAGTTCGACAGGCGCGGCTGGGGCGCGGGCGGGCACGACCTCGACTGGTGGTGCACCTCCTCGACCGACGCGCACGTCGGCGCCGAGCCGATGTACGTCTCGTACGGGCCGGAGCTGACCGCGCTGATCGGCGCGCCCGCGTACGCGAAGCTGGCCGAGCTGTGCGCCGCCCGGCAGCGCCAGGGTCAGATCGCCCCGCACCCCGCAAGCGAGTGAAGGCCGGTACCCCGTCTCGGGGTGCCGGCCTTCGTATCTCTTACTTGTTCCAGCGTTCGGCGACGAGGTCGGCGGCCTGCTGCTCCCACTGGGCGTAGTGGTCGGGGTAGGCGGAGACCTGGACGGTCTGGGCGGCCTTGGTCAGGGGCATGTCCTGCCAGCCGTCGACCTGCTTGAGGCCCTTCAGGAACGCGGTGGTGGAGTACTCGGGGTCGGTGATCTGCTCGACCGTGCCCCAACCGCTGGAGGGGCGCTGCTGGAACAGGCCCTGCGAGTCGTGGTCGTTACGGTCACCGAGGTGGCCGAGGTTCTCCAGCTTCGACTCCTGCAACGCGGTAGCGATCGACACGACCGCGGCGCGCTCGTCCATGCCGGCCTTCTTCGTCGCCGCGATGATGGCCTTCACGTTCTTGGTCTGCTCGTCATTGAGGTCGATGCGGGACTGGTCGCCCTGCACGCCGTGCGGGATCAGCTTGTCGGACTGCACCGTGGCCGTGACCGGCTTGACCGCGGGGGTGGTGTCGGCCGCGTGA
>NZ_JAAOLH010000036.1:0-5366 GCF_011602315.1 Micromonospora sp. CMU55-4
TTGTCCGGCGGTGTCCTACTCTCCCACACCCTCCCGAGTGCAGTACCATCGGCGCTGGAGGGCTTAGCTTCCGGGTTCGGAATGTGACCGGGCGTTTCCCCTCCGCCATGACCGCCGTAACTCTATGAACATGTCAACCAACCCAACCTGTGGGTGATCGTTTGTTCAGAGTTGCACAGTGGACGCGTAGCAGCTTGGTAGTCAAGTCCTCGGCCTATTAGTACCGGTCAACTGAACCCGTTACCGGGCTTACATTTCCGGCCTATCAACCCAGTCGTCTAGCTGGGGGCCTTACCCCACAAAGTGGGTGGGATACCTCATCTTGAAGCGAGCTTCCCGCTTAGATGCTTTCAGCGGTTATCCCTTCCGAACGTAGCTAACCAGCCGTGCCCCTGGCGGGACAACTGGCACACCAGAGGTTCGTCCGTCCCGGTCCTCTCGTACTAGGGACAGCCCTTCTCAAGTATCCTACGCGCACGGCGGATAGGGACCGAACTGTCTCACGACGTTCTAAACCCAGCTCGCGTACCGCTTTAATGGGCGAACAGCCCAACCCTTGGGACCTGCTACAGCCCCAGGATGCGACGAGCCGACATCGAGGTGCCAAACCATCCCGTCGATATGGACTCTTGGGGAAGATCAGCCTGTTATCCCCGGGGTACCTTTTATCCGTTGAGCGACACCGCTTCCACATGCCAGTGCCGGATCACTAGTCCCGACTTTCGTCCCTGCTCGACCTGTCAGTCTCACAGTCAAGCTCCCTTGTGCACTTGCACTCAACACCTGATTGCCAACCAGGCTGAGGGAACCTTTGGGCGCCTCCGTTACCCTTTAGGAGGCAACCGCCCCAGTTAAACTACCCACCAGACACTGTCCCTGAACCGGATAACGGTCCGAAGTTAGATACCCAAATCAACCAGAGTGGTATTTCAAGATTGCCTCCACCCATACTGGCGTATAGGCTTCACCGGCTCCCACCTATCCTACACAAGCTAATTCAGATACCAATGTCAAGCTATAGTAAAGGTCCCGGGGTCTTTCCGTCCTGCCGCGCGTAACGAGCATCTTTACTCGTACTGCAATTTCGCCGGGCCTGTGGTTGAGACAGTGGGGAAGTCGTTACGCCATTCGTGCAGGTCGGAACTTACCCGACAAGGAATTTCGCTACCTTAGGATGGTTATAGTTACCACCGCCGTTTACTGGCGCTTAAGTTCTCCGCTTCGCCCTTGCGGGCTAACAGGTCCCCTTAACGTTCCAGCACCGGGCAGGCGTCAGTCCATATACATCGAATTACTTCTTCGCATGGACCTGTGTTTTTAGTAAACAGTCGCTTCCCCCTGCTCTCTGCGGCCATACAACGCTCCACCCGCGCGGGGCTTCACGTCTCCGGCCCCCCTTCTCCCTAAGTTACGGGGGCAATTTGCCGAGTTCCTTAACCACAGTTCGCCCGATCGCCTCGGTATTCTCTACCTGACCACCTGTGTCGGTTTGGGGTACGGGCCGCTAAGAACTCGCTAGAGGCTTTTCTCGGCAGCATAGGATCACTGACTTCACCTGAATCGGCTCGGCATCACGTCTCAGCCCCATGTGTCGCGGATTTGCCTACGACACGGCCTACACGCTTACCCCGGCACAACCACCGGCCGGGCTCAGCTACCTTCCTGCGTCACCCCATCGCTTGACTACTACCCGCCAGGTTCCCACGCTCCCCACCTTTGGTCCGAAGACCGCCGGCAGTTCGGGTGGTTAGCACAACGAGGTTCGTCAGGGTCGCTCTTTCGCGGGTACGGGAATATCAACCCGTTGTCCATCGACTACGCCTCTCGGCCTCGCCTTAGGTCCCGACTCACCCAGGGCGGATTAGCCTGGCCCTGGAACCCTTGGTCATCCGGCGGAAGGGTTTCTCACCCTTCTTTCGCTACTCATGCCTGCATTCTCACTCGTGCCGCGTCCACAACTGGGTCACCCCGCTGCTTCACCCCCGGCACGACGCTCCCCTACCCATCCACACACCTGCACCTGGCATCAAGGCCAGGCGAAGTTAAAATGTGAATGCCACAGCTTCGGCGGTGCGCTTGAGCCCCGCTACATTGTCGGCGCGGAACCACTTGACCAGTGAGCTATTACGCACTCTTTAAAGGGTGGCTGCTTCTAAGCCAACCTCCTGGTTGTCTATGCGACCCCACATCCTTTTCCACTTAGCACACGCTTAGGGGCCTTAGCTGGTGATCTGGGCTGTTTCCCTCTCGACTACGAAGCTTATCCCCCGCAGTCTCACTGCCGCGCTCTCACTTACCGGCATTCGGAGTTTGGCTGATTTCGGTAAGCTTGTGGGCCCCCTAGACCATCCAGTGCTCTACCTCCGGCAAGAAACACGCGACGCTGCACCTAAATGCATTTCGGGGAGAACCAGCTATCACGGAGTTTGATTGGCCTTTCACCCCTAACCACAGGTCATCCCCCAACTTTTCAACGTTGGTGGGTTCGGCCCTCCACGCGGTCTTACCCGCGCTTCAGCCTGCCCATGGCTAGATCACTCCGCTTCGGGTCTAGAGCATGCGACTAAAAACGCCCTATTCAGACTCGCTTTCGCTACGGCTCCCCCACACGGGTTAACCTCGCCACATGCCACTAACTCGCAGGCTCATTCTTCAAAAGGCACGCCGTCACCCCGCAAGGCTCCGACGGATTGTAGGCGAACGGTTTCAGGTACTATTTCACTCCCCTCCCGGGGTACTTTTCACCATTCCCTCACGGTACTCGTCCGCTATCGGTCACCAGGAAGTATTTAGGCTTACCAGGTGGTCCTGGCAGATTCACGGCAGATTTCAGGAGTCCGCCGCTACTCGGGAACACCCACAGAAGACCAGCAACTTTCACCTACCGGACTATCACCGTCTACGGTCAGCCATTCCAGACTGTTCGACTAACCACTGGCTTTGTAACTTCTCGAACAAGTGTCAGCTTGCTCAGCAGGGTCCCACAACCCCGACCACGCAACCCCTGACAGGTATCACACGCAGCCGGTTTAGCCTCAATCCGCTTTCGCTCGCCACTACTCACGGAATCACTAAATTGTTTTCTCTTCCTACGGGTACTGAGATGTTTCACTTCCCCGCGTTCCCCCCACACACCCTATGTGTTCAGGTGCGGGTGACATCACATGACTGATGCCGGGTTTCCCCATTCGGACACCCTGGGATCACAGCTTGGTTGACAGCTCCCCCAGGCCTATCGCGGCCTCCCACGTCCTTCATCGGCTCCTGGTGCCAAGGCATCCACCGTTCGCCCTTGACAACTTGACCACAAAGATGCTCGCGTCCACTGTGCAATTCTCAACAAACAACCAACCCACAACCCACAGCCCCACACCAAACCCAGCTAACCGCCGGCGGTATGCGAGACCAGGCCGCGCCTGGCGCCTCACGGACCCGAGGTCCGTTCGAAGGCTCTGAAACAACAACCATCTCGGGTTGTTCTTTCAGGACCCAACAGGGTGCTTACATCCACCACCAGCCGCACCAGAACCCCGTTCCCACCACCCGAAGGCAGCTGTACTAGGAAAATTTCTGGCCGTTGCCGGCAGCAGACTTGCCAGTGTCTCCGCCATCTGAGCACCCCGACCCGACATTCGCGGGCCGCGGGCTCCATGCCACCTTTCGGTGGATGGTGCTCCTTAGAAAGGAGGTGATCCAGCCGCACCTTCCGGTACGGCTACCTTGTTACGACTTCGTCCCAATCGCCAGCCCCACCTTCGACGGCTCCCTCCACAAGGGTTGGGCCACCGGCTTCGGGTGTTGCCGACTTTCGTGACGTGACGGGCGGTGTGTACAAGGCCCGGGAACGTATTCACCGCAGCGTTGCTGATCTGCGATTACTAGCGACTCCGACTTCACGGGGTCGAGTTGCAGACCCCGATCCGAACTGAGACCGGCTTTTTGGGATTCGCTCCACCTCACGGTATCGCAGCCCATTGTACCGGCCATTGTAGCATGCGTGAAGCCCTGGACATAAGGGGCATGATGACTTGACGTCATCCCCACCTTCCTCCGAGTTGACCCCGGCAGTCTTCGATGAGTCCCCGCCATAACGCGCTGGCAACATCGAACGAGGGTTGCGCTCGTTGCGGGACTTAACCCAACATCTCACGACACGAGCTGACGACAGCCATGCACCACCTGTGACCGCCCCCGAAGGACCTGCCATCTCTGACAGTTTTGCGGCCATGTCAAACCCAGGTAAGGTTCTTCGCGTTGCATCGAATTAATCCGCATGCTCCGCCGCTTGTGCGGGCCCCCGTCAATTCCTTTGAGTTTTAGCCTTGCGGCCGTACTCCCCAGGCGGGGCGCTTAATGCGTTAGCTGCGGCACAGGGAACCGGAGAGGCCCCCCACACCTAGCGCCCAACGTTTACAGCGTGGACTACCAGGGTATCTAATCCTGTTCGCTCCCCACGCTTTCGCTCCTCAGCGTCAGTATCGGCCCAGAGACCCGCCTTCGCCACCGGTGTTCCTCCTGATATCTGCGCATTTCACCGCTACACCAGGAATTCCAGTCTCCCCTACCGAACTCTAGCCTGCCCGTATCGACCGCAGGCCTGGGGTTGAGCCCCAGGTTTTCACGGTCGACGCGACAAGCCGCCTACGAGCTCTTTACGCCCAATAAATCCGGACAACGCTCGCGCCCTACGTCTTACCGCGGCTGCTGGCACGTAGTTGGCCGGCGCTTCTTCTGCAGGTACCGTCACTTACGCTTCGTCCCTGCTGAAAGAGGTTTACAACCCGAAGGCCGTCATCCCTCACGCGGCGTCGCTGCATCAGGCTTCCGCCCATTGTGCAATATTCCCCACTGCTGCCTCCCGTAGGAGTCTGGGCCGTGTCTCAGTCCCAGTGTGGCCGGTCGCCCTCTCAGGCCGGCTACCCGTCGTCGCCTTGGTAGGCCATCACCCCACCAACAAGCTGATAGGCCGCGAGCCCATCCCAAGCCGAAAAACTTTCCACCAAACACCATGCGGTGCAAGGTCATATCCGGTATTAGCCCCGGTTTCCCGGGGTTATCCCAAAGCCTGGGGCAGGTTGCTCACGTGTTACTCACCCGTTCGCCGCTCGAGTACCCCGAAGGGCCTTTCCGCTCGACTTGCATGTGTTAAGCACGCCGCCAGCGTTCGTCCTGAGCCAGGATCAAACTCTCCAACAAAAATCTTTGTCGAACAGCATCCTGGCAACAAAAGTGTTGCCAAAGGAATCCCAACCAGCAACCATTCCAAAGAACAGCCACCAGTCCGGGGTATAAAACAATTGGCACTGGCTTTACAAGCACCCTGTTGAGTTCTCAAAGAACAACCACACACCAACCAGAAACCCCGC
>NZ_JAAOLH010000037.1:0-5173 GCF_011602315.1 Micromonospora sp. CMU55-4
ACCGCCGGCCGGGCGCGTACGGGCGACGTGTCCGGGGCCGGACTCGGCCGCACCGGGCACCCGCTGCTCGGCGCGACGGTGGACCTGGCCGGCGACGACGAGATGGTGCTGACCGGCCGGCTCTCCCTGACCACGCACCCGTGGCTGGCCGACCACACGGTCTCCGGGCTGACGCTCGTACCCGGTACGGCCCTGGTCGAGCTGGCCGTACGGGCCGGCGACGAGGTGGGCCTCTCCCGGCTGCGTGAGCTGACCATGGCCGCCCCGCTGGTGCTCCCCGAATCCGGCGGCGTACGCATTCAGGTGCGGGTGTCCACGTCGGAGTCGCCGCAACGTCCCGTCGCCGTCTACTCCCGCCCCGACGACGATCCCGAGGCGGGCTGGACCCGGCACGCGGAGGGTGTGCTGGAGGCGTCCACCGCCGACGAGCCCGACACGATCACCTGGCCCCCCGCCCCGACGTCGGAGGTGGACCTCGCGGGGTGGTACGCGACGCTGGCGGAGCACGGCCTGGCGTACGGGCCGGTCTTCCAGGGACTCCAGCGCGCCTGGGTCGGCCGCGACGAACTGTTCGCCGAGGTGACCCTGCCGGAGGCCGCCGCCACGGAGAGCGCCGGATTCGGCGTGCACCCGGCGCTGCTGGACGCCGCCCTGCACCCGATCGGGCTGCTGCTCGGTGGCGAGGAATCGAGCGGACCACGGGTGCCGTTCGCCTTCGAGGGCGTGCAGGTCCACGCCGCAGGCGCGGGGACGCTGCGGGTGCGCCTGACCCGCGACGGCTCCGGGCTGCGGCTGGCCGCGTACGACGAGGTGGGCGCGCCGGTCGTGTCGATGGACTCCCTCGTCCTGCGAGAGCTGACCGGCGCGGCCGCGCCGGGCGTGGCCTCGCGGTCGCTGTTCGAGCTGCGGTGGCCGGCCGTGCAGACCGCACCCGCCGGGGAGCTTTCCGGATGGGCGCTGGTGACCGGCGGCCTGGAGCTGCCGGCACCGGTAGGAATGCCCACGTACGCCGACGTGGCGACGGTCACGGGGGAGGAGCCCGTCCCCCGGACGCTGCTGCTGCCGGTGTTCCCCGCGCCCGGCGCGGCGACGCCGGAGTCGGTCCGGGCAGTGACCTCGGACGTGCTGGCGACGGTGCAGTCCTGGCTCGCGGCGGACGCCCTGGCGGACTCGCGGCTCGTGGTCGTGACCCGGGGTGCGGTGTCGATCGGCGACGGCGACCGGGTGACCGACCTGGCGAGCGCTGCGGTGTGGGGTCTACTGCGTTCGGCGCAGTCGGAGCACCCGGGCCGCATGGTCCTCGCGGACGTCGACGGCGACCTGGACGCCGCGCTGGTTGCCCTGCTGGACGGCGTCCTGCGGGAACCGGCCACGACCGGCGGCCAGCTCGCCGTCCGCGAGGGCGCGGTGTACTCGCCGCGCCTGGTCCGGGCCGGCGTCACGGCCGCGCAGACGCCCAGCCTGGGTGACGGCGCGGTGCTGGTGACCGGCGGTACGGGTGCGCTCGGTGCGCTGGTCGCGGAGCACCTGGTGTCGGTGCACGGCGTGCGGTCGCTGGTGCTCGTGTCGCGGAGCGGTCCGGAGGCCGCCGGTGCGGGTGAGTTGTCGGATCGGCTGTCCGCGCTGGGCGCGTCCGTGCGGATCGCCGCCTGTGACGTGACCGACCGGGACCAGGTCGGCGCTTTGGTTGCCGAGGTCACCGCCGAGGGTCGGCTGGCGGGTGTCGTGCACACCGCCGGCGTCCTGGACGACGGTGTCCTGGAGGGGCTGACGGCGGCGCGGCTGGCCGGGGTGTTGGCGCCGAAGGTGTCGGCGGGTTGGTTCCTGCACGAGGCGACGGCGGGTCTGGATCTGGATCTGTTCGTGGTGTTCTCGTCGGTGGCGGGTGTGCTCGGCTCGCCCGGTCAGTCGGCGTACGCGGCGGGCAACGCCTTCCTCGACGGGCTTGCGGTCCACCGGCGGCAGCTCGGGTTGCCGGCGGTCAGCCTGGCGTGGGGGATGTGGGACACGGCAGGCATGGCCGCCTCGATCGACGAGGCGGACCGGGCGCGGTCCGCGCGGGCGGGTCTGACGCCGATGAGCGCCGAGACCGGGCTGGAACTCTTCGACGCCGCCCTGCGTGCCGACCGTCCGGCCCTCGTACCGGCCGTGATCGACGTGCCCGCGCTGCGGGCGGCGACCTCCGGCGGCCCCGTGCCGGCCGTGCTGCGCACCCTGATCGGCGTGACCGGCACCCGCCGCCAGGCGGGGCAGGGCGGTGGCGGCTGGGCCGACCGGCTCGCCGGGCTCACCGAGGACGAGGGCCGCGCCCAGGTCGACGTGCTGGTACGGGGTCTGGTCGCGCAGGTGCTGGGGCACGGTGGTGCGGAGTCGGTGCCGGCGGACCGGGCGTTCCGGGAGCTGGGCTTCGACTCGCTGACGGCGGTGGACCTGCGTAACCGGTTGAACGCGGCCACGGGGCTGCGGCTGGCCTCGACGCTGGTGTTCGACTATCCGACCCCGGCCGTGCTCGCCGAGCACCTGTGGTCGGAGTTGGCCGGCGTCAGCGCGTCGGCCAGCGCACAGGTCGCCGGCACGGTCGTCGGCGCCGACGAGCCGATCGCGATCGTGGGCATGGCCTGCCGTTACCCGGGCGGGGTGGAATCCCCCGACGAACTGTGGGAGTTGCTGGCCGGCGGCGGTGAGGGGATCGGGGAGTTCCCGGCGGATCGCGGTTGGGATCTGGAGTCGCTCTTCGACCCGGATCCGGGGCGTAGCGGTACGTCGTATACGCGGCGTGGTGGTTTCCTGTACGGCGCGGCAGAGTTCGACCCCGGTTTCTTCGGTATTTCGCCGCGTGAGGCGCTCGCGATGGATCCGCAGCAGCGGTTGCTGCTGGAGGCGTCGTGGGAGTCGTTCGAGTCGGCGGGGCTGGACCCGCAGCGGTTGCGGGGCAGCCGGACGGGTGTGTTCGCCGGTGTCATGTACCACGACTACGCCTCCCGGCTCATGGACCTGCCGACCGAGGTGGAGGGCTACGTCGGGACCGGCACGTCCGGCAGCGTGCTGTCCGGTCGGGTCGCCTACACCTTCGGGTTGGAGGGGCCGGCTGTCACCGTGGACACGGCGTGCTCGTCGTCGCTGGTGGCGCTGCACCTCGCCGCGCAGGCGCTGCGTTCCGGCGAGTGCGATCTGGCGTTGGCCGGTGGTGTGACGGTGATGGCGACGCCGGGCACGTTCATCGAGTTCTCCCGGCAGCGCGGCCTGTCGGCCGACGGCCGCTGCAAGTCGTTCGCGGCGTCCGCCGACGGCACCGGCTGGTCCGAGGGCGTCGGCGTGCTGCTGGTGCAGCGGCTCTCCGACGCCCAGCGCGAGGGCCGGAAGATCTACGCCGTGGTGCGGGGCACGGCCGTGAACCAGGACGGTGCGTCGAACGGGCTGACCGCGCCGAACGGTCCGTCGCAGCAGCGGGTGATCCGGCAGGCGTTGGCGAACGCGCGGCTCACTGCGGCCGACGTGGACGCCGTGGAGGCGCACGGTACGGGTACGACGCTGGGTGACCCGATCGAGGCGCAGGCCGTCCTGGCCACGTACGGGCAGGACCGGCAGGGGCGGGAGCCGTTGTGGCTCGGCTCGGTCAAGTCGAACATCGGGCACACGCAGGCCGCCGCCGGTGTCGCCGGTGTGATCAAGATGGTCATGGCGATGCGCCACGGCGTCGTCCCGCCGACCCTGCACGTGGATGAGCCGTCCCCACACATCGACTGGACGGCCGGGGCGGTGGCCCTCGCGACCGAGCCCACCCCGTGGCCGCGGGTGGACCGGCCGCGTCGGGCGGCGGTGTCGTCGTTCGGGATCTCCGGCACGAACGCGCATGTGATCATCGAGCAGCCGCCCGCCGAGACGATCGAGGGCGAGGTCG
This sequence comes from Micromonospora sp. CMU55-4, assembly GCF_011602315.1. Classification (NCBI taxonomy): domain Bacteria; kingdom Bacillati; phylum Actinomycetota; class Actinomycetes; order Micromonosporales; family Micromonosporaceae; genus Micromonospora; species Micromonospora sp. CMU55-4. Next base: position 3,902 of record NZ_JAAOLH010000037.1, read on the forward strand.
TCGCCCGCGACGTGCCGCCGGTCGTACCGGTGCTGCTCTCCGCGCGCTCCGACGCGGCCCTGGCCGGCCAAGCGGGCCGGTGGGCGCGCTGGCTCGCCGCCGACGAGGCCCCGCGTCCGCTGGACGTGGCCTGGTCCTCCGTCACCACCCGACCCGCGCTGGAACAGCGCGCCGTCGCCGTGGTGGCCGACGGCAACGACCTGCTCACCGCGCTTCGGGCCCTCGACGCGGGCGAGCCCTCCGGGACCGTCGTGACCGGCTCCACCGCCGTACGCGGCCAGCTCGCGCTGCTCTTCTCCGGCCAAGGCGCGCAGCGTGCGGGGATGGGCCGGGAGCTGTCCGCTCTGTTCCCCGTGTTCGCGACCGCGTTGGACGAGGTGTGTGCGCAGCTCGATCCGTTGCTGCCGCGTCCGTTGCGGGAGGTGCTGTTCGCGTCGCCGGGGTCCGCCGAGGCGGAGTTGCTGGACCAGACGGTGTTCACGCAGGCCGGGTTGTTCGCGGTCGAGGTGGCGCTGTTCCGCCTGGTGGAGTCGTTCGGGATCGTGCCGGACATGCTGGCCGGTCACTCGATCGGCGAGGTGACCGCGGCGCATGTCGCGGGCGTGTTGTCCCTGGCCGACGCGTGTCAGCTCGTCGCCGCGCGGGGTCGGTTGATGCAGGCGCTGCCCACGGGCGGCGGCATGCTGGCCGTGGCCGCCGACGAGGCTGCGGTGGTCGAGTCGATCGCCGGGCTCGCCGACCGGGTGGGCGTCGCTGCGGTCAACGGACCCACCGCAGTGGTGGTGTCCGGTGGCGTCGAGGCCCTCGACGAGGTGGAGCGGCACTGGCGCGACCGGGGCGTGCGCACTCGCCGGCTGACGGTGAGCCATGCGTTCCACAGTCCGCTGATGGAGCCGATGCTGGCCGAGTTCCGCGCGGTCCTGCACGGCCTCACGTTTGCCACGCCGCTGCTGCCGGTCGTGTCGAACGTGACGGGTGCCCTGGCCGACGCAGGCGAGATCTGCACGCCGGAGTATTGGGTGCGGCATGTGCGCGAGGCGGTGCGGTTCGCCGATGGGATCGCCGCTCTGCGGGCTGCCGGTGTGGACACGTTCCTGGAGGTCGGGCCGCAGAGCGTGCTGACCGCGATGACCGCCGACGTGCTGCCCGACGACGACGGTGTGCTGGCGGTGGCTGTGCAGCGCCGTGACCGTTCGGAGGCGCAGGCGTTGCTGCACGCCCTGGCCGAACTGCACGTGCACGGGATGCCGGTGACCTGGACGCAGTGGTTCG
>NZ_JAAOLH010000038.1:0-4373 GCF_011602315.1 Micromonospora sp. CMU55-4
TCGGCCGCCGGCGTGGCCGGTGTGATCAAGATGGTGATGGCGATGCGGCACGGGCTCGTGCCGTCCACCCTGCACGTCGACGAGCCGACGCCGAAGGTGGACTGGTCGGCCGGCGAGGTGTCGCTGGTGACCGAGGCGACGCCGTGGCCCGCGACCGACCGTCCCCGCCGGGCGGCCGTGTCGTCGTTCGGGATCTCCGGCACGAACGCGCACACCATCATCGAGGAACCGCCCGCCCCGGACGCCGCCGACCCCGCCGACACCGGGCCGGCCCCCACCGTCGCCCTGCCGGCGGTGCCCGTGCTGCTCTCCGCCCGCTCCGAGGCAGCGCTCAGCGCGCAGGCGGGTCGCTGGGCCCGGTGGCTGGAGGACGACGAGGCCCTCGGCACCGTGGACGTCGGCTGGTCGTCGGTCGTGTCGCGCTCCGCGCTGGAGCACCGGGCCGTGGTCTCCGCGACCGGCCGTGAGGAGCTGCTGGCCGGGCTGCGCGCCCTGGCCGCCGGGCAGCCGTCCGGCGCGCTGGTCGCCGGGCAGGCCGCCGACCGGGGTCCGCTCGCGGTGCTCTTCTCCGGTCAGGGCGCGCAGCGTGCCGGCATGGGCCGGGAGTTGTACGCGGAGTTCCCGGTCTTCGCCGCCGCGCTGGACGAGGTGTGCGCACAGCTCGACGCGCTGTTGCCGCGCCCGCTCAAGGAGGTGCTGTTCGCAGCCGAGGGTTCCGCCGAGGCGGAGCTGCTGGACCGGACGGTGTTCACGCAGGCGGGTCTGTTCGCGGTCGAGGTGGCGTTGTTCCGCCTGGTGGAGTCGTTCGGCGTCGCCCCCGACCTGGTCGGCGGTCATTCGATCGGCGAGGTCACGGCCGCGCATGTGGCGGGGGTGTTGTCGCTGGCGGATGCGTGTGTGTTGGTGGCGGCGCGGGGCCGGTTGATGCAGGCGTTGCCGGCCGGTGGTGGGATGTTGGCCGTTGCGGCGGCCGAGGCCGATGTGCTGGCGACGCTGGACGGCTTGACCGGTGTGGGGGTCGCGGCTGTCAACGGGCCGACGTCGGTGGTGGTCTCCGGTGCGGTGGAGGCGCTCGACGAGGTGGAGCGGGTCTGGCGTGGGCGGGGTGTGCGTACGCGCCGGTTGTCGGTGAGTCATGCGTTCCACAGCCCGTTGATGGAGCCGATGCTGGACGAGTTCCGGGTGGTCCTGGACGGGTTGACGTTCGAGGCGCCGGCGTTGCCGGTCGTGTCGAACGTGACCGGTGCGCCGGCTGACGTCGACGAGATCCGTAGTCCCGACTACTGGGCGCGGCACGTGCGGGAGGCTGTGCGTTTCGCCGACGGGGTCGCCGCGCTGCGCGCCGCCGGGGTGGACACGTTCCTGGAGATCGGCCCGCGCAGCGTGCTGACCGCGATGGTCGGCGACATCCTGCCCGCCGCCGACGGGGTGCTGGCCGTCGCCGCGCAGCGCGCCGACCGCGCCGAGGCGCGGGCCCTGCTCGCCGGCCTCTCCGAGCTGCACGTCAACGGGGTACCCGTCGACTGGGCGGCCCTCTACGCCGGCGCCGGAGCGACCCCGGTGGCCCTGCCCACGTACGCGTTCCAGCGGCAGCGCTACTGGCCCGAGCAGATGCCGGCCTCGGCCACCGGCCCGGTCAGCCCGGACGTGGTGGACGTCGAGTTCTGGTCGGCCGTCGAGCGCTCCGACGTGGCGGCCCTCGCCGCGCAGTTCGGCACCGACGGGGCGGGCGTCCTGGCCCCGGCCCTGCCGGTCCTGTCGTCCTGGCGCAAGGCGCGGCTGCGGGACGCCGTCGTCGACAGTTGGTCGTACCGGGTGGTGTGGAAGCGGACCACCGTCCCCGCACCGCTCACCCCGCCGGGACGCTGGCTGCTCGTGGAGCCCGCCGACGACGCCGCCACGACCGAGTGGGCCGGGGCGCTCGCGGGGGCGCTGAGCGCCGCCGGCGGCGAGGTGTACCGGCTGGCGGTGGACCCGCTCGCCGAGCGCGACGAGGTGACGTCGCGGCTGGCCGGCGCCGTGGGGGACACCCCGTTCACCGGGATCGTCTCCCTGCTGGGCCTGCTGGAGCGACCCCACCCCGGCCAGCCGGCGGTGCCGCTCGGCACGGCCGCCACGATGACGCTGGTGCAGGCCCTGCACGCCGCCGACGTCGCGGCACCACTGTGGATGCTCACGCGGGGCGCTGTCGGCACCGGCGACACCGACCCGGTGCGCAGCGTCGCCCAGGGCGGGCTGTGGGGCCTGGCCCGGGTCGCCGGGCTGGAACACCCGCAGCTCTGGGGCGGCCTGGTCGACCTGCCGGACGCGCCCGGGCGCGACGACTGGGACCACGCGGTGGGCGTCCTGACCGCGGGCGGCCACGAGGACCAGGTTGCCGTGCGGCCCTCCGGCGTCTTCGTGCGGCGCCTGGTGCGCGCCACGCCGGCGGCCGTCGGCACCGTCGACCGCTGGCAGCCGTCCGGCACCGTCCTCGTCACCGGCGGCACCGGGGCGCTCGGCGCGCACGTGGCCCGCTGGGCGGCGGCCAACGGCGCCGAGCACCTCGTGCTGACCAGCCGCCGCGGCGAGCACGCCCCCGGGGCGGCCGAGCTGCGCGACGAACTGACCGCGCTCGGCGCCCGGGTGAGCCTGGTCGCCGCCGACATGGCCGACCGCGCCCGTGTCGAGGCGCTGCTGCGCGACGTCGACGCCGACCCGGCGCCCCTGACCGCGGTGGTGCACGCCGCCGGGGTGGGCCAGCTGAACATGCTCGTCGACACCGACCTCGCCGGCCTGGCCGGGGTGCTCGACGGCAAGATCGCCGGCGCCGTGCACCTGGACGAGCTGCTGGGCGACCGACCGCTCGACGCGTTCGTGCTGTTCTCCTCCATCGCCGGAATCTGGGGCAGCGGCGGCCAGGCCGCGTACGCCGCCGGCAACGCCTTCCTCGACGCCCTCGCCGAGCGGCGCCGCGCCCGCGGCCTGACCGCCACCGCCGTGGCGTGGGGCCCCTGGGCCGACGGCGGCATGGCCAGCGGCGAGGGGCAGGAACTGCTGGCCCGCCGTGGCCTCAGCCCCATGTCGCCGGCCCAGGCCGTGTACGCGCTGCGCAGCGCCGTCGGCCGGGCCGGGCCGGCGGTGACCGTGGCGGACGTCGACTGGTCCCTGTTCACCCCGGCGTTCGCCGCCGCCCGCGCCCGCCCCCTGCTCGACGACATCGCCGAGGCGCGCGACGCCCTGCGCGTGGTCGACGCGGAACCGGAGGGGACCGTCGGCGGCGGGCTGCGGCAGCACCTGCTGACGCTGCCCCGCGCCGAGCAGGACCGCCACCTGACCGAGCTCGTACGCACGCACACCGCCGCCGTGCTCGGCCACTCCGGCACCGAACTGGTCAAGGCCAACCGGGCGTTCAAGGAACTCGGCTTCGACTCGCTGACCGCCGTCGAGCTGCGCAACCGGCTCGGCGCCGCCACCGGCCTCAACCTGCCCACCACCCTGGTCTTCGACTACCCGAACCCGGCCGCCCTCGCCGACCACCTGTCGGCGACGCTGCGCCTGCACGAGGTCGAGACCGTCACCGCCTGGGGCCCCGCCGGGCCGGTCGACGACGACCCGATCGTCATCGTCGGCATGAGCTGCCGCTACCCGGGCGGCGTGGCCAACCCGGACGACCTGTGGGAGCTGGTCGCCACCGGGCGCGACGGCATCAGCGGCTTCCCCGACGACCGCCACTGGGACATGGGCCGGCTGCTGGCCGTCGACGCCGACGGGCAACCCGTCTCACACACCCGCGAGGGCGGCTTCGTCGACGGCGCCACCACATTCGACCCGGGCTTCTTCGGCATCTCGCCGCGCGAGGCCGTCGCCATGGACCCGCAGCAGCGGCTGCTGCTGGAGGCGTCCTGGGAGGCCATGGAGCAGGCCGGCATCGACCCGGAGGAGCTGCGCGGCAGCCGTACCGGCGTCTTCGTGGGCGCCTCCCCGTCGGGCTACGGCACCACCGACACCCCGGCCGAGCTGGCCGGCTACCAGCTCACCGGCGGCGCGCACAGCGTCATCTCGGGCCGGGTGTCGTACACCTTCGGGCTGGAGGGCCCGGCGGTGACGGTCGACACCGCCTGCTCGTCCTCGCTGGTGGCTGTGCACCTGGCCGCCCAGGCGCTGCGCGGCGGCGAATGCGACATGGCGCTGGCAGGCGGCGTCACCGTCATGGTGACGCCCGGCGCCTTCGTCGAGTTCTCCCGCCAGGGCGGCCTCGCCCCGGACGGGCGCTGCAAGTCCTTCGCCGCCGACGCCGACGGCACCGGCTGGTCGGAGGGCGTCGGCGTGCTGCTCGTCCAGCGCCTCTCCGACGCCCGGCGGCAGGGCCGCCAGGTGCTCGCCGTGCTCGC
>NZ_JAAOLH010000039.1:0-3108 GCF_011602315.1 Micromonospora sp. CMU55-4
CTGGAGGAGTTCCGGTCGGTGGTGGCGGGGCTCGACTGGCGGGTGCCGCGCGTCGCGGTGGTGTCGAACGTGACGGGTTCCGTGGCGGACCCGCTGGAGCTGGTGGATCCGGAGTACTGGGTGCGGCACGTGCGGCAGCCCGTGCGGTTCGCCGACGGGGTGGCTGCTCTGCGGGCACAGGGGGTGGACACGTTCCTGGAGGTCGGCCCGGATGCGACGTTGACGGCGATGGTGGCGGAGATCGTCGCGGATGCCGGGGTGCGGCGGGTTCCGGTGTCGCGGCGGGACCAGTCGGAGCTCGCTGCGGTGACGGCGGCCTTGGGGCAGTTGTGGGTGGCGGGTGTGCCGGTCGACTGGGCTGCGTACCACGGTCAGACCGGCGCCCGGCCGGGTGTGGTCGACCTGCCCACGTACGCCTTCGACCATCGACGTTACTGGATCAATGCGACGACGCGGTCCTACCGTCCCCCCGCCGCCCGGCGTACCGCCGCCGACGAGGACTTCTGGCGGGCGATCGAGGCGGAGGACCTGACGGCCCTCGCCGAGAGCCTGGCCGTCGACGCCGACGCCCCCCTCGCGGACGTGCTGCCGGCACTGTCCACCTGGCGACGCCGCCGGGACGCCGAGGCGGCCCTCGACTCCTGGCGCTACCGGGTGGCCTGGCAGCCGCTCACGCACGACGCCGCCCGCGCCGAGGCGACCGACTTCCTGCTCGTCGTACCGGCCGGCGCCGACGCGGCCGTGACGGACTGGGCCGCCGCCCTCGGCGCCGCCGGCGGGCGGATCGTCGAGGTCGACGCCACGTGCGACCGCAAGCGCCTCGCCCACGACCTCGCCGAGGCGTCGACCGGCCGCGACGGGGACGTGCTGCCCGTACTCTCCCTGCTGGCCCTCGACACCCGGCCGTACGCCGGGGCCGCCTCCGTGCCGACGGGCCTCGCCGCCACGGTCGCGCTCGCGCAGGCCCTCGGCGACGCCGGGATCACCGCCCGGCTCTGGATCGCCACCCGCGGCGCGGTCTCCGTCGGATCCCGCGACCGGCACGTCGACCCCGTGCAGGCCATGGCGTGGGGCTTCGGCAGCGTGCTGCGCGCCGAGCACCCGCACCGGTGGGGCGGGCTCGTCGACCTCCCCGAGCAGCCCGACCAGAGCGTCGTGCGGATGCTCCGGACGCTGATCGCCGGCACCGGCCGGGAGGACGAGATCGCCCTGCGCGGCACCGGCGGCCACGCCCGTCGGCTCGTTCGTGCGACGTACGGCGACACCGGTGCGCGCGGTTCCTGGACGCCGCGCGGCACGGTGCTGATCACCGGCGGCACCGGGGCACTCGGGGGACACGTCGCCCGCGCGCTGGCCGCTGACGGAGCCGAACACCTCCTCCTGGTCAGCCGGCGGGGTGGCGAGGCGCCCGGCGCGACCGCCCTCGCCGAGGAACTCGCCGGGCTCGGCGCCCGGGTAACCCTCGCGTCCTGCGACGTGGCCGACCGGGCCGCGCTCGCGACGCTGCTCGACTCGATCCCCGCCGAGCTTCCGCTGAGCGCGGTCGTGCACACCGCCGCCGCCCTCGACGACAACGTCGTCGACGCCGTGAGTGTCGACCAGCTGGCCACCGCCCTGCGGGCGAAGGTCGACGCCGCGCGCAACCTGGACGAGCTGACCCGGGGCAGCGACCTCTCCGCCTTCGTCCTCTTCTCCTCCCTCGCCGGCCTCATGGGCGCCGCCGGCCAGGCCACGTACGCGCCCGGCAACGCGTTCCTCGACGCCCTGGCGCAGCGCCGCCGCGCCGAGGGGCTGCCGGCGACCTCGCTCGCCTGGGGCCTGTGGGCCGACGGCGGGGTGAGCGCGGGCGACTTCGAACAGCGGCTCAGCCGTACCGGTTTCGGCGCGATGGCGCCGGAGACAGCCGTGCGCGCCTTCAGCCGGGCGCTGGACCGCGACGAGACGTACCTCGTCGTGGCCGACATCGACTGGGCCCGGGTGGCCGCCACCGGTCCGCGGCGCGCCCACCCGCTGGTCCGCGACCTGCTGGCCGAGGCCGGCGCGGCGGTGCCCGCCGACGCCCCGGTGCCGGCGGCCGACCTGCGCCTGCGCCTGTCGGGAATGCCCGGCGCGGAGCAGTTGCGCGTCCTCGGTGAGCTGGTACGCGCCGAGGTCGCCGCCGTGCTCGGCCACGAGTCCGTCGATCGGGTGGCGCCGGACCGGGCGTTCCAGGATCTCGGTTTCACCTCGCTGGCAGCTGTCGAGCTGCGCAACCGGCTCGACGCGGCGACCGGCCTCGCGCTGCCGACCACGCTCGCCTTCGACTACCCGAACTCGGCGGCTCTGGCCGGCCACATCCACGCCGAGCTGCTCGGCGGGCAGGCGCTGCCCGTCCCCGCCGCCACCGGCCCCGTCGTGGGCGACGACCCGATCGTCATCGTCGGCATGGGCTGCCGTTTCCCGGCCGGAGCCGAGTCCCCGGAGGGGCTCTGGGACCTGCTGACGGCCGGTGCCGACGCGATGTCGGACTTCCCGGCCAACCGGCACTGGGACCTGGAGTCGCTGACCGGCACCGACTCCTACGTCTCGCGCGGGGCCTTCCTGGCCGACGCGGGCGGCTTCGACGCGGAGTTCTTCGGCATCTCGCCGCGCGAGGCGCTCGCCATGGACCCGCAGCAGCGGCTGCTGCTGGAGGTCTCCTGGGAGGCGTTCGAAGACGCCCGGATCGAACCGCTCGCGCTGCGCGGCAGCCGCGTCGGGGTGTTCGCCGGCACCAACGGCCAGGACTACGAGACCGTCGTGCGCGAGGCCGGTGAGTCGCTCGCCGGGTACGGCGCGACGGGTGCCTCCGCGAGCGTGTTGTCGGGTCGGGTGGCGTACTCATTCGGTTTCGAGGGGCCGGCGGTGACTGTGGACACGGCGTGTTCGTCGTCGCTTGTGGCGTTGCATCTGGCGGTGCAGGCGCTGCGGTCCGGCGAGTGCGACCTGGCGCTGGCCGGCGGCGTCACCGTGATGTCCACCCCGGGCGCCTTCATCGAGTTCTCCCGCCAGGGTGGGCTGTCGGCGGACGGCCGCTGCAAGGCCTTCGCCGAGTCTGCGGACGGCACCGCGTGGGGCGAGGGTGTCGGT
>NZ_JAAOLH010000004.1:0-561610 GCF_011602315.1 Micromonospora sp. CMU55-4
GAGGGCACGGCCGAGAAGCGGGCCGCCCCGGACGGCGGCGACGTCGAGTTCTGGACCGCCGTCGAGCGTGGCGACCTGGCCGCCCTCGCCGCCGAACTCGGCGACGACCTCGACGCCCTGGACACGCTCGGCCCGGCCCTGCCGGTCCTCTCGCGCTGGCGTCGTCACCGGTCCCGGGACACCGCGCTGGACGGGTGGTCGTACCGGATCGGGTGGGAGCCGGTCCGGCCGAACCCGAAGACCAGGCTGTCCGGGCGGTGGCTGATCGTCACCGTCGACAGCGGCGCCGACGCGGGCGTGGCGAAGACCCTCACCCAGGCCGGCGCCCGGGTGGACACGCTCACCGTGTCGTCCACCCTCGACCGCGCCGACCTGGGCGAGCGGCTGCGCCGGATCAGCGGGGACGGCTGGGCCGGGGTGCTCTGCGTCCTGCCCCGCCAGGACCGGCCCCCGGCGCACACGCCGGCGTTGCCCGCTGGCACGGCCGCCCTGCTCACCCTCGTCCGGGCGCTCACCGACACCGGCCTGGCCGGACGGGTGTGGGCGCTCAGTCGGACCGCGATGCCCGTCACGGCCGGCGAACGGGTCGACGACGTCTGGGCGGCCCTGGCCTGGGGCCTGGGCCGGGTCGTCGCCCTCGAACAGCCGGACCGCTGGGGCGGCCTGGTCGACCTGCCCGCCCGCGCCGACCGCGGCGCCCGCGCCGGGCTCGTCGCGGTCCTCGCCGACGGCACCCTGGACCAGGTGGCCGTCCGGCGCAGCGGCATCTTCGGCCGGCGGCTGGTGCCGGCCGCGCCGCCCGCCGGGTCAGGTTGGCGGCCCGCCGGGACGGTGCTGGTGACCGGTGGTACAGGAGCGTTGGGTCGGCACGTGGCCCGCTGGTTGCTGGCGAACGGGGCCGGTGAGGTGGTCCTCGCCTCGCGGCGGGGTCCGGGGGCTCCGGGTGCGGCGGAGCTGGTGGCCGAGTTGGGTGCGGTGCGGGTCGTGGCGTGCGACGTCACCGACCGGGCCGCCGTCGACGCCCTCGTGGCGGACCTGCCGGAGCTGACCGCCGTCGTGCACACCGCCGGAGCGTCCGGCGGCACCACCCCGGCGTACGAGGTGACCGACGGCGAGCTGTCGGACACCCTGGCCGGCAAGGTACTCGGCGCCCTGCACCTCGACGCCGCCTGCCGGGGTCGCGACCTCGACGCGTTCGTGGTCTTCTCCTCGGTCGCCGGTGTCTGGGGCGGCGGCGGGCAGGCCGGCTACGCGGCCGGCAACGCCCTGCTCGACACCCTCGTCGCAGCCCGCCGGGCGAAGGGCCTGCCCGCCACCGCGCTGGCATACGGCCCGTGGGCGGAGGACGGCATGGCCGCCGGGGAGACCGCCGACGGCCTGCGCCGCCGCGGGTTCAGCCCGCTCGCGCCCGACGCCGCCGTCGCGGCGCTCGGCCGCTGGGTGAACGCCCCCGAGGCGGCCCCGGTGATCGTGGACGTCGACTGGTCCCGGTTCGTCACGGCGTTCACCGCCGCACGGCCGAGCCACCTCTTCGACCGGGTCGCCCCCGCCGTCGCCGAGGAGCCGCAGCGGCCGGAGAGCGCCGCCGCCACCGACGGGCTGCGCAACCGGCTCGCCACGCTGCCGGCGACCGGCCAGGAGGCGCTGCTGGTCGACCTCGTCCGCGCGGAGGCGGCGGCCGTGCTCGGCCACCCCACCACCGACCAGGTGCCCGCCGGCCGGGCGTTCCGGGAACTGGGCTTCGACTCCCTCGCCGCCGTGCAACTGCGGGACCGGCTGGGCCGGGTCACCGGCCTGACCCTGCCGTCGACAGTGGTCTTCGACCACCCGTCGGCGGCGGAACTGGCCCGCTTCCTGCGTACCGAAATCGTCATCGGCGCGGACGGCGGCCCGGTCACCGGCGGCGTGGCCTCTACCCGGCCGGCGGCCGACGAGCCGATCGCGATCGTCTCCATGGCCTGCCGATTCCCGGGCGGCGTGTCGTCGCCGCAGGAGCTGTGGCGCCTGCTGGCCGAGGGGGTGGACGCGGTCACGCCGATGCCGGCCGACCGGGGCTGGGACCTCGACGGCCTGTTCGACAGCGACCCGGAGCGGGTCGGCACCAGCTACACCCGCAGCGGCGGCTTCCTGCACGACGTCGTCGGCTTCGACGCCGCGTTCTTCGGGATCAACCCGCGCGAGGCCCTCGCCATGGACCCGCAGCAGCGGCTGCTGCTGCACACCACCTGGGAGGTCTTCGAACGCGCCGGCATCGACCCGCACCGGGTACGCGGCTCCGCCACCGGCGTCTTCATGGGCACCAACGGGCAGGACTACGCCACGCTGCTGCTGGGCGCCCGCTCGCAGGTGGAGGGCTACCAGGCGACCGGCAACGGCGCGTCGGTGGTCTCGGGCCGCCTGGCGTACTCGTTCGGGCTGCACGGCCCGGCGGTCACCGTCGACACGGCCTGCTCGTCGTCGCTGGTGGCACTGCACCTGGCCGCGCAGGCGCTGCGCAGCGGCGAGTGCGACCTCGCCCTCGCCGGCGGCGTGACGGTGATGTCGACCCCGGGCGCGTTCCTGGAGTTCTCCCGGCAGCGCGGCCTCGCGGCCGACGGGCGGGTCAAGGCGTTCGCCGAGGCCGCCGACGGCACGGGCTGGGGCGAGGGCGTCGGCGTCCTGCTGCTCCAGCGGCTCTCCGACGCCCAGCGCGACGGCAACCGGATCCTCGCCGTCGTACGGGGCAGCGCCGTCAACTCCGACGGCGCGAGCAACGGCCTCACCGCCCCGAACGGGCCCGCCCAGCAGCGGGTCATCCGGCACGCGCTGGACAACGCCGGCCTCACCCCCGCAGACGTGGACGTCGTCGAGGCACACGGCACCGGCACCACCCTCGGCGACCCGATCGAGGCGCAGGCGCTGCTGGCCACGTACGGCAGGGACCGAACCGCCGAGCGGCCGCTGTGGCTCGGGTCGGTGAAGTCGAACATCGGCCACACCCAGGCCGCGGCGGGCGCGGCGAGCCTGATGAAGATGGTGCTGGCCCTGCAACACGAGGTGCTGCCGAAGACCCTGCACGTCGACGCGCCGACCCCGCACGTCGACTGGTCCTCCGGCACGCTGGCGCTGCTCACCGAAGCACGACCGTGGGCCGCCACGGACGGACCCCGCCGGGCCGGCGTCTCCTCGTTCGGCATCAGCGGCACCAACGCCCACGTGATCATCGAGGAGGCCCCGGCGCCGGTCGCCGCCGCCGACACCGCAACGTTCGACGTGACCGCGGGGCACGGCGAAGCGCGACGCGACCACCGCGCCGTGGCCCTGCCGTGGCCGGTCTCCGCCGCCGATCTGCCCGCCCTGCGCGAGCAGGCCGGGAGGCTGGCCGACCACGTCGCGACCGGCGACGACCCGGCCGGCCTGGTCGCCTGGGCGCTCGCCGACGGCCGCGCTCACCTCGGCCGGCGGGCCACCGTGATCGCCGCCGACCGGGAGACCCGGCTGGCCGCGCTGCGCGCCCTGGCCGCCGGGGAGGAGCACCCAGCGGTGGTCACCGCCCGGCGACGCGCCGGCGGCCTCGCCGTCCAGTTCTCCGGCCAGGGCGCCCAGCGCCCCGGCGCCGGCCGCCAGCTGTACGACACGTTCCCCGTCTTCGCGGCGGCCCTCGACGAGGTCTGCGCGGCCCTGGACCACCAGCTGCCGCAGCCGCTGAAGCCGGTGCTGTTCGCGGCCGAAGGCAGCGCCGAGGCGGCGCTGCTCGACGAGACGGTCTTCACCCAGGCGGGGCTGTTCGCGCTGGAGGTGGCCCTGTTCCGGCTGGTCGAGTCGTTCGGGGTGGTGCCCGGGCACGTCGCCGGGCACTCCATCGGCGAGATCACCGCCGCGCACGTCGCCGGCGTGCTGTCCCTCGCCGACGCCGCCACGCTGGTGGCCGCCCGGGGAAGGCTCATGCAGGCCCTGCCCGCCGGGGGCGGGATGCTCGCCGTCGCCGCCGACGAGGCGGCCGTCGTCGAGTCCCTGGCCGGGCTGGGTGACCGGGTCGGCGTCGCCGCCGTCAACGGCCCCACCGCCGTGGTGCTCGCCGGGGCCGTCGACTCCCTCGACGGGCTGGAGCGGCTCTGGCGGGAACGCGGGGTGCGCACCCGCCGGCTGCGGGTCAGCCACGCCTTCCACAGCCCGCTGATGGAACCGATGCTGGCCGAGTTCCGGGCCGTCCTCGACGGGCTGGCGTTCGCCGCGCCGCTGCTGCCGATCGTGTCGAACCTGACCGGGCGGCTCGCCGAGCCCGACGAGATCCGTACGCCCGACTACTGGGTGCGCCACGTCCGCGAGGCCGTCCGGTACGCCGACGGGATCGCCGCGCTGCGCGACGCGGGCGTGGACACCTTCCTGGAGCTCGGACCGCAGGCGGTGCTGACGGCGATGGCCGCCAGCCTGCTGCCCGGCGACGAGGACGGCACTGCCGTGGCGGCGCTGCGCGCCGGCGCCGACGAGCCGGCCGCCCTGCTCGCCGCGCTGGCCGTCGTGGACGGCACCGGGCGGGACGTCGACTGGGCGGCGGTGCTCGCCGCGCTGGCCGGCCCCCGCCCGGATCCCCGCCTGCTGCCCGAGCTGCCGACGTACGCGTTCCGGCCGCAGCGCTACTGGCCGACCCTCGACACGTCGCCGGCACCGGTCGCCGACCCGGTCGACGACGCGTTCTGGCGGGCCGTCACCGACGGCGACCTGGGCCGCCTCGGCCTCGACCCGGACCAGCCGATGCGCGAGCTGCTGCCGGAACTGGAGTCGTGGCGGCGTCGCCAGCAGCTCGACGGCACCCTGGCCGGCTGGCGGTACCGGGTCACCTGGGAACGCCGGGCGCTGACCGGCGCCGACCCGGGCACGTGGCTGGTCGTGGCCCCGCCGCACCAGGTCACCGACCGGGTGCTCGCCGCCCTCACGGCCGGCGCCGCGGCGGTGCACCTGCTGACAGTCGACCCGGCCACCGCCACCCGCGACGGTCTGGCCGCCGACCTCGACCGGCTCGCCGCCGCGCACCAGCCGACGGCGCTGCTGTCCCTGCTGGCGTTGGACGAGGCGCCGCACCCGGAGCAGACCGCACTGCCGACCGGCCTGGCGGCGAACCTGCTGCTGGTGCAGGCGCACACCGGCCGCTCCGGCCCGGCCGTACCGCTGTGGCTGGCCACCACCGGCGCCGTCGCCGTCGACGGGGAAGCGGTCGCGCACCCGGCGCAGGCCACCACGTGGGGCCTCGGCCTCGTCGCCGCGCTGGAACACCCCCGGCACGTCGGCGGAGTCGTCGACCTGCCGGCGGGCCCGGCCGAGGCGGCGTACGCGGCCCTGGTCGGGGCGCTGGTCAACGTCGACGGTGAGGACCAGCTCGCCGTCCGGGAGGCCGGCGTGCACACCCGGCGGCTGGTCCGCGACACCGGGCTGCCGGCGGCGGGCGACGGCTACCGGCCGAACGGAACCGTCCTGCTCACCGGCGGGACCGGCGCCCTCGCCCGGCACACCACCGACTGGCTGGGACGCCACGGCGCCGAGGTGCTCCCGCTGGCCGAGCCGGCCACGGGCAAGCTCGGCGACCTGATGGAGCAGCTCGCCGCCGAGGAACGGTCGGTGACCGCGCTCGTGCACGTCCCGGCCGAGACCGGCTCGGTGCCGCTCGCCGAGCTGACCCTCGCCGGCCTGGCCGCCGACCTGGCCGCCACCGTCGGCGACGTCCCCAGGTACGCCGACGAGCTGGCGCACCGCCCGCTCGACGCGTTCGTGCTGTGCACCTCGACCACGGGGGTGTGGGGCGCGGGCGGCCGGGCCGGCCAGTCCGCCGGCGATGCGCTGCTGCACGCGCTCGCGGCGAACCGGCGGCACGGGGGACTGGCGGCCACCGCCGTGGCGTGGGGCCCGTGGAGCGACGACCCCGAGTCGCCCGAGCAGGCGCAGCTGCGCCGGCGGGGCCTGCCGGGGCTGCCCCCGGAGCTGGCCCTCGAGGCGTTCGGTCAGGCGCTGCGGGCGGAGGCGGGGCTGATCGTCGCCGACGTGCGCTGGGACCGGTTCGTGCCGACGTTCGCGTCGATGCGGCCGTGCCCGCTGCTGACGGGGGTCCCGGAGGCGGGCGCGGCGATGCCCGCCGACGACGAGCGCCAGCCGGCGGACGACGAGGCGGCGACCGCGCTGCGGGAGCGGCTGCGGCCGCTGAGCCCCGCCGAACGCGAAGGCGTCCTCGTCGACCTCGTGGGCGGCCTGGCGGCGACCGTGCTCGGCCACGGCGGGGACGCGGGGCTGGAGCCCGACCGGGCGTTCCGCGAGGTCGGGTTCGACTCGATGACGGCCGTGGAGCTGCGCAACCGGCTCCGCGCCGCCACCGGCGTCCAACTGCCCGCCGCCGTGGTGTTCGACTACCCCACGCCGGCGGCCCTCGCCCGGCACCTGCGCGACCGGCTCGCGGAGGACGGCGCCGCCGCGGCGGCCCCGCTGCTCGCCGAGCTGGAACGGCTCGACGGTGTCTTCGCGGCCGACGCGCCGGACCGGCTGACCCGGCAGAAGCTGCTGGTGCAGCTGCAGGCGTTCGTCGCCCGGTGGGGCGACGACCGTGGTCCCGTCGAGGAGAAATCGGCCACGCACACCCTCGACGACGCCACCGATGCCGAGATCTTCGATTTCATCCACCGCGAGCTGGGTGGCCCCGGCGGCAATTTGCCGGGGATCTAGGAATGGTGTCGTACGACCGTTGTCGAAGGTCGTGACACGCTGGGCCGGGCGGGTCCGCGCACCCGCCCGGCCGCACCCCGCGAGGGCGGTGCGCCACACCGGTCGCGGGGCGGGTCGGCCCAGCCTGCGCCCCCGCCACCTAGGGGCACCCGTAGGGGCACGCTAGGGGTTGTGACCGCCGTCCGGCGACAATTACCTTTCGTCCGGCGCGTAAGACCTGGTGGGGGGCTGAAACGCCATTTTGTCTGGCAATTCGTGGTCGGCTGAATGGGTTTGGATCTTCGCGGCTTGTGGCGTCCGTGGACGGTATTGGGTCGCTGTTTCTCTCCGACCCGAAGAGGTGGCGTCAATGGCGACTGAAGATACGCTCCGGGAGTACCTGAAATGGGTGACGGCGGACCTTCACCAGACCCGGAGGAAGCTCGGCGAGCTTGAGGCGGCCAACCGCGAGCCGATCGCCATCGTCGGCATGGCCTGCCGCTTCCCGGGCGGGGTGGCCTCGCCCGAGGAACTGTGGGAGCTCGTCGACTCCCGCCGCGACGCCTACTCCGCGTTCCCCGCCGACCGCGGCTGGGACCTGGCCCGGCTGTTCCACCCGGACCCCGACCACCCCGGCACGTCGTACGTGGCCGAGGGCGGCTTCGTCGACTCCGCCACCGAGTTCGACGCCGCGTTCTTCGGCATCTCGCCGCGCGAGGCGCTGGCCATGGACCCCCAGCAGCGGCTGCTGCTGGAGACGTCGTGGGAGGCGTTCGAGCACGCCGGCATCGACCCCTCGACGCTGCGCGGCCACCAGGTCGGAGTGTTCGCCAGCACCACCGGCCAGGACTATGTGGGGCTGCTCCAGCAGCCGCCGCCCGGCACCGAGGGCTACATCCTCACCGGCACCGCGGCCAGCGTCGTGTCCGGCCGGATCTCGTACGCGCTCGGCATCGAGGGCCCCGCCGTCACCGTCGACACCGCCTGCTCGTCGTCGCTGGTCGCGCTGCACCTGGCCTGCCAGGCGCTGCGGCAGGGCGAGTGCACCCTGGCACTGGCCGGTGGGGCCACCGTCATGTCCACCCCGTCCGCCTTCATCGGCTTCAGCCGCCAGCGTGGCCTGGCCATGGACGGCCGGGTCAAGTCGTTCGCGGCCGCCGCCGACGGCACCGCCTGGGGCGAGGGGGCCGGCCTTCTGCTCGTCGAGCGGCTCTCCGACGCCCGCCGCAACGGCCACCCCGTCCTCGCGGTCGTACGCGGCAGCGCGGTCAATCAGGACGGCGCGAGCAACGGTCTGACCGCCCCCAACGGCCCGTCCCAGCAGCGGGTCGTGCTCCAGGCGCTGGCCAGCGCCCGGCTCGCGCCCGAGCAGGTCGACGTGGTGGAGGCGCACGGCACCGGCACCACCCTCGGCGACCCGATCGAGGCGCAGGCGCTGCTGTCGACGTACGGGCAGGGCCGTCCGGCCGACCGGCCGCTCTGGCTCGGCTCGGTGAAGTCGAACATCGGCCACACCCAGGCCGCCGCCGGCGTGGCCGGCGTGATCAAGATGGTGATGGCGTTGCGGCACGACACCGTGCCCGCCACCCTGCACGTCGACGAGCCGACGCCCAACGTGGACTGGACGGCCGGCGCGGTGTCGCTGGCGACCGAGCCGCAGCCGTGGCCCGCCGGGGAACAGCCCCGCCGCGCGGGCATCTCCTCCTTCGGCATGAGCGGCACCAACGCCCACGTGATCATCGAGGAGGCGCCCGCCGCCGACCCGGCGGACACCCCGGACGGCCCCGCCGCCGCGACCGACCCGGTCACCGCGCCCGTCACCGCCCCGGTCGACGGTGCCGGCCTGGTGCCGGTGCTGATCTCCGCCCGCGACGCCGCGTCCCTGACCGCGCAGGCCACCCGCTGGGCCGACTGGCTCGACGAGCGCCCCGAGCCGCGGCTGACCGATGTCGGCTGGTCGTCGGCGAGCACCCGGGCCGGCCTCGAGCACCGCGCCGTGCTGCTCGCCGGCGACCGCGCCGACCTGACCGCCGCCCTGCGCGCGCTGGCCACCGGCGGCGACGCCCCGGGCCTGGTCACCGGCGCGGGCCCGCGCGGCGGCAAGCTCGCGTTCCTCTTCTCCGGCCAGGGCGCGCAGCGCAGCGGCATGGGCCGCGAGCTGGCCGCCGCGTTCCCCGTCTTCGACCGGGCGCTGACCGAGGTCTGCGCCGAGCTGGACCGGCACCTGCCCCGCCCGCTCGCCCCGGTGCTCTTCGCGCCCGAGGGCGACGAGGAGGCCGGGCTGCTCAACCAGACCCTCTACACCCAGGCCGGCCTGTTCGCCGTCGAGGTCGCGCTGTTCCGGCTCCTGGAGAGCTGGGGGATCGTCCCGGACGTGCTGCTCGGCCACTCGATCGGCGAGCTCTCCGCCGCGCACGCGGCCGGTGTGCTGTCGCTGCCCGACGCCGCCACGCTGGTGGCCGCCCGGGGCCGGCTGATGCAGGCCCTGCCGGCCGGCGGCGCGATGCTGGCCGTCCAGCTCCCCGCCGACGCCGTCCGAGCCGCCCTGGCCGGCGTCGAGGACGCCGTCGCCGTGGCCGCCGTCAACGGGCCCACCGCCGTCGTCGTCTCCGGCGCCGCCGACGCCGTCGAGGAACTCGAACGCCGCTGGGCCGACCAGGGCGTACGTACCAGGCCGCTGCGGGTCAGCCACGCCTTCCACAGCCCGCTGATGGAACCGATGCTCGCCGAGTTCGCCGCCGTGGTGCGCCGGCTGGAGCTGCAACCGCCGGCGCTGCCGATCGTGTCGAACCTGACCGGCGCCGTCGCCGACGCCGACGAGATCCGTACCGCCGAGTACTGGGTGCGGCACGTGCGGGAGGCGGTCCGCTTCGCCGACGGCGTCGAGCAGCTGCGGGCCCTGGGCGTGCGTACGTTCCTGGAGGTCGGCCCCAGCGGGGTGCTCACCGCGCTGGCCCGCGACGTCCTGGCCGACGACGAGACCGCCGCCGTGGCGCTGCTGCGCCGCGACCGCCCCGAGCCCACGTCGGCGCTCACCGCCCTCGCCGAGCTGCACGTCGGCGGGGTGGAGGTCGCCTGGACGCGGCTGTACGCGGGCGCCGAGACCGCGCGGGTGCCGCTGCCCGGGTACGCCTTCCGCCGCCAGCGCTTCTGGCCCGAGCCGCCGCCCGCCGGCCCCGACACCGCCTCCGCCGACGGCGACGACGAGTTCTGGGCCGCCCTGGAGCAGGCGGACGTCGACACGCTGCGCGGCGAGCTGGGCGACGACGACGAGCAGGTGCGGGCGCTGCTGCCGGCCCTGCCCGTGCTGTCCTCCTGGCGCCGGTCCCGGCGGGAACGCTCCCTCGTGGACGGCTGGTCGTACCAGGTGAGCTGGCAGCCCGTGCCGGTCGCGGACGGCGACGCCCCGGCGGGCCGCTGGCTGGTCGTGCTGCCCGCCGAGGACGCGCCGGCGTGGGCCGACGGCCTGGCCGGGCTCTTCGGCGACGCCGAGCCGCTGGTGCTGCGCGTCGGCGCCGCGGACCTGGACCGCGCGGCGCTCGCCGCCCGGCTCCGGGTGCTGACCGGCGGCCGCGCTGTCGACGGCGTGCTCGCCGTCGTCGCCGGCCAGGACCGGCTGCTGCCCGAGCACCCCGGCGTGACCCTCGCCGCCGCCGGCACCCTCGCCCTCGTCCAGGCGATGACCGACCTGGACCTGGTGGCGCCGCTGTGGTGCGTCACCAGCGGAGCGGTGGCGGCGGCCCCGGGCGACCGGGTCACGCACCCGCTGCAGACCGAGGTCTGGGGCCTCGGCCGCGCGGCGGCTGTCGAGCAACCGCACCGCTGGGGCGGCCTGGTCGACGTGCCGGCCACCGTCGACGCCGCCACCACCCGGCGGCTCGCCGCCGTGCTGGCCGGCCACGGCGGCGAGGACCAGGTGGCCGTGCGCCCGGGCGGCACCTGGGCCCGCAGGCTCACCCCGGCCCCGCCGCCGAGCGACGAGAGCCCGGCCGGTGACTGGTGGTCCGGCGCTGTCCTGGTCACCGGCGGCACCGGCGCCCTCGGCGGCCACGTCACCCGCTGGCTGCTCGACCGGGGCGCCGGGCGGGTGGTCCTGGCCAGCCGCCGGGGCGCCGCCGCCCCCGCCGTGGCGGACCTGCTCGACCGGTACGGCGCCGACGGGCGGGTCACCGCCGCCACCTGCGACGTCACCGACCGGCGGTCCGTGGCGGACCTGGTCGGCTCGCTGCCCGACCTGACGGCGGTCGTGCACGCCGCCGGCACCGACCAGCTCACCCCGATCACCGACACCACCCTCGACGAGTTCTCCCACGTCGTCGCGGGCAAGGTACTCGGCGCCCTGCACCTCGACGCCTGCCTCGCCGAGCGCGACCTCGCCGCGTTCGTCATGTTCTCCTCCATCTCCGGCGTGTGGGGCAGCGCCGGGCAGTGCGCGTACGGCGCCGGCAACTCCCTGCTGGACGCCCTGGCGGTCAACCGGCGCGACCGGGGCCGGCCGGCCACCGCCGTCTCCTGGACGGCCTGGGGCGGCGCGCACGGCATGGCCGCCGAGAACGTCGCCACCGAGCAGCTCAACCGGATGGGCCTGCCGCCCGTCGATCCGGAGAAGGCGCTCGTCGCCCTCGACCGGGCGCTGCGGCGGCCCACGCCCTGCGTGACCGTCGCCGACGTCGACTGGAGCCGGTTCCACCCCGCGTTCACGGTGGCCCGGCCCAGCCCGTTCCTCGGCGACCTGCCGCAGGTGCGGGCGCTCGTCGCGCAGGAGGAGGCCGCCGCGCCGGCGGACGGGGTCGCGGCGCCGCTGCGCCACCTCGCGGCGCTGCCGGCGGCGGAGCAGGAGCGGGAGCTGCTGCGGTTGGTCAACGAGCAGACCGCGGCGGTGCTGGGCCACGCCACCCCCGACGAGCTGCGCGGGCGCCCGTTCAAGGACCTCGGCTTCGACTCGCTGACCGCCGTGGACTTCCGGGGGCGGCTGAACGCGGCCACCGGCCTGCGGCTGCCCACCACGCTGGTCTTCGACTACCCGACCCCCGCCGAGCTGGCCGCGCACCTGCGCGAGCTGGTCTCCGGCGCCGCCCCGGCCGACGCCCCGCAGGCCGTCGTCGTCGACGCCGACGAGCCCGTCGCGATCGTCGGCATGGCCTGCCGCTACCCCGGGGGCGTCGACGGGCCGGAGGCGTTCTGGCGGCTGGTCGCCGACGGCGTGGACGCCATCTCGCCGTTCCCCACCGACCGGGGCTGGGAGATCCCCGAGCCGGCCGAGGGGACGCGCCCGCCGGCGGGCGGCTTCCTCCACGACGTGGCGGACTTCGACCCCGCGTTCTTCGAGATCTCGCCCCGCGAGGCCCTCGCCATGGACCCGCAGCAGCGGCTCACCCTGGAGACGTCCTGGGAGGCGCTGGAGCGGGCCGGGGTGGACCCGGCGTCGCTGCGGGGCACCCGTACGGGCGTCTTCGTGGGCGCCTCCACCTCCGGCTACGGCACGGGGCTGACCGAGGTACCCGAGGGCGTCGAGGGCTATCTGATGACGGGCGCCGCGCACAGCGTCATCTCCGGCCGGGTCGCGTACGCCCTCGGGCTGGAGGGCCCCGCCGTCACCGTCGACACGGCCTGCTCCTCGTCCCTGGTGGCGCTGCACCTCGCCGGGGCGGCGCTGCGGCGCGGCGAGTGCGACCTGGCGCTGGCCGGCGGCGTGGCCGTGATGGCCACCCCGACGGCGTTCCAGGAGTTCTCCCGCCAGGGCGGACTCGCCTCCGACGGGCGGTGCAAGTCCTTCGCCGCGACGGCGGACGGCACCGGCTGGTCCGAGGGCGTCGGCATGCTGCTCGTGCAGCGGCTCTCCGACGCCCGGCGGCAGGGCCGCCGCGTCCTCGCCGTGGTACGCGGCTCCGCCGTCAACTCCGACGGCGCGTCGAACGGGCTGACCGCCCCCAACGGCCCCTCCCAGCAGCGGGTGATCCGGCAGGCGCTGGCCGGCGCCGGGCTGGCGGTCACCGACGTGGACGTCGTCGAGGCGCACGGTACCGGCACCGTCCTCGGTGACCCGATCGAGGCGCAGGCGCTGCTGGCGACGTACGGGCAGGACCGGGGCGACGCCGGCCCGCTGCTGCTGGGCT
The DNA here is from genome assembly GCF_011602315.1 of Micromonospora sp. CMU55-4. Lineage (NCBI taxonomy): Bacteria > Bacillati > Actinomycetota > Actinomycetes > Micromonosporales > Micromonosporaceae > Micromonospora > Micromonospora sp. CMU55-4. The sequence goes on from NZ_JAAOLH010000004.1 coordinate 12,783, forward strand.
CGGTCAAGTCGAACATGGGCCACGCGCAGGCCGCCGCCGGTGTGGCCGGCGTGATCAAGATGGTGCTGGCGATGCGGGAGGGCACCGTACCGGCGACGCTGCACGTGGACGAGCCGTCGCCGCACATCGACTGGTCGGCCGGCGACGTGGAGCTGGTGACCCGGTCCCGGCCGTGGCCGGCCGCCGGCCGGCCCCGCCGCGCGGCGGTCTCCTCGTTCGGTATCTCCGGCACGAACGCCCACGTGGTCGTCGAGCTGCCCGCCGACGCGCCCGCCGGCGCCGAGGCGGCCGACGCACCGATGCCGCCGCCAGCCGCTGCGGCGGGGGAACGCCCCGCCGGGCTGCTCACCGCCGACGTGGTGGCCTGGCCCGTCTCGGCCCGCTCCGCCTCGGCCCTGGCCGCGCAGGCGTCCCGGCTGGCCCGGCACCTGCGCGCGCACCCCGGCCTCGCCCCGGCAGCGGTCGGCTGGTCGCTCGCCGCGACCCGCTCGGCGTTCGACCGGCGCGCCGCCGTGCTCGGCGCGACCCCCGGCGAGCTGCTGGCCGGCCTGGACGCGCTCGCCGCCGGCACCCCGGCCGGCAACGTCGTGACCGGCACCGTCGCCAACCACGGGGCGGGACCGGTGTTCGTCTTCCCGGGCGCCGCCCCGGCGGGCGCGGTGGCCGAACTGGTGGGCCGCTGCCCGGTCTTCGACGACACCCTCGCCGAGTGCCGGCAGGCCCTCGCGCCCTGGGTCGACGTCGATCCGGCCGCCCTGCTCACCGGCGCGGACGCTGCCTGGGCCGACCGGCCGGAGCTGGCCCGGCCCGTCCGGTTCGCCGTCGGCGTGGCACTCGCCGCCGTCTGGCGGCACGCCGGTGTCACTCCCGCCGCTGTCGTCGGCACCGGCGACGGCGAGGTCGTGGCCGCGTACGTGGCGGGCCTGCTGTCCCTGCCCGACGCCGCCCGCACGGTGGCGATGCGGGCCCGCGCCGCCGCCGGCGGCCTGGACCACGACGGCCTCCGCGCCGCCCTGGCGGGGCTCGCGCCGCAGCCCGGGACCGCCCGGCTGGCCTCCACTGTCACCGGGGACTGGGCCGACGCGGCGGGCCTCGGCGTCGACCACTGGACCGACCCGGCCACCCCGGGCACCGACCCGGCCACCCCGGGCACCGACCCGGCCGTCCCCGGCGCCGGGGACGGGGGGCCGGAGCGGCTCGACGCCGCCCTGCGTGCCGCCGTCGCGGCCGGCCACCTGACCTTCGTGGAGGTCTCGCCGGAGCCGGCACTGGCTGCCGGGATCGCCGCCGCGCTCGACGCCGCCGGCACCCCCGGACACGTCCTGGACACCCTCGGCGGCTCGGCCGACGCCGCCACCCGGCTGCTGACCGGCCTCGCCACCGCGCACGCCCTCGGCCTGCCGGTGGAGCACCGCCGGCTGCTGCCCGAGTCCGAACCGGTCGACCTGCCCACGTACGCCTTCGACCGGCACCGCTACTGGCTGGAGCGCACCGGCGCGCACCGCTCCGTCCTGCCCGCCGTGGGCCTCGACGTGGTGGACCACCCGCTGCTCAGCGCGGTGGCCGACCTGCCCGGCGACGAGGGACTGCTGTTCACCGGCCGGATCACCCTCACCACCCACCCCTGGCTCGCCGACCACGCCGTGCTGGGCATGGTGCTGCTGCCCGGGACGGCCCTGGTGGAGCTCGCGTCCTGGACCGGCCGGCAGGCCGGCGCGGCGACCGTCGCCGAGCTGAACCTGGAGGCGCCCCTGGCGATCCCCACCGAGGGAGGAATCGACCTGCGGGTACGCGTCGGCCCGCCGGACGAGACCGGGCACCGGCCCGTCGCCATTCACACCCGGCGCGACGACGACACCGCGGCCGACGGTTCCCGGCCCTGGCAGCGGCACGCCTCCGGGCAACTCGCCGACACCGCCGACCCGGACCCCGCGCCGGCCGCCGTGTGGCCGCCGGCCGACGCCGAGCCGATCGCCCTCGACGGGCTCTACGCCCGGCTCGCCGCCCAGGGCTACCACTACGGCCCCACCTTCCGGGCGCTGCGTGCCGCCTGGCGCTCGGGCCCGGACATCCTCGCCGAGGTCGCCCTGGACGCCGACGCGTCCACCGACACCACGGCGTTCTCGGTGCACCCGGCCCTGATGGACGCGGCGCTGCACGCCATCGGCGCCAGCGCCACGGCCGACGACCCGGCCGGCGACCCCGCCGGCGGCGCGTCGGGCACCGACGGCGGCCCCGGCATCCGCCCGGGCCTGCCGTTCACCTGGTCGGGCGTCACCATCCGGCCCACCCGTGCCCGCGAGCTGCGGATCCGGCTGCGCGCCACCGACGCCGGCTCCGTGGCCCTGACCGTCACCGACACGGGCGCGACCCCGGTCGCCTCCGTCGACGGTCTGGTCCTGCGGCCCATCTCCGGCGAGCAGCTCAGCGCCGCCCGCCGCTCCGCCAGCCGGTCCCTGCACCGCCTCGACTGGCTCGCCCCCACCACCGGCCGCGCGGACACCGCCTCCCGGCTGGTCGTCCTCGGCGCCGACTGGTCCGGCGCCGACCGGCACCCGGACCTGTCGACGCTGGTCGCCGACGTACGCGCCGGCGCCGCCGCGCCCGACGCGGTGGTGGTGACCTGCGCCGGAGCCGCCGCCGACGAGCCGCACCCGGCCGCCCAGGCGCACCGGGTCGCCCACCGGATGCTCGCACTGGCCCAGCAGTGGCTCGCCGAGGAGGCCCTGACCGCCGCCCGGCTGGTGGTGGTCACCCGCGGCGCGGTCCGGGTCGACCCGGACGAGCGGATCGCCGACGTGCCGGCCGCCACCGCCTGGGGCCTGCTGCGCTCCGCCCAGACGGAGAACCCCGACCGGATCGTGCTCCTCGACGTCGACGTCGACGTCGACGACGACGCCCCGGCCGCCGCGCTGCTGCCGGCCGCCCTCGCCACGGGCGAACCCCAGCTCGCCGTACGCGCCGGGCAGCTCCGGGTGCCCCGGCTGACCCGCCTCGGGCCGCCCCCGGCCGAGGCGTCCGGCCCCGACCTGGCCGCCGGCACCGTCCTGGTGACCGGGGCGACCGGCCTGCTCGGGCGGCTCGTGGCCCGCCGGCTCGTCACCCGGCACGACGTACGGCACCTGCTGCTGGTCAGCCGCAGCGGAGCGGACGCCCCGGGCGTCGCCGCGCTGGTCGACGAGCTGGCCGGACTGGGCGCCACCGTCCGGGTGGCCGCCTGCGACGTCACCGACCGCGAGGCGCTCGCCCTGCTGGTCGACCAGCTCCCCGCCGACCTGCCACTGACCGGCGTGGTGCACGCCGCCGGGGTGCTCGACGACGGTGTCCTGCCGGCGCTCACCCCGGAGCGCTTCGACACCGTGCTGCGACCCAAGGTCGACGCGGCCTGGCACCTGCACGAGCTGACCGAGAAGCTGGACCTGGCCGCGTTCGTGCTCTTCTCCTCGGCGGCCGGCCTCTTCGGCGGCCCCGGGCAGGCCAACCACGCGGCGGCGAACTGCTTCCTCGACGCCCTCGCCCAGCACCGGCACGACCGGGGACTCCCGGCGCTCTCGCTGGCCTGGGGCCCGTGGGTCAACGACACCGGCGACGGGCAGACCGGGCACGTCGACGAGGCCCGGATGAACCGGGGCGGCTTCGTGCCGCTCGGCGCCGAGGAGGGCATGGACCTGTTCAGCGAGGCCCTGCGCTTCGCCGAGCCGGTGGTCGTACCGGTCGACCTGGACCTCGCGTTGATCGGCCGGCACGGGCCGGCGGCGGTGCCGCCGGTGCTGCGGTCGCTGGTGCGGCCGGCGGCGACCGGCGCGGCCCGGGCCGCCGAGCGGAACCCGGCCGAGGCGCTGCGGGAGACCCTCGCCGCCACGGCGGAGGCCGACCGCGACCAGGTGCTCTCCGACCTGGTGCGGACCCACGCCGCCGCCGTCCTCGGCTACGCGTCGATCCGCTCGATCGATGCCGAGCGCGGCTTCGTCGAGCTGGGCTTCGACTCGCTGACCGCTGTCGAGTTCCGCAACCGGCTCAACGCGGCCACCGGCCTGCGGCTGCCCTCGACGCTGATCTACGACCGGCCGACCACGGCCGCGCTCGTCGAGTACCTGCGCGGCGCGCTGCTGGCGGAGCGCAGCACGTCCGCGCTGACGGTGCTCGGCGAGCTGAACAAGCTGGAGCACGCCATGCGCGCGGTGTCCACCGGCGACACCGACCGGGCCGCCGTCGGCGTCCGGTTGCGCGAACTGCTCTCCCTGTGGACCTACACCGAGGCCGGTGCGGACTCCGCCGCCGACGAGGGCACCAGCCTCGAGTCGGCCTCCGCCGAGGAGATCTTCAGCCTGCTGGACGAAGAGTTCGGCTCGGCCTGATCCGGCATGTCGCACACCTCGAACCCCGATACGGAGTGGCCCGATGCCCACTGAGGCAGAGTTCCTCGACTACCTCCGGCGTGCCACTGCCGACCTGCGCGACGCGCGCCGGCGGGTACGCGAGGTGGAGGCCAAGGACCGCGAGCCGATGGCCGTCATCGGCATGGCGTGCCGGTTCCCGGGCGGGGTGTCCAGCCCGGCCGAGCTGTGGGACCTCGTCGACCGGGGCGGCGACGGGGTGGGCGACTTCCCGACCGACCGGGGCTGGGACCTGGAGCGGCTCTTCAACGTCGACCCGGACAACCCGGGCACGTCGACCAGCAACCAGGGCGGCTTCCTCTACGACGCGCCACAGTTCGACCCGGGCTTCTTCGGCATCAGCCCCCGCGAGGCCCTGGCGATGGACCCGCACCAGCGGCTGCTGCTGGAGACCTCCTGGGAGGCGTTCGAGCACGCCGGCATCGACCCGCAGGCGCTGCGTGGCAGCCGGACCGGCGTCTTCGCCGGGGTCATGTACCACGACTACGCGTCGCGGGTGCTGGACCTGCCCGACGGCGTCGAGGGCTACATCGGCACCGGCAACTCCGGCAGCGTGGTGTCCGGCCGGGTGGCGTACACCTTCGGGCTGGAGGGCCCGGCCGTCACTGTGGACACGGCATGCTCGTCGTCGCTGGTCGCCGTGCACCTCGCGACGCAGGCGCTGCGCCAGCGGGACTGCGACTTCGCGCTCGCCGGCGGTGTGACGGTCATGTCCACCCCGGGCACCTTCGCCGACTTCTCCCGCCAGCGGGGCCTGGCCTCCGACGGCCGGTGCAAGTCGTTCGCCGCCGCCGCCGACGGCACCGGCTGGTCCGAAGGCGTCGGCGTGCTGCTCCTGCAACGGCTCTCCGACGCCCGCCGCGACGGCCGGCGCATCCTCGCCGTCGTCCGGGGCAGCGCGGTCAACCAGGACGGCGCCAGCAGCGGACTCACCGCCCCCAACGGCCCGTCGCAGGAGCGGGTGATCCGGCAGGCCCTCGCCAACGCCCGGCTCTCGCCGGCCGACGTCGACGTGGTCGAGGCGCACGGTACCGGCACCACCCTCGGCGACCCCATCGAGGCGCAGGCGCTGCTGGCCACGTACGGGCAGGACCGGGGCGACGGCGGGCCGCTCTGGCTGGGCTCGGTCAAGTCGAACCTGGGTCACACCCAGGCCGCCGCGGGCGCCGCCGGCCTGATCAAGATGATCGAGGCGATCCGCCACCGCACCATGCCCGCCACCCTGCACGTCGACGAGCCGTCCCCGCACATCGACTGGTCCGCCGGGCAGGTCTCGCTGCTGACCGAGGCGCGCGCGTGGTCGGCCACCGACCGGCCGCGCCGGGCCGCCGTGTCGTCCTTCGGCATCAGCGGTACGAACGCGCACGTCATCCTGGAGGAGGCGCCCGGCGACGACGCCCCGTCCACCGACGAGGCACCCCCCGCCGTCGACGCGCCGGTCGCGCTCCCGCTCGCCCCGGTGTTCCTCTCCGCCCGTACGCCAGAGGCGCTCGCGGGGCAGGCCGGCCGCTGGGCCGACCACCTCGCCCGCATCGACGCCCCACGTCCGGTGGACGTCGCGGTCTCCTCGGTCAGCCGCGCGGGGCTCGAACACCGCGCGGTCGTCCTGGCCGGCGACGCCGACGACCTGCTCGCCGGGCTGCGGGCCCTCGCCGCGGGCGAGCCGACCGGCGCCGTCATCACCGGCGCGTCGGCCCCGCGTGGCCGGGTGGCCTTCCTCTTCTCCGGCCAGGGCGCGCAGCGCGCCGGCATGGGTCGCGGGTTGTACGCGGCGTTCCCGGTCTTCGCCGCCGCGCTGGACGAGGTGTGCGGTCACCTGGATCCGCTGCTGCCGCGTCCGTTGCGGGAGGTGCTCTTCGCCGGGGCGGGCACGCCCGGGGCGGAGCTGCTGGATCAGACGGTGTTCACCCAGGCGGGCCTGTTCGCCGTCGAGGTGGCGTTGTTCCGCCTGATCGAGTCGTTCGGTGTGGTGCCGGACCTGGTGGCCGGGCACTCCATCGGCGAGATCGCGGCGGCGCACGTGGCGGGCGTGCTCTCCCTGGCTGACGCGTGCGCGCTGGTCGCCGCGCGGGGAAGGCTCATGCAGGCCCTGCCGGCGGGCGGCGGCATGCTCGCCGTGGCCGCCGACGAGGCCGCGGTGGCCGCCTCCCTGGCGGGGCTGACCGGCCGGCTGGACGTGGCCGCCGTGAACGGCCCCGCCGCCGTGGTGGTCGCGGGCGACGTCGAGGCGCTCGACGAGGTGCAGCGGGTGTGGTCCGAGCGGGGTGCGCAGACCCGCCGCCTGCGGGTGAGCCACGCCTTCCACAGCGCCCGGATGGACCCGATGCTGGCCGAGTTCGCGGCCGTCGCCGAGGGACTGACGTTCCGGCCGCCGACGATCTCTGTGGTGTCGAACCTGACCGGCCGCGTCGCCGACGCCGACCAGATCTGCGACCCGGGCTACTGGGTGCGCCACGTACGCGGCACCGTTCGCTTCGCCGACGCCGTCGACTGCCTGCGGGCGGAGGAGGTCGACACCTACCTGGAGGTGGGACCGAACGGCGTCCTCACCGCCATGACGCAGAACTGCCTCGCCGAGCGCGCGGAGGACGAGCCGGCGCCCCTGCTGGTGCCGGTGTCGCGCCACGACCGGCCTGAGCCGCAGGCCCTCCTGGAGGCCCTCGCGTCGCTGCACGTGCACGGCCGCGCCGTCGGCTGGGCGGGCCTGCTCGACCGGGCCGGCGGCCGGCACGTCGACCTGCCGACGTACGCCTTCGAGCACCAGCGCTACTGGCTGGAGCCGGCGGGCCGCTGGACGGACGTCTCCGGTGCCGGCCTCGGCGCGGCCGGGCACCCGCTGCTCGGCGCGGCGGTCTCCGTGGCCGGCGAGGACATGGTGGTGCTGACCGGCCGTCTCTCGACGTCGACGCACGCGTGGCTCGCCGACCACGTCGTCTCCGGCGCGGTGATCGTGCCGGGCGCTGCCCTGGTGGAGTTGGCAGTGCGGGCGGGTGACGAGGTGGGTGCGTCGCGGGTGCGGGAGCTGACCGTGGCCGCGCCGCTGGTGCTGCCGCAGGCGGGTGCGGTGCGGGTGCAGGTACGCGTCGGCGCGGCCGACGAGGCGGGCGTGCGTGTGGTGGCCGTGCACTCGCAGCCCGAGGGTGATCCCGAGGCGGAGTGGGTTTCGCACGCGGAGGGTGTGCTGGAGCCGGCGTCGGCCGACGAGCCGGGCGTGGGGGAGTGGCCGCCGGTCGACGGCGTCGAGGTGGACGTGGCGGGCTGGTATCCGGCCCTGGCCGAGCGCGGCCTGTCGTACGGGCCGGTGTTCCGGGGGCTGCGCCGGGTGTGGGCGTGCGGTGACGAGGTGTTCGCCGAGGTGGTGTTGCCGGACGAGGTGGCCGGTGACGCCGCGGGGTTCGGCGTGCACCCGGCGCTGCTGGACGCCGCGCTGCACCCGATCGGGCTGCTGTCCGGCTCGGAGGGCTCGGGCGGGGCGCGGGTGCCTTTCGCGTTCGAGGGTGTGCAGGTGTGGGCCTCGGGTGCGCGGGTGCTGCGGGTGCGGTTGACCCGCAACGGTTCGGCGGTGCGCCTGGTCGCGTGCGACGAGTCGGGCGCGGCCGTGGTGTCGGTGGACACCCTCGCCCTGCGCGAGCTGACCGGGGTGTCGGCGTCCCCGGACGCGTCGGCCCGGTCGCTGTTCGAGGTCGCCTGGCAGGCCCAGGAGGTCGCCCCGGCCGGGGACGCCTCCGGGTGGGCGCTGCTCGGCTCGCCCGCCGCCGGCCTGCCGGCCGTCGCTGAGCTGCCGGTGTACGCCGACGTCGAGGCGGTCGCCGTGGCGTCGGGTGTGGCGCCGCGTCTGTTGCTGGTGCCGGCGGGTGGCCTGCGCCGGGCCCTGCACGCCGAGACGGAACCTGCTTCGGTCTCCGGTGAGATGCCCGCCGCCGTCGACAATGGCCCCGAGTCGGTGCGGGCGGCGACGTCGCAGGTGCTGGCGACGGTGCGGTCCTGGCTGGCGGCGGACGCGCTGGCGGAGTCGCGGTTGGTGGTGGTGACCCGGGGTGCGGTGTCGGTCGGGGACGGAGACCGGGTCACCGACCTGGCCGCAGCGGCGGTCTGGGGTCTGCTGCGATCGGCGCAGTCGGAGCATCCGGGTCGCATCGTCCTGGCGGACGTCGACGGTGACGTGGACGCCGGGCTGCTGGCTGTGCTGACTTCGGTGGCCGACGAGCCGGTGACGTTCGGTGGTCAGGTCGCGGTGCGCTCGGGTGAGGTGTTCGTGCCGCGCCTGGTGCGCGCGGTAGCGCCCTCGTCGGCGGACGGTGCCGTGGTGGGTGACGGTGCGGTGCTGGTGACCGGCGGTACGGGTGCGTTGGGTGCGTTGGTGGCGGAGCATCTGGTGTCGGTGCACGGTGTGCGGTCGCTGGTGCTGGTGTCGCGTCGTGGTCCGGAGGCTGCGGGTGCGGGTGAGTTGTCGGAGCGGTTGTCCGCGTTGGGTGCGTCGGTGCGGGTGGTCGCCTGCGACGTGACGGACCGGGACCAGGTGTTCGGGCTGGTCGGTGAGGTTTCCGCCGAGGGTCGGCTGGCGGGTGTCGTGCACACCGCCGGCGTCCTGGACGACGGTGTCGTGGAGGGGCTGACGGCGGCGCGGCTGGCCGGGGTGTTGGCGCCGAAGGTGTCGGCGGGTTGGTTGTTGCATGAGGCGACGGCGGGTCTGGATCTCGACTTGTTCGTGGTGTTCTCGTCGGTGGCGGGTGTGTTGGGTTCGCCGGGTCAGTCGGCGTACGCGGCGGGTAACGCGTTCCTCGACGGGCTTGCGGTCCACCGGCGGCAGCTCGGGTTGCCTGCGGTCAGCCTCGCCTGGGGCATGTGGGACACCCCCGGCATGGCCGCGTCCCTCGACGAGGCGGACCGGGCGCGATCGACCCGGGGCGGCATCACCGCGATGAGCGCCGAGACCGGGCTGCGGCTGTTCGACGCCGCCCTGACCGCCGGCCGGCCGGCCCTGGTGCCCGCCGTGATCGACCTGGCCGCCCTCCGGGCCGCTGCCGGCGCCGGCCTGGTGCCGCCGATGCTTCGTAACCTGGTCGGTACGACCACGACCCGCCGCCAGGCGGGACAGGGCACCACCTGGGCGACCCGCATCGGCGGCCTGACCGCCGACGAGGCGCGCGCCCAGCTCGACGTGCTGGTACGCGGCCTCGTCGCGCAGGTGCTCGGGCACGGCGGGGCGGAAGCCGTGCCCGCCGACCGGGCGTTCCGCGAGCTGGGCTTCGACTCGCTGACCGCCGTCGACCTGCGTAACCGCGTGAACGCGGCCACCGGCCTGCGGCTGCCCTCGACGCTCGTATTCGACTACCCGACGCCGCAGGCGCTCACCACCCATGTGCACGCCGAACTGGCCGGCGCCGCAGGTCGCCCCGCCGCGCCGGGCGCGCGGACCACCACCCGCGCCGACGAGCCGCTCGCGATCGTGGGCATGGCCTGCCGCTACCCGGGCGGCGTCGAGACGCCCGACCAGCTGTGGGCGCTGCTGGCCGCCGGCGGGGAGGGGATCGGGGAGTTCCCCACCGACCGCGGGTGGGACCTGGAGAGCCTGTTCGACCCCGACCCCGACCACCCCGGCACGTCGTACACCCGCCACGGCGGTTTCCTGTACGACGCCGGCGCGTTCGACCCCGCCTTCTTCGGCATCTCGCCCCGCGAGGCCCTCGCCATGGACCCCCAGCAGCGGCTGCTGCTGGAGGCGTCGTGGGAGACGTTCGAGTCGGCCGGGCTGGACCCGCAGCGGCTGCGGGGCAGCCGGACCGGTGTCTTCGCCGGCGTCATGTACCACGACTACGCCTCCCAGCTGATGGAGCTTGCCGACGAGGTCGAGGGCTACGTCGGCACCGGCAACTCCGGCAGCGTCCTGTCCGGCCGGGTCGCCTACACGTTCGGCCTCGAAGGCCCGGCGGTCACCGTCGACACCGCGTGCTCGTCGTCGCTGGTGGCGCTGCACCTCGCCGCGCAGGCGCTGCGGTCGGGTGAGTGTGATCTGGCGTTGGCCGGTGGTGTGACGGTGATGGCGACGCCGGGGACGTTCATCGAGTTCTCCCGGCAGCGCGGTCTGTCGCAGGATGGTCGCTGCAAGTCGTTCGCGGCGTCGGCCGACGGCACCGGCTGGTCCGAGGGCGTCGGCGTGCTGCTCGTGCAACGACTCTCCGACGCGCAGCGGGAGGGCCGGCGTATCCACGCCGTCCTGCGCGGCACGGCCGTCAACCAGGACGGCGCGTCGAACGGGCTCACCGCCCCGAACGGCCCGTCGCAGCAGCGCGTGATCCACCAAGCCCTCGCGAACGCCCGCCTGACCCCGGCCGACGTGGACGCCGTCGAGGCGCACGGCACCGGCACGACGCTGGGTGATCCGATCGAGGCGCAGGCTCTGCTGGCCACGTACGGGCAGGAGCGTCCCGTCGACCGGCCGCTGCTGTTGGGGTCGGTGAAGTCGAACATCGGGCACACGCAGGCCGCCGCCGGTGTCGCTGGTGTGATCAAAATGGTCATGGCGATGCGGCACGGCCTCGTCCCGCCGACCCTGCACGTGGACGAGCCCTCCCCGCACGTCGACTGGACCGCCGGGGCGGTCGCACTCGCCACCGAGCCCACCCCCTGGCCGGCCGTGGACCGGCCGCGTCGGGCGGCGGTGTCGTCGTTCGGGATCTCCGGCACGAACGCGCACGTCATCATCGAGCAGCCGCCCGCCGAGACGGCCGGCGCGCGGCCCACCGACCGGCCGCGCGCCGACGTCGTACCCCTCGTGCTCTCCGCCGTGGACGCCCCGGCGCTGCGCGACCAGGCGGCCCGGCTGAAGGCGCACCTCGCGGCACACCCGGAGCTGGCGCCGGCCGACGTCGCGCACGCCCTGGTCACCACCCGGGCCACGTTCGACCACCGCGCCGTCGTCCTCGGCCGCGACACCGTCGACCTGACGCGGGCCCTGGAGTCGTTCCACCTCGGCGAGGCCACCGCCGCCGTCACCGGCGTCGCGGCGCGCGCCGCCGACCCGGTCCTCGTCTTCCCCGGCCACGGCGACCCGTGGCCCGCCGCGACCGTCGAGCTGCTGGACCGGGCACCTGAGTTCGCCACCGCGATCGCCGCCTGCGAGGCGGCCCTCGCCCCCCACGTGGACTGGTCGCTCGCCGCCGTGCTGCGCGGCGCGGACGGCGCTCCCACCCCGGCCGACCCCGGGGTGGCGCCGGCCGTCCGGTGGGCCGTGGCCGTCTCGCTGGGACGCTGGTGGCGCTCCCTCGGCGTACGACCCGCCGCCGTGCTCGGGCACGCTCACGGCGCGCTCGCGGCCGCCTGCGTGGCCGGCGCGCTGTCGCTGGAGGACGCGGCGAGGACGATCACCCTCGCCAGCCCGGCGGAGGACGGCCCGGACGCGCTGGCCGGGATCACCCTCCGGGCGGCCGACGTGCCGCTGTACTCGGCGACGACCGGCGGCCCGGTCGACACCGACGGCCTCGACGCCGCCCGGTGGTATCGGGACCTGACCACCGACGCCGACGCCGAACCGGCCGTACGCGCCCTGCTCGACCAGGGCCACCGGGTCCTCCTCGAGGCTGCCCCGGCGACCGTGCTCGCCGCCGGCATCCGCGAGAGCGCGCGGGCCGACGACGCCGTCGTGGTGGCCGCCGACGACACCGTGGCCGGCGGCTGGCAGCGCATGCTGACGGTCCTCGCCGGACTGCACGTGCACGGCGTGCCCGTCGACTGGACGGCGATCCTGGGCGCCCCCACCGGCCCGCCGCCCCCGCTGCCCACGTACGCCTTCCAGCGCCGGCGCTACTGGCCGCAGCCGACGGCGGTGACCGCCCCCGCCCCCGCCGGCACCGACGAGGCGGACCGGCGCTTCTGGGAGGCCGTGGAACGCGCCGACGCGTCTGCGCTGGCCGCCGCCATGCGCATCGACGAGGCCACGGTCAGCTCCCTCGACCCCGCGCTGCCGCTGCTCTCCTCCTGGCGCCGGCGCCGCCGCGACGAGTCCACCGTGGACTCGTGGCGCTACCGGGTGACCTGGAAGCCGCTGGTCGTCGCGCCGGAGGCCACCCTCGCCGGCACGTGGCTGCTGGTCGTGCCGGCCGCCGAAGCCGAGCACCCCCTGGTCGACGGCGTCGCCCGGACGCTGGGCGAGGGCGGGGCCGAGGTCGTCCGGATCGACGTGCCGGAGACGGGCCGGCCGGTGCTGGCCGAGCGGCTGGCGCGTACCGGCGGGCCCGTCGCCGGGGTGCTCTCCCTGCTCGGCCTGGACGACGCGCCGCACCCGGCCCACCCGGTCGTCCCGGCGGGTCTCGCCGCCACGTACGCCCTGGTCCAGGCCCTCGGCGACACCGGCGTCACCGCCCCGCTGTGGTGCGCCACCGCCGGCGCGGTCTCGACCGGCCGCGCCGACCAGCTCGACCGCCCCCGCCAGGCGATGCTCTGGGGGCTCGGCCGGGTGGTCGCCCTGGAGCACCCGGACCGCTGGGGCGGACTGCTGGACCTGCCCGCCGAGCTGGACCCCCGGGACCGGGCCCGGCTCGTGGCGGTGCTGGCCGGCGTCGACGCGGAGGACCAGCTGGCGCTGCGCCCCTCCGGGGTGTTCGCCCGGCGACTGGTCCGCGCCCGCGCCGAGCGCACCGCGACGCAGGACTGGCGTCCCGCCAGCGGCGCCGTCCTGGTCACCGGCGGCCTCGGGTCCATCGGGGCCCAGGTGGCGCGCTGGCTGGCCCGCGAGGGCGTGGTTGAGCTGGTGCTGACCGGCCGCCAGGGCCCCGCCACGCCCGGCGCCGACGAGCTGGCCGACGAACTGCGCGCCGCCGGCGCCACAGTCACCGTGGCCGCCTGCGACGTCGCCGACGCGGCCGCCGTACGGGCCCTCGTCGAGCGGCTCGCCGGGCAGGGCACCCACATCGGGGCCGTGTTCCACACCGCCGGCGTCGCCCACGCCGCGCCCGTCGCGGCCACCGACGTCGCCGACCTCGCCGACGCCCTGCGGGCCAAGGTGGCCGGCGCGGTCAACCTCGACGAGGCGTGCGGCGACGAACTGTCGGCGTTCGTGCTCTTCTCCTCCGGCGCGGGCGTCTGGGGCGGCGGGCACCAGGGCGGCTACGCCGCCGCCAACGCCTTCCTCGACGCGCTCGCCGAGGACCGGCGACGGCGCGGACGGGCCGCCACCGCCGTCGCCTGGGGTGCCTGGGACGGCGGCGGCATGGTCGACGCCGAGGGCGCCGCCGACCAGATGTTCCGCTCGGGCGTCCGGGCCATGCGCCCCGACCTCGCGGTCTCCGTCCTGGCCGAGGCGCTCGACCACGGCGACACCACGCTCACCGTGGCGGACATCGCCTGGGACCGGTTCCTGCAGACCTACACGCTGGCCCGCCCCCGGCCGCTGATCGCCGACATCCCCGAGGTGGCCCGGCTGCTCGCGGCCGGGCAGCGCGACGGCGGCACGCCCGACGCGGCGTCCCCGCTCCGCGGCCGGCTGGCCGGCCTCGCCGCACCGGAACGCCGTCGGGTCCTGCTCGACCTCGTACGCGTCCACGCGGCGGCGGTGCTGCGCCTGTCCTCGCCGCAGGCGCTGGCGGCGGACCGGTCGTTCCGGGAGATCGGCTTCGACTCGCTCAGCGCCGTCGAGATGCGCAACCGCCTCGCCGAGGCGGTGGGACTGAACCTGCCGGCGACCCTGGTGTTCGACCGCCCGACGCCCGACGCCCTCGCCGAGCACCTGGCGGGCCGGCTCGCGGGCGACGACACCCCGGCGACCGAGCCCGTGCGGGCCGCCACCGCGCTGGACGAGCCGATCGCCATCGTGTCGATGAGCTGCCGCTACCCCGGCGGCGTCGCCGGCCCCGAGGACCTGTGGCGACTCGTCGCCGAGGGACGCGACGGCATAGCGGAGTTCCCGACCGACCGGGGCTGGGACCTGGCAGCCATCTACGACCCCGATCCCGACCGGCCCGGCACCTCGTACGTGCGCGAGGGCGGCTTCCTCACCGACGCCGCCGGCTTCGACGCCGCCCTGTTCGGCATCTCTCCGCGTGAGGCGATGGTGATGGACCCGCAGCAACGGGTGCTGCTGGAGAGCGCCTGGGAGCTGTTCGAGCGGGCCGGCACCGCGCCCGCCGACATGCGGGAGACCAACACCGGCGTCTTCGTCGGCACCAACGGCCAGGACTACGCGACGCTGCTGATGGCCGCCCGGGTCGAGACCGAGGGCTACCAGGCCACCGGCAACGTCGCCGCCGTCATCAGCGGTCGGCTGGCGTACCACTTCGGGTTGCAGGGTCCCGCCGTCAGCGTCGACACCGCCTGCTCGTCGTCGCTGGTGGCGCTGCACCTGGCCTGCCAGTCCCTGCGGCAGGGCGAGTGCGACGTCGCGGTTGCCGGCGGCGTGACGGTGATGGCCACCCCCGGCCCGTTCCTGGAGTTCGCCCGGCAACGGGGGCTCGCCCTCGACGGCCGGTGCAAGTCGTTCGCCGGGGCCGCCGACGGCACCGGCTGGGGCGAGGGCGTCGGCTTGGTGATGTTGCAGCGGCTCTCCGACGCCCAGCGCGACGGCCGGCGGATCCTCGCCGTCGTGCGCGGCTCGGCGATGAACCAGGACGGCGCCAGCAACGGCCTGACCGCCCCCAACGGGCCCGCGCAGGAGCGGGTGATCAACCAGGCGCTGGCCAACGCGCGGCTGAGCGCCGCCGACGTGGACGCCGTCGACGGGCACGGCACCGGCACCCGGCTCGGCGACCCGATCGAGGCGCAGGCCCTGCTGGCCACGTACGGGCGGCAGCGCCCCGCCGACCGGCCGCTCTGGCTCGGCTCCGTGAAGTCGAACATCGGCCACACCCAGGCCGCCGCCGGCGTCTCCGGCGTGATCAAGATGGTGCTGGCCCTCCAGCACGACCTGCTGCCGCCCACCCTGCACGTGGACGAGCCGTCGCCGCACGTGGACTGGTCGTCCGGTGCCGTCGCGCTGCTGACCGAGGCGCAGCCGTGGCCGGACGTGGACCGGCCGCGCCGCGCCGGCGTGTCGTCGTTCGGGGTCAGCGGCACCAACGTGCACGTCATCCTCGAACAGGCGCCCGCCACGCCCTCGGCCGACACCGCCGCCCCCCGTCCGGCCGGCGCCGACGCGCCCACGACCGGCTCCAGCCGCGGCACGCCCGGTGCCGCCGACGGGACGCCGCTGCTGCCGTGGGTCGTATCGGCAGACACCGCCGACAGCCTGCGGGCGCAGGCGGCCCGGCTGGCCGACTGGCTGCCGGGCAGCGGAACACCCGCGGCCGACGCGGCCCGGGCACTGGCCACCGGACGGTCCCCGCTGCGGCACCGCGCGGTGCTGCTCGCCGCCGACGCCGACGCCGCCCTCGCCGGCCTGCGGGCCCTGGCGGCCGGGCAGGACCACCCCGGGCTCACCCGGGGCGCCGCCGAGCCCGGCGGCGCGCTGGCGGCGCTCTTCTCCGGCCAGGGCGCGCAGCACGCCGGGATGGGCCGACGCCTGTGGGAGACGTTCCCCGTCTTCGCGGCGACCCTCGACGAGGCGTGCCAGCACCTGGACGCGTACCTGCCGCGGCCGCTGCGCGGGGTGCTGTTCGCCGAGCCCGGCACCGCCGAGGCCGACCTGCTCGACCAGACCGTCTTCACCCAGGCCGGGCTCTTCGCCGTCGAGGTGGCGCTGTTCCGGCTGCTCGAACACTGGGGGATCCGGCCCGACTTCGTGGCCGGGCACTCGGTCGGGGAGATCAGCGCGGCCCACGTCGCCGGAGTGCTCGACCTGGCCGACGCCTGCGCGCTCGTCGGCAACCGGGGGCGCCTGATGCAGGCCCTGCCACCCGGCGGCGGGATGCTCGCCGTCGCCGCGCCCGAGGTCGACGTGCTGCGGGCCCTGTCCGGCACGCCGGGACAGCCCGCCGTCGCCGCCGTCAACGGGCCGGCCGCCGTCGTCGTCGCCGGCGCCGAGGACGTGCTGACCGAACTGGCCGCCCACTTCGCCGACCTCGGCGTACGCACCAAGCGGCTGCGGGTCAGCCACGCCTTCCACAGCCCGCTGATGGAGCCCATGCTCGCCGAGTTCGCGGCCGTCGCGGCGACCCTGTCGTACGCCCCGCCGACGGTGCCGCTGGTGTCGAACCTGACCGGCACGGTCGTCGACCCCGAGCAGCTCTGCACACCCGACTACTGGGTCCGCCACGTCCGCGAGGCGGTGCGCTTCGCCGACACCGTCACCCACCTGCACTCCCATGGGGTGACCCGGTTCCTGGAGATCGGGCCGGACACCGTGCTGACCGCCCTGACCGCCGACGCGCTGCCGGTGGACGCGCCGGTCGTCGTGACCGGCGTGCAGCGGCCCGGCCAGGACGAGGTGGCCACCCTGCTCGGCGCGGTGGCCCGGCTGCACTGCCACGGCGTGCCCGTACGCTTCCCGGCACTGCTGCCCGGCGCCGCCGCCCCGGTGGACCTGCCCACGTACGCGTTCGCCCACCAGCGGTTCTGGCCGACCCTCGACGCGGCGGCGACCCACACCCCCGCCGCCGCGCACGACGACGTCGACTCGGCGTTCTGGCGGGCCGTGGCGTCCGGCGACGGCGACGCGCTCGCCGGCCGGCTCGGCCTCGACGCGGACCGGCCGCTGCGGGAACTGCTGCCGGACCTGGACCGGTGGCGGCGCCAGCAGCAGGAGGACACCCTCGCCGGCGGCTGGCGCTACCGGATCACCTGGCGCCCGCGGGCTCTCGTCGCGGGTGCCGTCGACGGCACGTGGACCCTGGTGCACAGCGGTACGGACCAGCCGGTCGTCGACCGGCTCGCCGAACTGCTCACCGCGCGGGGCGGCATCGTGCGGCAGCTCGCCGTCGACCCGGCGACGACCGACCGGAGCACGCTCGCCGGGCAGCTCGCCGCCGCGGCGTCCACCCGGATCGTGTCGCTGCTCGCCCTCGACGAGCGGGCGCACCCCGACCGCTCGGCCGTGCCGCTGGGCCTGACCGCGAACCTGGCCCTGGTGCAGGCGGTCACGGACGCCCTGCCACCGGTGCCGCTGTGGCTGCTCACCCGGCGGGCCGTGGCCACCGGCGCCGACGACCCCGTAGCCCACCCCGCCCAGGCCACCACGTGGGGCCTCGGCCTGGTGACCGCGCTGGAACACCCCCGGCACTGGGGGGGCCTGCTGGACCTGCCCGCCACCCTGGACACCGCCGCCGCCGAGGGAGTCCTGGCGGCCCTCACCGCCGCCGGCGACGAGGACCAGCTCGCGGTGCGTGACTCCGGGACGTACCTGCGGCGGCTGGAGCGCGCGCCCCGCGCCGAGGCGCCGGCCGGCTGGCAGGCGCCGGGCACCGTCCTGGTCACCGGCGGCACCGGCGCCGTCGGCCGGTACGCCGCCGGCTGGTTCGCCCGGCACGGCGCGCGGCGGCTGCTGCTGGTCAGCCGGCGCGGCGCGGCGGCCCCCGGCGCGGACGAGGCGGTGGCGGAACTGGCCGCTCTCGGCGCCGAGGCGCGGGTGCTGGCCTGCGACCTGGCCGACCGGGACGCGGTCGCCGACCTGGTCCGTGGCCTGCGCGCCGACGGTGAGACCGTGCACGCCGTGGTGCACGCCGCCGGGGTGGGCCGGCTCAACCCGGTCGCCGCCGTGACCGAGGCGGAACTCGCCGACGTCGTCTCCGGCAAGATCGCCGGCGCGCGGCACCTCGACGAGTTCCTCGACCCGGAGGCGCTCGACCTGGTCGTGCACTTCTCCTCCATCGCGGCCGTCTGGGGCGTCGGCGACCACGGGGCGTACGCCGCCGGCAACGCCTTCCTGGACGCCTGGGCGCAGTCCCGGCCGGCCGGGCGGGCCCGGCACCTCTCGGTGAACTGGGGACCGTGGGCCGGCGGCGGCATGGTGACCGACGCGCACGCGGCGGCCATGAGCCGGCGCGGGGTGTCCCTGCTCGACCGGGAACCGGCGATGGCCGCCTTGCGCGCCGGCCTCGACGGCGACGACACCGCCCTCACCGTCGCCGACATCGACTGGGAACGCTTCGCGCCGGTGTTCGCCTCCGCCCGGCCCCGGCCGCTGATCAGCGAGATCGCCGAGGTGGCCGCCCAGGCCGCGGCGGCGCGCGCCGACGCCGAGGACGGCGACCAGGTCGCCGGCGAACTGCGCAAGCGGCTCGGCGAGTTGTCGCAGGCCGAACAGGCACGGCTGCTGGTCGATCTCATCCGCACCGCCGCGGGCGAGGTCATCGGCCACGACAGCCCGTACGCCGTGGAGGCCGGGCGGCCCTTCCGGGACCTCGGCTTCGACTCGCTCACCGCCGTGGAGCTGCGGGGCCGGCTGGCCCGCTCGACCGGGCTCAGCCTGCCCAGCTCGGTGGTGTTCGACCACCCGACCCCGCAGGCGCTGGCCGAGCACCTGCGGGCCGAACTGCTCGACGAAGCGTCGGTCGAGGCGCTACCCACCCTCGCGGAGCTGGACCAGTTGGAGGGCGCCCTCGCGCTGCGCGACCCGGACGACATCGGCCGGGTGCGGATCACGATGCGCCTGCACAACCTGCTCGAACGGCTCGGCGCCGCCGAGGAACGCCGGGAGGACACCGCCGGGGTGGCCGGCCGGCTGCGGGCGGCCAGCAACCAGGAGCTGTTCGACCTCATCGACCAGGACCTCGGGCTCTCCTGAGCCGCCCGGGATCTGTGGTGTCACGAGAAAGCGAGATGTCATGGCGGACGAAGATCGGCTGCGCGAATACCTGACGCGCGTCGTCGCCGAGCTGCAGCAGACCCGCCAACGGCTGCGCGAGGTCACCGCCGAGGAGTCCGAGCCGGTGGCGATCGTGGCGATGAGCTGCCGCTACCCGGGCGGCATCAGCTCGCCGGAGGAGCTCTGGGAGTTCGTCTCGTCCGGCGGGGACGCCATCGGCGACTTTCCCACCGACCGCGGCTGGGACCTGGACCGGCTCTACCACGCCGACCCGGACAACGCCGGCACCTCGTACACCACCGCCGGCGGGTTCCTGCGCGACGCGGGGCAGTTCGACGCCGCGCTCTTCGGTATCTCGCCGCGTGAGGCGGTCGCCATGGACCCGCAGCAGCGGCTGCTGCTGGAGGTCACCTGGGAGCTGTTCGAACGCGCCGGCATCGCCCCGCTGTCGCTGCGTGGCAGCCGCTCCGGCGTCTTCGTGGGCACCTCCGGGCAGGACTACGCCGCCGTGCTGCACCGGGCGCCCGGCGTCGAGGGGTACGTGCTGACCGGCACCGCCGCCAGTGTCGTGTCCGGTCGGCTGGCGTACACGTTCGGCCTCGAAGGCCCGTCGGTCACCGTGGACACCGCCTGCTCGTCGGCGTCGGTCGCCATCCATCTCGCCTGCCAGGCGCTGCGCCAGCGCGAGTGCGGCCTCGCCCTGGCCGGCGGCGCGACCGTGCTGGCCACCCCCGGCCCGTTCGTCGAGTTCTCCCGGCAGCGCGGCCTCGCCGCCGACGGCCGGTGCAAGTCGTTCGCCGCCTCCGCCGACGGCACCGGCTGGTCCGAGGGCGTCGGCATGCTGCTGCTGGAACGGCTCAGCGACGCCCGCCGCAACGGCCACCCCGTGCTCGGCGTCATCCGCAGCTCGGCGGTCAACTCCGACGGCGCGTCGAACGGCCTCACCGCCCCCAACGGCCCGTCCCAGCAGCGGGTCATCCGGCAGGCCCTGGCCGGCGCGAAGCTCACCCCCGACCTGGTCGACGTGGTGGAGGCGCACGGCACCGGCACCACCCTCGGCGATCCGATCGAGGCTCAGGCGCTGCTCGCCACGTACGGCCGGGAGCGGGGCGACGCCGCGCCGCTGCTGCTCGGCTCGATCAAGTCCAACATCGGGCACACCCAGGCCGCCGCCGGCATCGCCGGTGTGATCAAGATGGTGCTGGCGATGCGGCACGGCGTCGTGCCGGCCACCCTGCACGTCGACGAGCCCACCCCGCACGTGGACTGGGCCGCCGGCGCGGTCACCCTCGTCACCGAGGCCACGCCGTGGCCGGCCGTGGACCGGCCGCGCCGGGCCGCCGTCTCGTCGTTCGGGATGAGCGGCACCAACACCCACCTCATCCTCGAACAGCCCGAACCGGCCGACGTCGAGGCGGACCACCCGGTGCCGCCCGCGCCCGCGCCGGTGCTGCTCACCGGCCGCACCCGCACCGCGCTGCGCCGCCAGGCCGAGCGCTGGTCGGCCTACGTCGCCGACGACGCGCACCTGCGCCCGGCCGACGTCGCCTGGACCTCGGCGGTCTCCCGCTCGCCCCTGGAGCACCGGGCGGTCGTGCTCGCCGACGACCGCGACGGCCTGCTCGCCGCGCTGCACGCCCTCGCCGACGACCGGCCCGCCCCCGGGCTGGTCACCGGCGCCGCCGCCGAACGCGGCGGGGTCGCGTTCCTGTTCTCCGGCCAGGGCGCCCAGCGCGCCGGCGCCGGCCGGGAGCTGTACGAGGCGTACCCGGTCTTCGCGGAGGCGCTCGACGAGGTCTGCGGCCACCTCGACCACCGGCTGCCCCGGCCGCTGAAGCCGCTGCTGTTCGCCGAGCCCGGCACCGCCGAGGCCGACCTGCTCGACCAGACCGTCTTCACCCAGGCCGCGCTGTTCGCCGTCGAGGTGGCGCTGCACCGGCTGCTCGGCTCCTGGGGCCTGGCCCCCGACATGGTCGCCGGGCACTCCGTCGGCGAGCTGACCGCCGCCCACGTGGCCGGCGTGCTCAGCCTCGACGACGCGTGCGCCCTCGTCGCCGCCCGGGGGCGGCTCATGCAGGACCTGCCCACCGGCGGCGCGATGCTCGCCGTGGCCGCCGACGAGGCCCGGGTCGCCGAGTCGATCGCCGCGCTGACCGGCCGGGTCGCCGTCGCCGCCGTCAACGGCCCCGACGCCGTCGTCGTCTCCGGCGACGCGGCGGCCATCGACGAGCTGGCGGAACTCTGGACCGGCCGGGGGGTGAAGGTGCGGCGGCTGCGGGTCAGCCACGCCTTCCACAGCCCGCTGATGGAGCCGATGCTCGCCGAGTTCGCTGCCGTCGCCGCCCGCCTCGACCTGCGCGCCCCCACCCTGCCGGTGGTGTCCAACGTGACCGGCGAGCTGGCCGACCCGGCGCAGCTCACCGACCCCGGCTACTGGGTGCGCCACGTCCGGGAGGCGGTCCGCTTCGCCGACGGCGTACGCGCCCTGCGCGCCCACGGCGTCGGCACCTTCGTGGAGGTCGGGCCGGACGCCGTGCTCACCGCCAGCGTCCAGGAGACCCTCGCCGGGATCGAGACCGACGCCGCCTCCGCCGTGGTGGTGCCGGTGCTGCGCCGGGACCGCCCGGACCGCCGTGCCCTGCTCGCCGCCCTCTCCCAACTGCACGTCGCCGGCACGCCGCCGCACTGGGCGGACGTCCTCGCCGGCCGGCCCGGCCGGCTCGTCGACCTGCCCACCTACCCGTTCGAGCGGCAGCACTACTGGGTGCCGGCCGAGGCGCCCGCCGACGACACCACGACGGGCGGGGCCGGCGCGCTCGACCGCCGGTTCTGGGCGGCCGTCGAACGCGCCGACCTCGACGCGCTGCGCGACACCCTCGCCGTCACCGACACCGCCGCCGCCGAGTCGCTGCGTACCCTGCTGCCCGTCCTCGCCGACTGGCGGCGGCAGCGGCAGGAACACTCGGTCCTCGACGGCTGGCGGTACCGGGAGGAATGGCAGGTGGCCCCCGAGCCCGCCCCCGCCCGGCTGGCCGGCACCTGGCTGCTGGCGCTGCCCGCCGACGACGCCGACGACCCGGCGGCGCGGGCCGTCCGGGCCGCGCTGACCGGCGCCGGCGCCGACGTGCTGCCGCTGACGGTGGAGCCGGACGCCGACCGGGCCGGCCTCGCGGCGGCCCTCGCCGGCACCGAGCCCGCCGGCGTCGTGTCCCTGCTCGCCGGGGAACCACGCACCGCCGACGGCACCGTCCTGCCCGGCCTGACCGCCACCCTCGCCCTCGTGCAGGCGCTCGGCGACGCCGGCGTGGCAGCGCCGCTGTGGCTGGTCACCCGGGGCGCGGTCGCCGCCGCCTCGTACGACCGGCTCGCCGACCCGGCGCAGGCCGCGATCTGGGGCCTCGGCCGGGTCGTCGGCGTCGAGGCGCCGCACCGCTGGGGCGGCCTGGTCGACCTGCCGTCCGACCCCGACGACCGGGCCGCCTTCCGGCTCGCCGCGATCCTCACCGGCTCGACCGGCGAGGACCAGCTCGCCGTGCGCGGCCCCGGCGTCTTCGCCCGCCGCCTCGTCCGCGCCGCCCTCGGCGACCGTCCGCCGGCGCGCCGGTTCACGCCCACCGGCACCGCCCTGGTCACCGGCGGCACCGGCGGGCTCGGCGCGCGCGCCGCCCGCTGGCTCGCCGCCGCCGGAGCCGAGCACGTCGTGCTGGTCAGCCGGCGCGGACCCGACGCCCCCGGCGCCGCCGAGTTGGAGGCCGAGCTGGCCGCCCTCGGGGCCCGGGTCACCGTCGCTGCCTGCGACATCGCCGACCGGGCCGCCCTCGCCGACCTGCTCGACCGGGTCGAGGCCGACGGCCCGCCGGTGCGCACCGTCGTGCACACCGCCGGCGTCGCGCAGGCCACCCCGCTGGCCGAGGTCACCCCCGCCGAGCTGGCCGAGGTGACAGTCGGCAAGACCGCCGGGGCCACCCACCTCGCCGACCTGCTCGCCGACCGGGAGCTGGACGCCTTCGTCGTCTACTCGTCCATCGCCGCCACCTGGGGCAGTGGCGGGCAGGCCGGGTACGCGGCCGGCAACGCCTACCTGGACGCGCTGGTGCGGCGGCGGCGCGCCGACGGCCGGGCCGGCACAGCCATCGCCTGGGGCCCCTGGTCCGACGGCGGCATGCACGCCGCCGACGCCGAGCGCAACCTGCGCCGCCGGGGCCTGCCCGCCATGGACCCGGCCGTCGCCATGGCCGCGTTGCAGCAGGCCCTCGACCACGACGACGTCACAGTGACGGTGGCCGACGTGGACTGGACCCGGTTCGCCCCCGCGTACGCCTCCGCGCGCCGCCGGCCGCTGCTGGAGGGCGTACCGGAGGCGCGGGCCGCCCTAGACGGCGGCGCCGCGGCCGACGACGGCGACGACGGCCCGGCGGCCACGCTGCGCCGGCGCCTCGCCGCGCTGACCCCGGCCCGCCGCGAGGAGACCGTCGCCGACCTGGTCCGCGAACTCGCCGCCGACGTGCTCGGCCACGACGGCGGGGCTGCCGCCGTGGGCGCGACCACCGCGTTCCGCGACCTCGGCTTCGACTCGCTGACCGCCGTGGAGCTGCGCAACCGGCTCGTCGCCGCCACCGGGCAGGCGCTGCCCACCACCCTGGTCTTCGACCACCCCACCCCGGTGGTGCTGGCCCGCTTCCTGCTCGCCGGCCTCTTCGGCGCCGACGCCGGGGCGGCTCCCGTCGCCGTCCCGGCCGCCGTGGGCGACGACGAGCCGGTGGCCATCGTCGCCATGGCCTGCCGCTACCCCGGCGGCGTCAACGGCCCCGAACGGCTGTGGCGCCTCGTCGCCGACGGCGTCGACGCGATCGGCGACTTCCCGACCGACCGGGGCTGGGACCTCGACCGGCTCTACGACCCCGACCCGGCCAATCCCGGCACCACGTACGCCGACAAGGGCGGCTTCCTGCACGGGGCGGGCGAGTTCGATCCCGGTTTCTTCGGGATCTCGCCGCGCGAGGCGGCGGCGATGGATCCGCAGCAGCGGTTGTTGCTGGAGGTTTCGTGGGAGGCGGTCGAGCGGGCAGGGGTTGCGCCTGGGGTTCTGCGGGGTTCGCGAACAGGGGTGTTCGTGGGCACGAATGGTCAGGACTATGGGGCCCTGCTGATGGCTGCGGGGGAGCAGGCCGAAGGGTTCGGGGCCACGGGCAACGCCGCCAGTGTGGTGTCGGGCCGGGTGGCGTACGCGTTGGGGTTGGAGGGGCCGGCGGTGTCGGTGGACACGGCGTGTTCGTCGTCGCTTGTGGCGTTGCACCTGGCGGTGCAGTCGCTGCGGCGTGGCGAGTGCGACCTCGCCCTCGCCGGCGGCGTCACGGTCATGGCCACCCCCGGCACCTTCTTCGAGTTCTCCCGGCAGCGGGGCCTGGCGGCCGACGGCCGGTGCAAGGCGTTCGCGGCGGGTGCGGACGGCACGGGCTGGGGCGAGGGTGTGGGCGTGCTGCTGGTGGAGCGGCTGTCGGACGCGCGGCGCAACGGGCACCGGGTCCTGGCGGTGGTGCGTGGGTCGGCGGTCAACCAGGACGGCGCCTCGAACGGGCTGACCGCCCCGAACGGCCCGTCGCAGCAGCGGGTGATCCGCCAGGCCCTCGCGGGGGCCCGGCTGGGCAGCGCGGATGTCGACGTGGTCGAGGCGCACGGCACGGGCACGACGCTCGGTGACCCGATCGAGGCGCAGGCCCTGCTGGCGACCTACGGCCAGGACCGCGAGGGCGGCGAGCCGCTGCTGCTCGGCTCGATCAAGTCCAACATCGGCCACACGCAGGCCGCCTCGGGCGTCGCCGGTGTGATCAAGATGGTGCTGGCGATGCGGGAGGGCGTGGTACCGGCGACGTTGCACGTGGACGAGCCGTCGCCGCACATCGACTGGACCTCCGGCGCGGTGGAACTGGCCACGCAGTCGCGGCCCTGGCCGGTGGTGGACCGGCCGCGCCGGGCGGCGGTGTCGTCGTTCGGCATGTCCGGCACCAACGCCCACGTGATCATCGAACAGGCCGACGAGCCGCAGGCCGTGGCTGCCGCTCCGGCCGAGCAGGGCCCCGGGCTCGTTGCCTCCGACGTCGTGGTGTGGCCGCTGTCGGGACGTTCGAAGGGCGCCCTGACCGGCCAGGCGGCTCGCCTGGCGGAGTACGTGCGCGAGCACGGCGAGGTGGACGCGGCGGCTGTGGGCTGGTCCCTCGCCGCCACCCGGTCGACGTTCGACCAGCGGGCGGTCGTGGTCGGGTCGAGCGCGGAGGAGTTGCTGGCGGGGCTGGACGCTCTGGCGTCGGGGTCGCCGGCCGGCAACGTGGTCGCGGCGGCGGCTCTGTCGCATGGCGCGGGTGCGGTGTTCGTGTTCCCGGGTCAGGGTGCGCAGTCGGCGCGGATGGCGGCGGGTCTGGTGGGTCGTGCGCCGGTGTTCGACGCGCGTCTGGCGGATTGTCAGCGGGCCCTGGCCCCGTACCTCGATGTGGACCTCGTTGCGGTGTTGACCGGTGACGACGAGTCGTGGCTGGCGCGGGTGGAGGTCGTGCAGCCGGTGCTGTGGGCTGTTGGTGTGGCCCTGGCGGCGGTGTGGCAGCACGCCGGGGTCACCCCGGCGGCGGTGGTCGGTCACTCGCAGGGTGAGATCGGCGCGGCGTGTGTGGCGGGGATCCTGTCGCTGGGGGACGCGGCGAAGGCGGTGGCGTTGCGGTCGCGGGCGCTGACGGTGCTGCGGGGCACGGGGACGATGGCGTCGGTGGACCTGTCGGCGGAGGCGGTGGCTGAGCGGCTGTCGGCGTTCCCGGGTGTCGGGGTGGCGGCGGTGAACGGTCCGTCGACGGTGGTGGTGTCGGGTCCGCCGCAGCCGGTCGCGGATCTGGTGGAGGCGTGTCAGGCCGACGGGGTGCGGGCGCGGTTGATCCCGGTGGACTACGCGTCGCACTCCGTGGCGGTGCAGGAGGTGGCGGAGCGGTTGCGCGCCGACCTGGCCGACGTGACGCCGCGACAGGGCAACGTCCGGCTCGTCTCCACCCTCACCGGGGACTGGGTGGACCCGTCCTCGATGGACGCCGGCTACTGGTACGACAACCTGCGGCAGACCGTCCAGTTCGAGGCCGCCGTCCGGGTGGCCGTCGAGGCGGGTCACACGACGTTCGTCGAGATCTCACCGCATCCGGTGCTGACGATGCCGGTCACGGCGATCCTGGACGACGCCGGCGCGACCGGGCACACGCTGGGCAGCCTGCGCCGCGGTGACGACGATCCGACGCGGCTGCTGACCAACCTGGCGACCGCCCACGCGATCGGCCTGCCCGTCGACCTGACGGCCGTCCTCGCCGAGACCGACGTGGTGGCACTGCCCACCTACGCCTTCGAACGGGGACGCTACTGGCTGGACGCGCCCGCGCACCGCGTACGCGACGTCGCCTCGGCCGGCCTCCAGGACACCGGGCACCCGCTGCTCAGCGCGGCCGTACCCGTCGCCGACGACCGGACGGTGGTGCTGACCGGGCGGCTGTCGGTGCGTACCCACCCGTGGCTGGCCGACCACGCCGTCGGCGGGGCGGTGATCGTCCCCGGCACCGGCGTCGTCGACATGGTGGTCCGGGCCGGCGACGAGGTCGACGCCGGCCAGGTGGGCGACCTGACGCTGATCAACCCGCTGGTGCTCCCCGCGACCGGCGCGGTGCAGGTGCAGGTACGAGTGGGCCCGCCCGCCGACACCGGCGAGCGGAGCGTCACCGTGCACTCCCGCCGCGAAGAGGACGCCGACGCCGAGTGGACCCGGCACGCCGAGGGACTCCTCCTGCCGCAGCTGCCCGCCCCGACCGCCGTACCGGGGCAGTGGCCGCCGGCCGACGCCGTCGAGGTCGACGCCGACCTGGACGCCTGGTACGTGCAGACGGCCGAGGGCGGCCTCGGCTACGGCCCCTCCTTCCGGGGGCTGCGCCGGGTGTGGCGCGGCGACGGCGAGGTCTACGCCGAGGTGGCCCTGCCCGAGGAGGCGAGCGCCGACGCGTCCCGCTTCGGGCTGCACCCGGCCCTGTTCGACGCGGCCCTCCAGGCCAGCGGCGTCACCGCCCTGCTCGGCGACGCGGCGGACACCTCGGGGGCGGGCTGGATGCCGTTCGCCTTCCGCTCGGTCGCCCTGCACGCCCACGGCGCCACCCGGCTGCGGGCGCGGCTGCGCCCGCTCGGCCCGGACACCGTCGCGGTCACGCTCGCCGACACCGCCGGCCAGCCGGTCGCCACCGTCGAGTCGCTGACGTTCCGCCCGGTCGCCGCGGGCCGGGCCGACGAGGGCGCCGCCCTGCGCCGCACGTCGGTGTTCCACCTGGACTGGACGCCGTTGACGGACACCGGGGCGGCGGCCGGGGAGGCCCGCTGGGCGCTGCTCGGCGACGACACCCTCGGCCTCGCCGGGGCGCTCGCCGCCGCCGGGCACCCGGTGCGGTCCCACGCCGACCTGGCGGCGCTGGTCGCCGAGATCGGGGAGTCCGGGGACGTACCCGATGTGGTGCTGGATCTGCGCTCCGGCGCGGAGTCGGACCCGCAGCGGGCCGGTGAGGCCGCGCACGACGCGGCCCGCGACGCCCTCGCGCTGGTGCGGCAGTGGTTGGGCGAGCCCCGGCTGGGGCGGTCCCGGCTCGTGCTGCACACCCGGGGCGCGGTCGGCGCGGCCCCGGGCGAGGCCCCCTGCGACCTGGCCCGGGCGAGCCTGTGGGGGCTGGTCCGCTCGGCGCAGTCCGAGCACCCCGGCCGGTTCACGCTGCTCGACACCGACGACGCCGCCGCCTCCCTGGCGGCCGTCCCGGCGGCCGTCGCCTCCGGCGAGCCGCAGCTCGCGCTGCGCGACGGCGCGCTGCTCGTGCCCCGGCTGGCCCGGGCCCGCGACGCCGGTGTGTTGCCGCTGCCCGCCGACGAGGTGCCGTGGCGCCTCGACGTCACCGAGAAGGGCACGCTGGAGAACCTCGCCCTGCTGCCCGGTCCCGAGGCGGGCGGGGAACTGCCGGCGGGCCACGTCCTGGTCGGGATGCGCGCCTCCGGGCTGAACTTCCGCGACGTGGTGCTGGCCCTCGGCATGGTCCCCGACCAGGAGGTGCTGGGCAACGAGGGCGCCGGCGTGGTGCTCGGCGTGGGGCCGGGCGTCGCCGACCTCGCCCCCGGCGACCGGGTGATGGGCATCTTCTCCGGCTCGTTCGCCTCGGCGGCGGTCACCGACCGCCGGCTGGTCACCCGCATCCCCGACGGCTGGTCCTACACCGACGCCGCCGCCGTGCCCGTGGTCTTCCTGACCGCCTGGTACGGGCTGGTGGAGCTCGCCCGGCTGCGCGCGGGCGAGTCCGTGCTCGTGCACGCGGCGGCCGGCGGCGTGGGCATGGCCGCCGTGCAGATCGCCCGCCACCTCGGCGCGGAGGTCTACGGCACGGCCGGCCCCGGCAAGTGGCCGGCGCTGCGCGACACCGGCTTCGACGACGCGCACCTCGCCTCCTCCCGCAGCCTCGACTTCGCCGACGAGTTCGCCCACCGCACCGGCGGGCGGGGCGTCGACGTGGTGCTCAACGCCCTGCGCGGCGAGTACGTCGACGCGTCGCTGCGGCTGCTCGCCGACGGCGGCCGGTTCGTCGAGATGGGCAAGACCGACAAGCGGGACCCGCGGCGGGTCGCCGCCGACCACCCGGGCGTCAGCTACCAGGTCTTCGATCTCATCGAGGCCGGCCCGGAGAAGATCGGCGCGATGCTGGGCGAGCTGATGGCGCTTTTCGCCGCCGGTGCGCTGCGGCCCCTGCCCCGGCGCACCTGGGACGTCCGGCGCGCCCCCGAGGCGTTCCGCTTCCTCAGCCAGGCCCGGCACGTCGGCAAGCTGGCCCTGAGCATTCCGCAGGCGCCCCGGCTCGACGGCACGGTCCTGGTCTCCGGGGCGACCGGCACCCTCGGCGCGCTGCTCTGCCGGCACCTGGTCACCGCGCACGGCGCCCGGCAGCTGCTGCTGGTCAGCCGGCGCGGCCCGGACGCCGAGGGCGCCGACGAACTGCTCGCCGACCTGAAGGCGCTCGGCGCGGACGTGTCGATCGTCTCCGCCGACCTGGCCGACCCGGACGCCGTGGCGGACGTGCTGTCCATGGTGGACCGGCGGCACCCGCTGCGCGCCGTCGTGCACGCCGCCGGCGTCCTCGACGACGCCACCGTCGAGTCGCTCACCCCCGACCGCCTCGCCGCGGTGCTGCGGCCCAAGGTCGACGTGGCGTGGAACCTGCACCGGGCCACCCTCGGCCACGACCTGAGCGCGTTCGTGCTCTTCTCCGCCGCCGCCGGCGTGTTCGGCGGTCCGGGCCAGGGCAACTACGCCGCCGGCAACGCGTTCCTCGACGCGCTGGCGGAGCACCGGCGGGCCCTCGGCCTGCCGGCGGTCGCGCTGGCGTGGGGCCGCTGGGCACAGGCCAGCGGCATGACGGGCCACCTCGACTCGGCCGACATCCGCCGCCTCGACCGGGGCGGCATGGCGGCGCTCTCCGACGCCGAGGGGCTCGCCCTGTTCGACGCCCTCTGGCGCTCGGAGCGGGCGACACTCATGCCCGCCAAGATCGCCACCGGCGTGGCCGCGCCCGGGTCGCCCGTACACCCGCTGCTGACCAACCTGGTCCGCGCCGCCGGCCGCCGGGCCGCGGCCGGCGAGGCCGCCGACGGGCAGGCGTACGCCGAGACGCTGCGCGCCCTGCCCGACGACAAGCGGGTACGCGCCCTGCGCGACCTGGTGCTGGCGCACGTGGCGGTCGTCCTCGGCCACGGCGACCCGGCCGGCATCGAGCCGACCCGCGCGTTCCGGGAACTCGGCTTCGACTCGCTGACCGCCGTGGAGCTGCGCAACCGGCTCGGCGCGGCCACCGGGCTGCGGCTGCCGGCGACGCTGGTCTTCGACAACCCGACGCCCGAGGCGCTCGCCGTCCACCTGGCCGGGCAGTTCGCCCCGGCGAGCCCGGCCGGTGAGCCGTCGGCGGCGGGCCGGGAACTCGACCGGCTGGAGGCGGCGCTCGTCGGGCTGGACCCGGCCGACGACGAGTTCCGCCGGATCACCGACCGGCTGCACGGCCTGCTGGGCCGGCTGACCGAGCGGCAGGCGGACGCGGACGGCGACGACGACCTGGAGTCGGCCACCGCCGAGAACATCTTCGACCTGATCGACCGCGAGCTGGAGACGTCGTGACCACCAGCCGCAACGACATCGGCATGCCGAGTGAGGTAGGTCCACGGTGAGCAACGAGGACGAGAGGTACGTCGAGTACCTGAAGCGTACGACCTCGGAGCTGCGGCGTACCCGGCGTCGGCTGCGCGAGCTGGAGAGCCGGGACTCCGAGCCCATCGCCATCGTGGCGATGAGCTGCCGCTACCCGGGCGGCGTCGACAGCCCCGAGGCGCTGTGGCAGCTCGTGCACGACGGCGGCGACGGGATCGGGCCGTTCCCCGCCGACCGGGGCTGGGACCTGGAGAACCTCTTCCACCCCGATCCCGACCACCCGGGCACCAGTTACGTGCGCGAGGGCGGCTTCGTCTACTCCGCCGCCGACTTCGACGCCGACCTGTTCGGCATCTCGCCCCGCGAGGCCCTCGCCATGGACCCGCAGCAGCGGCTGCTGCTGGAGACCTCCTGGGAGGCGTTCGAGCGGGCCGGGCTGCCGCTGCCGGCCGTCCGGGGCAGCCGTACCGGCGTCTTCGTCGGGGCCTCGTCGCACGGCTACGACGGCATGATGGCGCAGGCCGAGAACGGCGAGGGTCACCTGCTCACCGGCAACGCCACCAGTGTCATCTCCGGCCGCGTCGCGTACACCCTCGGGCTGGAGGGGCCGGCGGTCACGGTCGACACCGCCTGCTCGTCCTCGCTCGTCGCCATCCACCTGGCCGCGCAGGCCCTGCGCAACGGCGACTGCGAGCTGGCCCTGGCGGGCGGCGTGACGGTGATGCCCACCCCGGCGGTCTTCGTCGGCTTCAGCCGGCAGCGCGGTCTCGCCGCCGACGGGCGGTGCAAGGCGTTCGCCGCCGGCGCGAACGGCACCTCGTGGTCCGAGGGCATCGGCATGCTGCTGCTCACCCGGCTCTCCGACGCGCAGCGGCACGGCTACCCGGTGCTCGCCGTGGTACGCGGTAGCGCGGTCAACTCCGACGGCGCGTCCAACGGGCTCAGCGCCCCGCACG
This sequence comes from Micromonospora sp. CMU55-4, assembly GCF_011602315.1. Lineage (NCBI taxonomy): Bacteria > Bacillati > Actinomycetota > Actinomycetes > Micromonosporales > Micromonosporaceae > Micromonospora > Micromonospora sp. CMU55-4. The sequence continues at coordinate 44,043 of NZ_JAAOLH010000004.1, forward strand.
GCCCCTCCCAGGTGCGGGTCATCCGCCAGGCCCTCGGCAACGCCCGGCTCACGCCCGAGCAGGTCGACGTGGTGGAGGCGCACGGCACGGGCACCCGGCTCGGCGACCCGATCGAGGCGCAGGCGCTGCTGGCCACGTACGGGCAGGACCGCGACGAGGCCGCGCCGCTGCTGCTCGGGTCGGTGAAGTCGAACATCGGGCACACCCAGGCAGCCGCCGGCGTGGCCGGTGTGATCAAGATGGTGCTGGCGATGCGGCACGGCGTCGTGCCGCCCACCCTGCACGTCGACGAGCCGTCGCCGCAGATCGACTGGACCGCCGGGGCCGTCACCCTCGCCACCGCCGTCACGCCGTGGCCGGCCGTGGACCGGCCGCGCCGGGCCGCCGTGTCGTCGTTCGGCGTCTCCGGCACCAACGCGCACACCATCATCGAGCAGGCCCCGGCTCCCGCCGAGGTCGAGGCCGAGGCCGAGCCGACCACGCCGCAGGCCCGCACGGTGGCCCCCGTGCTGCTCTCCGCCCGCTCCGACGCCGCGCTCGCCGCGCAGGCCGGCCGCTGGGCCGCCCGGTTCGCCGCCGACGACACCCTGCGCCCGCTCGACGTGGCCTTCTCGTCGGTCACCTCCCGCTCCACCCTGGACCGTCGGGCCGTGCTGTCCGCGACCGGCCGCGACGACCTGCTCGCGGGGCTGCGCGCCCTCGCCGCCGGGGAACCGGCCGGCACCGTCGTGCTCGGTGCCGGCGCGCCGCGCGGCCAGCTCGCGGTGCTCTTCTCCGGCCAGGGCGCGCAGCGCGCCGGCATGGGCCGGGAGCTGTACGCCGAGTTCCCGGTGTTCGCCGCCGCCCTCGACGAGGCGTGCGGGCACCTGGACAGGGCCCTGCCGCGCCCGCTGCGCGAGGTGCTCTTCGCCGCCGAGGGCTCGGCCGACGCCGACCTGCTGGACCAGACGGTGTTCACACAGGCGGGGCTGTTCGCCGTCGAGGTGGCGTTGTTCCGGTTGGTCGAGTCCTTCGGCGTCGCCCCCGACCTGGTCGGCGGCCACTCGATCGGCGAGGTCACGGCCGCGTACGTGGCGGGGGTGCTGTCGCTGGAGCACGCCTGTGCGTTGGTGGCGGCGCGGGGCCGGTTGATGCAGGCGCTGCCCGCCGGGGGTGGGATGCTGGCCGTCGCGGCCACCGAGACCGACGTGGCGGCCACGCTGGACGGGCTGGCCGGCGTGGGGATCGCGGCGGTCAACGGTCCGCAGGCCGTCGTGGTCTCCGGCGCCGTCGAGGCCCTCGACGAGGTGGAGCGGGTCTGGCGTGAGCGGGGCGTACGCGTCCGCCGCCTCACCGTCAGCCACGCGTTCCACAGTCCGCTGATGGAGCCGATGCTCGCCCGGTTCCGCGCGGTGCTCGACAAGCTCACCTTCGCCGCGCCGTCGCTGCCGGTCGTGTCGAACGTGACCGGCGCCCTGGCCGACGCCGACGAGATCCGCACGCCCGACTACTGGGTGCGCCACGTCCGCGAGGCCGTCCGCTTCGCCGACGGGGTCGGCGCGCTGCGCGCCGCCGGGGCGGACACGTTCCTGGAGATCGGCCCGCGCAGCGTGCTGACCGCGATGGCGGCCGACATCCTGCCCGCCGACGACGCCGTGCTCGCCGTGCCGGCGCAGCGCGCCGACCGGCCCGAGGCGCACGGGCTGCTGGCCGGGCTGGCCGAGCTGCACGTGCGCGGGGTGGCGGTCGACTGGCGGCGGTGGTTCGCCGACACCGGCGCGCGCCGCGTGGACCTCCCCACGTACGCCTTCCAGCACCAGCGCTACTGGCCCGAGGTCGGCGGCACCGCCGCGACGGCCGTGCCGGGTGACGCCGCCGAGGGGGACTTCTGGGCGGCCGTGGAGCGTGGCGACCTGACCGGGGTCGCCGCCCACCTGGCCGTGCAGGACGATCCCGCGGCAGTGGAGGCGCTCGCCCCGGCCGTACCGGTGCTGTCGTCGTGGCGGCGGGCCCGGCAGCGCGACGCCGTGGTGGACGGCTGGACCTACCGGGTCGAGTGGGAACCCGTACGCCCCGCCGCCGTTCCGGCGCTGACCGGCCGCTGGCTCGTCGTCACCGCCGACAACGACGACGCCGGGGTGGCCGGCACGCTGACCGGTGCCGGCGCCCACGTCGACACCCTGACCGTCGCCCCGGGCGTCGATCGCGCCGAGCTGACCGGGCTGCTGCGCGGCCACGGCGAGCAGGGCTGGGCCGGCGTGCTCTGCGTGCTGCCCGCGACCGACCGGGCGCTGCCGGACGCCCCGGCCGTCTCCGTCGGCGCCGCGCTGCTGCTCACCCTCACCCAGGCGCTCGCCGACGCGGGCCTGCCCGGCCGGCTCTGGTGCCTCACCCGGGGCGCCGTGCGCGCCGGGGCCGGCGAGACCCTCACCGACCCGTGGGCCGCCCTGGCCTGGGGCCTCGGGCGGGTCGTCGCCCTCGAACAGCCGGACCGCTGGGGCGGCCTGGTCGACCTGCCCGCCCGCGCCGACCGCGCCACGGCCGACGCGCTGCTCGCCGTCCTCGCCGACGCCGGGCACGACCAGGTGGCGATCCGCCCCCAGGGCGTCCTCGGCCGGCGGCTGGTGCCGGCCGTGCCGCCGGTGGGTGTGGGTTGGCGGCCTGCCGGGACGGTGCTGGTGACCGGTGGTACGGGTGCGTTGGGTCGGCATGTGGCGCGGTGGTTGCTGGCGAACGGGGCCGGTGAGGTGGTCCTCGCCTCGCGGCGGGGTCCGGGGGCGCCGGGTGCGGCGGACTTGGTGGCCGAGTTGGGTGCGGTGCGGGTGGTGGGGTGCGACGTCACCGACCGGGCTGCCGTCGATGCTCTGGTCTCCGGGCTGCCGGAGCTGACCGCCGTCGTGCACACCGCCGGCGTGATCGACGACGGCGTCCTCGACGGGCTCGACCTGACCCGGATGCAGGCCGTCCTCGACGGCAAGGTCCGCGCCGCCCGGGTCCTGCACGAGGCCACCGCCCACCGCGACCTCGACGCGTTCGTGCTCTTCTCCTCCCTCGCCGGCGTCATCGGCAGTGCCGGGCAGGGCAACTACGCGGCGGCCAACGCCTATCTCGACGCGTTCGCGGCCTGGCGACGCGACCAGGGCCTGCCCGCCACCGCCATCGCCTGGGGCGCCTGGGCTGAGGACGGCATGGCCGCCGCCCTGACCGCCCGGCTCGCCCGGGGCGGGGTCGACGCGCTCCCCGCCGCCGAGGCCGTCACCGCCCTCGGCCGGCTGGTCAACACCGCCGAGCCGGCGGTCACCGTCGCCGCCGTCGACTGGGGACGCCTCGCCGCGTCCTGGGGCCGGCCCACGCCACTGATCGCCGCCCTGCCCGGGGTGCCCGCCGTGCCCACCGGTCCCGTCCGCGCCGTGGTGGTCGGCCGGTCCCTGCCGCAGCTCGCCGACCTCGTACGCACCCAGGCCGCCGTCGTGCTCGGCTACCCGGCCGGGCGGCCGCTGCCCGAGCGCACCTTCCGTGACCTCGGCTTCGACTCGCTCACCGCCGTCGAGCTGCGCAACCGGCTGACCGCCGAGACCGGTATGACCCTGCCCGCCACGCTGGTCTTCGACCACCCCACGGTCGCCGAACTCGCCGCCCACCTGCACGGCCTCACCGCCGGGCACACCACCGGCGAGGTGGTCGCCGACGGCACCGGCCGTGACCGCGAACCGATCGCCATCGTCGCCATGAGCTGCCGCTTCCCCGGCGGGGTCACCTCGCCCGAGCAGCTCTGGGACCTGCTGGCCACCGGCACCGACGCGCTGAGCCTGATGCCCGGCGAGCGCGGCTGGAACCTCGCCGAGCTGTACCACCCCGACCCCGAGCACCTCGGTACCAGCTACGTCCGGGAGGGCGGCTTCGTCGCCGGTGCCGGCGAGTTCGACCCGGCGTTCTTCGGCATCAGCCCCCGCGAGGCCCTCGCCATGGACCCGCAGCAGCGGCTGCTGCTGGAGACCACCTGGGAGGCGTTCGAGCGGGCCCGGATCGACCCGACCGCCCTGCGCGGCAGCCGCACCGGCGTGTACGTCGGCACCAACGGCCAGGACTACGGCTCGCTGCTGATGGCCACCGGGGACGTCGACGAGAACTACCTCGCCACCGGCACCTCCGCCAGCGTCATCTCCGGCCGGCTGGCGTACACCTTCGGGCTGCACGGCCCGGCCGTCACCGTCGACACGGCCTGCTCGTCGTCGCTGGTCGCGATGCACCTGGCCGCGCAGGCCCTGCAGACGGGGGAGTGCGACCTGGCCCTGGCCGGCGGCGCCACCGTGATGGCCACCCCCGGCATCTTCGTCGGCTTCTCCCGCCAGCGCGGTCTCGCCGCCGACGGCCGGTGCAAGCCGTTCGCCGGAGCCGCGGACGGCACCGGCTGGGGCGAGGGCGTCGGCCTGCTGGTACTCCAGCGGCTCTCCGACGCCCGCCGCGACGGCAACCCGGTCCTCGCCGTGCTGCGCGGCAGCGCCGTCAACCAGGACGGCGCCTCCAACGGCCTCACCGCCCCCAACGGCCCCGCCCAGCAGCGGGTGATCCGGCAGGCCCTCGCGAACGCCGGACTCACCGCCGAGCAGGTGGACGCCGTCGAGGCCCACGGCACCGGCACCACCCTCGGCGACCCGATCGAGGCGCAGGCCCTCATCGCCACGTACGGCCAGGACCGGCCCGCCGACCGGCCGTTGTGGCTCGGCTCGATCAAGTCGAACATCGGGCACACCCAGGCGGCGGCGGGTGTGGCCGGGGTGATGAAGATGGTGCTGGCGATGCGGCACGGGGTGCTGCCGCCCACGCTGCACGTGGACGAGCCCACCCCGCACGTCGACTGGACCGGCGGCAGCGTCGAGCTGCTCACCTCCGCCCGGCCGTGGGAGCCGGCCGACGGGGTACGCCGCGCCGCCGTCTCCTCGTTCGGGATCAGCGGCACCAACGTGCACACCATCCTCGAACAGGCCCCCGCCGACGAGCCGGAGCCCGGACCGGCGGCCGACGTGCCGGCCGGGGAGCTGCCCTGGGTGCTCTCCGGGCGCACCGTCGACGCCCTCACCGCCCGCACCCGGGACCTGCGCGAGCACCTCGGCACAGTGGACGACGACGCGCTCGCCGACGTCGGCTGGTCGCTGGCCGCCACCCGCGCCGCCCACGACCACCGGGCCGTCGTCTTCGCCGCCGACCGCGACGACCTGGCCGCGTCCCTCGACGCGCTCGCCGCCGGCCGGCCCGGCCCGCAGACCGTCACCCGCGCCCCCGGCACGCCGGGCGAGGTCGCGTTCGTCTTCCCGGGCCAGGGATCGCAGTGGGCCGGGATGGCCGCCGAGCTGCTCGACACCGCCCCCGTCTTCGCGGAGACGTTCGCCGCCTGCGCCGAGGCACTGCGCCCGTACGTCGACTGGTCACCGACCGACGTGGTGCGCGGCGCGCCCGACGCCCCGTCGCTGGAGCGCGTCGACGTCGTGCAGCCCACCCTGTTCGCGGTCAGCGTCTCGCTCGCCGCGCTCTGGGAGTCGTACGGGGTGCGCCCCGGAGCCGTCGTCGGCCACTCCCAGGGGGAGATCGCCGCCGCGTACGTCGCCGGTGGCCTCACCCTCGACGACGCGGCGGCCGTGGTCGCGCTGCGCAGCCGGATCATCGCCGGCATCGCCGGGGACGGCGGCATGGTCTCGGTCGCCACCACCGCCGACGAGGCCACCGCGACGATCGCCCGCTGGGCCGGCCGCATCGCCCTGGCCGCCGTCAACGGACCCACCTCCGTCGTGGTCTCCGGCGACGGCGCCGCCCTCGACGAGCTCGTCGCCCACTACGAGTCCCACGAGGTGCGGGTGCGCCGCGTCCCCGTGGACTACGCCTCCCACTCCGCCCACGTCGAGCAACTGCGCGAGCAGCTCCTGGAACTGCTCGCCGGGCTGCGGCCCCGCACCGGCGAGGTCCGGTTCCGCTCCACCGTCGAGGGGGACTGGCTCGACACCGCCGCCCTCGACGCCGACTACTGGTACCGCAACCTGCGGCAGACCGTCCGCTTCGACGAAGCGGTACGCAGCCTCGTCGCCGCCGGCTACCAGACCTTCGTCGAGATCAGCGCCCACCCCGTGCTGACGATGGCCACGCAGGAGAGCGTCGAGCTGGCCGCCGCCGACCCGGACGCGGTCACCGTCACCGGCAGCCTGCGCCGGGGCGAGGGCGGCCTCGGCCGCTTCCTGCGCGCCCTGGCCGAGGTCTGGGCCGGAGGTACGGCCGTGGACTGGCGGCCCGCCTTCGCCGGCCTCGCCGGGCGTCGCCTCGACCTGCCCACGTACCCGTTCCAGCGGCAGCTCTACTGGCCGCAGCCGTCGACCGCGCCCGCCCCCGCGGTCGGGACCGCCGGTGCCGTGGCCGACGACGAGGTCGACGCCCGGTTCTGGGCCGCCGTCGAGGCGGAGGACCTGACCGCGCTCACGGCCGAACTCTCCGCCACGACCGAGCCGGGGCCCGTCCCGGAGACGGCGTTCGCCGACGTGCTGCCGGTGCTCGCCGCCTGGCGTCGCCGGCACCGCGACCAGGCCACCGTGGACTCGTGGCGGTACCGGGACAGTTGGACGCCCGTCGCCCCCGACGCCTCCGGCGAGCCGGCCGTCACCGGCACCTGGTGGCTGCTGACCGGCCCCGACGACACCGGCGCGGCCGAGGCCGGCTTCTGCGCCGAGGCGTTGCGGCGCCACGGCGGCACCGTCGTACCGCTGGCGCTGGACGCCGACCGCACGGACCGCGCGGCGCTCGCCGCCCGGCTGCGCGACCTCGCCGACGGCGGCCCCCGCCCCGCCGGGATCGTGTCGCTGCTGCCGCTCGACGAGACGCCCGCCCCGGCGTACCCGTCCGTGCCGGTCGGTTTCGCCGGCACCGTCACCCTCGTGCAGGCGCTCGGCGACGCCGGCGTCCGCGCGCCCCTGTGGTGCCTCACCCGGGGCGCCGTCGCGACCGGCCCGGCCGACCCGCTGCCGCACCCGCTCCAGCAGCTCACCTGGGGCTTCGGCCGGGTCGCCGCGCTGGAGCACCCGGACCGCTGGGGCGGCCTCGTCGACCTGCCCGACGAGCTCGACGACGCGGCCGGCCGCCGGCTCGTGCGCGTCCTCGCCGGCGCCGACGGGGAGGACCAGGTCGCGCTGCGGTGGGCCGGCGCGTTCGGCCGGCGACTGCTGCACGCCCCGCTCGGCGACACGCCCGCCCCGCGCGCCTGGCGGCCCTCCGGCACCGCCCTGGTCACCGGCGGCACCGGCGCGCTCGGCGGGCACATGGCCCGCTGGCTCGCCGCCAACGGCGCCGCCCACCTGGTGCTGGTGAGCCGGCGCGGCCGGCAGGCCGAGGGCATCGCCGACCTCGAGGCCGAACTGGTCGCACTGGGCGCCCGGGTGACCGTCGCCGCCTGCGACGCCGCCGACCGCTCGGCGCTCGCCGCCGTCCTCGCCGACCTGCCGTCCGAGCACCCGCTGACCACAGTCGTGCACACCGCAGCCGTGCTCGACGACTCGGTGATCAACTCGCTGACGCTGGACCAGGTCGACTACGCGCTCAGCGCGAAGGTCACCGCCGCACTGAACCTGCACGAGCTGACCCGCGAGCTGGACCTCGACGCGTTCATCCTGTTCTCGTCGATGGCCGGCACCGTCGGCAGCTCCGGCGTGGGCAACTACGCCCCCGGCAACGCGTTCCTCAACGCCCTCGCCGAGCACCGCCGCGCCCTCGGCCTGCCCGCCACCTCCATCGGTTGGGGCGCCTGGGGCGGCGGCGGCATGGCCGACGGCGAGTTCGGCCGGATGCTGCACCGCCACGGCGCACCCGAGATGCCGCCGCGGCTCGCCGTCGCGGCCCTGCACCAGGCCGTCGAGCACGACGAGACGTTCCTGACCATCTCGAACATCGCCTGGGAGCGGTTCTTCGTCGCGTTCACCGCCACCCGGCCCGGCCCGCTGATCTCGGAGATCCCCGAGGCGCAGCGGTTGCAGGCCACCAAGGGACTGGCCGAGACGAAGGAGACCGACGAGGCCGGCCCGGCCGGCGCGTTCACCCGGATGAGCGCCGCCGAGCGCCAGCAGGCGCTGCTCGACCTGGTCCGCGACCAGGCGGCCACGGTCCTCAGGTACGCCGACGGCCAGGCCGTCGACCCGCACCACGCGTTCCGCGACCTCGGTTTCGACTCGGTGACCGCGGTGGAACTGCGCAACCGGCTCGCCACCGCCACCTCGCTGCGGCTGCCGGTGACCCTGGTCTTCGACTACCCGTCGCCGACCGCGCTCGCCCGGCACCTGCACGAGGAACTGGGCGGGGAGGCCGCCGTGGCCGTCGAGGCCGCCCCGGTGGCGTTCGGCGACGACGAGCCGGTGGCCATCGTGGCCATGTCCTGCCGCTTCCCCGGCGGGGCCAACGATCCCGAGCGGTTCTGGCAGATGCTGCACGCCGGCCGCGACGCCGTGTCGGACCTCCCCGGCGATCGGGGTTGGGACGTCGAGCGCCTCTACGACCCCGACCCCTATTCCACCGGCACCTCCTACGTCCGCAGCGGCGCCTTCCTCTACGAGGCGGCGGAGTTTGATGCCGGTTTCTTCGGGATTTCCCCCCGCGAGGCGTTGGCCATGGACCCGCAGCAGCGGTTGTTGCTGGAGGTTTCGTGGGAGGCGGTCGAGCGGGCAGGGGTTGAGCCTGGGGTTCTGCGGGGTTCGCGAACAGGGGTGTTCGTGGGCACGAATGGTCAGGACTATGGGGCCCTGCTGATGGTGGCGGGGGACGAGGTGGAGGGCTTCGCGGGAACGGGCAACGCCGCGAGTGTGGTGTCGGGTCGGGTGGCGTACGCGTTGGGGTTGGAGGGGCCGGCGGTGTCGGTGGACACGGCGTGTTCGTCGTCGCTTGTGGCGTTGCACCTGGCGGTGCAGTCGCTGCGGCGTGGCGAGTGCGACCTGGCCCTCGCCGGCGGCGTGACCGTGATGGCGACGCCCGGGCTGTTCGTGGAGTTCTCCCGGCAGCGGGGCTTGGCGGCTGACGGCCGGTGCAAGGCGTTCGCTGCGGGTGCGGATGGCACGGGCTGGGGCGAGGGTGTGGGCGTGCTGCTGGTGGAGCGGTTGTCGGACGCGCGGCGCAACGGTCACGAGGTGCTGGCGATCGTGCGGGGCAGTGCGGTCAACCAGGACGGCGCCTCGAACGGGCTGACCGCCCCGAACGGTCCCTCGCAGCAGCGGGTGATCCGGCAGGCGCTGGCCTCGGCGCGGCTCTCCGCGGCCGATGTGGACGTGGTCGAGGCGCACGGCACCGGCACCACGCTCGGCGACCCGATCGAGGCGCAGGCCCTGCTCGCCACGTACGGGCAGGAGCGCGACGAGCCGCTGCTGCTCGGCTCGGTCAAGTCGAACATCGGCCACACGCAGGCCGCCGCCGGCGTCGCCGGCGTGATCAAGATGGTGCTGGCGATGCGGGAGGGCGTGGTCCCGGCGACGTTGCACGTGGACGAGCCGTCGCCGCACATCGACTGGACCTCCGGGGCCGTCGAGCTGGCGATCGAGTCGCGGCCGTGGCCGGCCGTGGACCGGGCGCGCCGGTCGGCGGTGTCGTCGTTCGGCATCTCCGGCACGAACGCCCACGTGATCATCGAACTGCCCGAGGACCTCCCCGCCGAGAGCGTGGAGCCCGACGGCGGGGCCGCCGAGGATCGCAGCCCGGGGCTCGTGGCCTCCGACGTAGTCGTCTGGGCGGTGTCGGGGCGGTCGAAGGGCGCGCTGGCCGGTCAGGCCGCCCGCCTGGCCCGGCACGTCCGCGCGCACGCCGACCTCGACGCGGCGGCGGTGGGCTGGTCTCTCGCCGTTACCAGGTCGGTGTTCGACCAGCGGGCGGCTGTGGTCGGGTCGAGCGCGGAGGAGTTGCTGGCGGGGCTGGACGCTCTGGCGTCTGGGTCGCCGGCCGGCAACGTGGTCGCGGCGGCGGCTCTGTCGCATGGCGCGGGTGCGGTGTTCGTGTTCCCGGGTCAGGGTGCGCAGTCGGCGCGGATGGCGGCCGGTCTGGTGGGTCGTGCGCCGGTGTTCGACGCGCGTCTGGCGGAGTGTCAGCGGGCCCTGGCCCCGTACCTCGATGTGGACCTCGTTGCGGTGTTGACCGGTGACGACGAGTCGTGGCTGGCGCGGGTGGAGGTCGTGCAGCCGGTGCTGTGGGCTGTTGGTGTGGCGCTGGCGGCGGTGTGGCAGCACGCCGGGGTCACCCCGGCGGCGGTGGTCGGTCACTCGCAGGGTGAGATCGGTGCGGCGTGCGTGGCCGGGATTCTCTCCCTGGAGGACGCGGCGAAGGCGGTGGCGTTGCGGTCGCGGGCGCTGACGGTGCTGCGGGGTACCGGGACGATGGCGTCGGTGGACCTGTCGGCGGAGGCGGTGGCTGAGCGGCTGTCGGCGTTCCCGGGTGTCGGGGTGGCGGCGGTGAACGGTCCGTCGACGGTGGTGGTGTCGGGTCCGCCGCAGCCGGTCGCGGATCTGGTGGAGGCGTGTCAGGCCGACGGGGTGCGGGCGCGGTTGATCCCGGTGGACTACGCGTCGCACTCGGCGGCGGTGCAGGACGTCGCGGAGCAGTTGCGCGCCGATCTGGCCGACGTGAGCCCGCAGCCGGGGCACACTCGGCTCGTCTCGACGTTGACGGGGGACTGGGTGGACCCGTCCTCGATGGACGCCGGTTACTGGTACGACAACCTGCGGCAGACGGTGCGCTTCGACGCCGCCGTGCGGGTGGCGGTCGAGGCGGGTCACACGACGTTCGTGGAGATCAGCCCCCATCCGGTGCTGACGATGCCGGTGACGGCGATCCTGGACGACGCCGGCGTCACCGGGCACACGCTGGGCAGCCTGCGCCGCGGTGACGACGATCCGACGCGGCTGCTGACCAACCTGGCTACCGCCCACGCGATCGGCCTGCCCGTCGACCTGACGGCCGTCCTCGCCGAGACCGACGTGGTGGCACTGCCCACGTACGCCTTCGACCGCAGCCGCTTCTGGCCCACCGCCGTGACCGGGCAGGACGGCGCCGAGGAGACCCCGAGCGGCGTCGACTCCGCGTTCTGGGCGGCCGTCGAACGCGAGGACCTGGCCGCGCTCGCGGAACTCACCGAGCAGGACGCGACGGAATCCCTGGAACGGCTGGGCGGGGCCCTGCCCGTGCTCGCCTCCTGGCGACGCCGGCAGCGCAGCCGGTCCGCCCTGGACGACCTGCGCTACCGCAGCGTCTGGCAGCCGTACACCGGCACGCCCGTCAGCTTCCTCCCCGGCGCCTGGTGGGTGATCGCCGACGCGCGGCACCCGGAGGAGGGCGAGGCCGCCGTCGCCGAACTGTCCCGCCGGGGCGCCGACGTCCGGCTGGTGTCGCTGCCGGAGAACCTGACCGACCGGGCCGCCCTCACCGCGCACCTGAGCGGTGTCGCCCGTACCTCCGACGGCGGAACGGCCCCGGTCGACGGGGTGCTGTCCCTGCTCGCCCTCGCCGACGGCGCGGTCGACGACACCCAGCCGGTGCCGCCGTTCCTCGCCCGGTCGCTGGCGCTGATCCAGGCGCTCGGGGACCTCGACGTCGCCGCGCCGCTGTGGTGCGTCACCCGGGGCGCCGCCGGCACCACCCGGGGCGGCACCGCCGGCCGCCCGGAGCAGTCGCTGCTCTGGGGCCTCGGCCGGGTCGTGGCCCTCGAACACCCCGAGCGGTGGGGCGGCCTGGTCGACGTACCGGCCACCCTGGACGACCACGGCTGGGACCTGCTCTGCGCCGCCCTCGCCGGCCTTGACGGCGAGGACCAGCTGGCGGTCGACGGCGCCACCGTCCTCGTCCGGCGGCTGGTACGCGCGCCCGGCGGCGAGGCGCCCGCCGATGACGCCGGCTACCCGGGCACGACGCTGGTCACCGGCGGCACCGGCGCGCTCGGCGCGGAGGTGGCCCGCTGGCTGGCCGCCCGGGGCGCCGAGCACCTGATGCTCGTCAGCCGCCGCGGCGCGGACGCCCCCGGCGCCACGGCACTCGTCCGTGAGCTGACCGGGGCGGGCACCCGGGTGACCGTCGCGGCCTGCGACGTGGCCGACCGGGCCGCGCTGGCCAAGCTGCTCGACGAGGTGCCCGCCGACGCGCCGCTGACCACCGTCGTGCACGCCGCCGGCGTGCTGGAGGACGGGGTGCTCGACGGGCTCACCCCCGACCGGCTCACCACCGTCCTGCGACCCAAGGTGCTCGGCGCCCTGCACCTGCACGAGCTCACCCTCGGGCGGGAACTGCGCGCGTTCGTGCTGTTCTCCGCGATGGCCGGCCAGCTCGGCGCCGCCGGTCAGGGCAGCTACGCCGCCGCCAACGCCTACCTCGACGCGCTCGCCGAGCAGCGGCACCGCCAGGGCCTGCCGGCCACCTCGGTCGCCTGGGGCCCCTGGGCGGCCGGCGGGATGGCCGCCACCGACCAGGCCGTCGAGGAGCGCCGCCGGCGTACCGGCGTGGCCCGCCTCGACACCGCGCTCGCGCTCACGGCGCTCGCCCAGTGCGTCGCGCGGGGCGAGCCGACGACGATGGTGACCGAGATCGACTGGGCCCGCTACGTGCCCGGCTTCGTGGCCGTGCGGCCCAGCCCGCTCATCGCGGGTGTGGCCGAGGCACGGCGGGCCGTCGCCGAGCGGGCCGAGGACACCGGCGTCTCCGCGGAGTCCCTGGCCGCCCTGCTCGCCGGGCAGACCGACGCCGAACGACGCAAGACCCTGCTGGAGCTGGTACGCGGGCAGGCCGCCGCGGTGCTCGGGCACGCCTCGATGGACGCCGTCGAGCCGGACCGGGCGTTCCGCGAACTCGGCTTCGACTCGCTGACCGCCGTGGAGCTGCGTAACCGGCTTACCGCGGCGACCGGCGTGCGGCTGCCCGCCACCGTGGTCTTCGACTACCCGACCGCCGCCGGGCTGGCCGAATACGTGCGGGCCGCGATCGTCGACGGCGGCGTGGCCGGGGTCGCACCGGTCTTCGGTGAGCTGGACAGGTTGGAAGCGGCACTCTCCGGCTCGGCGCCGGACCGCAGCGCCCGAATTCGGATCACCGAACGGCTGCGGGCGCTGCTGGCCTCCCTCAACGAGGCCGACGCCCCGGCGGACGGCGACACCGTCGCCGAGAAGCTCCAGGACGCGACGCCGGACGAGGTCTTCGACTTCATCGACCGCGAGCTGGGGATGTCCTGACGTGATCGCTGCTGCGACGACGGGTCAACACAAGGAGTGCGCGGTCCATGGCTGACGAGGCGAAGCTTCTCGACTACCTCAAGCGGGTCACCGCTGACCTGCACCAGGTGCGCCAGCGCCTGCGCGAGGTGGAGGCCGGTGAACAGGAACCGGTCGCCATCGTCTCCATGAGCTGCCGCTTCCCCGGCGGGGTGCGCTCTCCCGAGGACCTGTGGGAGGTGGTCGCGTCCGGCCGGGACGTGGTCACCGACTTCCCCGAGGACCGCGGCTGGGACCTCGGGTCGCTCTACGACAGCGACCCTGAACAGAGCGGCACGTCGTACACGCGGCAGGGCGGCTTCGTCCACGACCTGGCCGACTTCGACCCGGGCTTCTTCGCGATCTCCCCCCGCGAGGCGCTGGCGATGGACCCGCAGCAGCGCTGGCTGCTGGAGACATCGTGGGAGGCCCTGGAGCGGGCCGGCATCGACCCGCACTCGCTGCGCGGCAGCCGCACCGGCGTCTTCGCCGGCAGCACCGGCCAGGACTACGGCACCGTGCTGATGGGCGCCGCGCAGGGCCTGGAGGGGCACCTGATGACCGGCAACGCCGGCAGCGTGGTCTCCGGCCGGATCGCCTACACCTTCGGGCTGGAGGGCCCGGCGGTCACCATCGACACCGCCTGCTCGTCCTCGCTGGTCGCCCTGCACCTGGCGGGGCAGGCGCTGCGGCAGCGGGAGTGCACCCTGGCGATCGTCGCCGGGGTCACCGCCATGTGCACCCCGGCCGCCTTCGTCGAGTTCTCCCGGCAGCGCGGCCTGGCCGCCGACGGCCGCTGCAAGGCGTTCGCCGCCGCCGCCGACGGGACCGGCTGGTCCGAGGGCGTCGGCGTCCTGGTGCTGGAGCGGCTGTCGGACGCGCAGCGCAACGGCCACCCCGTCCTCGCCGTGGTGCGGGGCAGCGCCGTCAACCAGGACGGCGCCTCCAACGGCCTGAGCGCCCCGAACGGGCCGTCGCAGCAGCGGGTGATCCAGCAGGCGCTGGCCAACGCCGGCCTCGCCACCGGCGGCGTGGACGTGGTGGAGGCGCACGGCACCGGCACCCGGCTCGGCGACCCGATCGAGGCGCAGGCGCTGCTCGCCACGTACGGGCAGGACCGGGGGGACTCGGCGCCGCTGCTGCTCGGGTCGGTCAAGTCGAACATCGGTCACGCCCAGGCCGCCGCCGGTGTCGCCGGTGTGATCAAGATGGTCATGGCGATGCGGCACGGCGTCGTACCGCCCACCCTGCACGTGGACGAGCCGACGCCCGAGGTCGACTGGTCGGCCGGCGAGGTGTCGCTGGTGACCGAGGCGACGCCGTGGCCGGCGGTGAGCCGGCCGCGCCGCTCGGCCGTCTCCTCGTTCGGGGTGTCCGGCACGAACGCCCACACCATCCTGGAGCAGGCTCCGGAGCCCCAGCAGTCCCCGTCGGCCGCCGCCGCGTTGCCGGTCGAGCGGCCGGTCGTGCCGGTGCCGGTGTCGGCCCGGGACGCGGCCGGCCTCGCCGCGCAGGCGGGCCGCTGGGCGGCCCGGATCGCCGCCGACGAGACCCTGCGGCCCCTGGACGTGGCCTTCTCGTCGGTCACCTCCCGCTCCACCCTGGAGCACCGGGCCGTGGTCTCCGCGACCGGCCGTGAGGACCTGCTGGGCGGGTTGCGTGCCCTGGCCGCCGGGCAGCCGTCGGGTGCGGTTGTCGTGGGCCAGGCCGGCGGCCGAGCTTCGCTGGCGGTGCTGTTCTCCGGCCAGGGTGCGCAGCGCGCCGGCATGGGCCGGGAGTTGTACGCCGAGTTCCCGGTGTTCGCCGCCGCGTTCGACGAGGCGTGCGGGCACCTGGACAGGGCCCTGCCGCGCCCGCTGCGTGAGGTGCTCTTCGCCGAGCCGGGTTCGGCTGAGGCGGAGCTGCTGGACCAGACGGTGTTCACGCAGGCGGGGTTGTTCGCGGTCGAGGTGGCGCTGTTCCGTCTCGTCGAGTCCTTCGGCGTCGCCCCCGACCTGGTCGGCGGCCACTCGATCGGCGAGGTCACGGCTGCGTACGTGGCGGGGGTGCTGTCGCTGGAGCACGCCTGCGCGCTGGTGACGGCGCGGGGCCGGTTGATGCAGGCGCTGCCCGCCGGGGGTGGGATGCTGGCCGTCGCGGCCACCGAGGCCGACGTGGCGGCGGCGCTGGACGGGCTGGCCGGTGTGGGGGTCGCGGCGGTCAATGGTCCGCAGGCTGTTGTGGTCTCCGGTGCCGTTGAGGCCCTCGACGAGGTGGAGCGGGTCTGGAAGGACCGGGGTGTGCGGACGCGTCGGCTCGCGGTCAGCCACGCGTTCCACAGTCCGTTGATGGAGCCGATGCTCGCTGATTTCCGGGCCGTTCTCGACGGGTTGGAGTTCGCCGCGCCGGTGCTGCCGGTCGTGTCGAACGTGACCGGTGCCCTGGCCGGCGATGAGATCCGCACGCCGGAGTACTGGGTGCGGCACGTACGCGAGGCGGTGCGGTTCGCCGATGGGGTGACGGCGCTGCGGGCGGCGGGTGTGGATACGTTCCTGGAGGTCGGCCCGCGTAGCGTGCTGACCGCGATGGTCGGCGACATCCTGCCCGCCGACGACGCCGTGCTCGCCGTGCCGGCGCAGCGCGCGGACCGGTCCGAGGCGCACGGGATGCTGGCCGGGCTGGCCGAGCTGCACGTGCACGGGGTGGCGGTCGACTGGCGGCAGTGGTTCGCCGACACCGGCGCGCGCCGCGTCGACCTGCCCACGTACGCCTTCCAGCACCAGCGCTACTGGCCCGAGGCGGGCGCCGGGTGGACCGGCGACGTCACCGCCGTCGGCCTGCGCCCCGCGCAACACCCCCTGCTCGGGGCCGCCGTCGGCGTCGCGCACGCCGAGGGATTCCTGTTCACCGGCCGGCTGGCCCGGCGTACCCACCCGTGGATCTGTGACCACGTCGTCTTCGACACCGTGCTGCTGCCCGGCACGGGCTTCGTCGAACTCGCCCTCCAGGCCGGCGCGCACGTCGGCGCGGACCACGTCCGCGAACTCACCCTGGAGTCGCCGCTGATCCTGCCGGAGACCGGGGGCGTCGACATCCAGCTCTGGATCGGCCCGGCCGACGAGACCGGCTGCCGGTCCGTGTCGCTGCACTCCGCCCAGGACGGCGAGCCGGCCGAGGGCGCGGGCGAGCGGACCTGGACCCGCAACGCCAGCGGTGTGCTGGCCAGCGGCCCCGCCGCCCCGAGCGGCCCCGCCGGCTGGTCCGACCTGACCACCTGGCCGCCGCCGGGCGCCACCGAGGTCGGCACCGACGACCTCTACCTGAACCTCTCCGCCCAGGGCTACGACTACGGTCCGTCCTTCATCGCCCTGCGCTCCGCGTGGCGGCGCGGCGACGACCTCTTCGCCGAGCTGGCGCTGCCCGAGGCCCCCGCCGCCGAGGCCGGCGGGTACGGCCTGCACCCGGCCCTGCTCGACGCGGCGCTGCACACCCTCGGCCTGACCACGTCGGCCGGAGAGCCTTCAGGGGCGGGCATGCCCCCGGGGTACGGCCGGCTGCCGTTCTCCTGGAACGACGTCGCCCTGCACGGCGCCGGGGCCGCGGCGGCCCGCGTCCGGGTCTCGCACACCGGCCCCGACAGCATCTCGCTGCTGCTCACCGACGTCGCCGGTGCGCCCGTCATCTCCGTCGGCTCCCTGGTCCTGCGGCCGGTCTCCGCCGACCAGCTCCGCACCGCCTCCGGCGGCGGCACCGAGTCGCTCTTCCAGGTCGATTGGGCGCCGCTCGCGCTGCCCGCCGGCCCGTCCACTGCCGACTGGGCGGTCATCGGCGACGCCGCGGCGCTCACCGACGCGGTCGCGGCCACCGGCACGGCCGTGGCGGCGTACCCCGACCTGACGGCCCTGGCCACGGCGATGGACGACGGGACGGACGCGCCCGGCGTGCTGGTCCTGCCGTTGCTCGACCCGCCCGCGTCGGCGGACGTGCCGCGCGCCGTCGCCGAGGCGACCCACCGGGTGCTTGCCGTGCTCCAGCAGTTCCTCGCCGAGGAGCGCTACGCGGTGTCCAGGCTGGTGGTGCTGACCTCGGGCGCGGTCGCCACCGACCGGGACGCCGACCTGACCGACCTGGCCGGCGCCGCCGCGATCGGCCTGCTCCGCTCCGCCCAGTCGGAGAACCCCGACCGGTTCGTGCTTGTCGACGTCGACGACGTGGCCGGCTGTGCCGCCGTGCTCGTCCCGGCCGTCGCGACCGACGAACCGCAGGTCGTGATCCGCGCGGGTGTCGCCGCCGGCGCCCGGCTCACCCGGGTTCCCGCCCCGGCCGAGCCGCCGGCCGCCCCGTTCGACTCCGACGGCACCGTCCTGATCACCGGCGCCACCGGCACCCTCGGCCAGCTGATGAGCCGGCACCTGGTCAGCACGTACGGCGTCCGGCACCTCATCCTCACCAGCCGGCGCGGCCGCGCCGCCGGGGGCGTCGCGGAGCTCTGCGCCGAGCTGGAGGCGCTCGGCGTGAGCGTCACCGTCGCCGCCTGCGACGTCGCCGACCGCGCCGCCGTGGCCGAGCTGCTGGCCGGCATCCCGGCGGAGCACCCCCTCACCGCTGTCGTCCACGCCGCCGGCGTCCGCGACGACGGCGTCATCTCCTCGCTCACCCCCGAGCGGATGGACGGCGTGCTGCGGCCCAAGGTCGACGCCGCGTGGCACCTGCACGAGCTGACCGCCGACCTCGGCCTGAAGGCGTTCGTCTCGTACTCCTCGCTGGCCGCCACCGCAGGCGGCCCGGGCCAGGGCAACTACGCCGCCGCCAACGCGTTCCTCGACGGGCTGGCCCACCACCGCAAGGCGCGCGGCCTCGCCGCGCTCACCCTCGCCTGGGGCCTCTGGGCCGACCGCAGCGGCATGACCACCGAGCTGGACGACGTCCACCTCAACCGGATCTCCCGCTCCGGGGTCGCCGCCATGGAGGCCGAGGAGGGGCTCGCGCTCTTCGACGTGGCCTGCCGCACCACCGACGCCGCGCTCGTCCCGGCCCGGCTGGACCTCGCCGCGATGAAGGTGCAGTTCGCCGGCGGGAGCATCCCGCCGCTGTACCGGGCGCTGATCCGCACGCCCGCGCGCGCCGCCGCGGCCACCACCGGCGCGTCACTGGTGCAGCAGCTCGCCGGGCTGGGCGACGCCGAGCGGGCCGCCGCGCTGGTCGAGATCGTCCGCGGGCAGGCCGCCGCCGTGCTCGGCTACCCCGACCCGGCGGCCATCGAGCCGCGCCGGGCGTTCAGCGAGTTCGGCTTCGACTCGCTGACCGCCGTCGAGATGCGCAACCGGCTCAACAACGCCTTCGGGATGCGGCTGCCGGCCACCCTCGTCTTCGACTATCCGACCCCGCACGACCTGGCGGGCTTCCTGGGTACGGAGATCGCCGGCACCCCGGTCCCCGTGCGACCCGCGACGACCACCGTGCCGGTCGGCGACGACGAGCCCCTCGCGATCATCGGCATGGCCTGCCGGCTGCCCGGCGGCGTGTGGTCGCCCGACGACCTGTGGCGGCTGGTGGTCGACGGCGTCGACGCGATCAGCGACCTGCCGACCGACCGTGGCTGGGACCTCGACAGCCTCTACAGCCCCGACCCCGACGCCCCCGGCACCTTCTACGCCCGCGGCGGCGGCTTCCTCAGCGGCGTCGACCGGTTCGACCCCGGCTTCTTCGGCATCTCGCCCCGCGAGGCCCTGGCCATGGACCCGCAGCAGCGGCTGCTGCTGGAAACCACCTGGGAGTCCTTCGAGTCCGCCGGCATCGACCCGGCCGACGTACGGGGCAGCAGCACCGGCGTCTTCGTCGGCACCAGCGGCCAGGACTACGGCTCGCTGCTCGCGTACTCGCCGGAGGCCGCCGAGGGCTACATGCTGACCGGGATGACCAGCAGCGTCATCTCCGGCCGGGTGGCGTACACGTTCGGGCTGGAGGGGCCGGCGGTGTCGCTGGACACGGCCTGCTCCTCGTCGCTGGTGGCCCTGCACTGGGCCGGTCAGGCGCTGCGGCGCGGCGAGTGCGACATGGCCCTCGCCGGTGGCGTGATGGTGATGGCCACCCCGACCGCCTTCGTCGAGTTCTCCCGGCAGCGCGGCCTGGCCGCCGACGGCCGGTGCAAGTCGTTCGCCGCGTCGGCCGACGGCACCGGCTGGTCCGAGGGCGTGGGCATGCTGCTCGTGCAGCGGCTCTCCGACGCGCGCCGGCAGGGCCGCACCGTGTACGCGGTGGTGCGCGGCTCGGCGATCAACCAGGACGGCGCCTCCAACGGGCTGACCGCCCCGAACGGTCCGTCGCAGCAGCGGGTGATCCGCCAGGCGCTGGCGTCGGCCCGCCTTACCACGGCCGACGTGGACGTGGTCGAGGCGCACGGCACCGGCACCACGCTCGGTGACCCGATCGAGGCGCAGGCCCTGCTGGCCACGTACGGGCGGGAGCGGCCCGCCGACCGGCCGCTGCTGCTCGGCTCGATCAAGTCGAACATCGGCCACGCCCAGGCCGCCGCCGGGGTGGCCGGTGTGATCAAGATGGTGCAGGCCATCCGGCACGGCCTCGTCCCGGCGACGCTGCACGTGGACGAGCCGTCCCCGCACATCGACTGGACCTCCGGCGCCGTCGAGCTGGCCACGGAGTCGCGGCCGTGGCCGGTGGTGGACCGGCCGCGCCGGGCGGCGGTGTCGTCGTTCGGCATCTCCGGCACGAACGCCCACGTGATCATCGAGCAGGGTGACGAGCCGGTCGACGCCGCACGCGTGGACACCCGGCCCGGCCTCGTGGATTCCGGCGTCGTGGCATGGCCGCTGTCGGGGCGGTCGAGGGAAGGCCTGACCGGCCAGGCGGCCCGGCTGGCCCGGCACGTACGCGAGCACGGCGAGGTCGATGCGGCGGCGGTGGGCTGGTCCCTGACGACGACCCGGTCGACGTTCGACCAGCGGGCGGTCGTGGTCGGGTCGAGCGCGGAGGAGTTGCTGGCGGGGCTGGACGCTCTGGCGTCGGGGTCGCCGGCCGGCAACGTGGTCGCGGCGACGTCGTCGTCGCACGGTGCGGGCCCGGTGTTCGTGTTCCCGGGTCAGGGTGCGCAGTCGGCGCGGATGGCGGCGGGCCTGGTGGGTCGTACGCCGGTCTTCGACGCGCGGCTGGCGGAGTGCCAGCGGGCTCTCGCGCCGTATCTGGACGTGGACCTCGTGTCGGTGCTCACCGGTGACGACGAGTCGTGGCTGGCGCGGGTGGAGGTCGTGCAGCCGGTGCTGTGGGCCGTCGGCGTCGCCCTCGCCGCCGTGTGGCAGCACGCGGGTGTGGTTCCGGCGGCGGTGATCGGTCACTCGCAGGGTGAGATCGGCGCGGCGTGTGTGGCGGGGATCCTGTCGCTCGGGGACGCGGCGAAGGCGGTGGCGTTGCGCTCCCGGGCCCTGACCGCGCTGCGCGGCACCGGCACGATGGCGTCGGTCGACCTCCGCGCGGACGCGGTGACGGAGCGCCTGCCGGGCTTCCCCGGGGTGGGCGTCGCGGCGGTGAACGGTCCGTCGACCGTGGTGGTGTCGGGTCCGCCGCAGCCGGTCGCGGATCTGGTGGAGGCGTGTCAGGCCGACGGGGTGCGGGCGCGGTTGATCCCGGTGGACTACGCGTCGCACTCGGTGGCGGTGCAGGAGGTGGCGGAGCGGTTGCGCGCGGACCTGGCCGACGTGAGCCCGCAGCCGGGGCACACTCGGCTCGTCTCGACGTTGACGGGGGACTGGGTCGAATCGTCCTCGATGGACGCCGGCTACTGGTACGACAACCTGCGGCAGACCGTGCAGTTCGACGCCGCCGTGCGCGTCGCTGTCGCCGCCGGGCACACCACGTTCGTCGAGATCAGCCCCCACCCGGTGCTGACGATGCCGGTGACGGCGATCCTGGACGATGCCGGCGTCACCGGGCACACCCTGGGCAGCCTGCGCCGCGGTGACGACGACCCGACGCGGCTGCTGACCAACCTCGCCACCGCCCACGCGATCGGCCTGCCCGTCGACCTGACGGCCGTCCTCGCCGGGACCGACCCTGTCGCCCTGCCCACGTACGCCTTCGACCACCAGCGGTACTGGGTCGAGCCGCCGGCGCACCGGGCGCAGGACGTCAGCTCCGCCGGTCTCCAGGACGCCGGGCACCCGCTGCTCAGCGCCACGCTGACGTTCCCCGACAGCGAGCGGATGGTCTTCACCGGGCGGCTGTCGGTGCGTACCCACCCGTGGCTCGGCGAGCACCGGGTGATGGACAACATCCTGCTGCCCGGCACCGCCTTCGTGGAACTCGCCACATACGCCGGTGCGCAGGCCGGCTGCCCGACGGTGGAGGAGCTGACGCTGCTCGCCCCGCTCGTCCTGCCCGAACTCGGCGCGCTCCAGGTGCAGCTGACGGTCGGCGACCGCGACGACGACGGGCGGCGCACCGTCCAGCTCCACTCCCGGCCCTACCGGGACGGCTCCGACGAGATCCTCGCCGACGTCGCCTGGACCTGCCACGCCACCGGCCTGCTCGGCCCGCAGCCGGCCGACGCCGCGCCCGCCTTCGACCTGGGGGTGTGGCCGCCGCCCGGCGCGACGCGCGTCGAGTCCGACGACTTCTACTCCGGCATCGAGGCGACCGTCTTCGGATACGGGCCGGCGTTCCGGGGTCTGCGTGCCGCGTGGATCCGCGACGACGAGGTCTTCGCCGAGGTCGAGCTGCCCGCCGGCCACCACGCCGAGGCCGGCCGCTTCGGCGTGCACCCGGCGCTGCTCGACGGCGCGCTGCAGGCCATGTCGATCGGCGGCTTCCTCGGCCGGATGGGCGACGGCGCCGACGCCGGCGTGCCCCGCCTGCCGTTCGCCTGGACCGGGGTCTCCCTGCTCGCCGCCGGGGCCACCGCCCTGCGCGTGCGCGTCGCCGCGGCCGGCGAGGTCGGCGTCTCGTTCCAGGTGGCCGACGCCACCGGCGCCCCGGTGCTGCACGTCGACTCGCTGATCATGCGCCGTGTCTCCGGGGACTCCCTCGGCGCGGCCCGCTCCGGCCGGCACGAGTCGCTGTTCCAGGTGGACTGGCCCGTGCTGCCCGTGCCCACCGGCCCCGTGCCGGCGGCCACCCGCTGGGTGGCGCTCGGCGACGACCTGGTGCTCAGCGCGGCCTGCGAGGCGGCCGGTGCCCGGGTGCGTACCGACGTCGGGCTCGACACCCTCGGCGACCTGCTCGCCGGGGGTGAGCCGGCGCCCGAGCTGGTGATCGTCCCGGTCGGCGACGCCGGGAACCCGTCGGACCCGGAGCTCGCCGCGCAGGCGCGCGCCGCCACGCACCGTACGCTCGCCGCGTTGCGGACCTGGCTCGCCGACGACCGGTTCGCCGACTCGCGGCTGGTGCTCGTCACCCGGGACGCGGTCGCGGCGGGGGAGCAGGAGCAGGTGAACCTGCGCCAGGCCCCGGTCTGGGGCCTGCTGCGTGCCGCCCAGCTCGAACACCCGGGCCGGTGCCAGCTCGTCGACCTCGACGACGCCCCGGACAGCGCCGCCGCGCTGGCCGCCGCCATCGCCTCCGGCGAGCCGCAGCTCGCCGTGCGCGACGGGCAGGTCCGCACCCCACGGCTCGGCCGGGTTCCGGCCGGTGTCGAGCCGCTGCCCGGCGGGATCGACCCGGCCGGCACCGTGCTGATCACCGGCGGCACGGGCGTGCTGGGCCGCATCCTGGCCCGCCACCTCGCCACCAGCCACGGCGTACGGCACCTGCTGCTGGCCGGGCGGCGCGGCGCGGCGGCCGAGGGGATCGGCGACCTGGTCGACGAACTCGCCGGCACCGGTACGGAGGTGACCGTCGCGGCCTGCGACGCCGCCGACCCCGAGGCCCTGTCGGCGCTGCTGGCCGGGGTGCCGGCAGCGCACCCGCTCACCGCCGTGGTGCACGCCGCCGGCGTCCTCGACGACGGCGTGCTGGAGTCGATGACCCCCGAACGGGTGGACGCGGTCGCCGTGCCGAAGATCGACGCCGCCTGGCACCTGCACCGCCTCACGGCCGACGCGAACCTCGCGGCCTTCGTCCTGTTCTCGTCGGCGGCGGCCACGCTGGGCAGCGCCGGCCAGTCCAACTACGCGGCGTCGAACGCCTTCCTCGACGCCCTCGCGGCGCACCGCCGGGCACGCGGGCTCGCCGGCATCTCGCTCGCCTGGGGCCTGTGGGCGCAGGCCAGCGGCATGACGGGCCACCTCGGCGACGACGACGTGCGGCGGATGGCCGAGCAGGGCGCCACCGGCCTGGCCACCGAGCAGGCGCTGAATCTCTTCGACGCCGCGTGGCGGCTCGACGCGGCAACCGTCCTGCCGATGCGCCTGGACGTCGGGACGCTGCGCGGGCAGGCGGAGACCGGCACCCTCGCGCCCATGCTCCGGGCCCTGGTCCGGGTGCCGCTGCGACGCTCCATGGACGCCACCGGTGCCCGCTCCGGCGGGGTGCAGCTCGGCCGGCGGCTCGCCGGACTGGCCGCCCCGGAGCGGCTCAAGGTGGTGCTCGACGTGGTACGCGCGAACATCGCCGCCGTCCTCGGCCACGCCGGCTCGGACGCGGTCGACCCGAACCGGCTCTTCACCGACCTGGGCTTCGACTCGCTCACCGCCGTCGACCTGCGCAACCGGCTCAACAGCCTGTCCGGCCTGCGGCTGCCGGCGACGCTCGTGTTCGACTACCCGACGCCGACGGCGCTCGCCGAGAAGCTGACGAGCGAGATCGCCGCCGACGCGGCGCCCTCCACCCAGCCGCTCTTCCAGGGCATCGACACGGTGGAGAGCCTGCTCACCGCCATCCCGCTCGACCCGGCGGCCCGCGCCCGGTTCACCGCCCGGATGCAGGACCTGCTCGCCAAGGCGTCCGATCTGGCGGCCGGGCCCGCCGTCGAACCGGACCGGCCAGACCTCGACTCGGCCAGCGACGACGAGATCTTCGACTTCATCAGCAAAGAGTTTGGAATCTCCTGAGATGACCAACCTTCGGACCGAGGCAGGGGCCACCCGATGAGCGACGACAAGCTGCGGTACTTCCTGAAGCGGGTGACAGCCGACCTGCACGACACCAAGCGCAAGCTGCAGACCGTCGAGGCCCGCGACCAGGAGCCGCTGGCCATCGTCTCGATGAGCTGCCGCTTCCCGGGTGGTGTGCGGTCGCCGGAGGACCTGTGGGAGCTTGTCGCCGACGGCCGGGACGCGCTCACCGAGTTCCCGGACGACCGGGGCTGGGACCTGGAGGCGCTCTACGACCCCGACCCGAACAAGCCGGGCAAGAGCTACACCCGCATCGGCGGGTTCCTCGACGGCGCCGGTGACTTCGACCCGTCCCTGTTCGGGATCTCGCCGCGTGAGGCCCTCGCCATGGACCCGCAGCAGCGGCTGCTGCTGGAGACGTCCTGGGAGGCCGTCGAGCGGGCCGGCATCGACCCGCTGTCGCTGCGCGGCAGCTCCACCGGTGTCTTCGTCGGGCTGAGCACCTCGAACTACGGCATGGGTCTGCCGAACGTGCCCGAGGGCGTCGACATGTACATCGGCACCGGCAACACCACAAGCGTGGCGTCCGGCCGGATCTCGTTCACCCTCGGCCTCAACGGCCCGGCCGTCACCGTGGACACCGCCTGCTCCTCCTCGCTGGTGGCCCTGCACCTCGCCGTGAACGCCCTGCGCCGCGGCGAGTGCGACCTGGCCATCGCCGGTGGCGTCACCGTCATGGTCACCCCCGGCGTGTTCGTCGTCTTCTCCCGGCAGCGCGGCATGTCCGTCGACGGCCGGTGCCGGGCCTTCGCGGCCGGCGCGGACGGCACCGGCTGGGGCGAGGGCGGCGGCGTGCTCGTCGTGGAGCGGCTGGCCGACGCCGAACGCAACGGCCACCCGGTCCTCGCCGTGATCCGGGGCAGCGCCCTCAACCAGGACGGCGCCTCCAACGGGCTCACCGCCCCCAACGGCCCCTCTCAGCAGCGGGTCATCCGCCAGGCCCTCGCCAACGCCCGGCTCGGCTCCGCCGACGTCGACATGGTCGAGGCGCACGGCACCGGCACCACCCTCGGCGACCCGATCGAGGCGCAGGCGCTCATCGCCACGTACGGGCAGGACCGCCCGGCCGACCGTCCGCTGTGGCTGGGCTCGGTGAAGTCGAACATCGGCCACACCCAGAGCGCCGCCGGCGTCGCCGGGCTGGTCAAGATGGTGATGGCGCTGCGTAACGGCGTCATGCCGGAGACCCTGCACATCGACGAGCCGTCCCCGCACGTGGACTGGACGGCCGGGGCGGTCTCCCTGCTCACCGAGTCCAAGCCGTGGCCGGAACTGGACCGCCCCCGCCGCGGCGGCGTCTCCTCCTTCGGGGTCAGCGGCACCAACGCCCACGTCATCCTGGAGGAGTACCGCCCGCGCGTCGCCGAGGCGGCGACCGTCGACGGCGGGCAGGCGGACGGGACCGGCGCCGTCGAGCCCGCGCGCCGGCCGGGCCTGGTCGCGTCGGACGTGACCCTCTGGCCGGTGTCGGCCCGGTCGAGGACCGCCCTGGGCGGGCAGGCGGCCCGGCTCGCGGACTTCCTGCGCAGGCGCGGCGAGATCGATCCGGCGGCGGTCGGCTGGTCGCTGGCCACCACCCGCTCGACGTTCGACCACCGTGCCGCCGTCGTCGGGTCGACCGCCGACGAGCTGCTGGCCGGGCTGGACGCCCTCGCCGCCGGCCAGCCGGCGGGGAACCTCGTCACCGGTACGGTCACCAGCGCCGGCGCAGGTCCCGTCTTCGTGTTCCCGGGTCAGGGGGCGCAGTCGGCGCG
Organism: Micromonospora sp. CMU55-4; assembly: GCF_011602315.1. NCBI lineage: Bacteria > Bacillati > Actinomycetota > Actinomycetes > Micromonosporales > Micromonosporaceae > Micromonospora > Micromonospora sp. CMU55-4. Next base: position 70,056 of record NZ_JAAOLH010000004.1, read on the forward strand.
GATGGCGGCCGGGCTCGTCGGTCGTACGCCGGTGTTCGACGCGAAGCTGGCCGAGTGCCAGCGGGCCCTGGCGCCGTACCTCGACGTGGACCTCGTCGCGGTGTTGACCGGTGACGACGAGTCGTGGCTGGAGCGGGTCGAGGTCGTGCAGCCGGTGCTGTGGGCCGTCGGCATCGCCCTGGCGGCCGTGTGGCGCGCGGCGGGCGTCGTCCCGGACGCGGTGATCGGTCACTCGCAGGGCGAGATCGGCGCGGCCTGTGTCGCCGGGATCCTGAGCCTGGAGGACGCCGCGAAGGCAGTGGCGTTGCGGTCGCGGGCGCTGACGGTGCTGCGGGGTACCGGGACGATGGCGTCGATCGACCTGTCCGCCGACGCGGTCACCGAGCGCCTGGGGGAGTTCCCGGGCGTCGGAGTCGCGGCCGTCAACGGGCCGTCCACCGTCGTGGTGTCCGGCCCGCCGCAGCCCGTGGCCGACCTCGTGCAGGCGTGCCAGGCGCAGGGCGTCCGCGCCCGGCTGATCCCCGTGGACTACGCGTCGCACTCCGAGGCCGTGCGGCAGGTGGCCGAGCAGCTCCGCGCGGACCTGGCCGGCGTCACCCCGCGGGCCGGCCACACCCGGCTGGTCTCCACCCTCACGGGCGAGTGGGCCGACCCGCTCACCATGGGCGCGGAGCACTGGTACGACAACCTGCGGCAGACCGTGCAGTTCGACGCCGCGGTCCGTACGGCGGTCGCCGCCGGGCACACCACGTTCGTCGAGATCAGCCCGCACCCGGTGCTGACGATGCCGGTCACCGCGATCCTCGACGACACCGGCGCGAGCGGGCACACCATCGGCAGTCTGCGCCGGGGCGACGACGACGCGACCCGGCTGCTGACCAACCTCGCCACCGCGTACGCCGTCGGCCTGCCCGTCGACCTGGCGGACGTCCTCGCCGAGACCGAGGTCGCGCCGCTGCCCACGTACGCCTTCGACCACCAGCGGTTCTGGCTCGACGGCAGCGGCGGGCCCGACCTGCAGACCCTGCTGTCGGGCATGAGCGGCGACCCGGGCGACGCGGGCTTCTGGGCCGCCGTCGAGAGCGGGGACGTCACGGCGCTCGCCGAGACCATCGCCACCGAGGAGACCCCGGCACACGAGGTTCTCGACGCGCTGCTGCCGGCCCTGCCGATGCTCACCTCCTGGCGCCGGCAGCGGCGCCGGCAGGCCGACATCGACAGTTGGCGCTACCAGGACACCTGGAAGCCCCTGACCGGCGTCGCCAACCGGGGCATGGACGGCACCTGGGTCGTGGTCATGCCGACCGGCGACATCATCGAGCCCTGGCAGGACGCCTGCGTCGAGGCGATCGCGGCGGCCGGCGCGACGCTCGTGCCGGTGGCCGTCTCCACGCCCGACGTCGACCGCGACCAGTTCGGCAAGCTGCTGCAGGAGGCGCTCGCCGCCGGACCGGGCGGCGACGCCACCGCCGACGTCGCCGGCGTGGTCTCGCTGCTCGCCTTCGACGAGCTGGCCCACCCGCTGTACCCCTCCGTGCCCGGCGGCTTCGCCGCCACCGTCGCGCTCTTCCAGGCCCTCGGCGACATCGGCCTGCGCGCGCCGATGTGGAGCGTCACCTCCGGCGCCGCGTCGGTAGGCATGGCCGACCTGCTGCGCGCCCCGGCGCAGTCGCTGGTCTGGGGCTTCGGCCGGGTCGCCGCGCTGGAGCACCCGCAGCGCTGGGGCGGCCTCGTGGACCTGCCCGAGGCCGTGGAGGACCGCTGTGCCGACCTGCTGGTCGCGGCCCTCACCACCGCCGGGGACGAGGACCAGATCGCGGTACGCCCGAGCGGCCTGCTCGCCCGCCGGCTCACCCGCGTCCCGCTCGGCGACAGTCAGCCCGCCAACCCGTGGCAGCCGTACGGCACGGGGCTCGTCACCGGCGGCACCGGCGCGCTCGGTGGGCACGCCGCCCGCTGGCTGGCCCGCAGCGGTGTGGAGAACATCGTCGTCGTCAGCCGGCGGGGCATGGCCGCGCCCGGCGCGCAGCAGCTCGTCGACGACCTCACCGCGCTGGGCGCCCAGGCCACAGTGGTCGAGTGCGACGCCTCCGACCGCGACGCCCTGGCCGAGCTGATCGAGGCGATCCCCGCCGAGTACCCGCTCACCGCGGTCGTGCACGCCTCCGCGGTCCTCGACGACGCCATGATCAACGACATCCGGCCCGAGCAGATCGAACGGGTGCTGCGGGCCAAGGTCGACGTCGCGTACAACCTGCACGAGCTGACCCTCGACCACGAGCTGTCCGCGTTCGTCATGTTCTCGTCCTTCGCCGGCAGCGTGGCCAGCTCCGGCGTCGGCAACTACGCCCCGAGCAACGCGTTCCTCGACGCGCTCGCCCAGCACCGCCGGGGCCTCGGCCTCACCGCCACCTCAGTCGCCTGGGGGGCGTGGGCCGGCGGCGGCATGGCCGACGGGCCGCTCGGCGAGCTGCTGCACCGCCACGGCGTACCCGAGATGACCCCGGAGGCGGCGATCACCGCGCTGCACCAGGCCGTGGACCACGGCGAGGCGTTCCTCACCATCGCCGACATCGCCTGGGAACGGTTCTCCGTCGCGTTCACCGCCACCCGGCCCGGTCCGCTGATCAGCGACCTGCCGGACGTGCGGCGGCTCGCCGCCGCCGAGGCGATGGACAGCGTGGAGGCCGGCGACGGCCCGGAGTCGTTGCGGGAGCGGCTCGCCGGGCTGCCCGCCGCCGAGCGGTTCGCCGTGCTGCTCGGCCTGGTCCGTGGCCAGGTCGCCGCCGTGCTCAACTACCCGTCCGCCGACTCCGTGGACGAGCATCGGGCGTTCCGGGAGCTGGGCTTCGACTCCGTCACCGCCGTCGAGCTGCGTAACCGGCTCGGCGCGGCCACCGCCGTGGCCCTCCCGGTCACCCTGGTCTTCGACTACCCGACCCCGACGACCCTGGCGGAGTACCTCTACGCCGAGGTCGCCCACGACGACGTGGTCACCCCGAACGCGCTCCTCGACGATCTGGACCGGATCGCCGAGGGCCTCGACGTGGTCGCCCGGGACGAGGCGGCCCGGGTGCGGGCCACCGTACGCCTGCAGGCGATGCTCTCCCGGCTCGGCCAGGACAGCGGTGGCGCCGACATCGGCCGGCACCTCGACGACGCCACCGACGACGAACTGTTCGCGATGGTGGACAAGGACCTCGGCATCTCCTGACCCAGCTCCAGCTCTCTCCCGTCTCTTTCGAGGAAGCGGCACTCCGATGGCCAACGAAGACAAGCTCCGCGACTACCTCAAGCGGGTCATGGCTGATCTCCACGACACCCGCCGCCGACTCAGCGAGGCCCAGTCCCAGGAACTGGAGCCGGTGGCGATCGTGGCGATGAGCTGCCGGTTGCCGGGCGGGGTGCGCAACCCCGACGACCTGTGGGAGCTGTTGCGGGACGGCCGGGACGCCGTCGCGCCCTTCCCCGACGACCGGGGCTGGGACCTGGAGCGCCTCTACCACCCCGACCCCGACCACCCGGGCACCTCGTACGCCCGGGAGGGCGGGTTCGTCGACGGGGCCGGCGACTTCGACTCCGCCTTCTTCGGCATCTCGCCGCGCGAGGCGCTGACCATGGACCCCCAGCAGCGGCTGCTGCTGGAGACCTCCTGGGAGGCGGTCGAGGCCGCCGGCATCGACCCCGCCTCGCTGCGCGGCAGCCGGACCGGGGTGTTCGTCGGCACCAACGGGCAGGACTACGGCACCCTGCTGATGATGTCGCCCGACGGCGACGAAGGGCACTCGATGACCGGGGGCGCGGCGGCCGTCGCGTCGGGCCGGGTGTCGTACGCCCTCGGGCTCGAAGGACCGGCCGTATCCATCGACACGGCCTGCTCGTCGTCGCTGGTGGCGCTGCACCTCGCCGTGCAGGCGCTGCGGGCGGGGGAGTGCGACCTGGCGCTGGCCGGCGGGGTGACCGTGATGGCCACCCCGGGCCTCTACATCGGATCCAGCCGGCAGCGCGCACTCTCCACCGACGGGCGTTGCCGGTCGTTCGCCGCCGCCGCTGACGGCGCCGGGTTCTCCGAGGGGGTCGGCTGGCTGCTGGTCGAGCGGCTGTCGGACGCCCGCCGCAACGGCCACCGCGTCCTGGCTGTGGTCCGCGGCACCGCCGTCAACCAGGACGGCGCGTCGAACGGGCTGACCGCGCCCAACGGGCCGGCCCAGCAGCGGGTCATCAGCCAGGCCCTCACCTCCGCCCGGCTCTCCACCGCCGACGTCGACGTGGTGGAGGCGCACGGCACCGGCACCAGGCTGGGCGACCCGATCGAGGCGCAGGCGCTCATCGCCACGTACGGGCAGGACCGTGACGAGGCACCGCCACTGCTGCTCGGCTCGGTGAAGTCGAACATCGGCCATGCCCAGGCCGCCGCGGGCGTGGCCGGCGTGATCAAGCTGGTGCTCGCCATCCGGCACGGCCTCGTGCCGGCGACGCTGCACGTCGACGCGCCGTCGCCGCACGTCGACTGGACGGCCGGCGCGGTGGAACTGGTGACGGAGGCACGCCCGTGGCCCGAGACGGGCCGGGTACGCCGGGGCGCCGTCTCCTCGTTCGGCATCTCCGGCACCAACGCTCACGTGATCATCGAGCAGTCGGCTGAGCCGGTCGAGTCGGATGCGGGTGGGCGTGGGGCGGGGTTGGTCGCTTCGGATGTGGTGGCCTGGCCGGTGTCGGCGCGGTCGGGGACGGCGTTGGCCGGTCAGGTTGCCCGGCTCGCGCGGCACGTGCGTGAGCGGGGTGGGATCGATCCGGTGGAGGTGGGCTGGTCGTTGGCGGCTACCCGGTCGGCGTTCGATCATCGCGTCGTTGTCGTCGGGTCGTCCGTCGAGGGGTTGCTTGCCGGGCTGGATGCCTTCGCTGCCGGTCAGCCGGCGGGGAACGTGGTCACGGGGGTGGCGTCGAGTCCGGGTGCGGGTCCGGTCTTCGTGTTTCCGGGTCAGGGCGCGCAGTCGGCGCGGATGGCGGCGGGGCTGGTGGGTCGTACGCCGGTGTTCGACGAGTGTCTGGCGGAGTGCCGGCGGGCGTTGGCGCCGTATCTCGATGTGGATCTCGTGTCGGTGCTCACGGGCGAGGACGAGTCGTGGCTGGACCGGGTCGAGGTGGTGCAGCCGGTGCTGTGGGCCGTCGGTGTCGCTCTGGCGGCGGTGTGGCGTGCGGCGGGTGTGGTTCCGGACGCGGTGATCGGTCACTCGCAGGGTGAGATCGGCGCGGCGTGCGTGGCGGGCATTCTGAGCCTGGAGGACGCGGCGCGGACGGTGGCGTTGCGGTCGCGTGCGCTGGCGGTGCTGCGGGGTACCGGGACGATGGCGTCGGTGGACCTGTCGGCCGAGGCGGTGGCCGAGCGGCTGCCCGCGTTCCCGGGTGTCGGGGTCGCGGCGGTCAACGGCCCGTCCACCGTCGTGGTGTCGGGTCCGCCGGAGCACGTCGCCGGCCTCGTCCAGGCGTGCGGGGCCGAGGGTGTTCGTGCCCGGCTGATCCCCGTGGACTACGCGTCGCATTCGCCCGCGGTGCAGGAGGTCGCCGAGCAGCTTCGGGCGGACCTGGCCGGTGTCGGTCCGCGGGCCGGTCACACCCGGCTCGTGTCCACTCTCACCGGGGACTGGGTGGATCCGGCGGTGATGACCGCTGACTACTGGTACGACAACCTGCGGCAGACTGTGCTCTTCGACGCGGCCGTGCGGACGGCTGTGGCTGCCGGGCACACCACGTTCGTCGAGATCAGCCCGCATCCGGTGCTGACGATGCCGGTCACCGCGATCCTCGACGACACCGGCGTGAGCGGGCACACCATCGGCAGTCTGCGTCGTGGTGACGACGACGCGACCCGGCTGCTGACCAACCTCGCCGCCGCGTACGCCGTCGGCCTGCCCGTCGACCTGACGAGGGTGCTGCCCGCCGCGGCCACCGTCGACCTGCCCACGTACGCCTTCGACCACCACCGGTACTGGCCCGCGCCGCCGCTCTTCCTCACCGCGGCCGACGCGGCCCCGGACATCGACCGCTGGCGCTACCGGGTCACCTGGCGGGCCCTGCCCGACCTGCCGCTGACCTGGCTCGCCGGCACCTGGCTCGTGCCGGTGCCCGCGGCGCTGGGCGACGACCCGCTGGTCACCGACGTGCTGTCGGCCCTGGGCAACTTCGGCGCGGACGTCGTCCCGGTGGAGCTGGACGTCACACACGACCCGGCGGCGCTGGCCGAGCGGCTGAGCGCCGCGCTCACCGGCCCGGACGGACCCGTCGCCGTGCTCTCGCTGCTGGGTCTGGACGAGCGGGCGCACCCGGAGCACCCGGCCACCTCGCTGGCCGTCTCGGGCACCGCCCTGCTGGTGCAGGCGCTCGGGCTGCTCGGCGTCGAGGCGCCGCTGTGGTGCGCCACCCGGGGAGCCGTCGTGGCCTGCGCCGACGACCCGGCGCCGCGCCCCGCCGCCGCCTCCGTCTGGGGGCTCGGCCGCGCCGTCGCCCTGGAACACCCCGCCCGCTGGGGCGGCCTGCTCGACCTGCCCGACGTGCTCGACGCGCAGGCCGGCGCGCTGCTCTGCGCGGCGCTCGGCGCCAGCGGTGGCGAAGACGCCTTCGGCGACGACGGCGCGGAGCAGTCCGGCCGGGGCGAGGACCAGCTCGCCGTCCGCGCCTCCGGCGTCTTCGTCCGCCGCCTCACCCGGATCACCGAACCCGAGCCGGTCGAGTCCGGCGACGCGGACGACACCCGGCGGATGCACGGCACCGTGCTGATCACCGGTGGCACCGGCGGACTGGGCGGGCATCTGGCCCGCTGGGCGGGCCGCTCCGGCGCCGCGCACGTCCTGCTGGCCAGCCGGCGCGGCCCGGACGCCCCGGGCGCCGCCGAGCTGGAGGCGGAGCTGACCGGTCTCGGCGTACGGGTCACAGTGGCTCGCTGCGACGTCGCCGACCGGGCACAGGTGGCCGACCTGCTCGCCGCCGTCCCCGCCGACGCCCCGCTGAGCGCCGTGCTGCACACCGCCGCCGTCCTCGACGACGGCATCGTCGACACCGTCACCGCGCAGCGCCTGCACACCGTCGCCGCGTCGAAGTGCGTCGCCGCGCTGCACCTGGACGAGCTGACCCGCGACCTCGACCTGGACGCCTTCGTGCTCTTCTCCTCGGTGGCCGGAACCACCGGCAACGCCGGGCAGGGCGCGTACGGGGCGGCCAACGCCTTCCTCGACGCCCTCGCCGAGCGGCGCCGGGCCGAGGGACTGCCGGCCCTCTCGGTGGCCTGGGGCGCCTGGCGCGGGGCCGGCCTGCCCGCCGAGAACGAACGCGCCCAGGAACGGCTGCGCCGGGGCGGCATGATCGGCATGGACCCGGAACTGGCCGTCGAGGCCCTCGCCCGGGCGCTGCGCCGCGACGAGCCCACCACAGTCGTCGCCGACATCGACTGGGCCCGTTTCGCCCCCGCGTTCACCCTGGTACGGCCCAGCCCGCTGATCGGCGACCTCGCCGAGGCCCAGGAGGCGACGCAGCCGGCCGGGCAGCAGGAGGCCGCCGAGGAGGAGACGGGCGTACCGTCGGCCCTCGCCCGGCGGCTCGCCGCGCTCGCGCCGGGGGAGCGCACCGCGACACTGCTGGAGCTGGTGCGGCAGTGCGCGGCGACGGCCCTCGGCTACGGCGCCGCCGACGACATCCCGGCCACCCAGCCCTTCCGCGACCTCGGCCTGGATTCGCTGACGGCAGTCGACATGCGCAACTTCCTGGCCGCCGCCACCGACCTGCGGCTGCCCGCGACGCTCGCCTTCGACTATCCGAACCCGACGGTGCTCGCCGCGCACCTCGGCGAACTGCTCACCGGGATCGTCCCCGACGCGACCACCCCCGCCCCGGCCGCCGCGGCCGAGGACGACGACCCGATCGCCATCGTGGCGATGAGCTGCCGCCTGCCCGGTGGGGCGGACACCCCGGAGCAACTGTGGCAGCTCCTCGCCGCCGGCGGCGACGCCATCGGGGAGTTCCCCACCGACCGGGGCTGGGACCTGGACCGGCTCTTCGACTCCGACCCGGAGAAGGAGGGCACCAGCTACGCCCGTGAGGGCGGCTTCGTCACCGGCGCCACCGACTTCGACGCCGGCTTCTTCGGCATCAGCCCCCGCGAGGCCCTCGCCATGGACCCGCAGCAGCGGCTGCTGCTGGAGGCGTCCTGGGAGGCGGTCGAGCGGGCCGGGATCGACCCGCACACGCTGCGCGGCAGCGCCACCGGCGTATTCGTCGGCACCAACTACCAGGACTACCGCAACCTGATGTTCAGCGCCGAGGGCGCCGAGGGGCACCTGATGACCGGCAACGCCGGCAGCGTCCTGTCGGGCCGGGTGTCGTACACCCTCGGGCTGGAGGGGCCCGCCGTCTCGGTCGACACCGCCTGCTCGTCGTCGCTGGTCGCGCTGCACTGGGCCTGCCAGGCGCTGCGCCGCTCGGAGTGCTCACTCGCCCTGGTCGGCGGCGTGACCGTCATGTCCACCCCCGGGGTGTTCGTCGGCTTCAGCCGGCAGCGGGGCCTCGCCCCGGACAGCCGGGTCAAGGCGTTCGCCTCCGCCGCCGACGGCACCGGCTGGGGCGAGGGCCTCGGCCTGCTGCTCGTCGAGCGGCTCTCCGACGCCCGCCGCAACGGTCACCCGGTGCTCGCGGTCATCCGGGGCAGCGCCGTCAACCAGGACGGCGCTTCCAACGGCCTCACCGCCCCGAACGGGCCGTCGCAGCAGCGGGTGATCCGGCAGGCGCTCGCCAACGCCGGCCTCGCCCCGGCCGACGTGGACGCCGTCGAGGCGCACGGCACCGGCACGAAGCTCGGCGACCCGATCGAGGCGCAGGCCCTGCTCGCCACGTACGGCCGGGAGCGGCCCGCCGAGCAGCCGCTCTGGCTCGGCTCGATCAAGTCGAACATCGGTCACACCCAGGCCGCCGCCGGTGTCGCCGGGATCATCAAGATGGTGCTGGCGCTGCGGCACGGCTACCTGCCGCAGACCCTGCACGTGGACGAGCCGACCGACCAGGTGGACTGGAGCGTCGGTGCGGTCGAACTGCTCCGCGAGGGCCGCCCCTGGCCGGTCACCGACCACCCGCGCCGCGCCGCCGTCTCCTCGTTCGGCATCAGCGGCACCAACGCGCACACCATCCTGGAGCAGGCCCCGGAGCCGGTCGAAGCCGAGCAGCCGACCGGTGACCCGGCGCGGCTGCCGGTGGTGCCGGTGCTGCTGTCGGGCCGTTCGGGGCTCGCGCTGGCCGCCCAGGCGCAGCGCTGGTCCGAGCAGCTCACCGGGCTGGAGGCGCCACGTACGGTCGACGTCGGCTGGTCGTCGGCCGTCGCCCGGGCCGCCCTGGAACACCGGGCCGTCGTGCTGGCCACCGACCGGATCGCGCTGGGCGCCGGGCTGCGCGCCCTCGGCGCCGGCGAGGACGCGCCGCTGGTGGTCACCGGCGTGGCGGTGCCCCGGCCGAAGGTGGCGTACCTGTTCTCGGGACAGGGCGCCCAGCGGGCCGGGATGGGTCGCGAGCTGGCCGAGGCGTTCCCCGTCTTCGCCGCCGCCCTGGACGAGGCCTGCGCCGCCCTCGACGCGCACCTGCCCCGCCCGCTCAGGCCACTGCTCTTCGCCGAGCCCGGCACGCATGAGGCCGAGGCGCTGGACCGCACCGAATTCACCCAGCCGGCGCTGTTCGCCGTGGAGGTGGCGCTGTTCCGGCTGTTCGAGGCGTGGGGGGTCCGCCCCGACGCCGTCGCCGGGCACTCGATCGGCGAGATCGCGGCCGCCCACGCCGCCGGTGTGCTCTCCCTGGCCGACGCCGCCGAGCTGGTCGCCGCCCGGGGCCGGCTGATGCAGGCGCTGCCGGCCGGGGGCGCGATGCTCGCCGTCGCCGCCACCGAGGCCGAGGTGACCGCCACGCTCGGTGAGCGGGCCGACCGGGTCTCCGTCGCGGCCGTCAACGGCCCCGCCGCGGTCGTGGTGTCCGGGGCCGGCGACGCCGTCGAGGAACTGGCCGCCCAGTGGGCCGCCCGGGGTGTCCGGGTCCGGCGCCTGGCGGTCAGCCACGCGTTCCACAGTCCGCTGATGGATCCGGTGCTCGACGACCTCGCCGCCGTCGCCGGACGGCTGCGGTACGCGGCTCCGAGCATCCCGATGGTCTCCACCGTCACCGGCGCGCCGGTCGACGCGGCGGAGATCGGCGCGCCCGGCTACTGGGTGCGCCACGCCCGCGAGGCGGTACGCTTCGCCGACGCCGTCGTGGCACTGCGCGAGCGCAACGTCACCGGCTACGTCGAGATCGGCCCGGACGGGGTGCTCACCGCCCTCGCCCAGGCCGTCCTGGCCGAGGCCCCGGCCGGCGGCCGGGCCCCACTGGTGGTGCCCGCCCTGCGCCGGGACCGCGCCGAGCCGAGCACCCTGCTGCGCGCGCTCGCCGCGCTGCACACCCACGGCGTCTCCCCGGACTGGTCCGCCGTCTACGCCGGTACCGGCGCCCAGCGGGTCGAGCTGCCCACCTACGCGTTCGACCGGCAGCGCTACTGGCCGGAGCCGCCGCCGTGGGCCGCCCTCGTGGCCGCCGACGAGGCCACCGAGGTCGAGCGCCGCTTCTGGGCCGCGGTCGAGGCCGAGGACCTGGAGTCGCTGGCCCGCGACCTCGACGTGCACCGCGACCAGCCGTTCGGCACCGTGCTGCCCGCCCTGTCGGCGTGGCGCCGGCGCGGCCGGGAGCAGGCCCTGGTCGACGGCACCCGCTACCGGGCGGTCTGGGAGCCCATCGCGGAGACCTCGCAGGAGCAGGACCCCGGCCGGTGGCTGGTGCTGCTGCCCGCCGACCGGGCCGACGACCCCGACCTGCACTCCTGCACCTGGGCCCTGGGCGCCGAGGTGAGCATCGTGCCCGTGGACACCGCCGCCGACTCCGAGGAGCTGTGCGGCGGGTTCGCCGACGTGCTCACCGAGGCGCTCGGCGCGGGCGACGGGCCGCTGTCGATCCTGTCCTTCCTCGGCCTGGACGACGCCCCGCACGCCGAGCACCCGGCGCTGCCGCGCGGCCTCGCCGCGACCGTGCACCTGCTCCAGCAGCTCGTCGACCTCGACGCCTCGGTCCGGCTCTGGTGCGTCACCCAGGGCGCCGTCGGCCTCGGCGACGGCGACGCCCCGGCCAACCCGCGGCAGGCGATGCTGTGGGGCCTGGGCCGGGTGGCCGCGCTGGAGCAGCCCGCCCGCTGGGCCGGGCTGGTCGACCTGCCCACTGACCTGGAGCCGTGGACGGCGATGCGTCTCGGCGGCATCCTCACCGGCGGCGGCGTGGAGGACCAGCTCGCCGTCCGCGAGTCCGGGGTGCTGGTGCGGCGGCTCGTACCGGCCACCACCACCGACGGGGAACTCACGCCGTGGCAGCCCCGGGGCACGGTGCTGATCACCGGCGGCGCCGGTGCGCTCGGTGGGCACGTGGCCCGCTGGGTGGCCGCCGAGGGCGCGCAACGGGTGGTGCTGACCAGCCGGCGGGGGACCGGCACCCCGGGCGCCGCCGAGCTGATCTCCGAGCTGGCCGGGCTCGGCGTGGACTGCCGGGTGGTCCGCTGCGACGCCGCCGACCGCGCCGCCGTCACCGACCTCCTGGCCGATCTCCGGCGGGAGGGGCCGCCGCTGCGCGCGGTGGTGCACGCCGCGGGTGTCAGCGAGGTGGTGCCGCTGGCCGACACCACCCTGGAGGACCTGGCGTACGTCATCGCCCCGAAGGTCTGCGGCGCCGAACACCTCGACGAGCTGCTCGGCGACGCCGAACTGGACGCGTTCGTGCTCTTCTCGTCCATCGCGGCGGTGTGGGGCAGCGGCGGACAGGGCGCGTACGCGGCCGGTAACACCTACCTGGACGCGCTCGCCGAGCGGCGACGCGGCCAGGGCCGGGCGGCCACCTCCATCGCCTGGGGACCGTGGACCGAGTCGGGCATGTACACCGAGGGTGCGGCGGAGCAACTGCGCCGCCGCGGCCTCCAGGTGATGCCGCCCGGCGTGGCGATGGCCGGGCTGCGGCACGCCCTGGCGGTCGGCGACAGCTGCGTCACCGTCGCCGACGTCGACTGGGCCACCTTCCAGCCGCTGTTCACCTCGCTGCGGCCCAGTCCGCTGCTGGCCGACCTGCCGGCCGTACGCGGGCTGGCCGCCGCCCCCGCCGAGGCGCCGGAGGCGGTCGCGCCCGGCGCCCGGGACCTGCTCGCCGGGCTGCGGGCGCTGCCGGACGACGAGCGGCGGGCCGCACTGCTGGAGATGGTGCGGGTCGACGCGGCGAAGGTGCTCGGCCACCCCTCCGCCGACGCGATCGAGACCGACCGGGGCTTCCTGGACCTCGGCTTCGACTCGCTCACGGCGGTGGAACTGCGCAACCTGCTCACCGCGGCGACCGGGCACGACCTGCCCACCACCGTCGTCTTCGACTACCCCACCCCGGACGGCCTGGCCGGCCACCTGTACGAGCAGCTCTTCGCGGGCGCTGCGGGGGACGACGGCGACGGCGGCGACGAGGAGTCCGTGCGCCGGGCCCTCGCCGCGATCCCGCTCGACGAGCTGCGGCAGGCGGGCCTGCTCGACCAGCTGCTCCAGCTGGCCCGTACGAGTGCCGGCACGCCGGCCGTGGCGTCCGCTGCCCCGGTCACGCCGTCCGCACCCGAGACCCAGATCCGCGAACTCGACGTCGCCGGCCTGGTCCGGATGGCCCTGGAAGGCTCCGACTCGTGACCCGGCCGGCCCTGAGGAGCGCCCGATGAATGTTTCCCTGGACGAGGTCGTCGGCGCGCTGCGTGCGTCCCTGCTCGACAACCAGAAGCTCAAGCAGCAGAACCAGCAGCTCACCGCCGCGCTCAGCGAACCGGTGGCGATCATCGGCATGAGCTGCCGGTTCCCCGGCGGTGTCGGGTCACCCGAGCAACTGTGGGACCTGGTGGCCGCCGGCGGCGACGCGATGTCGGCGTTCCCGGACGACCGGGGCTGGAACCTGGGCGCGCTCTACGACCCGGACCCCGACCCCGACAGCCGGGGCACGTCGTACGTGCGTGAGGGCGGGTTCCTCTACTCCGCCGGGGACTTCGACCCGGCGTTCTTCGGCATCAGCCCCCGCGAGGCCCTCGCCATGGACCCGCAGCAGCGGCTGCTGCTGGAGACCGCCTGGGAGGCGTTCGAGCGGGCCGGCATCGACCCCACCCGGCTGCGCGGCGCGCCCACCGGTGTCTACGCGGCCACCAGCAGCCAGGGTGACTACGCGGCCCTGCTCACCGGGGTCACCGGCGGCGTCGAGGGCTACCTCGGCACCGGCAGCGCCGCAGCCGTGGCGAGCGGCCGGATCTCCTACGCTCTCGGGCTGGAGGGGCCGGCGGTCACCGTGGACACCGCGTGCAGCTCGTCGCTGGTCGCGCTGCACCTCGCCTGCCAGGCGCTGCGGCTGGGCGAATGCACGATGGCGCTGGTCGGCGGGGTGTCGGTGATGGCCACCCCGACCGTCTTCGTGGAGTTCTCCCGGCAGCGGGGCCTGTCCACCGACGGCCGGTGCAAGTCGTTCGCCGCCGCCGCCGACGGCACCGGCTGGTCCGAGGGGGCCGGCATGCTGCTCGTCGAGCGGCTCTCCGACGCCCGCCGCAACGGCCACCCGGTCCTCGCCGTGCTGCGCGGCAGCGCCGTCAACCAGGACGGTGCGAGCAGCGGGCTGACCGCTCCGAACGGCCCGTCGCAGCGCCGGGTGATCCGGCAGGCTCTGGCGAACGCGGGGCTGGGTGCCGACCAGGTCGATGTCGTCGAGGCGCACGGTACGGGCACCACGTTGGGTGACCCGATCGAGGCGCAGGCGCTGATCGCAACGTATGGGCAGGGTCGGTCCGCGGATCGGCCGTTGTGGCTCGGCTCGGTGAAGTCGAACATCGGGCACACCCAGGCGGCGGCGGGTGTGGCCGGGGTGATGAAGATGGTGCTGGCGATGCGGCACGGGGTGCTGCCGCCCACGCTGCACGTGGACGAGCCCACCCCGCACGTCGACTGGTCGGCCGGGGCGGTGTCCCTGCTGACCGGCCCGCAGCCATGGCCGGAGACCGGGCAGCCACGCCGGGCCGCGGTCTCCGCGTTCGGCATCAGCGGCACCAACGCACACGTCGTCATCGAGCAGGCCGCCGCGACGGACACCGACGACGTCCGGCCGGCCGGTACGCCCGCCCCGCCGGTACCGTGGATCGTCTCGGCCCGCTCCGCACCGGCCCTGGCCGGGCAGGCGCGGCGGCTGCTGGCGCATCTGGCCGATCACCCCGATCTGACCCCCGCCGACGTGGCGTACTCGCTGGTCACCACCCGGGCGGCCCTGCCGTACCGGGCAGCGGTGATCGGCGGGGACCGCGACGCGCTGCGGGCCGGCCTGCACGCGGTCGCCGAGGAGCGCGACACCCCCGGCGTGGTGCGAGGCGTGGCCCGCCCGGCCGGCAAGGTCGCGTTCCTCTTCACCGGGCAGGGTGCCCAGCGCCTCGGCATGGGCGCCGAGCTGTGCCGCCGGTTCCCGGTCTTCGCCGCCGCCTTCGACGAGGTGGCCGGGGAGCTGAACCGGCACTTGAGCCGGCCGCTGCGGGAGGTGGTCTTCGCCGAGGCCGACTCGCCCGGCGCGGATCTGCTGGACCGTACCGAGTTCACCCAGCCGGCGCTGTTCGCCTACGAGGTCGCCGCATACCGGCTGGTCACGGCCTGGGGGCTACGCCCGCAGTTCCTGCTCGGCCACTCGGTCGGCGAGCTGGCCGCGGCACACGTCGCCGGGGTGCTGTCGCTGGCCGACGCGGCGACCCTGGTGGCCGCCCGGGCCCGGCTCATGCAGCAGTTGCCGCCCGGCGGGGCGATGCTGGCGGTGCAGGCGTCCGAGGCGGAGGTGGTCCCGCTGCTCGACGAGCGGGTGTCCCTGGCCGCCGTGAACGGCCCCCGGTCGGTGGTGCTCTCCGGCGACGAGGAGGCCGTGCTCGCGGCCGGGCGGCGGCTGTCCGCCGAGGACCGGCGGTCCCGTCGGCTGCGGGTCAGCCACGCGTTCCACTCCGCCCGGATGGACGCCATGCTGGCCGACTTCCGGATCGTCGCGGAGAAGGTCGCGTGGCACCCGCCGAACCTTCCGATCGTCTCCGACCGCACCGGCGAGCCGCTCACCGCCGCCCAGGCCACGGACCCGGGCTACTGGGTCGACCACGTCCGGGACACCGTCCGTTTCCACGCGGGCGTCGCCACCCTCGCCGCCGGCGGCGTCGGAACCTTCGTGGAACTCGGCCCCGACAGCGCCCTGACCGTGCTGGCCCGGGAGTGCCTGCCCGACATGGAACCGGCGGCCTTCGTGCCGCTCGCCCGCCGGGACCAGCCGGAGGCGACCACGCTGCTCGGCGCGCTGGCCGCGGTCGACCTGCGCGGTGCCGGGGTCGACTGGGCGGCTCCCTTCGACGGCAGCGACGCCGCGCGCGTCGAGCTGCCCACCTACGCCTTCCACCGCGAGCGTTTCTGGCCGGACCCGCCCACAGTGGATCTCGTCCCGTCCGCCGCGACCGGAGAGGACGAGGAGTTCTGGGCGGCCGTGGCGCAGGGACGACCGGCCGAGCTGGCCGCCGAGCTCGGCCTGCCCGCCGACCGGCAGGACGCGCTCGCCGACGTGCTGCCCGCCCTCGCCTCCTACCGGGACCGGCGGCGTCGCGGATCGGAGCTGGACGGGCTGCGCTACCGCGCCGACTGGGAACGCGTCGACCTGTCCCCGGCCCGTACCACGCCGACCGGCCGATGCCTGCTGGTGGCCGGGGCCGGCACCGACGCCACCGCGGTGCTCACCGTGCTGCGCGCCGAGGGCCTGGAGCCGACGCTGGTCACGGTCGGAGACGACCTGGACGCCGTCGCCCGGGCCTCGCTCGCCGACGGCACCTGGTCGGTCGTGGTCTCGCTGCTGGCGGCGGAGGACCCGGCGGCCGGCGCGGGAACCGGCGCGCTCGCCGGGACGGCCGCGCTGGTGCGGGCCCTCGCCGCTGCGGGGAACGGCACGCCGATGTGGACCGTGACCCGGGGCGCGGTGGCCGTCGACGCGCACGACGCCGCTCCCGGCGTGGCCGGGGCGTACCTCTGGGGCCTGGGCCGGGTGCTGGCGCTGGAGCAGCCGCGCGTGTGGGGCGGGCTGGTCGACCTGCCGGCGGAGCCGGACGACGTCGCG
The DNA here is from genome assembly GCF_011602315.1 of Micromonospora sp. CMU55-4. NCBI lineage: Bacteria > Bacillati > Actinomycetota > Actinomycetes > Micromonosporales > Micromonosporaceae > Micromonospora > Micromonospora sp. CMU55-4. Next base: position 86,274 of record NZ_JAAOLH010000004.1, read on the forward strand.
CTCGCCGCGCTCGCCCGGGTCGTCGCGTCCGGCGGCGACGAGGACCAGGTGGCGGTACGCGCCGGCGGGGTGTATGCCCGGCGGCTCCGCCGGGCCCCGGCCGGCGCCACCGATACGGACTGGCGGCCCCGCGGCGCGGTCCTGGTGCACGGGTCCGCGCAGGTGCGTACCCCGCACCTGCTGCGCTGGCTCGCCGAGCGCGGCGCGTCGCACCTCGTCCTCGTGGGGCCGGTGGCGGATGCCGACCCGCCCGGCCCGGACGTCACAGTCACCGCCGTCGGCGACCTGGACGGGCTGCCCGAGGTGCTGGACCGGCTGGCCGCCACCGGCAGCGAGATCCGCACCGTCCTGCACATCGCCGACTCCGACGGCGCCGGCGACCCGGTGGCGGTGCTGGACCCGCACGAGCTGGCCGACGCCGTGGCCGCCCGTACCGCCGCCGTGGAACTGCTCGGGCGGGCCTGCGCCGGCCTGCCGGTCGACGAGTTCGTCGTCTTCGCCTCGACGGCCGCCGTCTGGGGCAGCGGGGGAGCGGCGGTCGCCGCCGCCGTGGGCGCAGGGCTGGCGGCGCTGGCCGCGGGCTGGCGTGCCGCCGGCCGCCCGGCCACCGTCGTCGCGTGGGTGCCCTGGGCGGACGAGATCACCGACGCGGCGCAGTTGCGCCGCCGGGGGGTCCGGCCGCTGCCCGCCGACGTGGCCCTGTCCGCGCTGGGGCAGGCTCTGGTCCGCGGCGACGACCAACTGGCCGTGGCCGACCTCGACTGGCCCGCGTTCGTGCCGGCCTTCACCGCCGTACGGCCCAGCGCGCTACTGCGCGGCGTGCCCGAGGCGACGGCCGGCGCGGAGCCGGGGGCCGGCGACGCCGCGACCGATCCCGCCCGCGCGCTGCGCGAGCGGCTGGCCGGCGTTCCGGCCGGCGACCGGCACCGGATCCTGCTGGACCTGGTCCGGGCGCGGGCGGCCACCGTCCTCGGGCACGCCTCGCCCAACGCGGTCGAGGCCGACCGGGACTTCCTGGAACTCGGCTTCGACTCGCTGACCGCACTGGAACTGCGCGACGCGCTGCGCCAGGAGACCGCGGTAGAGCTGTCGGCGACCCTGCTCTTCGACCACCCCACCCCTACGGCGCTGGCCGTTCACCTGCTCGGCCAGCTCCTCGGCGCGGACGACGCCGGTGGACCTGCCGGGGAGAGTGCCGGCGGCGGACTGCTCGGCGGGTTGTTCAACCAGCCGAAGGCGCGCGAGGACCCGGCCGGGTATGCCGAACTGCTGGTCAAACTCGCCCAGTTCCGCCCCCGCTTCCGCGAGCCTGCGCAGCTCACCCGCCCGGCCGGTATCCTCCGGCTGGCCGAGGGCGGCGCCCGGGCGCAGTTGGTGTGCTGCTGCACGATGTCGCTGCTCTCCGGCGCGCACGAGTACGCCCGGCTGGCCGCCGGCTTCCGGGGCGTACGTGACGTGTGGGCCCTGCCCAACCCCGGGTTCGGCGTGGGCGAGGAGCTTCCCGCCGACCTCGACGCGCTGCTGCGGGTGCACGCCGACACGGTGCTGCGTACCGTCGGTGCCGGCCCGTTCGTGGTGGCCGGTCACTCCGGTGGTGCGATGGTGGCCAACCTGCTCGCCGGGGAGCTGGAACGCCAGGGCCGCCCGCCGGACGCGGTGGTGCTCATGGACACCTACCCGGCCGACAGCGAGGTGCTCGGCGGGTGGGTGCCGCAGCTTCTCGACGGGATGATCGACCGGGACACCGCGTACACGCCGATGGACGACTGGCGGACGACGGCGTGGGCGGGCTACCTGCCGCTGTTCCTGGACTGGCAGCCGACCGAGATGGCGGCGGCGACCCTGCTGGTGCGGGCCACCGAGCCGCTGGGGGAGTGGGACGGCGAACCGGACGGCTGGCGGTCGCGCTGGCCCTACCCGCACGAGGCTGTCGACGCGGCCGGCGACCACTTCAGCATGGTCGCCGACCGGGGGCCGGAACTCGCCGGCACGGTCCAGCGCTGGCTGGCCGCGCGGGGTCTGTGACCGGTTCCGCCCCTGGCGTGCCCCTAGCGCCCCCTATCGGCACACATACATCTATCGGACCGACGTTCCAGGACGGAGCATGACGACGTGGACGAGGCAGTGGTGGTCACGGAGCTGGTCAAGCGGTACCAGCCCAACATGCCACCGGCGGTGGACGGGCTGAGTTTCTCCGTCGCCGCCGGTGAGGTCTTCGGCCTGCTCGGGCCGAACGGTGCGGGCAAGACGACGACGATCGGGGTGCTGACCACACGGGTGCGGGCCACCTCGGGCCGGGCCCGGGTGTGCGGCGCGGACGTGATCGGCTCGCCCGCCGCCGCCCGGCAGTTGCTGGCGGTCGTACCGCAGCGGGTGAACCTGGACCGGGCGCTGACCGTCCGGCAGAACCTGCTGTTCCACGCGGCCTACCACCGGGTGCCCCGGGCGCAGCGCATCCGGCGGGCGGACGAGTTGCTGGACCAGATGGGGCTCAAGGACTTCGCGAACCACCGCACCGACTTCCTGTCGGGCGGCCTCGCCCAGCGGACGATGATCGCCCGCGCGCTGATGCACTCGCCCCGGGTGCTCTTCCTCGACGAGCCGTCGGCGGGCCTCGACCCGCAGTCCCGGCTCTTCGTGCACGACCGGATCGCCGAGCTGAAACGGGACGGCGTGACAGTGGTGGTCACCACGCACGACATGGACGAGGCGGAGAAGCTCTGCGACCGGGTCGGCATCGTCGACCACGGCAAGCTGCTCACCATGGACACGCCGTCCGCGCTGACCCGTACGCTGCCGGGCAGCAGCACCCTGACCCTCGTGGTGACCCCCGGCGCCTCCGCCGAGGAGGTGCGGGCCGCGCTCGATGCGATCCCCGACGTGGAGCAGGTGGAACACTTCAAGATGACCGCCAAGGCGCCCGTCGCCGCGCCGGCGTTTCCCGGCATGCCGGCGATGCCGATGCCCGCCCCGGTCCCGGACGCGCCCGCCGACTCGGACGCCCCCCTGTCCTTCCGGGTATACACCAGCGGTCAGCCGGCCAACGCCATCCCGATGGCGATGAAGATCCTCGCCGACCTGGGTTGCGAGGTTCGTGACCTCAACATCGGCCAGCCCAGTCTGGAAGATGTCTTCATCCACCTGACCGGAAGGGAACTTCGGTGAGCGTCACCGCCCCCGCCCCCCCGTCCGCGCCGTCACCGCCCGCGGCGCCGCCGCCGGTGCGCGCGCTGGACCAGCTCGCCACCTTCCGCGCGGTGCTCTCGCGTGACCTGTTCGTCACCGGCCGGGAGCTGATCGGCTTCCTGCTCCAGGTCTTCATCCAGCCGCTGTTCATGCTGCTGATCTTCGGCAAGGTGCTCAGCGACCTGGGCTACGCCAGCGACGACTTCTCCAACGTGCTGCTGCCCGGCGTCATCGCGCTGAACGCCTTCCTGATCGGCCTGGAGAACACCGCGCTGCCGATGATGATGGACTTCTCCTTCACCCGGGAGATCGAGGACCGCCTCCTGGCGCCCATGGCGACCCCGCTGGTGGCGCTGGAGAAGATCGTTTTCGGGGGCATCCGTGGCCTGATCGCCGGTGTGGTGCTGATCCCGGTCGGCATGCTCATGCTCGGCGTCACCTGGCCCTGGGCGGTGGTGCTCAAGGTGGTCGGGGTGTTGGCGATCGGCGCGCTGGTCGGCGCGGCGGTCGGTCTCGCCTTCGGCACCCTGGTGCCCACGCAGCACATCCAGATCATGTTCACCGTGGTGATGACCCCGATCATGTTCACCGGCGCCACCCAGTTCCCGCTGCTCGGCCTGGACTCGCTGCGCTGGTATCAGGTGATCTGTTCGCTGAACCCGCTGACCTACATCAGCGAGGCGACCCGGTCGCTCGTCGGCCCGCCGGGGGTCGAGTCGCTGCCGCTCTGGCTGTGCATGTGTGTCCTCACCGGGGTCTTCGTGGTGTTCTCGGCGATCGGCATGCGTGGCTTCATGCGCCGCGCCATGGACTGACCGCCCGGACACGATCCGCCGAGGGCCCGAACCGCATCTGCGGTTCGGGCCCTCGCTTTCGCCCCGTGTCGCAGGGGGCGGTGGTCACCGCGCCCCTGCGACAGCCGTCAGGACGTGGCGCTCTGTGCCTCGTCGGCCAGCGTCTCGGCGTACACGACGAGCCGGGACGGCAGGTCGGTCCGGCGCTTCACGTCGAGCTTGCGGTAGACCCGGGTCAGGTGCTGCTCGACAGTGCTCACCGTGATGAAGAGCTTGCTGGAGATCTGGCGGTTGGTGTGGCCGTGTGCGGCCAGCGCGGCAACGCGCCGCTCGGCGTCGCTCAGCCCGTCGTCCGGTTCCTGGAGTTCGGCGGCGGCCGGGTACGCCGGCAGTCCACTGCCCGGCTCCCGGCGGATCAGCCGCTGAGCCAGCACCGACGCCCCGCAGTCCTGCGCGAGCTGGTAGGCGCGGCGGACGAGCAGCCGGGCGCGGGCGGAGTCTCCGGCGCGCTGCAGCGTCTGACCGGTGTCGCCGAGGGCGCGGACGAGCTCCAACCGGTCGCCGCTGGACTGGAGCAGGTTGACCGCTTCGGAGAGCAGCTTGCGCCGGTGGTCCTGGGCGGCGGTGGTGGCGAGCAGGCGCAGCGTACGGCCCCGGGTCCGGTCGTCGACCCCGTGCGGCACCCGCAGTTGCTCCTGCAGGAGCTGCATGGCCTGCGTCTTGTTGCCGACGCTGAGCTGCACCCGGGCCAGCTCCAGCCGCCACGGCACCAGTCCGGCCGCGTCGATCCCCCACGTGCGCATCAGCTCGCCGCAGCGCCGCAGGTCGGTGGTGGCGGCGTGCGGCCGGCGTACGGCCAGGTGGTGCCGGCCGCGTGCGGCCAGGTAGTGCAGGCCCAATGGGGTGCGGAAGATGCCGGGCGGGGTCGGGTGGGCCAGCCACCGGTCGGCCTCGGCGAACCGGCCCGACTCCGTCGCGGACGCGATCAGGGTGGACAGCGGTCCGGCGATCGCCACTCCCCAGGCGGGGGCTGGCATGTCCTCCAGGGCCGCGCGGGCGTGGTGCTCGGCACCGGGCAGATCGCCGACGCGCAGGGCTGCCTCCGCCCGGATCGCCCGGATCACCGCCCGCCAGCCCGGCGCGTGCTGAACCACCGGCCGGTCGAGCAGCACGTCGCCCCAGACCACGGCCCGGTCCGACCGGCCGGCCCAGAGCAGCGCCAGCAGGGGCGCGGTCAGCAGGCCGAGGGCGCCGTCGTCCGTGTGGTGGCGCTGCAGGATCTGCTCGGCGGTCGGCGCCGTGTCGTTGTCGGCGGTCGGCGTCAGCGCGGTGCCGAGCACCGTGACCGCCTGCAGGAGCGGGCTGACGGTGGTCGGGGCGCCGGCCGCGCGGCTCCAGGTGGCCGGCGTCTGCCGTACGCTCGCCAGGTGGTCCGGGTGGGAGAGGGAGACCAGAAGCTGCATGATCCGCAGGCGGCCGGGCGGGGTGGCCGGAGCCTGCTCCTCGTCCGCCGAGAAGCCGCTGACGGCCTCAACAGCCTCGTCGACGCGGCCCTGCCAGAGCAGGTACGGCACCGCGGAGAGGCTCGCATCGGTGGACCAGCCGGCGGCGCGCGCCGTCTGCACCAGCTCCGTCAGCTGCCCGTTCACCGTCAACGGGTTTAGCTGCCAGCGGGCATTCACCAGCATCTCGGTGGTGGCGGTGCGTTGCCGCTCGTCCACCGGCGCGCTGGCGAGCAGCCGCAGGCAGGCCGCCGCGACGTCGGGCCGGCCGGACGAGAGCGCGTGACCGGCGGCGTCCTGGAGCACCGGTACCCGCCAGCCGGCCACCGTCGCACCGGCGGCCACGAGGTGCTCGGCTACCACGCTCGCCTCGGCGCCGCGGTCGTGCAGCACCTCGGCGGCCCGCTGGTGCAGGGCGCGCCGCTCGTCGGCCGACATGTCAGCGAGGATCGAGTGCAGGATACGCGAGTGGCGTAGCTGGTCGGACTCCATCAGACCCGAGGTACGCAACACCCGCACCGCCGGGACCGTGGTCGCGGGCATCACGTCGAGGAGGTGGCCGAGCAGTTCGGCCGACGCGGGCCGGTCGAGCACGGCGAGCGCCTGGGCCACCCGGCGTACCCCGGGCTCGTGGCGGTAAAGGCACCCGAGCACGGCCTGGTCGAACGCGTCACCGACGGACGGAAGGTCGTGGTCGCTGCCCCCGCCACCGGCCCGTTCGTCGAGCAGCGCCCGGGTGAGCAGTGGATTGCCTCCGGTCATCCGTACGTAGTGTTCCGCGGTCCTGCGGGTGTCTGCGTCGTCGACGGCGCCCTCGACCAGCCGGGCGACGGCGTCGACGGTCAGTGGTGGCAGGCCGATCCGGGAGAAGTGCGGCTGGCTGAGCAGCTCGGCGCGGAACAGCTGGTGCGGCGGGCGCAGCGTCGACGCCTCCGCGAACACGACCATGATCCGGGCGTGGCGCAGCCGCCGGGTCACGTAGAGCAGGCAGTGCAGCGAGGCCGGGTCCGCGTGGTGCACGTCGTCGACGAGGAGGACCAGGGGCCCGTTGGCCGTCAGGTCGATCAGGGTGGTGAAGAGGCCGTGCAGCAGGGGTGCCCAGGCCCGGTCTACGTCGGAGGCCTCGCCGCCGACTTCGGGCAACGGCACCGCGGAGGTGGCGTCGCGCAGCAGCTTCCCGACGTGGGCGGCGGCCTCCGGGGCGAGTCGTGCACTGTGGAACAGCTGCCCGACGACTCCCAGGTGGAGACCGCGCTCCGCCCGCGAGCCGGTCGCGCTCATCACCTGCCCGCGGGAGCCGGCCGTCCACTCGCCGAACGACTCCAGCAGGCTGGTCTTGCCGCTGCCCACGGCACCGGTGACCAGCGCGACGTGTCCGCGCTGCTGCTCTTCGCACGCGTGGAACACGCGCCGCAGACGGGTGATCTGTTCCTCTTGCTGAACCAACACCTGCGCGTAAGCCCTCCTTGTACGCGGCGCGGGCCTGGAAACGCCGGTGCGGCCCGACACCGCCACCCCTGCCGGAGACAGCCGCCCCTCCGCCCGCGTCTCGACGGGTAGGGGTGGAGCGCGCCGGGCGGCCACGCCGGGTGGACCTGAAATCCTTCGTCGGACCGGTCTTCTCGCCGTACGGTCCGCGTGTCGAGGCGAGTCTGGCACCGGCATGATGGTGCGACAACGGGCGTGAGACCCCATCGTTTCGCACCCAAACCTGCGGGCCCCGGAAGGCATTTAGGGGTTGCGCGGTTCGGGGTGATGGGTGTTGGAGCCGATCGGCCCAAGGGAGGCGACACGCCGGTGAGCGGCTGGTGCCGGGGCGTACGGCTCGATGGTGCCACACCGCGACTCCCGGCGCACGCCGATGGTACCCACAGTGGTGGTGAGCGAACTCTTCGCGACGGTCGGCGAGGGTGACGGTCGCGTGACGCCCGTCGGCTGTTCCGTGCGGAAGCCCGACCGGGATCAGCGCGGCCGAGGGCCGGACGGACGGCCGCCCGGGGGGTCCGTGCCCCGCGTCAGCGGATCCAGCACCGTCGTGCCGGAGCGGTCGAACCGTAGCCGTCCGGCGAGTTCGCCGCGCGAGTTGACGTCCAGCTTCCGGTAGATGCGCGTCATCCGCTGTTCGATCGCGCTGACCGTCAGGAAGAGCTTCTCGGCGATCTCACGATTGGTGTGACCCTGGGCGGCCAGGGTGGCCATCCTGGATTCGGTGTCCGTCAGGCCTTGGACCAGGACCGCCGCATCCGCCCGGCTGCCGGTGGCGCCGTCCCTGGTGGACAGGGCGCTGGGCCACAACGTCGGGATGCCGCACTCCTCCGCGAGAGCCCGGGCCGACCGGGTCGCGGCGCGGGCCTGCCGCCGGTCGCCGGCCTGCTCGTAGGCGTGACCGAGGTCGGCAAGGTTGTGCGCCAGTTCCATCCGGTCGCCGCACTGCCGCAGCAGCCGTACGGCGCTGCGCAGGTGCGGGATCCGTTCCTGTCCCTCCTCGGTCGCGGCCAGAACCCGCAGGGCCGCGGCCCGGTACCGGACATGGACGGGCCGCAGCCGGGCCAACTCGTCGCGCACCAGCTTGCGCGCCTGCAGACGGCGGCCCATCCGGAGCAGTGCCCGAGCCGACTCGGTACGCCACGGCACCAGGCCCGAGAAGTCCAGCTGCCACCGCTGCATCAGCTGCCCGCAGAGCTGGAAGTCGGCCAGCGCGGCCTCGGGGCTTCCCGCGGCGAGGGCGTGCGTCCCGCGGGCGTGCAGGTAGTGCAGCCCGAGCGGGGTCTCGAAGATCGCCGGCGGCACCGGCACCTGAAGGCAGGCGGCCGCCGTGTCGAGCTGGTCCATATAGGTCAGCGCCCGTATCCGGACGGCGAGAGGTATCCCGATCACCACCCCCCAGCCTTTCGGCGAGAGCTGCCCCAGTGCCTCGTCGGCCAGCTTGCCGGCGCGGGGGAGGTCGCCGAGCCGGCCGGCGACGGCGGCCCGCAGGGCAGTGAGCGTGGCCGAGGGGGTGGGGTGGTGCGGGGTGGCGAGGTGGCGGTCCAGCCGGTCGCACCAGTCGTCGGCCAGGTCGAGCTGGTCGGCGTAGATCATGGCGATGAGGGCGCAGATGACCCTCCACATGTGCGGTTCGTCGTCCGGCCCGGTGGTCGACAGTGTCCGCTCGGCCTGCTCGACCACGCCCGCGTCACCCCGGGCCAGCACGCCGGACAGCAGGATGACTCCGCTGAGCCCGTGCTTGACCCGGGCCAGCGTGAGCGGATCCCGCGCGGCCACGGCGGGCGCGGGCCGGTCGACCATGACCCCGGGATAGAGCGTCGAGATCCAGCCGGTGATGATGAGCAGCTCGGCCACGGACTGCGGATCTGCGGGATCCGACCGCTCGCTGAGGTGCCTGACCAGGTCGACGGCCTTGTCGATCTCACCGTGCCAGAGGAGGTACTGGATGGGACCGGCGGCCTGTTGGCTGCCGAGGTGCCCGGCCCGGATGGCGGTGGCGACGCTGACCAGGTGGGGGATCGTGGCCTGCGGGTCGAGTCGCCACTCGGCGCGCGCCAGCGCGGAGCGGATCCGCGCCCGCAGACACTCGCCGACGCCACTGCGGTGCGCCCGGCGCAGGTACCGCAGGGCGGTCTCCACCTCGCCGTCGAGCAGCGCCTGCTCGCCGGCGTCCAGCAGGGTCTGCGCCATCCAGGGTTCGGCCAGCTCGCCGATGTCCACCAGGTGCGGCGCGATCCGGGCCGGGGGCGCGCCGTCGTCGTGCAGCAGGCGGGCTGCTCCCAGATGCAGCCGTACGCGTTCCTCGGCGGTCATCCCGTCGATCACGGCCTGGGTCACCGCCGGATGGCGCAACCCCTGTTCGTCGATCAGCCCGGCGCTGGTCGACTTGTCGACAGCGCCCAGCGCGGGGTGCAACCGGGCGTCGACGAGATGCGGCAGCAGGCTGCCGTGCAGCGGCTCGCCGGTCACGGCGAGCACCCGGGCGGCGTTGAGCACCAGGCGGTCGCAGCGGTACAGGCAGCTCAGCACGGCCTCCCGGAACGACTCGCCGACCGCCGGGGCGCCGGCGGACCGTGGCGCGGCTGCCTGGTCATCGGCGAGCGCGTGCACCAGGAGCGGATTCCCGCCGCTGATCCGGTGGCTCTCCTCGGCGATGCTGCGGGCGAGCGGGATGTCGAGCCGCTGGGCGAGCAGCTGGAACGTCCCCTCGGCGGTGAGCAGCGGCAGGCGGATGCGGTGCAGCTTCGCCGGTTGCAGCATCTCGGCGTGCACGTCCGCCTGCCACGGCCGGGTGCGTGGCGCCTCCGTCAGGACCATCAGCACGGATAGGCCGGAGAGCCGCCGGGCCACGTAATCGAGACAGCGCAGCGACGGCACGTCCGCGTGGTGGATGTCGTCCACCACGATGACCAGCGGCCCCCGCGAGGTCAGTTCGAGCAGGGCGCGCCCGATGGCGGCGGTGAGCCGGGCGTTCTCCGCGTCCGCCGGATCGGCGTCGCTCCATGCGAGGGCGCCCGCGTCCAGCAGCCGGGCGAGGCGGGCCCGGATGTCGGGGGCGTCCGCGGCGCACGACGGCACCGCGCGGACGAGCTGCCGGACGACCTCCAGCGGTACGCTGCGCTCCGCGCGGGAGGCGCTCGCGCCGATGACCCGTGCTCCGGCGTCGCAGGCGCGCCGGGCGAAGGCCTGTGAGAGCGCGGTCTTGCCGGAGCCGACCGGGCCGGTCAGCACGGTCACCGGCCGGTCGGTCGGCGAGGTGCCGCCGCGGAGCAGGTCTGCGAGTCGGCGCTCCAGCAGGCCGAGCTGGCTCGAACGCTCGGTCAGCTCCATCACCGCCCCCTCCGGGGGAGGGCCGGGTGCCCGGTGCGGCCCGGCAGCTCGACCAAATTGGAGACCGGCAATTCTTGACCCATTCCATTATCGGCAAGGATCGACTGGTGTCGAGCTTTGCCGGTGCGCCATCGACCGACTTGACCGGTTGGCTGCTGCGAGCCGTGTTCCCGTGTGCGTCGGCGATAATTCCCCAGCTCTCTCGGGGTCGACACTTCCTATCGACCTGCTTGATGGTGGGAGTATGGCAGTTGGGCAATTGGGCGGCAAGCCGAGTTGTGTAAAGGATGGGCAAACATGGGTTACTTGTCTCGGGTGACCCGACCGGGGGTGGCGACGGAAAGTCGCCGGCTGGTCCCGTACCGTGACAGAGCGCTCTCCTGAGCCGATGGTTCCGCTTATTCGGCCCGCCTGCTGATTGGCGAATGGGCTCTTCCGTGCTAATCCGACGTCCGGGCGTTACCGGTCGCTCTCGCCGCAAGGTTCGAAGCTGCCGCGGTCGCGGCGTGCGGAGGCGTCGAGCTGGGCGTCATCGTCGTTGAACTCGGCGTTCGTGACCTCGCCCGTGCCGATCCCGGCGCGGGCGGGCGTGGTGCCGGAAGCTGCTGTGGAGGTGTCGTCCGCCCCCGGGGCGGGGCCGTGGGGTCCGGTCGGGGCTCCGGCAATTGCCGGAGGCGCTCGATTGTTGCGATGTAAGGCATTGATGCCGGAACTGCGATCGATGCCTGTCCGGCCCTGCCGGCGGTCGAGGCTTGGTGTGCGTCGGCGGGCCACGATTCGGACGTTTGGGAGATTCTGCGATTATGTATGAAAAAGAATTATGAATCCGAGTGTCCCGTTGGTTGCGGAGGCCTGCGGTCCCATCCGGCCCGAAGGCTGATCTCATGCGGCACACGTCAATGCGATAAAGCCGTGACGGCGAGCTGCCGGGCATCGAGGAGGACGTTTTACGGTCGATTTTCGCTCGCTGAGGACAAATGCGGCCTCTGCATTGTTCGCCGAGCCGGAGTGAGCGCTCGTGTCGGCCGTTGTGTCAGGACGGCCGGGATTCGGTCCTAGCTGGCCAGTAGGCCCGGACAGGGGGATTCGGACTCGGCGGCTAGGGGTTGTGCCCGACGATAGCCCGGCCCTAATTTCGGGGCACCCGGTCTCCACCGTCTGGATAGCCGGACATGGGGCCGTGCAGGCCCGAGACCTGAAGGGTTCTGTGGCCGTCGTGATGTCCCAGCTGCCGCCGCGACTCGTTGCGGCCCCGCGCAGGGGATAGCGGAGATGACACTGCTGCCGGTGCTGCGTGGATTCGGTGCGGATCGGGCCGACGCGGTCACGGTGGCCGGAGAAGCCCTCTCCAGCGAGGCCCTGCTGGGCTGCGTCACCGCCGTCGCTGATCGGATCAGGGGCGCGACCGCGGTCGCGGTCGACGGCACACCGACGCTGGAAGCGGTGGTCGGAATGCTCGGCGCCCTCCTCGCCGGGGCACCGCTCGTACCGCTGCCTCCCGGCGCCGACGAACGCGAACGCCGCCGTATCCTGCGGCAGTCCGGAGCGACGGTGATCCTCGGCCGTGCCCCGTCCGGGGCCGACGGCCTGTCCACGATCCCGGTCGACCTGCGAGAACACGCCTCGACGCGGCATCCCGAGCCCGCCCCGGGCAGCGACGCCGTCATCCTCTACACAGGTGGCGCATCAGGGCCGCCACGAGGGGTGCGCATCTCGCGCCGCGCCATCGCCGCCGACCTCGACCTTCTGGCCCGTGCGTGGCACTGGAGCGAGGAGGACGTGGTCGTCCAGGGCACCCCGCTGTTCCGGGCGTACGGTCTGGTCGTCGGCCTGCTCGGCGCGCTGCGGGCCGGCAGCCGTTTCGTCCACCTCGACCACGCCGGCACCGGGCCGGTCGGCTCCGTGCACCTGGCGTCGCCCGACCAGTGGGCGAAGATAGCGCTGGACGGCCACCGGGCCCGGCCGCTGTCCGCGGCGCGGATCCTCGTTTCCGCGGACGGCCCGCTGGCCCGTGCCGTGGCCGAACGGCTCCGACTGCTCACCTCGCACCGGCCGGTGCAGGCCTACGGCACCACCGAGACGCTCGTCGCGCTGACCGGGCGCCCCGGCGACCGTACGATGCCGGGCGCTGTCGGCACCCCCCTGCCCGGCGTCGAGACGCGCGTGCTGGACCGCGAGGACCGGCCGGTGCCGGCCGACGGCCAGTCGGCGGGCGAGCTGAGCGTCTGCGGGCCGATGCTGTTCAGCGGGTACGTCGGCGGGCGGAGCCTCGCCGCCGGTCGCTGGCACGCCACCGGCGACCTGGCCAGCGTGGCCCCCGACGGCACGTACCGGATCATCGGACGACGCGGGCTCGACGTGGTGCACAGCCGGGGCCGGCGGATGCCCGCCGGGCAGATCGAGGAGGCGTTGCTGAGCCACCCCGGCGTGCGCGACGCCGCCGTCGTCGGCACGCCGCACCACGCGCTCGGCGAGCAGGTCACCGCCTACGTCGTCGCCGAGGGGGTGACCGCGCAGGTGCTCATCGACCACGTCGGCCGGTACCTCTCGGCGGGCCAGCGCCCCCGGCGGGTGCACTTCGTCGACGAGTTGCCGCGCAGCGCCTTCGGGCGGATCAGGAAGTCCCTGCTGATCGCCGGCGGCTGAGCCGGCCGGACAGGGGGCAGCGGTGACCCGCCCCCGCCACGGTCAGCCCTCCACCCAGCCGTGCCGCCGGGCCAGCTCCAGCATCCTCGCACGTACCGCCACGATCTGCGCTCCGGTCAGGTCCGACACGGAGGTCACCAGCGCCTCGGTGGTCTCCGCGGAGAAGGCCCGCTCGGAGAGGACGTCGCACAGGCCCTCGTCGTCCTCCGCGCCGCCCGTGGCCTGTCCGCTGTCCCTGCTGCGCCCGCCGCCGACCGTGACGCCGGACACCCGCACCAGCACGGCCTTGGGCCCGCGCTCGGTCTCCACCGCGTCGTACTCGACCGGGACGCCGGGCGTCAGCGCCCACTTGTCGCCGTCGAGCATGTTCGCGTGCACGAACACGTCGTCGCTGCCGTCGTCCGGGGCGATGAACCCGTAGCCCCGCACCTCGTCGAACCGCACCACTTTGCCAGTGAGCATCGCCATTCCCGCGTCCATCCGCCCCAAATCCAGGTGCCCCGCCCGCAGGACCGGGACGGCGCTCAGAGTGGCACCTGTCCCGTGCAGGCCGGCACCCGTACCCGACCCCTATGGTGCACCTATCGCCGAGGCCCGCCGCGGCGAGGGGTGCCGCAGCGCCTACCATCGGCCAACGTGATCGAGCAGATCCTGCCCTCCACCGTGGCGGTGTCCGAGTCCTTCACCGATCCCGCCGGCGTGACCCTGTTCCCCGAGGAGGAGGCGCTGGTGGCACGGTCGGTGGAGAAACGACGCCGGGAGTTCACCACCGTGCGGCACTGCGCCCGGCTGGCTCTCGGCGAGCTGGGCCTCGCCCCGGCGCCGATCGTCTCCGGCGCACGCGGTGCCCCGCTCTGGCCCGACGGCGTGGTCGGCAGTATGACGCACTGCGATGGCTACCGGGCGGCGGTCGTCGGCCGTACGGCGGCGTTCGCCAGCCTCGGGGTGGACGCCGAGCCGCACGCCCCGCTGCCCGACGGGGTGCTCGGAGCGATCGCCCTGCCGGCCGAACGGTCGCGCACCGTCACGCTGGGCGCGGTCCGCCCCGCCGTCTGCTGGGACCGCCTGTTGTTCAGCGCCAAGGAGGCGGTGTACAAGGCGTGGTTCCCGCTCACCGGCCAGTGGCTGGACTTCTCCGAGGCGGACATCGTGTTCGACCCGGCCGGCACGTTCGAGGCCCGGCTGCTGGTGCCCGGTCCGGTGCTCGGCGGGGCCGAGGTGCGGGCGTTCGCGGGCAGGTTCCTGGTCGAGCGGGGACTGGTGGTCACCGCGATCAGCATCCCGGCGGTCGCGTCCTAACCGTCGGCGCTGAGCCGCGTCTTCTGCACCTTGCCCAGGGCGTTGCGGGGCAGGGCGTCGACCAGGCGCACCTCGCGTGGTCGCTTGTGCGCCGAAAGGCGCCGGGCCACGAAGTCGATCAGCTCGGCCTCGCCCACCCCGTCGCCCACCACGTACGCGGTGACCTGCTGACCGAGGTCGGGGTGCGGTGTGCCCACCACGGCTGCCTCACGGACCCCCGGGTGCGTCAGCAGGGCGTCCTCCACCTCCCCGGCGCCGATCCGGTAGCCACCGCTCTTGATCAGGTCGGTCGACGCCCGGCCGACGATCCGGTGCCAGCCGTCCGGGTCGACGATGGCGACGTCCCCGGTGCGGAACCAACCGTCCGGGGTACGGCTCGCCGCGTCGGCGTCCGGACGGTTGAGGTAGCCGTCGAACAGCGTGGGGCCGGTGACCTGAAGCTCGCCCATCGTCGCTCCGTCGGCCGGGAGCGGGGTGCCGTCGTCGCCGACCAGCCGCGTACGGACCCCGGGCAGCGCCAGCCCGACGGTGCCGGGCCGGCGTGGGCCGTCCGTCCTGGCGCTCACAGTGATCAGGGTCTCGGTCATCCCGTACCGCTCGACGACCCGGTGACCGGTGAGGGTGGCGAGGTCGGCGAAGACCGCCGCCGGCAGCGCCGCGCTGCCCGAGACCAGCAGCCGCGCCGGACGCAGCGCCCGGGCCGCGTCCGGGTCGGCGGCGATTCGGGACCACACCGTCGGCACCCCGAAGTACATCGTGCCGTTGGCGGCGGCGTACCGGTCGGGGCGGGGGCGGCCCACGTGGTGCAGCCGGCCGCCCAGCCGCAGTGGTCCGAGCACGCCGAGCACCAGCCCGTGCACGTGGAACAGCGGCAGGCCGTGCACCAGCAGGTCGTCCGGCGTCCATGCCCAGGCGTCGGCCAGCCCGTCGAGGCAGGCGGCGATCGCGCGGCGGGAGATCACGGCGCCCTTCGGGGCGCCGGTGGTGCCGCTGGTGTAGAGGATCACCGCGGTGCGGGCCGGATCCGGCTCGGGGTGGACGGTGTCCGACCGGCGGGTCAGGTCGACGGGTACGACGGGCCGGCCGGCGTCACCGACGGTGCGTTCCGCGCCGGCCGGGACCAGCAGCGCCGTCGCGCCCGAGTCGCGCAGGATGTGATCGCGCTCCATCGGCCCGGCGTCCGGCGGGATCGGCACGACCGCAACCCCGGCCGTCAGCGCGCCCACCACGCCGACCACGGTCTCCAGGGTGGCGGTGGCCTCGATCGCCACCCGGTCGACGCCGCGCAGCTCGTCGGCCACCGCCGTGGCAAGGCGGCGAAGCTCCACCCAGGACGCCGCCCGGCCGCCGACCCGGATCGCGTCCGGGTGCTCGTCGGTGCCCTTCGTCAGCCAGCCCAGCAGCGGCATGGTGCGATCCTCTCAGCGGCCCGGTCCGAGCCCTGCCGGGGGCCGCGACGCCGGTAGGGTCGTGGGGTACCGCCGGATCCGGGCGGGCGAGTGCGCCGCCGGTGGGCCGGGAGAACGGTCCTGACCGTAGTCGGGGGTCTCCGCGGCCTGCCACCCCTACCGGCCGTGGCGGTCGTGCGGGCGGGGAGGTGACATCGATGGTCGCGAGGGCGACGGCGGCACCCGACGGTGTCCGGGCGGTGGTGTTCGACCTCGACGGGGTGCTGGTCGACAGCCTCGCCGTGGCCAGAGAGGCGTTCGCCCTCGCCTACGCCGAGGTGGTCGGCGACGGCCTGGCCCCGGTCGACGAGTACTGCCGCCACCCGGGCCGGTACCTGCCGGAGGTGCTGGAGCTGATGGGTCTGCCGGCGGCGCTCGCCGAGCCGTTCGTGCGGCAGAGCAACCGCCTTGCACACCGGGTCAGCCCGGTCGTCGGCGCGGCGGAGCTGCTGCGCACCCTGCGTCGGCGGGGGATCGGGCTCGCCGTGGCCACCGGCCGCAGCGGTGTACGCGCCCGGGACCTGCTCGGCCGGCTCGACCTGTTGCCGCTCGTCGACCACGTGGTGGGCTCGGACGAGGTGCCCCGCCCGAAGCCCGCGCCCGATATCGTACGGCGGGCGCTGCACCTGCTCGGGGCCCGGCCGGAGGAGGCGCTGATGGTCGGCGACGCGCCCAGCGACCTGGCCAGCGCGCGGGCGGCCGGGGTGACGGCGGTGGCCGCGCTGTGGGGCGAGTCCGACGAGGAGACGCTGCGCGCGGCCGGCCCGGACGTCGTTCTGACCCGGCTCGACGAGCTGCTGCCGCTCTGCCCGGCACGGCGGTGACGAGCCACACCGGATCCGTGGGCGGGAAGCCGCCCGGAGCCGCCGCCCGCCCGGACGGGACGCCCGGACACCTGGCGTGACCGGGCGACACCCCTGTCGCCGGGCGGTACCCCTGTGGAGGATGGTTTCCCGCCTCGACACCCCCGATTCGTCACCTGATCAGTTGATCGGGGCATCGGTTGCGCGGATGATGTCGGGCGTCGGTCGGCCCGGGTCCGGCCCGTTGCCGCGGACCGACGCCGCGATCAGCCGAGTGGTCCGCCCTTCCCGGCGGCAAACCGCACATGAAGGAGGACCATCCCGGATGCCGGTCATCGAGGTCGATCATCTGCAGAAGCGGTACGGCGAGAAGGTCGCGGTCGACGACGTTTCCTTCACCGTCGAGCAGGGCGAGATCTTCGGCGTCCTCGGCCCGAACGGCGCCGGCAAGACGACCACTGTGGAGTGCGTGCAGGGGTTGCGCCGTCCCGACGGCGGGACCGTCCGGGTGTTCGGGCTGGACCCGGTGCGCGACCGCACCGAGGTGCGCCAGCGCGTCGGCGCCCAGCTCCAGGAGAGCCAGCTGCCGGACAAGGTGCGGGTGCGGGAGGCGCTGGACCTGTACCGGTCCTTCTACCGCAACCGGGCCGACATCGACGAGCTGCTGACCGACCTCGGCCTGGCCGAGCAGCGCAACACCTACTTCCAGAAGCTCTCCGGCGGGCAGAAGCAGCGGCTGTCGGTAGCCCTGGCGCTGGTGGGCAGGCCGGAGATCGCCATCCTCGACGAGCTGACCACGGGCCTCGACCCGCAGGGCCGCCGGGACACCTGGGATCTCGTCGAGCGGATTCGCGACCGCGGCGTCACCGTCGTGCTGGTCACCCACTTCATGGAGGAGGCGCAACGACTCTGTGACCGGATCGCGATCATCGACAAGGGGCGGATGGTGGCCATCGACAGCCCCGCTGGCCTGCTCGCCCGGGTCGGCAGCGAGCACCGGGTGCACTTCCGCCCGGCGGAGCCGGTCGAGGACGCGCTGCTGCTCGCCGCGCCCGACGTGACCGGGGTCAGCCGCTACGGGGCGGAGGTGACGGTGACCGGCACGAAGGACGTGCTCCAGTCGGTCCTGGCAGTGCTCAACGGGCGCGGGACGACCTACACGGACCTGCGGGTCGAGCAGCCCACCCTCGACGACGCCTTCGTCGCCCTGACCGGCCGCGGCGGCCGGGCCGCCGCGCAGTCCCCGACCGACGGGAGGTCGTCGTGAGCGCCCTGTCCAAGCTGATCGCCGTCGAGACGAAGCTGTTCCTCCGGGAGCCCGTGTCGTTGTTCTTCGTCTTCGCCCTGCCGATCGGCCTGATGCTCGTCTTCGGCCTGCCGCAGCGTGCCGGTACCGCCGCCGACACCGGCCAGCACGCCGAGCAGACGTTCCTGCCGTCGCTCGCGCTGGCTCTCACCATCGGCATGCTCGCGCTCTTCACCCTGCCGATGGCGCTGGGCATCTACCGGGAACGCCGGATCCTGCGCCGTCTGGCGACCACCCCGGTGCAGCCCGCGCTGCTGCTGGTCGCCCAGGTCGTGGTCAACCTCGTGATGGGCGTGCTCGGTGCGGTGGTCACCTCGATCGCTGTGCGGTTCCTGCTGGACCAGCCGGCGCCGGCCAACCTGCCCGGGTTCGTACTGGCCTTCCTCCTCGGGGTCGCGTGCCTGTTCGCCGTCGGCCTGCTGATCGCGGCGCTGGCGCCGTCGGCCCGGGCGGCACAGTCGATCGGCCCCGCGCTGTTCTTCCCGCTGCTCTTCCTGGCCGGCGCCTGGCTGCCCCGCGACCGGATGCCGGGTGCCCTGGCGGCCGTGGCCGACTACTCGCCGCTCGGCGCGACTGTCGACACCATCGGCGCGGCGTGGGCGGGGGCCGACCCGGAGCTGCCGCAGCTGATCGCCCTGGCCGTCACGGCCGCCGTCGCCGCCCTGGGGGCGACGCGGTTCTTCCGCTGGGAGTGAGCCCGCCTCCCGACCGGGCTGGTCCGGCATCGTCGCTGCCCAGGGCCGTTTCTAGGGGTGCGCTAAGGGTGCTCACGAAATGTGATCTGCACTACGTTCGGAGCTGAACGGGTGGCCGCTCACCGGACAAGGACGTTCGACCGCGGAGCGACCGTTCACCCGGCAACGGGTGTCGTTGGACCTGTGTGGACCGAACCGTGTCGCCCCTGCGGCGGCTCGTGGGGTGTGCGGAATGCGACGGAGGTCGTGCCATGAAGGACGTTTCGCAAGCTGATCCGGTCGCCCGGGACGCCGCCGGCGTCATCGATGTCGTCCTGGAGGGCGGCCCGGCCGGCCTGCCGGCCGATCTGCGCAGCCGTCGGGTGTCCAGGGCCGAGAAGAAGATCAAGATCCTGTACTACGGCGGGTACGAGCACTTCGAGCGGGGCACCGCCGCCGCGACGGTCGAGCCGGTGGTCTTCCGCTGGACCGGCCGGACCCGGATCGCCGAGTAGCGAAGGGACGCAGCAGTCTCATGCGGGCACAGGACCAGCGGACGGGACCGCACCTGACGGTCAGCGACACGAGCGAGGCGATCGCCTTCTACACGGACGTCTTCGACGCCGTGGCCATCCAACGGGAGTGCCTGCTCGACGGGCATGTCGTGCACGCGGAACTGGCCGTCGGCGGTCATCGCCTGATCGTGAGCGAGTGGTGGGAGGCGGGCGACCCGTCGGTGGCCGCGAACCGTGACGAGGTGTTGACCATCGAGCGGACGGACCCCGAGTCGGTGCTGCGGCGGGCGGTGGCCGCGGGCGCCCATGTCGAGCCGCCGGCTGCCCCGTCGCACCAGGTCACGTTGCGCGACCCCGCGGGCCTCTGCTGGACCGTCGTCGGCCCGCAGCGGGCGGGGTAGGGCGAGTCCCGGCGGACCCGGGACAGGCCGCGGGAACCCGTGCGTACGGCGCGGGTTCCCGCGGCCTGTCCGGCGGGACGTCGCCGGAGTCCGCGCGGTGCGCGGCGCCTGGGCGCTTCTCCGGTCTCCTGGTCAGCCGCGCGGCGGTCCCGCCGACAGTCCGGCTTCCGCCGTCAGGTCCTGAGTCGTACGCGGGCCGGCGGGGGCGACGATCAGCTGATCGTCTGCCGGGCCGACGGTTCCCTCAGCGCCTCCGCCACCAGCGTACGCAGCCGCCCGGCGGTCGCCCCGGCCGGCACACGCGGCGGTGGGCGTGCACCGTTCGCTGTTGGTGTCCGCCGGAGGTGTCGGATCTGGGCAGGGGTGTTCGTAGTCAATGAGCGGGGCAGCCCACGAGGCTGCTGGGTGATGCGCCCGTGCGTCCAGGCTGTTGCGGTTGACCATCGAGAGGTAAGGCATGGCCAAGCTGATCTATGTGAACAACGTGTCGCTCGACGGCTACATGGAGGACGAACGCGGCGCGTTCGCCTGGTTGCCGATGGACGACGAGGTGTTCGTCGTCTACACCGATCTCCTGCGGTCCGTGGGCACGTTCCTCTACGGACGGCGGCTGTACGAGGCGATGGCCGTATGGGAAACCGACGCCGCTCTGGCCGCGCAGTCCGACCTCATGGCCGACTTCGCAAGCGCCTGGCAGGCAGCGGGAAAGGTCGTGTACTCCACGACCCTCGCCGCGGTGTCGACCGCCGACACCCGCCTCGAACGCCGCTTCGACCCCGCCGCGGTACGCGAACTGAAGGCCACGGCCGGCAGCGATCTCACCGTTGGAGGTGCAAACCTCGCGGCGCAGGCTCTTGAGGCCGGGCTGGTCGACGAGTGCCAGCTGTTCGTCTGGCCCGTGGTCGTCGGCGGGGGTAAGCCGGGCCTGCCGTCCGGCATGCGCGTCGACCTCGAACTCCTCGACGAGCGCCGATTCCGAAACGGCGTCGTACACCTCCGCTACCGCCCTGTCGGGCAGTGAACGACGGCCCGTCCGATCGCCTGCGCTTGCGTGAAGGTGGGGCGCTGACGGCTGATCCGACCGGATGAGGTCGACCATCACCCACTCCGGTGAACGCACCCCGGGCGCGGCTCAATCCCCGCTCTCGGTGTTCGGTGTTCGGCAGCGGCACCGTGGCAGCTTCTGTGACGCTGTCCTGGTGAGCGCGCCCGGTGACGAGGCTGTCGAGCTGCGTGTTCACGGGGTCTCCGGCGCGTCGGCGGAGACCATCGTCGATCATCCGATCGTGGTGCGGGTGGCGGGGGACCGGCACGCCGGGTTCTACCGGGTCCGGGAGGGACTCGGTCGGGCGGGCGGCGCCACCGCCGGGGTGGTGGTGGAGGCGTACCGGTGGGGGGCCCTGACCGCGGGGGTGGCGGTGCGGACGGCGTCCATGCTGCTGCTGTTGCCGTTCATGCTGGGCAACCTCGCGGTCTGGCTGCGCCCCACCCTGGCGGACCGGTTCGGCCTGCTCGGCGGGTTGTGTCGCCTGCTCGCCGGGTCGCTGACCGTGGCGTTCACGCTCGCGCTGGTCGGGGTGAGCATGAACCTGCCCGGCTGGCAGTGCGTGCCGTACGTGGAGTGCCGGCAGGGGCGGCCGTACCTGTCCTGGCTGGCGGCGTTGCCAATGGGCCCGCGCCTGGCGGTGCTGGCATTGGTGCCGCTGCTGGCGTTGCGGGTGTTCTGGGCCGTCGGCGCGCGCTCGGCGCGTGCCTTCGAAGGCTTCGAGGCCGCCCCGCCACACGAGCGGGTGCTGGAGTCGACCGGGAGCCTAGCCGCACCGGGGATCTGGCACGACGAGCGGATGACGTCGTGGCTGCGTCAGATCCATGTCGGGCTGGGCGCCGGCACTGTTTACGTCAGCCTGGTCGTCGCGGTGTCACACGATCGGTGGAACGGCGTAGCCGTCGCGCTGCTCGGCCTCACCGGCGGACTCGTGCTGTTCTGCGCGGCGCTGCTGCTGGTGACAGTGAGCGTGAGGTGGGCCGGCCCGCTGCGACGCCTGCTGTGGATCCTCGTCGCGGTGGCCACCGTGTCGAGTCTCGGATACGCCGTGTCCCGACGGGAGGTGCCGGTGGTGGCCGGGCAGATGCCCGGCTACGAGGGCGCGGCCGCCGGCCTGGTCACCGCGCAGGGACTGCTGCTGGTCCTGATCGCCGCGGTGACGCTGGCGCGGCAGCACACCCGGCCGGCCGGCTCGCGCGCGCTGCTGCGCGGACTCGGCACGCCG
Source organism: Micromonospora sp. CMU55-4 (assembly GCF_011602315.1). Lineage (NCBI taxonomy): Bacteria > Bacillati > Actinomycetota > Actinomycetes > Micromonosporales > Micromonosporaceae > Micromonospora > Micromonospora sp. CMU55-4. The sequence continues at coordinate 107,936 of NZ_JAAOLH010000004.1, forward strand.
CTGGTGGCGGCGATGTCGGTCACGGTCACCTCCGCCTACACCACCACGTTGGTGTTCCGGACCGCCGACCATCTCGACCGGGGCCGCATCCCCGACCCGATCCGGCCCAGCCCACCTGCGCTGGGCCCACTGGAACCACCGGTGGCGTACTGGTGGGCCGCGCTCGCCGGGCTGGCCGCGTTGCTCGTCGTCACCGCGGCGATTGCCCTCACCCTGCCCGCCGCCCGGCGCCGTCGTCGGGCGTACGCGCAACGCGTGGTCGAGCGGGACTACCCCGACGCGCCCGCTTCGGCGGCGCCGCGGCTGGCCGCGGTCCGCGACACGGTCGCCCGCTCCTTCGTCACCGAGGAACTCGGGCCGACCCTGGTCGCGTTCTTCGTGGTCTCCTCACTCGGGCTCGCCACCGTGGCGCTCGACCTCGTCGGGATCGGCCCCACACAACTCGCCGCCCGCCTCAATCGGCGCCACGACGTCCTCGCCGTGCTCACCGCATATGTCACCGACATCGGTATCTGGATCATCAGCCTCATCGTCGTCGGACTGCTGATCCTGGCCTACCGCGCGTACCGGTCGCCGGAGACCCGCCGGCTCGTCGGCGTGTTGTGGGATCTGGGCACGTTCTGGCCCCGGACGGTGCACCCGTTCGCACCGCCCTGCTACGCGGCGCGGGCCGTGCCCGAACTGACGCGGCGGGTCTGCGCACTGGCCGCGCATGGGCCCGTGGTGATCTCCGGGCACAGCCACGGCTCGGTACTGGCCGCCGCCACCGTCCTGCACCTGCCATCCGAGACTCTGCCACGGATCGCGTTGCTGACCCACGGCAGCCCCCTGTACCGGATCTATGCCCGCCTCTACCCGGCCTACCTCGGCGAACGGGTGCTGTGGGAGCTCGGTGAGCGGATCGACTGGCGGTGGCGCAACCTGTGGCGTGATACCGACCCGATCGGCGCGCCGATCTTCGACCATCCCGACCTCACGCCTGGCGTACCTCGGGAGGCCGCAACTGTCGACGTGCGGCTGCGCGATCCCCGCGGTGTCACCGTGGAGCCGACGGACACCGTTCCGCCCGCGGTGGAACGCCACTGGCCGTATCACACGCAACCGGAGTACCAGGACGCTGTCAGGCTCCTCGTCGGGAGGATCCGTGGCCGTGCGCCGTAGGTGGTGAGGTCAGGTTCGGGGCGCGGCCTGGACGACCACGGGGGGAGTCGCCCAGGCCGCGTCGGTGGTCAGGTGTGACGACGGTGACAGCGGGTACCCGCGCCCGTGAACAACGGGTGGCGGGAGCATCCTCATGCCCGGATCCCTCCCGGAACGTGGCCTGCACCGGATCGCCGGTGTGGCGGCGGAGGGATCGTCGTGGTGTCGGCCGACATCGGCGCGGGCCACGCCGCCGCCGCCGCTGAACTGGCTGCCCGGCTCGCCCTCGACGGCGTCGAGGTGCACCACCTCAACTTCTTCACGTCCCTGCCCAAGCCCCTGCACGGGATGATCCGCGAAGGTTACCGGTCGCTGTTGCGCTGGTGCCCGCTCAGCTACGACGCCTTGTTCACGATCACCGACCGTTCGCCACCGCTGGTGGCTATGATCAGGTCCGCCTTACGGTCGGCCCGCCGGCGGATGCTGATGCAAATGCCGCCGGACACCGGCCTGGTCGTGTCGACGTTCCCGTTCGCCAACCAGATCCTCGGCCCGCTGCGCCACAGCGGGAGGCTGAGCACACCGGTCGTCACCTATGTCACCGACTTCGTCATCCACCCGACCTGGATGGCGACCGGCGTCGACACCTACTGCGTGATCCACGAGGCCACCCAGCAGCAAGCCGCTGTTCGTGGCGCACCGGACGTCCGACTCGTCGACCCGCTTGTACCCGCCCGCTACCGGCCACCGACGGATGCCACCAGACGCGCCGCCCGCGCCCAGTTCACGCTGCCCGAAAAGGGAAGACTAGCGCTCATCGTCGCCGGGTCCTGGGGTGCCGGCGACGTGGCCCGTACCGCCAGGGAGGTACTGGCCGCCGGCTGTGTCACACCGGTGGTGGTATGCGGACGAAACGACAGCCTGCGCCGGCGCCTGGCCGGCTTTCCCGGGCACGTCATGGGCTGGGTCGACGACATGCCCACCCTCATGCAGGCGGTGGACCTGATCGTGGAGAACGCTGGTGGCCTCACCTGCCAGCAGGCACTGGCCGCGGGTCTGCCCACCATCACCTATCGCCCGCTTCCCGGCCACGGCCGAGCCAATGCGCAGGTGCTCGCCGGCGCAGGCCTGACCACCTACGTCCGAAACCCCGCCGACCTGTGCCAGGAGTTGACCCGCACAGCGGCTTCCGCCCTGCCGGCGTTCACCAGCGCCGACGACATGGCCGCGATCGTGTCCGCGACCCTACGGTCCGGGGCCGGAGTGGATGGGAACCCGCGGTGACGTCCCGGCGCTCACCCGCGGACCGCTCCTGCACCCAGCCATGATCTTTTACGCGCTGGCCGGGGCCTTCAGCTTCGCGCTGTCCGCCGCGCTGCATCAGCGCGCCGCGGCCCAGCAGCCGCGCTTCGCAGCGCTCGACCCGCGGCTGTTGCTGCGGCTGTTCCGCAACCGCCTGTGGCTTTCCGGCTGGATCCCGGACACGGCCGGAGTCGTCTTCCAGGTGCTCGCGTTGCGTTCCGGCGCGCTCGCGGTCGTGCAACCCATCATGGCCAGCGGGCTGTTCATGGCAGTGCTGATCGAGGCCGTCATCGCCGGCCAGCGCGTCGCGCGCCGGGACCTGCTCGCGGTTGCGGTGGGCGTGGTGGGCCTGACCGCGTTCCTGCTTCTCGCCGACGTCCGCGCCGGCGTGACCCGCCCTGCGCCGACGGCCTGGACGGTCGCCATGAGCTGCGCGGTGGCGGCCATTACGGCCTGCGTCCTGGCCGCGCGCCGCCGCCATGGCGCCGCGCGGGGCGCGCTGCTGGGCGTGGCCAGCGGCGTCGCGTACAGCTTCGCGGCGGCGCTGGTCAAGGACCTCGCCGGCGGCTCCCCGGGCTCCCTGCTGTCCGCCGTGGTCAGCTGGCGATCCGCGGCGCTGATAGTGGCCGTCGCCATCGGGCTGATCCTGAATCAGGCCGCCTTCCAGCACGGTCGCCTCGCCGCACCCCTGACAGCTCTCACGCTCACCGACCCCGTCGTCAGCGTTCTCGTCGCCATCACCGTCTTCCGGGAAACACTCTCCGACGAGCCCATCCGTATCGTCGGCCTTGTCCTGGCGGCCGTCACGGTCGGCGGCGGCGTGTGGCTCGCTGCTTCCGCCTGCTCGGCGGGATCGGTCGAACACCGCCGCCGGTGACCGTCACCCTTCCCGGTGCCTTCGTGGGCGTGCTGCTCGGCGTCGGCGCACCCGTCGAGGCGGTCGCCGTCGCGGTGACCATCGAACTGGTCGCCGACGGGCTGCTTCGCCGACCGGAACGCCGCGGATAACCCGATCTCCCCGAGGTCCCGCCACCGAGTCGGCAGGATGACATGGTGAACTACCGCCTGTTCGAACTCATCAACGATCACGCCGGACGCATCGACGGTATCGACGACGTCATGGAGTTCGCCGCGACCAGGTTGCTGTATCTGATCTTCGCAGTCACCGCGTTGCTTGCCGTGGTGACACTGCGCCGCCGACGAACACGCCCGGTCGTCGAGCTCGGCGCCGCCCTGGTCCTCGCCTTTGCCGCAGCCACCGTCCTGGCGCATTCGAACAGTCAGCAGCGCCCGTTCCAGAGTCATCACGTGCACCAGCTGATCCCTCACGGTGCGGGAGTTTCGCTGCCCAGCGACCACGCCACCGCCGCGTTCGCGCTGGCGTTCGGCGCTTACGCCTTCCTGAGCCGCCGGTGGGGCGTGGTACTGGCCGGCGCGGCGCTTGTCGTCGGGGTCGCCCGCGTCTGGGTCGGCGTGCACTACCCAGGCGACATCCTCGCCGCGGCAGTCATCGCCGGCCTCGCCGTCGTGGCCGTCAGCCTGGCGGGCCACCGCCGGCATCAACTCGGCGCACCGAGTCGACGAACATAGCGGGGCACCAGTCAGCCGGACCCTGGCTCCGATCATCACATTTACGAGGCGCCACCGCGTGAAGCCTTCGGTAACGACGAGGCCGTCACCAGTGATGACCGGCGTATGTCCCAGGACGTGCCTCATGCCGGGCTGCCGCGAGGCAGACCATGCGTTGGGCGCTCTGCTTGTGACGCCCCTGCCATGGCCGTCGCCCGCGCAGGCGATGTGCGGGGCGGTGGCTGTGCCTCGGGGAGCGGGCTGCCCGTTGGGCCCTACGAGGCGTCCGCTTGGCCTGGGCGGTCAGGAGACCCAGCAGGCGGAGGTTGCCGTGGGCCGGGACGCCGGGGTCGGTGGCGCAGAGGAACAGCGTCTGGTCCGGGGCACCCGGCATGGCGCCTCGTCAGCATGCTCGGTCCGACCGCCGGGTGGCTCATCCGCTTGATGCCGTGCCCGCGCTCGTACACGTGGTGCCTGTTGCGGCAGGTACCGGACTGCGGATTCCTGATCGGCAGCTCGCTGACGAGCTGGTTGTTCGGGTGCACGGGTCGCCCGGCGCGCCTGCACGGCCGGTGCATGTGGTCATGCACCGACCGTTCTCGGCCCGCCGGAGGTCACCCGCAGCGGTGACGCTCTCGCTTCGGTGTCTGGGATCGGCTCGTTTCGGCAAAGATCGGAGGGCGGGGCAGGCGCAGCAAGGGCACGAATGGGTGTCTGCCCGCCACATCGACGCTCCGCCAGCAGGGGCGAGTTCCTACGGAGGGTGTGGTGGCCGACGGGAACGCAAGCGACAGGGGCCTACGGCTGGCGGCTGTCCTGCTGGGCCTGGCCGGGATCTTCGACGCGGTAGCTGGTGCGGCCGACCTGAGCGGCACCCGCTACGTCTCGGTTGCTGACGGTGCCGTGCACGAGCACGACCTCACCGGCTGGGCTTGGCTGCATCTGGCCGTCGGGGTGTTCACGGCGCTGGCCGGAGCCCTCGGACCGCTCCGCCGCCGTTGGTCGACGTCCCTGGCTCTGGCCGCGGTGGTGATCTTCGTCGGGCTCCACCTGTTCTTCCTCACCTATCACCCGATCCGCACGGTGCTGGTGCTCGGACTGGCACTGGCTGCCGCCCGCTTACTGATCGTCAATCGATCTCGCGCTGTGGCTTGAGAGCGTCCGGGCGACGGTACCCGCACGCCTTGGCAAGGCGAGCGGCCGGCTCCGCGGTGGGCCGGCGACCAACGAGGACGGATCAGTCGGTTGGCTGACACACCTTCCCCGTGAAGGCGGGATCGGGTTGCCGGAACGCGGACCAGGCCGGGTTGGCCGCGATGGGCAGGGGCGGGGCCTGCCAGGCGGCGCCGAGACGTTGCAGGAGTGGGTACTCCTCGCGTTCCTGCTGGATCGGTTCGCCGGAGAGGAAGGTCAGGAGCCGGTCTTCGACCAGGCTGCGGTTGAGAAGACCCCCGTGTACGCCGGGCATCTGGAAGACGGGGATCCCGCTGTAGTCGCCGGGTGGCGCCTCTGCGGCCGTGGTGGTGGGAATGAAGGCGACCATCCGGATCCCGGGCACCGGACACATGAGTTGGTTACGGTAGAACGGCGCGTCGTCGACCAGGGAGCGGATGAACGGTTCGTCGGGCCCGGCATGCGGGCCACCGAACAGGCGCATCACGCCGAACACGATCCGAAGCTGCGATCCCGTCGCCACGCCCCAGCCGTGGTTCTCGCGCGGGGGCGGGTAGTAGGCGCGACCCGCGTTGATCAGGGGACTGAACATGGCCAGCGTGTCGACGGCGGGGTGCGCTCGCTGCTGAAGGTAGGTTCGGGCGACGATCGCGCCTTCGCTTTCCCCGATCAGGGCGATCGGCCGGCCGGTGCGCTGGTGTAGCCGTCGCACCTGTTCGTCGAGGAGTCCCACGCTGTCCGCCACCGAGATCGTGGTGTCGTGCGGCCGGTAGGGCAGGGGTGTGCCGTCCCGGCTCAACCCCCGGTAGGAGAACCTCTCGACACGATTGTCGAGAGGTTGCTCGCCCCCGTACGACGACCCGTAACCTGCGAGGACGATGACTGCCTGCGGCACGTCGGGCGGCAGCGGGTGGTCGAGGACCACCGCCTCGGCCCGCAGGCTCTTGTCCGGCACGGCATCCACCATCGGCGGGATGAGCAACGGCACCGCAAGGGCGAGAACCGCCGCGACGGGAGTCGCCGGCACCCTCACCCACCGTGTCGACGGATTGATCAGCGCGGTACGGACCGTCCGGTTCCACAGCAGCCCGTTGACCACCCCGGCCACGGCGGCCACCGGCACCGACCACCAGCCCGGCAGACTCCAGCACAACGCGCCGGCCACGGTCAGCACCACGAAGTTGAGCATCGACCATCCCACCAGCGAGATCGACGGCAGGCCTCGCCACCACGGCCCCACCACGGCTGCCCGTTGCAGGAATGGCGCCAGCAGGAACAACGGCACCAGGGAGGCCAGCAGGACCCAGGACAGCGCCACCACCGACGCGGCCACCGAGATCAAGGCCCACGGGGCGACGAAGACCGCCACCAACGCGGCGAGCCCGACATTCCGTTTCAACAGCCACCGCGCCGGTGGCCGAGGCACCTCAGCCGGCCATGCCAACATCACCAGCAGCGTGTGAAAGAGCCCTCGGGCCACCACCAGCAAACTGAGCCAGAACACGAATGACGGCCACGAGTCGTGGTAGACATACAGCCACCGCAGGTCGTGGTAGGTGTCGTACGGCCACACCGCCGCCGCCTGCGGCGCGAGGCCCCGCGCCGCGACGAAACCCAGCGAGACCAAGACGACGGCCTCGACCGTCGGAGACACCGCGGTCAGCAGCAGCAGGCCCACCAGTCTGCGGTCCGCGACCAGCACGCTGCCTCCCTTGCCGTTGCCCTCTGCATGGAGATTTCCGCACACCACACCCAAACGGCGGCGTATCCCGCAAGCCCGTACCCGATAGGAACAGCACCGCCGCGCCTGCCGGGATGGCCGGACCGCGAAGGCCGCGTTGCTGGCGCCGCCGGCTGCCCTTCTGGGAGCGGGTTCGGACCCTTGTCAGCGAGTCGACATCCGCGCACCGCGCCGGCTACCCACCACCGGGCGGGCCCTCACCCTCCGGCAACCTGTCCGACATCGACGCCGCCGGCCGCGGCGGCTGCACCTGCGTCCTCGACGTAGGGACGAAGTTCGGCGACGCATCGCGGCAGCGCGTTCGAGCACCGCCTGCCGTCGGATCTCCTCGTCTTCGCACCACAGTTGCAGGAATACCCGACGACGGCTTCCCCGACGTGCGCCCGCGTCAGCTCGCGAATGGGGTACTGCGGGCGTCCCTGGCGTGCCCTCCGACCCGGGCACCGGCAGGGCTCGATCCCTCACACCGAGCACACTGTTGCCCCCGCCGGTGGCGATCCTCTACGGTCTGCTCAAGCGGTGGGCGGTGCGGTCCGCATCCGACCGACACCGCCGGGTGCCCGTCGAGCGGGCCGGGATGGTGGAGTCCCGGGCCACCCGTAGGCGGCGTCGCGGCGGTCGTGTGACTCCAGCTCGTACTCCGGGTGGTCCTGCCCGGCGCGGCTCCACGCGGAGCCGACGGCGAGCGGGCCACGCCGACCCCACCGGAGAATCCCGTGTTCCTCAGCCCGCACGAGCAGGACCGCCTGCTCGTCCACGTCGCGGCCGACGTCGCTCGCCGCCGCCGCGAGCGCGGCCTGCGACTCAACTATCCCGAAGCCGTCGCGATCATCACCGCTTTCCTTTTCGAAGGGGCCCGCGACGGACGGTCGGTGGTCGACCTCATGTCGGCCGGCCGGAGCGTGCTCGGCCGCGAGGACGTCCAGGACGGCATCCCCGAGCTGCTGAGGGAGGTGCAGGTGGAGGCGACGTTCCCGGACGGTACCAAGCTCGTGACGGTGCACCACCCGATCCCGTGATCCCCGGGGAGATCCTGCCGGCGGCCGGCCCGGTCGAGATCAACGTGGGCCGGCCGGTGACCACTCTGGTCGTGGTCAACACGGCCGACCGTCCGGTGCAGGTCGGCTCGCACTACCACTTCGCCGAGGCCAACCCGGCCCTGATGTTCGACCGGGCGCTCGCCTGGGGTCAGCGTCTCGCCGTTGCGGCGGGCACCTCGGTCCGGTTCGAGCCGGGCGTGAGCCGCACCGTCGAGCTGGTTCCGCTCGGCGGCGCACGCGTCGTGCCCGGCCTGCGCGGCGAGTGCGCCGGGCCGCTGGACGAAGCGCCACCGGCCGCGCCGGGAACAGACGCGCCGACGAGCGGGGCGCCGACGACCGACGGGCCGACGCGGTGACCGCCGTGCGGCGGGACCGCTACATCGATTTGTACGGGCCGACCACCGGCGACCGCATCCGGCTGGCCGACACGAGCCTCCTGATCGAGGTGGAGACCGACCACTGCGCAGGCGGCGACGAGGCGGTCTTCGGCGGCGGCAAGGTGATCCGCGAGTCGATGGGCCAGTCGCGGGCGACCCGTGCCGAGGGCGCCCTCGACACCGTCATCACCGGCGCGGTGGTGCTCGACCACTGGGGGGTGGTCAAGGCCGACGTGGGTCTGCGCGACGGGCGGATCGTGGCGCTGGGCCGGGCCGGCAACCCGGACACCATGCCCGGCGTCCACCCCGAGCTGGTCATCGGCCCGGCCACCGAGGTCATCGCCGGGAACGGCCGGATCCTCACGGCCGGCGCCGTCGACACGCACGTGCACTTCATCTGCCCGGAGATCGTCACCGAGGCGCTCGCCGGCGGCATCACCACACTCGTCGGCGGCGGCACCGGCCCCGCCGAGGGCACCCGGGCCACCACTGTCACCCCGAACGCCTGGCACCTGGCCCGCATGCACGAGGCGCTGGACACGCTGCCGGTCAACGTGCTGCTGCTCGGCAAGGGCAACACCGTCTCACCGGAGGCGCTGTGGGAGCAGCTGCGCGCCGGCGCGGGCGGTTTCAAGCTGCACGAGGACTGGGGCACCACACCGGCGGCGATCGACGCCTGCCTGCGGGTGGCGGACGCCTCCGGGGTGCAGGTCTCCATTCACACCGACACCCTCAACGAGGCCGGTTTCGTGGCCGACACGCTGCGGGCGATCGCCGGCCGGGCCATCCACTCGTACCACACCGAGGGCGCGGGAGGCGGGCACGCGCCGGACATCATCACAGTGGCCGGCGAGCCGAACGTGCTGCCGTCGTCGACCAACCCGACCCGGCCGTACACCGCCAACACCCTCGCCGAGCACCTGGACATGCTGATGGTCTGCCACCATCTCAACCCGTCCGTGCCGGAGGACCTGGCCTTCGCCGAGAGCCGCATCCGGCCGTCCACCATGGCCGCCGAGGACCTGCTGCACGACCTCGGCGCGATCTCCATCATCGGCTCCGACTCGCAGGCGATGGGCCGGGTGGGCGAGGTGATCCTGCGAACCTGGCAGAGCGCGCACGTCATGAAGGAGCGGGTCGGCGCGCTACCCGGCGACGGCGCTGCCGACAACCACCGGGCCCGCCGGTACGTGGCGAAGTACACCATCTGCGCGGCGATGGCGAACGGGCTGGACCGGGAGATCGGCTCGGTCGAGCCGGGCAAGCTGGCCGACCTGGTGCTGTGGGATCCGGCGTTCTTCGGCGTACGACCGCACCTGGTGCTCAAGGGCGGCATGATCGCGTACGCCCAGATGGGTGACGCCAACGCGTCCATCCCGACGCCGCAGCCGGTGCTGCCACGCCCGATGTTCGGGGCGTACGGCGCCGCGGCGGCTGCGACCAGCCTGGCGTTCGTCGCGCCGGCCGCCCTCGACGCCGGGCTGCGCCTGGACGTGCGGCGACGGGTGGTGCCCGTCGCGGACGTGCGCTCGCGGGGCAAGGCCGACCTGCCGGAGAACGACGCGATGCCCCGGATCGAGGTGGACCCGGACACGTTCACCGTGCGGATCGACGGTCAGGTGGTGGAGCCGGACCCGGTGACACGCCTGCCGATGGCCCAGCGGTACTTCCTGTTCTGATGACGACGTCGAGCCTGTTCCTGCTGCTGGCCGACGGTCGCTTCCCGGCCGGCGCGCACGCCCACTCCGGCGGCCTGGAGGCGGCCGTCGCCGCCGGCCGGGTCACCGACCTGGCCACGTTGGAGGCGTTCCTGGCCGGTCGGCTGGCCACCGCCGGGCTGGTCGGTGCGGCGTTCGCGGCGGCGGCGCACCGGGCGGTGACGTCGGGTTCCGCCGTACGCGGGTCCACGCTGGCGTTGCTCGACGCGGAGCTGGACGCCCGGACGGCGGCGCCGGCGCTGCGTACGGTGTCCCGCCGCCAGGGACGGGCCCTGCTGCGCGCGGGCCGGGCCATCTGGCCGGAGGCGTCCTTCGACGACCTGCCCGCCACACCCGGCGGAGCGCACCAGCCGTTGGTGCTCGGGCTGCTCTGCGCCGCCGCGGGCCTGAGCCGCGCCGAGACCGCCACCGTCGCCGTCCACGGGACGGTGACCGGTGCGGCCAGTGCGGCGGTACGCCTGCTCGGCCTCGACCCGTACCGGGTCCAGGCCCTGCTTGTGGGTCTCGCCGGCCGGTGTGACGGCATCGCCGCGGCGGCGGCCCGGGCCGCCGACGACCCACCCGAGCGGCTGCCCGCGGCGGCCGCCCCGCTTGCCGACATCCATGCCGAAGCTCATGCCACCTGGGAGGTGCGTCTCTTTGCGTCCTGACACCGTTGCGCCCGAGGCCGACCGGAATCCTGCCCCGCACGACGAGACCGTTCCGCACACCCACCCCGAGCCGGGGGTGGACCCGCATCCGCCGCTGGCCCAAGCCGGCCGGGCGCTGCGCGTCGGCATCGGCGGGCCGGTCGGGTCCGGCAAGACCGCCCTGGTGGCGGCCCTGTGCCGGGCGTTCGCCGGGGAGCTGCGACTCGGCGTGGTCACAAACGACATCTACACGACCGAGGACGCCGACTTCCTCAAGCGGGCCGGTGTGCTGGACCCGGCCCGGATCCGCGCCGTGGAGACCGGTTGCTGCCCGCACACCGCCATCCGGGACGACATCGGGGCCAACCTCGACGCCGTGGACGAGCTGGCCGAGGCGGTCGGCCCGCTGGACCTGGTGCTGGTCGAGAGCGGCGGGGACAACCTGACCGCCACGTTCAGCAGAGGGCTGGTGGACCGGCAGATATTCGTGGTCGACGTGGCCGGCGGGGACAAGGTGCCGCGCAAGGGCGGACCCGGGGTGACGTCCGCCGACCTGCTCGTGATCAACAAGACCGACCTGGCCCCCATGGTGGGCGCGGACCTGGCCGTCATGGACCGGGACGCGCGGGCCCGGCGCGGCGACCTGCCGACCGTGTTCCTGTCGATCGTCGGCGACCCGGCGGCGGGGCAGGTCGCCGACTGGATCCGCCACGAACTGGCCCACCACGCGGCTCTGCACCCGGTCGCCGCGCGGGGCGGCCCGGCCTGATGCGCGCGTACGCCCGGCTGGTGGCCCGGGCCGACGGCCGGGGCGGCACGGTCCTCGCCGAGCTGCGCGGTGAGACACCGCTGCTGCTGCGGCAGACGCCCGGGCGCGGTCGGGCCGTGACGGTGTACGTGGTCGGCGGGGCGGCCGGCCCGCTCGCCGGCGACGACCTGCGGCTGGAGATCGACGTGGGACCGGGGGCGGCGGTGCGGCTGCACACCGTCGCCGCCTCGGTCGCCCTGCCCGGCCGGCCCGGCGTCGTGTCGCGGATGGTGGTGCGTGCCGTGGTGCACGACGGCGGCGCGCTGCACTGGCTGCCCGAGCAACTGGTCGCCGCGGCCGGCTGCGCCCACCTCGCCGAGTCCCGGGTCGAGGTGGCCGCCGGGGCGAGGCTGACCTGGCGCGACGAGGTGATCTGCGGCCGGTACGGCGAGGCGCCGGGCAGCGCGGTCGTGCACACCCGGGTCGACTACGACGGCCGTCCGTTGCTGCGCCAGTCGCTTGCCGTGGGACCGGGCGCGCCCGGCTGGGCCGGCCCCGCGGTGCTCGGCGGCGCGCCGGCCACCGGGTCACTGCTGGTGGTGGACCCGTCGCTGCCCCACGAGTCCGCGACGGTCGAGGGCACCGTCGCCCGGCTGCCCCTGGCGGGCGGTCCGGCGACACTGTGGATCGCCACCGCTGCCGACGCGCACACGCTGCGCGCCCACCTCGACGGCGATCCGCTGCTCACCGAGGTGTAGTGAGGCGAACGCCGGCCGTCTCGGCGTTGTCGCGCCGAGCCGCCGGGTCGAGCCGGGCGATCAGGTCGGCGAGGTGGTCGAGCAGGGGAGTGTCGGCCGGTACGCCCGCCTCGGCGAGGCTGGTGCGGACCCGCTCGTCGAGGCGGGCGTGCTCGCGGCGGCCTCGGGCGGTCAGGTGGGCCCGGATGCGCCGCCGGTCCAGCGGGTCGATCCGCCGGAACACCAGGTTCCGGTCGACGAGCTGGTCGACCAGCTTGGTGAGGGTCCCCGGCGGCAACGACGCCTCGGCGGACACTTCGCTCATCGGATGGCCCTGCCCGTCGGCGAGCAGGCAGAGCACCCGCCACGCCTCGGTGGTCAGGTCGTCGTCGGCCAGCACGGCGGCCAACCGGCGGGAGAGCAGCCGTTCGGCGCGGGTGAGCGAGCGCAGCAGATCGGCTGGCGCCCCGGGCACGTCTGACATGGAACTCCCTGGGCCGGTGGCCCTGCCATGGTAGCGACTCGTCCCGCTCCATGGAGAACTATGGTTTTCCCACGTCGGCCGGGCAATCATGGGCTCATGTCCGCGCCGGCCCCGCCGTGGCTCACAGTCGATCGGGCCGTGGTCAGCATCGCGCTGGTGTACCCGATGCGCGGGCCGGCGGGAATGTTCGGCCCGACCTGCGAACTCTGCGCCCAGCTCGCGGTCGAGGAGATCAACGCCGGTGGCGGGGTGCTGGGCCGCGAGGTGCGGCTGGTGCCGGTGGACGGTGGCGCGCCGCCGGCCGAGGTGGCCGCCCAGGTGGAGGCGCTGGTGTCGGTGGGCGCCGTGCAGGGCGTGACCGGCTGGCACATCTCCTCGGTGCGGCAGGCGCTCGCGCCCCGGGTCGCGCACCGCGTGCCGTACGTCTACACCGCCCTGTACGAGGGCGGTGAGCGTACCGAAGGGGTCTATCTGACCAGCGAGACGCCGGACGCCCAGCTGTGGCCCGCGATGCGGCTGCTCGCGGGGGAGCAGGGCGCGCGCCGCTGGTTCGTGGTCGGCAACGACTACGTGTGGCCCCGGCGCACCGCGCGGGCGGCCCAGCGGTACGCGCTGCGCGGCGGTGGTCGTGTGGTGGGGCAGGCGTTCCTGCCGTTGGAGACACACGACTTCGACGACGTGTTGCGCCGGATCGAGCGCAGCGAGGCCGACGCGGTGGTGATGCTGCTCGTCGGCGCGGACGCGGTGCGGTTCAACCGGGCGTTCGCGCGTGCCGCGATGGACCAGCGCTGCCTGCGGCTGAGCACCCTGATGGACGAGAACATGCTGCTGGCCAGCGGGGCGGGCGCGACGCGGCGGCTCTACAGCACGGCGGGCTTCTTCGCCGGCCTCGTGACGCCGGAGAACCTCGACTTCCACGGCGAGTTCGCCCGCCGGTTCGGGGTGGAGGCGCCGCCGCTGGGCAGCCTGGGGGAGTCCTGCTACGAGGGCGTGATGCTGCTCGCCGCGCTGATCGGGCAGGCCCGCACCCTCGACGTACGGGCGATCGAGACGGCTGCCGACACGGTGGCGTACCACGGGCCGCGCGGCCGGCTGCAGCTGCGTCGACGGCACGTGCGCCAGCGGATCTACCTCGCCGAGGCAGACGGTCTCGACTTCACAGTGCTCGCCCAGCTCTGACCGCCCGGTACCGGCCCTTGACACGTCCACCCGGCCCGGCCCTAAGATACTTCCTGCGTGAAGTATCTACCCCAGGGGTGGATACCGCGAATGTCTGTCCACCGTCGGCGGAATCTGTCCGCCGACCATTGTGGTGGCGCAATTCTTCACCGAATTCATCACGGCTGACACCGCCTCGCACGGGGCGGTGTCAGCCGTTGCGGCGTGCGTTCTCTCCGGGTTTCCGGGAAACAGTCAATTAAGGACCGGGAAACGTCCGCGCAATCATGCCGGTCAACGCTTTGCGTGCCCAAAGCCGATGCGATGACCACAGGCGACGTCCACCCGTCGACCCCGGCATCGCCAACTCCACCGGACCGCACCGACCGTCCTTTCGCTACTTGAGCGCACCGCAGGGAGATTAGATGTCACTTCTTTGGGGCCGCCGCATCCTGGCGGGGGCCATGACCCTCGTCGCCGCGGTCGCCGTGACCGCGTGCGGCAGCAAGACCAGTGACGAGGGCGGCGCGGTCGGCGTCACCGCCGACGTCTCCGGCGACACCGTCAAGGTGGGCCTGCTCAACTCGCTCTCCGGCACCATGGCGATCAGCGAGGTCACCGTCCGCGACTCCATCATGCTCGCCGTCGAGGAGATCAACGCGGCCGGCGGCGTCCTCGGCAAGAAGATCCAGCCGATCGGGGAGGACGGCGCCTCGGACTGGCCCACCTTCGCGGAGAAGGCCGAGAAGCTGATCTCCGAGGACCGGGTCGCGGCCGTTTTCGGGTGCTGGACGTCGGCCAGCCGCAAGGCGGTCAAGCCGGTGTTCGAGAAGAACAAGGCGCTGCTGTTCTACCCGGTGCAGTACGAGGGCCTGGAACAGTCGCCCTACATCTTCTACACGGGCGCGACGACAAACCAGCAGATCGTCCCCGGGCTCGACTACCTCAAGGCCCAGGGAACGAAATCGGTCTACCTGGTCGGCAGCGACTACGTCTTCCCGCGAACGGCGAACAAAATCATCAAGGCGTACGCGGCGGCGAACGGCATGACTGTGGTCGGTGAGGATTACGCGCCGCTCGGGTCCACCGAATTCGGCACGATCGTCAACAAGGTCAGGTCGTCCGGCGCGAAGGCGGTCTTCAACACCCTCAACGGCGACAGCAACGTGGCGTTCTTCAAGGAGTACAAGTCGGCCGGGCTCACCGCCGCCGCGATGCCTGTGGTGTCGGTGTCCATCGCCGAGGAGGAGGTCAAGAGCATCGGCACCCAGTACCTGGAGGGTCAGCTGACCGCCTGGAACTACTACCAGACCACGCCCGGCGCGGCGAACGGCAAGTTCGTGGCCGCGTACAAGGCGAAGTACGGCGCGGACAAGCCGACGAGCGACCCGATGGAGGCCGCCTACGTCAGCGTCTACCTGTGGAAGGCGATGGTCGAGAAGGCCGGCGCGTTCGACGTCGAGAAGGTCCGTGGCGCCTCCGACGGCATCACCTTCGAGGCGCCGGAGGGCCTGGTCACCGTCGACGGCAAGACCCAGCACATCGCCAAGACCGCCCGCATCGGCAAGGTCGGCGCGGACGGCCTGATCACCGAGGTGTGGAACTCCGGCAAGCCGATCGCGCCGGACCCGTACCTGAAGACCTATCCGTGGGCGAGCGGCCTGAGCTGACGACGCCGGCCCCGGGCGGGGTGGCCCCGCCCGGGGTTTCGACCAGCAGTACGGGAGTACCCACCGTGACAGTCCTCTTCGGTCAACTCTTCACCGGCATCAGCATCGGCGCGGTGCTGCTGCTCATCGCGCTCGGGCTGGCGCTGACCTTCGGCCAGATGAACGTCATCAACATGGCGCACGGCGAGTTCATCATGGCCGGCGCGTACACCACGTACGTGCTGCAACAGAGCATCACCGGCGCCGGCCTGTCGCTGCTGGTCGCGCTGCCGGTGGCGTTCGTGGTCGCCGGCACGATGGGGGTGCTGCTGGAGATCCTGCTGATCCGCCGGCTTTACGCCCGTCCGCTGGACACCCTGCTGGTCACCTGGGGCGTGTCCCTGATGCTGCAACAGCTCGCGCGGGACATCTTCGGCAGTCCGAACGTGCAGACCCGCGCGCCGGATCTGCTCACCGGCAACGTGGCGGTGCCCGGCGGGCTGACGGTCGCCAACAACCGGCTGTTCATCCTGGCCCTGGCCCTGGCCGCCGTCGCCGCCCTCACGCTGGCGCTGCGGTTCACCCCGCTCGGACGCCGGATCCGCGCGGTCGTGCAGAACCGCGACCTCGCCGCGGTGTCCGGCATCCCCACCGCCCGGGTCGACCGGACGACCTTCTTTCTCGGCTCGGGCCTGGCCGGGCTCGCCGGGGTGGCGCTCACCCTTCTCGGCCCGATCGGCCCGACCATGGGCACCAACCTGATCATCGACGCCTTCCTGGTTGTCGTGGTCGGCGGGATCGGTCAGCTCAAGGGCAGCGTGATCGTTGCCTTCGCCCTCGGGGTCCTCCAGGCCACCGGGGAGTACCTCACGACTCTCAGCGTCGCCAAGGTGATCGTCTTCGTGGCGATCGTCGCGTTCCTCCAGTGGCGGCCACAGGGCCTGTTCACCCTGCGGACCAGGAGCCTCGCATGACCGCCGTGACACCCGCGCCGCCGAGCACCGCCGGCGCACCGGCCCCGGCCGACGTCGCGCCTGGGAGCCGGCCCGGTGGCCGGTCCCGGCTGCGCGCGGCGGCGGGGTTCGCGTTCGGCGCGGCGCTGCTGTTCGCCGTCGCGCCGCTGGCGCTGTCGGACTTCCGGCTGGCCCTGCTCGCCAAGTACCTCTGCGTCGCCATGGTGGCCGTCGGCATCGGCATCGCCTGGGGGCGCGGCGGCATGCTCACCCTCGGCCAGGGCGTCTTCTTCGGCCTGGGCGGCTACGCGATGGCCATGCACCTCAAGCTCGCCGACGCGGGTCCCGGTGGGATGCCCGACTTCATGCAGCTGTACGGGCAGCTCGACGAACTGCCGGTCTGGTGGCGGCCGTTCGCCAGCCCGTGGTTCGCGCTGCCGGCCACGGTGCTGCTGCCGATGGCCGTCGCGTTCGGGCTCGGCTCACTGGTGTTCCGCCGCCGGGTGCGGGGCGCGTACTTCGCCATCCTCAGCCAGGCGCTCGCCGCCGCCATGGTGATCCTGTTGATCGGCCAGCAGGGGA
The DNA here is from genome assembly GCF_011602315.1 of Micromonospora sp. CMU55-4. Taxonomy (NCBI): domain Bacteria; kingdom Bacillati; phylum Actinomycetota; class Actinomycetes; order Micromonosporales; family Micromonosporaceae; genus Micromonospora; species Micromonospora sp. CMU55-4. Next base: position 124,936 of record NZ_JAAOLH010000004.1, read on the forward strand.
CCACCGGCGGCACCAACGGGCTCACCGACATCCAGGGCTTCTTCGGTTACGACCTGGACGACCCGGTCAACCAGCGGATGGTCTACTTCATCATCGCCGGCGTCCTGCTCGCGCTGCTCGCGCTGGCCCGCCAGATCGTCCACAGCCGCTACGGGGAACTGCTGGTGGCGGTGCGGGACAGCGAGGAGCGGGTCCGCTTCCTCGGCTACGACCCGGCGTCGGTCAAGCTCGTCGCCTACGTGGTGGCGGCGGGTATGGCGGGCCTCGCCGGCGCGCTGTTCGTGCCGGCGGTGGGCATCATCTCGCCCGCCCTCATCGGCATCGTCCCGTCGATCGAGTTCGTCATCGGTGTGGCGGTGGGCGGCCGGGCCACGCTGCTCGGGCCGGTGCTCGGCGCGGTGGCGGTCGCCTGGGCGCGTACCGCCCTCTCCGAACGTTTCCCGGGCACCTGGACGTACCTGCAGGGTCTGCTCTTCGTGGTGGTCGTGGCGTTCCTTCCCGGCGGCCTGGCGTCGCTGTGGGCGCTGGCCCGCCGCCGCGCCGAGCGGGCGGAGGTGCACCAGTGAGCGACGACCGGCTGGACGGGCTGTCCGTCCGTGACGTGCGGGTCAGCTTCGACGGCTTCACCGCCGTCGACGGCGTCTCGCTGGAGGTGCCCGCCGGTGACATCCGGTTCCTGATCGGGCCGAACGGCGCCGGCAAGACCACCCTTGTCGACGCGATCACCGGTCTGGTGCGGGCCACCGGCTCGGTGCGCTTCGGCGACCAGGAGCTGCTGGGTCGCCCGGTGCACCGGATCAGCCGGCTCGGCGTCGGCCGGACGTTCCAGACGTCGACGGTCTTCGAGGAGCTGTCGGTCGTGCAGAACCTCGACATCGCCGCGGGCGCCCGCCGGAGCTGGGCCACCCTGGCCCGGCGCCGTCGGGGGATCCCCGACGAGGTGGCCGCCGCGCTGGAGACCATCGGGCTGGCCGGCCGGGCCGACCAGCTCGCCGGCACGCTCGCGCACGGCCAGAAGCAGTGGCTGGAGATCGGCATGCTGCTGGTGCAGGACGCGCGGCTGCTGCTGCTCGACGAGCCGGTCGCCGGGATGAGCCACGAGGAGCGCGACGCCACGGGCGTCCTGCTGGAGACGGTGAGCCGGGATCGCACGGTGGTGGTGATCGAGCACGACATGGACTTCCTGCGTCGCTTCGCGCGCAGCGTCACCGTGCTGCACGCGGGGAGGGTGCTCAGCGAGGGCACCGTGGCGCAGGTCCAGGCGGACCCGCGCGTGCAGGAGGTCTACCTCGGCCACCCGGTCGACGCCGGGTCGGTCCCCAGCCCTCTGGAGGCATGATGCTGACCCTGCGTGGGGTGCACGCCGGATACGGGCGTTCCCGGGTGCTGCACGGCGTGGACCTCGCCGTCCCGCCCGACGGGGTGGCCGCGGTGCTCGGGCACAACGGCGCCGGCAAGAGCACCCTGCTGCGGGTCGCGGCGGGCCTGCTGCGCCCGAGCGCCGGCACCGTCGAGCTGGACGGCGAGGACGTCACCCGTCTCGCGCCGCACGAGCGGGTGGCGCGTGGCATGGCGTACGTCCCGCAGGGCCAGCAGTGCTTCCCGCACCTGACGGCGGCGGAGAACCTGCGCCTCGTCGCCGACGCCCGGCGCGACGGCGCGGTGGCGACGGCGGAGGCGCTGGACCTGTTCCCGGCGCTGCGTCCGCTGCTGCGGCGGCGGGCCGGGCTCCTCTCCGGCGGCCAGCGTCAGCAACTCGCCATCGCCCGCGCGTTGATCACCCGGCCCCGGCTGCTCATGCTCGACGAGCCGACCGAGGGCATCCAGCCGTCGGTGGTCGCCGAGATCCAGGAGCGGATCGTCGAGCTGACCCGGCAGTCCGGCTTCAGCGTGCTGCTCGTCGAGCAGCATCTCGGGTTCGCGCTGCGGGTGGCGAACCGTTATCACGTCCTCGAATCCGGCCGGGTCACCTCGCACGGCGACGGGGGAGTGACGGCGGAGCGGGAGGTCCGGGCGGCTCTCGCGGTCTGATCCGGGACGGGTCCGATTTACATTGACGGCGGTCTTTACTAAGATCGTGGCTGGGAGTCGCCAAGCGCTGCTGGGCAGCAGTGCCGTCCACCTGGTGGGCGGCTTGAATCGATCGGCGTCACCTTCTCCGGGGTGGGCACCCAGCGAGGGCCACTGGGCGTCGGCGCATCCACTGGAGCATCATGAAAATCTCACGGACAGCACGCCGTCTGGGACTGGCCGCGGCCGCAGTTCTCGTCGCCTCGTTCACGATGGTCGTGGTCAACCAGGCCGGTCCGGCCTCGGCGCACGGATCGGTCACCAACCCGCCGTCACGCAACTACGGATGTTACGAGCGCTGGGGTTCCGACCACCTCAACCCCACGATGGCCCAGACCGACCCGATGTGCTGGCAGGCGTGGCAGGCCAACCCGAACACCATGTGGAACTGGAACGGCCTGTACCGCGAGAACGTCGGCGGCAACCACCAGGCCGCCGTGCCGGACGGGCAGCTGTGCAGCGGCGGTCGCACCCAGAACGGCCTGTACGCCTCGCTCGACGCGGTCGGCGCGTGGACCGCGAAGTCGATGCCGAACAACTTCACGCTGACGCTGACCGACGGCGCCAAGCACGGTGCCGACTACATGTTGATCTACATCACCAAGCAGGGTTTCGACCCGACCACCCAGCCCCTCACCTGGAACAGCCTCGAACTGGTGCTGCGCACCGGCAGCTACCCGACCACCGGGCTCTACGAGGCGCAGGTGAACGCGGGCAACCGCACCGGGCGGCACGTCGTCTACACCATCTGGCAGGCGTCCCACCTCGACCAGCCGTACTACCTCTGCAGTGACGTGATCTTCGGCGGCGGCAACAACCCGCCGCCGACGACCCCGCCGCCGACCACGGCGCCGCCCACCACCCCGCCGCCCACCACGGCGCCGCCCACCACGCCGCCGCCAGCCGGCAACGGCGCCTGCACCGCCACCTACCGCAAGACCAGCGAGTGGTCCGGTGGCTTCGGCGCCGATGTCACCGTCCAGGCCGGCAACGCCGCCATCTCCGGATGGACGGTGGCGTGGACCTGGCCCAACGGCCAGAGCATCACCAACGCCTGGAACGCGACGGTCACCTCCAGCGGCTCGTCGGTCTCCGCGTCGAACGTCGCCTACAACGGTTCCCTGAGCGCCAACGCCAGCACCAGCTTCGGCTTCAACGCCTCCTGGAACGGCACCAACTCCGCACCCACCCTCACCTGCACCGCCCGGTAACAGCGTCTGCGGTGGGGTGGCGCGGCACGCGCCACCCCACCGCCGGCAGGGCCCTGCGCCAGCATCAGGAACCGCGACGAGGTGAGGAACGACAATGATTTCCCGGGTAGGCGTCGGCGGCTGGTACCGAAGCGTCTTCGTGTGGATCGAGGTGTGCCTGCTTGCCGCGTCGCTCGGTGTGGCCGCCCTGGTCACCTCGACCACCCCGAGGACGGACCCGGCAGTTCTCCGCCAGGAGATCCTGACCCGGATGCGTACGACCCTCGAGCAGGCGGACCCGAAAGATCATCAGCACGCCGGGCACACCGCCCCACAGGCGCCGGCCGGAGAGCAGGCGCTGCCGGCGATCGTCTGCGGAGTCCATGTCTACGGTTACGAGCCCACCGAGGCCGCCACACTGGCCGACGTCGAGACGGTCTACGGCTTCCACCTCTGCGGCGTCGCCGAACAGAAGCGCCACTGGGACGGGGCGGTCAAGCTCGTCGGCCCGGTGATCATGGACATGACCACCCAACCTCCCGGCATTCAGGTGGTCGAGGCGACCGCCGACGTCAGGTTCGTCGACCGGCTACGGGAGATGTTCCCCGACAAGTACGAGGAACTGGCGCTCAGGGAGGCGTTGCCCGCATCGGAGATGGCCGACCTGCGACGCCGGTACGACGCCGCCGCCGGCCTCTGACCACGCCGGACGGCCGACACCCGCCGGCGGGCAAGCGGCCTGGCCGGCAGCAGATCGTCACCGGCGGGGATGCTCTCCTTCCGCCGTCTGTGGCAGCTGTTGCGCCGGTTCACGCCCGCGGCGGGTCCAGGAAGCGTTGTGCCAGATCGGCGAGGGTGTCGGCGGTGGTGTCGACGGGCGCGGTCGGCAGCACGATGTGGCTGACGACCAGTCGCGCGAGGGATTCGGCGCCGACGGTGACGTCATCGGCCGGTACCCGGGGCAGGTGCGTGCCCGCCCACTCTCTCAGCACCGTGACGGCGGCGGCCAGGGCCAGGTCGGCGCGGGTGGTCAGGTAGGGGAGCAGGGCGTCGGTGCCTCGGGCGCTGTTGAGGACGGTTTTGACCAGCGGGTCGGTGCCGGCCTGCGTCAACACGAACGTGACCGCGGCATGGACGGCGGCCCGTACGTCGCCGCCGTGTGCGGACAACGCCTCCCGTACGCCGTCCGTGAACCGGTCGATCTCGCGGTGTGCGATGGCTTCGCCGAGTCCGGCCTTGTTGGTGAACTCGTTGTAGAGCGTCTGCCTGCTCACGCCCACGCGGGCCGCCACGTCGGCCATTCGTACCGCGTCCCAGCCGCGGTCGATCGCCAGGTCGCGGCCGGCCTTGAGGACCGCGTCGCGCAGGTGGCGGCGCGCGGTGTGGCGATAAGGCGGAGGGTCGACCATGGTGCGCCGAGTCTATCGACTGGACACATACGCCTTGCATGCCCACCAAATTTACGCGCGGCCAGATATTGTCAAGCATGGGTATCCGTGTGACAGTCGACGCAGCGCTCGACACTCCGGAGGCGGCACATGCAGACCTCGATCGATGCTCCAGCGGTCGCCGCCGGTTGGCATGACGGCAAGAAGCACCTGTGGCCACTGGCTCTTCTCGTGCCGGTGCTGCCGTTCCTGGCGTACGCGTTGTGGCAGGCCGGTGCGGGACCCGCTGCCTGGTGGCTCACCCCGGCGGTGGTCTTCGGACTCATCCCGGTCATCGACGTGCTGCTCGGTGACGACGGGGAGAACCCGCCCGACGACGTCGCCCGGCGGTTGCAGGAGGTCCGTTACTACCGCTGGATCACGTTCCTGTTCCTGCCGGCGCAGTACGCCGCCCTGCTGCTCGGAGCATGGGTCTGGACGCGTGGCGGCCTCGGTCTCGCCGGCGCCGCCGGCCTGGTCGCCACAATCGGAATCGTCAACGGACTGGCCATCAACACCGCACACGAGCTCGGCCACAAGCGCGAAACGGTCGAGCGGTGGATGTCGAAGATCGCGCTCGCGCCCACCGGGTACGGCCACTTCTACGTCGAGCACAACCGCGGACACCATGTCCGTGTCGCCACACCGGAGGATCCGGCCAGCGCCAGGCTGGGGGAGAGCTTCTACTCGTTCTGGCCACGTACGGTCTGGGGCAGCCTCATCTCGGCGTGGCGGCTGGAGACCGGCCGCTTCCGGCTGCGGCACAAGAGTCCGTGGACGCTGCGCAACAACCTGCTCAACGCCGGGCTCATGACCGTCGTGCTCTTCGCCCTGCTGATCGCGGTGTTCGGGTGGCGGCTCGTGCCCTTTCTGCTCCTACAGGCGATCGTCGGCTTCTCGCTGCTGGAAGCGGTCAACTATCTCGAGCATTACGGACTGTGCCGCCGGCGCACAGCCACCGGCCGCTTCGAGAAGGTCGACCCACGACACAGCTGGAACAGCGACCGCGTCGTCACCAACGTGTTCCTCTTCCAGCTGCAACGCCACAGCGACCACCACGCCAACCCGCTGCGCCGCTACCAGACGCTGCGCAGCTTCGACGTCTCGCCGCGGCTGCCCGGAGGCTACGCCTCGATGGTGTTGCTCGCTCTCGTTCCGCCGCTGTGGTACCGGGTGATGAACCCACGGGTTCTGGCGCACTACGGCGGCGACCTGAACCTCGCCAATCGCAACCCCCGCGCCGAGGCCCGACTGCGGCGCCGCTACTAGACCTCGGCCCTGCGCCGCGAATTGCGAGCACCCTTCTTATTTGCATCGACCGGGATTACGCTCTGGGCCAGTCCTGAGGTGGATCACATCGGAGGTTCCTATGAGGAGAATGACCATCCGTCGCACTTCTGCGCTCCGCCTGGTGTCGGGCGCACGCCGGCTGTGGATCGAGTGGTGCTGGTAACTGCCGGTCCGGCGGGCGCTTCCGGGCGCCCGCCCCTGCGGCGGTGGGCCCTGCGGTGACCGGCGGGCCGGAACGTTACGACTGCCACCGCGACCACGGGCCGTACGCCGGGGTCTCGGTCTTTCTGGGTCGGGTCGCCGCCGACCGGCCCCGCCTGGCGGCCCGGCACGCGGTCGAACTGCGCGCGATCGCCCCCCGGCTCGATCCGGCGGCCCGGCCGGCCGCCGAGGAGGAGCCGATCCGCTTCCACCCCGCCCGCCGTACCGCCTGCCTTGCCTACGGCGCGGCGGAGTTGGTGGCGGCCTGGGCCGGCACGCTCCGGCGGCCGGTGACCGTCCGGTTCGATCACGTCGCCAGCGCCGACGAGACGACCACCGAGCTGCTGGACGCGCTGGCCCGCCGGCTCGGGCCTTCCCCGGTGCGCCTCGACCTGCGCGACGAGGGCGCCCCCGACCCGGCGCCCGACGGGCGCACCCCGCAGGCGCTGCGGCGGGCCCTGGGCGACAGCCTGGCCCGCGGCTACTACCACCACGCGGCCCGGGTCGCCCGGCGCGGGCGGGCGACGGTCACCCCCGACGGCGACCTGCGGCACTGGTGGGCGTTCACCACCGGCCTGGCCACCGCCCTGGCGGCCCTGAACCGGGCCGCCGAGGCGCTCGACCTCTACGACGAGGCGCGGGCCGTCACCGACGATCCGAAGATCACGATGTCGGCGGCGTACGCCACCGCCATGCTGCACGCCCGGCACCTGCCGGCGGCCGAGCAGGACCCGGCGCTGGCCCGGCAGTGGCTGGAGCGGGCGCTGTACCTCGCCGCCGAGCTGGCCGACCCACGCCAGCGGCTGTTGTCGACGGTCTTCTACGAGCAGGGCCTGGCGCTGCTGGACAGCCGGGCCGGCCGGCCCGACCGCGCGCTGCGGCTCGTCGACGACGGACTGGCCCGGCTGACGGCCGCGCTCGGGCCCGGCGAACGCCCGCAGGACCTGGCCCGGCTGCGCCACAACCGGGCGCAGGTTCACCTCGCGCTGGGCGACCCGGCGCGGGCGCTGGCCGACCTGGACACCGTGATCGCCCACGACCCGGACAACTGCGAGTACTACGTGGACCGCGCCGCCCTCTACCGGGCGGCGGGCCGGAGCCGGGCCGCGATCAGGGACTACGACGCCGCCATCCGGCTGGGACCGCACCTGCCCGAGGCGTACTACAACCGGGCCGTGCTCCACCAGGAGCGGGGCCGCCCCGAGCGGGCGCGCGCCGACCTGGAGCGGGTGCTCGCCATCGAACCCGGGCACCTCGACGCCCGGATCGCCCTGGTCAACCTGCACGTGGAGCGCGGCGAGCTCGACGCCGCCGAGGCCGGCGCACGGGCCGGGCTGGCCGGCGCTCCGCACGAGCCCGCGCTGCTGTGCACCCTGGGCCTGATTCTCGCCGAGCGCGGCCGGCCCGCCGAGGCCGACGAACTGCTCACCCGGGCCCTGAGCGGGGACCCCGAGCTGGTGGAGGCGTGGACGAACCGGGCCGCCGCCCGGTTCGAGCGCGGCGACGTGGCCGCCGCGCTCGCCGACCTGAACCGGGCGGTGGCGCTGTCGGAGGCCCCCGTGCCGCGCTACAACCGGGGCACGGCCCTGACCCGGCTGGGCCGGTGGGACGAGGCGGCCCGCGACTTCGCCCATGCGCTCGCCCAGCCCGGCCTGGACCGGGCCCTGCGCCGGGATCTGCGCGCGGAACTCGCCCGCTGTCGCCGGGCGCTGGCCGGCTGACCCGGCCGGGCGTAGCTCGGGAGACGGTCGAAGACGCGCGGATCGCCACTGCCGCTCCGGCCCCGCCCACGATCGCCCCCCGTCGCCGGCGTTCACAGCAGCCGGCGCCGGGTCAGGAGCCGGAAGGCCAGATATCCCGGCGGTACCGGGAGCCAGAACGTCGCGAGACGGTAGATCAGGGTGCCCGCGACGGCGGCGTCCAGTGGCACTCCGTAGAGCAGCAGACCGGAGACGAGCGCGGCTTCGGTGGCGCCGAGCCCGCCGGGGGTGGGCGCGGCGGACGAGACACCCTCGCCGACGAGGCAGACCAGGATCACCGGGGGCAGGTGGGCCAGCGGGACCGGGCCGGCGGCGATCAGCGCGACGTAGAGACAGAGGCCATAGGTGAGGGTGAGCGCCGTCGACGCGACGACGAGCCACCGCAGCCCGTGCTGGTGGCGCAGTTCGCGCAGCGCGGTCACGACCTGGCCGGCCGCGGCGCGTCCACGCCGCCGGACCCGGGGTACGGCGAGCACGCCGGCGAGGACCAGCAGCACGGCCAGGGCGCCCAGTAGCAGCGGCAGTGCCCTGGCCGCGTCGTGGGTGAGGATGCGGGCGGGCTGGCGTGCGAACGGCAGCAGCACCGGCAGCAGCAGCACGACGGACACCACGCCGGCGGCGCGGGAGACGGCCACGGCGGTGCCCGCGTCAGCGGCGACGAGTCCCTTCTGGTGCAGGTAACGCAGGCTGAGCGCGGCGCCGCCGAGGCTGCCGGGCGCCAGCCGGTTGGCGAACGACGCGGCCACCTGCACCAGGGTGGCCTCGCCCAGCGGGACCCGGCCGGCCGTGGCCAACCGGAGCACGAGACCGCTGAGCAGGTAGGTCAGAGCGGAGCCGAGCAGCGTCGCGGCGACCGCTACCGGGTTGGCGTGCACGATCAGACCCAGGGCGGTGCGGATCTCGCCGAGCTGGGGGAGCAGCAGGTGCACGACCAACCCCAGGACCAGCAGCTCCAGGACGGTGCGGCGGCTGATCCGGACCACCTTCGCCGCCGGGCGGTCGCGGTCCGGGCTGCGTCGCAGGATCTCCTGGCGAAGGCTGTCGAGCATGCCGGGCCGGGCGCGCAGGGCGGTCCGGCCGGCGCGGGACAGCACCGCGGGTTGCAGGAACGGCACGCTGTCCGCGACCGCCGCGACACCCAGGCGGTCGATCGCCGCATCGACCACGCCGGCCGGGTCGACCCGGCCGACCAGGGCGACCATCAGCTCGACGACGTCGCGGGCCCGCTGCTCGGCCGAGGCGTCGTCGGCGCCGAAGCCCAGGTCCACCAGGTAGACGTGGTCCCGGCCGACGAGCACATTCGCGGCCCGCAGGTCCCGGTGCGCGATGCCCACCCGGTGCAGACGCGCCACCTGGTCCCAGGCGTCGCGTACGGCGGCAAGCGGGACCGGCCCGACGACGGTGTGCAGCGGGGCGGCGTCGATGAACTCCTGCACCAGCACGGCGTCGCCGCCGGGCGCGGCGGCGGTCGTGACGACGGCCGGTATCCGCACGCCGGCACGCGCGGCGAGCAGGGTCAGACAGGTCTCGTGTTCGCTCTGCTGCCGTGCGCTCAGGTACGGCGGCGCGTCGGCCACGTGGCGGTAGCGCATCCGCCGGTAGAGCTTGTAGACCCAGTCCGCGTCGCGTTGCTCGCCACCGGTCACCTTGACGAACAGTCGCCGACCGCCGGTGGTGACCGCCTGCCACGGCTGCGAGCCACGGGCGTCGCCGTGGATCGGCGCCAACCATGCCACCTCGATCCCGCGCCGCCGCAGCGTCGCCCGCAGTGCGGGCACCGACCGTTGCGGCCCGACCTCGCCGACCACGAGTCGGGCCAGACACACCGCGAGCCAGCCGACGAGGACACCGCCGGCCACGTCGATCGGCAGATGCGCTCCGACGTGGATCCGCGCGACGGCGACCAGCCCGATCACCACCCAGGCGGCGCGGCGCCACCGGGGGCCGCCGGCCCGCGCGGCGACGAGCGCCAGGGCGGTGGCGACCGCGACGTGTCCCGACGGGTACCCGAGGCGTCCGGTGATCGTCTCGCGCAGGACCACGTCGGTGAACAGCGCCGCGGGCCGCTGCCGGGCGACCGCGGCCTTGACGGCTGTCGCGAGCCAGTACGCCAGATTCCCGGCCAGCAGGAGAGTCCACGCGGCGCCGATGCGGCGTGCGATGACGGCTGCTGCGGCGGCGACGAACACCGCCGGGTACGAGCCGAGCTGCATGACCAGGACCAGGACCGGGGTCAGCCCGGCCGGAAGGTGGTTGAGCAGGGTGAACAGGTCCTGCTCCCAGCGAGGCACCCGGTGGCTGCGTACGGCCGCGCTGAGCGCCGCCAGAAGGCACGCCGAGACGGTCAGGCTGACCAGCAACGCCGGCGACGGGCGATGCGTACGCGCTCCCACCGGTCCTCGGCCGCCCCTCGTCCGGCACCGTCCCTGCCGTCGACCCGAACCCTACGTTTCGTCCGCCCGCGGGAGGCGCTTCTCTCTCACCGGCCACTCTCCGGGGCGACAATCATCGGGTGGACAGGATCCTGGCGGTGCTCGTGGGGCTGCCGCCGCTGCTCGTCCTGACCCTGGTGATCGTCCTGCCGGCCCTGGAGTCCTCGACGCTGCTCGGGCTGGTCGTACCGGGTGAGACAGCGATCCTGATCGGCGGGCTGGTGGCCCACGGTGGCGCGCTGCCGCTGTGGGCGGTGGTGGCCGCCGGGGCGGCCGGGGCCTGCCTCGGTGACCAGGCCGGGTACGCCCTCGGCCGCCGGTACGGCGCGGGTGTGCTCGCCCGCGCCCCGCGAGTGCTGCGCCGGCGCCTCGACATCGCGCGGGCCCGCCGCCTGGTCGCCCGCCGCGGGGCGTGGGCGGTGCTCATCGGACGCTGGGTGGCGGTGCTGCGCGCCGTGGTTCCCATGATCGCCGGCGCCGGTGGGATGCGGTGGCCGGTGTTCCTGCGGGCGAACCTGGCCGGCGGCCTGGTGTGGGCGACGGCCGTGGCGCTGCTGGGCTACCTGGGCGCCGCCTCCTACCGCTATCTGGAACGGGAACTGGGCATCGGGGAGTGGGCGCTGCTGGCCCTGATCGGCGTCGGCGTGGCGCTGCGGGCGTGGCAGAGGGCACGGCGCGAACCGGCCGACGGTGAGCGGGCAGGCCAATCACCCGCGCGCGGTGGGGCGGATCGGTAGCGTCACTCGTGGGGGTGGCCGGCGACCGCGGAGTGCGCAGTGGGGCGAGCAGACGACGGGCGCGCGGCGTTCTGGGCCGGGCCGCTGCCGCAGGCCGTGGCCGCCGTCGGAGCCTCCACGGCCGGGCTCACCGGTGAACGCGCCGCCGCCCTGCTGCGCGAGCACGGGCCCAACCGGGTCGACGCGGGCGCCAGGCGGGGCTGGCGGCTCCTGCTGTCGCAGTTCACCAGCCCGATCATCCTGATCCTGATTGCCGCGACCCTGCTGTCGATGGCCGTCGGGGATCTGATCGACGGCACGATCATCCTGGCCATCGTCGCGGCCAGCGGTGGCCTCGGCTTCTGGCAGGAACACGCCGCCGGGCGGGCCGTCGACGCGTTGCAGGCCCGGGTCCGGGTGGACACCGAGGTGATCCGCGACGGGCGTGAGGTGTCCGTACCGGTCGAGGAGGTCGTCGTCGGCGACCTCGTGGTGCTGCGCGCCGGGGACGTCGTCCCGGCGGACTGCCGGATCGTTGAGGCGGAACGTCTGCAGGTCGACCAGGCGGTGCTTACCGGCGAGTCGTTCCCCGTACCCAAGTCGGACGACCCGTCGCCGCCGGACGCGGAGCTGACCGCGCGCGGCAACGCGCTGTGGATGGGTACGCACGTGGCCAGTGGCACCGCGCGCGCGGTGGTGATGCGCACCGGCCGCGACAGCACCTTCGGAGCGGTGTCCCGCCGGGTCGCCTCCCGCCCCGCCAGCACCGGCTTCCAGCGCGGGCTGACCCGCTTCGGGCTGCTGCTCGTGCGGATCATGGTGGTCCTGCTGGTCGGCATCTTCGTCGCCAATCTGCTGCTGCACCGCCCGGTCATCGACTCCCTGCTGTTCTCGCTCGCCCTCGCCGTCGGGCTGACCCCGCAGATGCTGCCGGCGATCGTCGCGGTCAGCCTCTCCGCCGGCGCCCGTGCGATGGCCGCGCACCGGGTCATCGTCAAGCGCCTCGAGGTCATCGAGGACTTCGGCGCCATGACCGTGCTGCTGACCGACAAGACCGGCACCCTCACCGCCGGCACGGTCACCCTCACCGGCTGCCTCTCGGTCGACGGTGAGCCGGACGCCGAGGTGGCCCGGCTCGCGAGGCTCAACGCCGGCCTCCAGCGTGGATTTCCCAACCCTGTCGACACGGCGATCATGAGGGGGCAACCACCCGCCGACCCGGGCACCCGCATCGCCGAGGCGCCCTACGACTTCACCCGCCAGCGCCTGTCCCTGCTGGTGCGCGACGGAGACGAGCCGATCCTGGTCACCAAGGGTGCGCTACGCGCGGTGCTCGACGTGTGCGCCACCGCACGCACCGCCGCGGGCACGGTACCGCTGGACGAGGTACGCGAGCGGGTCCTGCGACGGTTCGCCGCGCTCAGCGACCAGGGCGACCGGGTGCTGGGCCTCGCCGTGCGAGCCATGCCCGGCGCCACCGCCGTCGCCGTCGCCGACGAACGGGAGATGACGCTGGTCGGGCTGCTCGCCTTCCAGGACCCACCCCGCGCAGACGCCGCCGCCGCCATCCGCCGGCTCGCTGACATGGGCGTCACGGTCCGACTGGTCACCGGCGACAACCGGCACGCCGCCCGGCACGTCGCCGCCAGCGTCGACCTCGCCGGCGAACCGCTCGTCGGCGCCGACCTCGCCGCCTGCCCCGACGACCAGTTGCCGGAGCGGATCACCGACGTCACCGTGTTCGCCGAGGTGGACCCGCTGCAGAAGGAACGCATCCTGACCGCGCTGCGCCAACGCGGCGACGTCGTCGGGTTTCTCGGCGACGGCATCAACGACGCTCCCGCGCTGCACGCCGCCGACGTCGGCATCTCCGTCGACACCGCTGTCGACGTCGCCAAACAGGCCGCGGCGATCGTGCTGCTCGACAAGAACCTCGACGTGATCGCCGACGGCATCCGCCTCGGCCGCCGCACGTTCACCAACACCTTGAAGTACATCCGGGTCAACACCAGCGCGTCCTTCGGCAACGTCGTCAGCATGAGCATCGCCGCGCTCCTGCTGCCCTTCCTGCCGCTGCTGCCCCGTCAGGTCCTGCTGCTCAACTTCCTCTCCGACATCCCCTACACCACCCTGTCCACCGACTACGCCGATGCCGAGCAGATCCAGCATCCGCGTACCGTCGACGTCCGGACCATCCGCAGGTTCATGCTGGTGTACGGCTCGATCAGCATCGCCGTGGACCTCCTCGTACTCGGCGCCCTGCGCTGGTGGTGGCACGTGTCGACCGACGTCTTCCGCGCCGCCTGGTTCGTCCAGTTCACCGCCACCGAGATCATCGCGCTGCTGGTGCTGCGCTCCAATCGGAGTTTCCTGCGCAGCCGCCCCTCCGCCGCGCTCGCCGGCACCGGACTGTTGCTCATCACGGTCACCGTCGCGCTGCCCTTCAGCCCACTGTCCGCGCCACTCGGACTCGCCGCGCTCCCGCCGGTGGTGCTGGCGGCCCTCGCCGCGGTCACCCTGGTCAACGTCGCCGCCAACGAGACCGCCAAGTACGTCGTCCCGCCGGACCCGACCGCCGCACGGCGGGTGCCCCGCCCGTGACGGTCTGGCGTCCATCGGTGATCGCCTATTGACAAACAAAATTAACAATTGGACCCTGCTGAGAGAGCGCTCTCCCGTCCCTGTCTCCAGCGAGGTGTCGCCATGCGTCTTCGAAGAAAGCTGCTCGCCGCCGCGTCCGCACTGCTCGCCGGGCTCGCGGGCACCGTCGTCGCCACGCCCGCCCACGCGGTCGGACCCGCGTTGCTACCCGTCACCGTCACCAACACCACCGGTCGCACCGACCCGGTCTACCTCTACGTCATCGGCGTCCAGCTCTCCTCCGGCCGGCTCGGCTACGTCACCGCCGGTGGCGCCTTCGTGCCGTGGAGCGGCGGGCAGATCCCGCCGTCGCCCGCGCCGGACGTCTCCATACCGGGCCCCGGCAACGGCGGCAGCACCACGATCCAGTTGCCCCGGGGCTTCTCCGGCCGGGCCTACTTCGCCCTCGGGCAGAAGCTGAAGTTCTTCCTCACCCCGGACGGACTGGTGCAGCCCGCGCCCTGGGCGGCCGGTGACGCGAACCGCGACATCCTCTTCGACTGGAGCGAGTTCACCTACAACGACTCCGGGCTGTGGCTCAACAGCTCCCAGGTCGACATGTTCGCGATCCCGCACGCGGTCACGGTGACCGGCGCCAACGGCGTCACCAAGCGCACCGGCGACGTGGTGGCCAACGGACGCAACGCGGTCATCGACGGCATCCGGGCGCAGCCGGGCTGGGCCAACACCGTCCACACCCGCTCCGACGGGACCGTGCTGCGCGTCCTGGCCCCGGGGAAGGCGGCCGGGGCCGGCCTGCTGAGCACCACCTACCTGGACTCCTACATCGCCTCCGCGTGGAACGCGTACACCACGAAGACGCTGACCGTGGCGCCCTTCGCCGACCAGCCGGCCATCCGGTACTACGGCCGCACCTCGGGCAACACCATGACCTTCACAAACGGCAGCGGCCAGGTGGTCGCCTCCTTCAACCGGCCCTCCTCGGCCAGCGTCTGGGGATGCGACGGCGACCTGCCCGCGCCGAACGACCAGGTGGTCGGCCCGATCTCGCGTACGCTCTGCGCGGCCCTCAACCGAGGCACGCTCGGCACCATCGACACCCAGCCCAGCACGAACGCCGCCGACTTCTACCGCAGCAACCCCACCAACCAGTACGCCCGCCTGATCCACGCCAACATGACCGACGGCCGGGCGTACGCGTTCGCCTTCGACGACGTCGGCGGATTCGAGTCACTGGTGCACGACGGCGACCCCCGTTCGGCCGGACTGATCCTCAGCCCGTTCACCGGAGGTGGGGGCGGCAACCCGACCACCGGGGTGCCCGTGGTCAGCAACTGGAACAACAAGTGCATCGACGTGCCGAGCTCCAACTTCGTCGACCGCGCGCCGCTGCAGATGTGGAACTGCAACAACACCAACGCGCAGAAGTGGACGTTCAGCGGCACGGCGCTGAAGAGCCAGAACAACAAGTGCATGGACGTCGACGCCGGGTCCACCGCCAACGGGGCGGTGGTGCAGCTCTACACCTGCAACGGCACCGGCGCCCAGCAGTTCACCCTGAACGCCGCCGGGGACCTGGTCAACCTTCAGGCCGACAAGTGCGTCGACATCAAGGACCGGAACGGCAACGACGGCGCGAGGCTCCAGCTCTGGGACTGCACGGGCACGGCCGGCCAGAAGTGGCGCAAGGGCTGACCGGCCCTGCGACGGGGGGCGGGGGCGACCGCGAGTCGCTCCCGCCACCCGCCGCGACGGCTCGCCGTCCCGCAGGACGGACGCGCCGACCACGTCGGCTCACCGCCCCATACGATGGACAACGGTGCTGGTTCGCCGTGCCCGTGAAGGGTGTGGCGTCGTAAGAGGGAACCCGGTGTGAGTCCGGGACTGCCCCGCAGCGGTGAGTGGGAACGACAGCCGTCATCGAAGCACTGGACCGTGAGGTCTGGGAAGCGACGGCCAGTAGGTGACCGGGTGGATCCGGTCGCGCCCGCGAGTCCGAAGACCTGCCCGCACCGCGCGCACCGTCCGGTGCGCGCCGCCGACGGTCGCTCGGGACGGCCGGTGCGGAAGCCGGTACGCCGTCTGTACCCCTTCCCTCCCCGCCTCGATCGGCCTCGTGTGCTTCGAGGGAAGGGATCTCCATGAGTACCGCATTCGGTCAGAGCACCGTGCTGGGCTATCCGCGTATCGGGGGCAACCGGCAACTCAAGAGGGCCGTCGAGGCCTACTGGGCGGGCCGGATCGACGCCGAGGAGTTGGCGGCGACCTCTGCCGCGCTACGGGCGAAGGTGTGGCGGACGCTGCGCGACGCGCGCCTGGACGCGATCCCGTCCAACACGTTCTCCTACTACGACCACGTGCTGGACACGGCCGTCGCCGTCGGCGCGATCCCGCGCCGGTTCGCCCGTCTCGGCCTCGGCGACCTCGGCACCTATTTCGCCATGGCCCGGGGCGTCGATGCCGAGCCGGCGCTCGAACTGACGAAGTGGTTCGACACCAACTACCACTATCTGGTTCCCGAGATCGGCTCCGACACCACCTTCGCGGCGAATCCCGACAAGGCGCTGCGCGAGTACCGCGAGGCCCGCGAGCTGGGAATCGACAGCCGGCCGGTGCTGGTCGGGCCGGCCACATTCCTGCTGCTGGCCAAGCCCACCGAGGCCGGCGGCGAACCGTTCGACCGGCTGACCGACCTGGTCGACGTGTACGCCGGCATCCTGCGATCCCTCGCCGCGGCAGGCGTGCGATGGGTGCAGCTGGACGAACCCGCCTATGTCGCCGACCGGAGCGCCGCCGAGATCGACGCGCTGCGGGAGGCGTACACCCGGCTCGGCGCGGTGGAACAGCGGCCGGCGATCTTCGTCGCCACCTATTTCGGCGAGCTCGGTGACGCGCTGCCCGCCCTGCTCGACACGCCGGTCGAAGCGGTCGGCGTGGATCTGGTGGCCGGGCCCGGCAACCTGCGGCGGCTGGCCGGTGCGGGACCACTGCGCGGCAAGACGATCGTGGCCGGCCTCGTCGACGGCCGCAACGTCTGGCGTACCGACCTGCGGGCCGCCGTGGCGGCCGGTGCCGCCGTCACCGCCCTCGCCGACCACGTCGCCGTGTCCACCTCGTGCTCGCTGCTGCACGTGCCGGAGGACCTGTCCGCCGAGACCGCTCTCGACCCGGCGCTGCGTCAGCGGCTCGCCTTCGCCCGGCAGAAGGTCGATGAGGTCGTCCGGCTCGGCCGCGCGCTGCGCAACGGCACCACGTCCCTGCCCGAGCCGCTGCCGCCCACCCCTGCCGCCTGGCGCGACGACACCGTACGCGGCCGGCTCGCCGCGCTGCGCGCCACGGATCGGCAGCGCGGCGCGTACCCGGAGCGTGCGGCGGCACAGCAGGCCCGGCTCAACCTGCCGCCCCTCCCGACCACGACCATCGGATCGTTCCCGCAGACCGACGAGCTGCGCCGCGCGCGTGCCGAGCACCGGGCCGGGCGTCTCGACGACGCCGCCTACACGCAGCGGATGCGCGCCGAGGTCGAGCACGTCGTCCGGCTCCAGGAGCGGCTGGGCCTGGACGTGCTCGTGCACGGCGAGCCGGAACGAAACGACATGGTCCAGTACTTCGGCGAGCAGCTGGACGGGTTCGCCGCCACCGAACACGGCTGGGTCCAGTCCTACGGCTCCCGATGCGTGCGTCCGCCCGTCATCTACGGCGACGTGGCACGCAGGGCGCCGATGACCGTCAACTGGTCCACCTACGCGCAGTCGCTGACCGACCGGCCGGTCAAGGGCATGCTCACCGGCCCGGTCACGATCCTGGCCTGGTCGTTCGTCCGCAGCGACCAGCCGCTGGCAGACACCGCGGACCAGGTCGCACTCGCCCTGCGCGACGAGTGCCGTGATCTCGAGGCAGCCGGTATCCGGGTCATCCAGGTCGACGAGCCGGCGCTGCGTGAGACGCTGCCACTGCGCAGGGCGGACCAGAAGGCGTACCTGGACTGGGCAGTCGGGGCGTTCCGCCTGGCCACCTGCGGAGTCGCCGACGACACCCAGATCCACACCCACCTGTGCTACTCGGAGTTCGGGGAGGTGATCACGGCCATCGACGCCCTCGACGCCGACGTCACAAGCATCGAGGCATCCCGCTCCCGGATGGAGGTTCTCGACGACCTCGCCGCGATCGGATACCGCCGGGGGGTGGGGCCCGGCGTCTGGGACATCCACTCACCCCGGGTGCCGTCCCACGACGAGGTCGTCGGCGCGCTGCGCCGGGCCGTGGCCGCGGTGCCGGCCGAGCGGCTGTGGGTGAACCCCGACTGCGGCCTCAAGACGCGCGGCTATCCCGAGGTCGAGGCGTCCCTCCAGCACCTGGTCGCCGCCGCGGCCGAGCTGCGCGGACGCTGAGCCGCCGGCCGGGCGGAACGCCGCGCCGTTCCGCCCGGCCCGGGCCCGGTTCAGCCCTTGACAGGCCGTGCCCCGAGCGCCGAGGCTGCATGAAGTGATATATGTCGATGTTACGGGGGCATGATGCGACGCAGGATCTTCGCGCTGGCTACAGCAGCCGCGGTCGTCGTCGGCGGGGCCATGACGATGGCGCTGCGGCCGGCCTACGCCGCGACGGCGTGCACGGTGGACTACACCATCACCCGGGAGTGGTCCAGCGGCTTCTGGGCCGAGCTCACCGTCACCAACCTGGGCGCTCCCGTCACCGACTGGTGGCTGCGGTTCCGGCAGGCGAACGGTCAGACGATCACCATGGGCCTCGACCGGCTGCCGGACGGATACACGCTGGGCAGCGGCGAGATGTATCCGATGACCATGCTCCGTCCCCCGGCGGGATCCACGCTGCCGACCGGCGCCTCGGTGACGGTGCGGTTCGGCGGCAACTACCAGGGTGCCGACCCCGAGCCGACCGACTGGGTGTTGAGCGGCCAGCCGTGCGACGGGGACGGCGCCGACCCGACCGGCTCGTCGCCGCCGCCGGCCTCGGGGAGCCCGCGGCCCAGCCCACTGCCGGGCGGGCCGTCGGTGGCGCTCACCTCGCCCTGGCCCAATGACTTCTTCGCCGCGCCGGGCGTCATCCCGATCCGTGCCGAGGCCACGGCGGCGCCCGGCCGGCGGATCGAGCGGGTCGAGTTCCGCGAGCGCGGCAGGCTGCTCGCCGTGGACACCACCGCGCCGTACGCGTTCGACTGGCGCGGCGTGCCGCCGAACAGCGGCACCCGCGTCACCGCCACCGCCTACGACAGCAGCGGCGCCCAGGCCACCGCCGAGGTCCGCGGCATCCGGGTGCTCCCGCCGCAGGCGCCCGGCGCCGCGCCTGCGCTGAAGGCGTTCGGCAACCGCATCCTCACGGTCACAGCCAGTCCGAGGCCGTACCGGCCCCGTGGAATCATCCGGTCGGCCGCGCCCGGCGAATGCGCATGGGGACCGATCCACTGGGACGGCCCGGTCGACGACGCGTCGGTAGGCGCGCTGCGGGCCCGCGGCGTCAACGCGGTACGGGTCGTGCTGAGCGACGCCTGCTACGCCTACACCGGCAGCCCTGCCGATCGGCAGAACCGCGTCGGCTACCTCGACGAGGCGGCCCGGTACGTCGACCTGCTCGTCCGGGCCGGCATCACACCCGTCGTGTCGCTGCGGCAGAGCGACATCTCCGCCACCCGCACGTTCTGGAGCGCGGCGGCGGAGGTGTTCGGCGACGACAACGCAGTGGTCTTCGACATCTCGTCCTACGACTTCCCGGCGGCCGGCGGCACCGATCCCGCGGCGGTCTGGACCTGCTGGCGCGACGGCGGTACCTCGTGCACGGGCACCGGCCTGCCGCCCTTCGGCGTGCAGGAGCAGATCCGCCTGCTTCGCGTCCAGGGCTCGTTCAACCTGGTCCTCGCCGCCGGGATCGACGGCGGCAACGATCTGAGCCGGTGGCTGGAATATCGCCCGGCTGACCCGGACGGCCGCAGCGTGGCCGCCGCCTGGCGCGTCGACGACCGCTCGGCCTGCGCCACGCCGGCCTGCTGGCGGTCCACGCTGCTCCCGGTCGCCGCCCAGGTGCCGCTGGTCGCCACCGACGTCAGCGCCGGCTCGGGGGCGCCGACGTTCGTACCGCGGACTGTCGCCTGGCTCGACCAGCACGGCATCGGCCACCTGCGCCGGTGACCGGGGGAGGGGAGGCCGCGGCCGGAGGGCCGGTCAGACGGCCGCGCGCGCCCACTGCTGGTTGGTGCCGCTGCCTCTCCTACCCGTACGACCCCTCGACCGGGTCGGCGTGGGCGGGACATCGCACATCGAGCCGTCCATCGACGTTCATCCAACAGATCGGCGTGCGTAAGCTCCGCACGGTCGGATCCATGGAACCTACGGAGGAGGTTCCATGGATCGTCGAACGATGTTGCGGGCCACCGTTGTCGGTGCGGGCGCTGTCGCCCTGCCGTTCACGGCGTGGTCGGCGGCGTACGGAGCCCCGGCACAGAACGCGGCGGGGCCCTACGGCGGGCTTCAGGCAGCCGACGCCAACGGCATCCAGATGCCGGCCGGGTTCACCAGCTCGATCGTCGCGCGGTCCCGGCGGACGGTGCCGGGGACGTCGTACACCTGGCACGACGCCCCGGACGGCGGCGCCGTGTTCCCGAACGGCACCGGCTGGATCTACGTGTCGAACTCCGAGGTGTCGGCCGGTGCGGGTGGCGGCGCCTCACGCCTCGTCTTCAACTCCAGCGGCGCCGTGGTCGGGGCGTCGCGGATCCTCTCCGGCACCAACAACAACTGCGCCGGTGGGAAGACACCGTGGAACACCTGGCTCTCCTGCGAGGAGGTGTCCCTGGGCCGGGTCTTCGAGACGTACCCCCTCGGCGGGACCGCGGTGGCGCGTCCTGCGATGGGCCGGTTCAAGCACGAGGCGGCCGCGGCCGACCCGGTCCGCCGGGTCGTCTACCTGACCGAGGACGAGACCGACGGCAAGTTCTACCGCTTCGTGCCGGCCACCTGGGGCGACCTGTCCGCCGGAACCCTCCAGGTCCTCCGCGCCGGTACGGCCACCTCCGGCACGTTCACCTGGGCCACGGTGCCCGACCCGGACGGCTCGCCCACCCCGACCCGGCAGCAGGTGTCCGGCGCGAAGACGTTCAACGGTGGCGAGGGCTGTCACTACGCGGACGACACCGTCTGGTTCACCACGAAGGGCGACAACCGCGTGTGGCAGGTCAACCTGGCCGCCGGCACATACGAGCTCGCCTACGACGACAACCTGGTCAGTCCGGGCACCCCTCCGCTGACCGGCGTCGACAACATCACCGGGTCCACTGCAGGTGACCTCTACGTCGCCGAGGACGGCGGCAACATGGAGATCTGCATGATCACGCCGGACGACAAGATCTCGGTCTTCCTGCGGATCACCGGACAGAGCGGTTTGGAGATCACCGGGCCGGCGTTCACCCCGGCGGGGGACCGGCTGTACTTCTCCTCGCAACGCGGCACGACCGGCTCGTCGTCCGGCGGCATCACCTACTGCGTCACCGGTCCGTTCCGCCGTTGACCGGCTCCCGGTCCCGCCGGCAGTGACCACACGGTGAGGGACGCCCGGTCCTCACCGGGCGTCCTTCACCGGCGTGCTCCACGCGGACGCGCCGGGACGACGGCTTCTCGACGTCGGGGTGTGAAACCGCCGATTCCGCCGGCCGTCACGGCACGTGGCCGGTTCCTGGCGCATTGACATCGGCGCACCGGCCACAGCAGACTGTCGCGACAACTCAACCACCGCGTGTACGTGCGGGGGAAGACCGGTCGAAATCCGGCGCTGGCCCGCAACGGTAGGCCGCCCAGAGAACTCTGCGGCGGCGAGCCCGAATACCCGTCGTACGCGTGCAACCGCTCCCCACCCGTCGTGGCCCACGGGTCGGAGTCCCGGACGCCCCCGCGTACTGCGGTCGTCCGGGCTTTCGACGACCGCCGGGCCGGAAAGGCGCTTCCGATGGTCGTCCGCCGAAGTCGGCACCGCCTGCTCGCGCTCCTCTGCGGCGTACTCGCCGCCCTCACCCTCACCACACCGGCCGTCGCCGCCCCCGATCGCGCCGCCCTCACCCGCCCGGAGGCCGCCGCCGGCTGGCTCGCCCGGCAACTCGTCGACGGCGAACGCTTCGAGGCGGTCTTCGACGGTGTCGCCTACCCCGACCAGGGGCTGACCCTCGACGCCGTGTTCGCCTTCGCCGCCGGCGGCGTCGCCGACGACCACGGCGCCGGCGCGCTGGCCTGGGTCACCCGGCCGGACATCCGCGACGGCTACCTCGGCGACGGCGTCTCCGAGGCGTACGCGGGCGCGACCGCCAAGCTCGCCCTCGCCGTGCAGGTGCGCGGCGGCGACCCGGCCGACGTCGGCGGGGTGGACCTGATCGCCCGGCTGCGTTCGCTGCAGACGCCGGCCGGCCGGTTCAGCGACCGGTCCGCGTACGGCGACTACAGCAACGCGTTCAGCCAGTCCTTCGCGCTGCTGGCGCTGGACCGTACGGCGGCCGGGGCGCCTCCGGCGGCGGCCGCCTGGCTGGCCGGCATCCGATGCCCGGACGGCGGCTACCCGCTGCTGCCCGCCCAACCGGTCTGCACGTCCGACGTGGACGCCACCGCGCTCGTGACGCAGGCGCTGCGCGCCGCGGACCGTCCGGCCGACGCCGCCGCCGGGCTGCGCTGGCTGGTGTCCGTTCAGCGTGCCGACGGCGGCTTCGCCAACGCGGCCGGCACACCGAACGCCAACAGCACCGGCCTCGCCGCGCAGGCCCTGCGCGACGGTCACCGGCTACCGGCCTGGGCGCGGTCCCGGGCGTTCCTCGCCGGACTCCAGGTCGGCTGCGCCGGGGCGCCCGCCGACCGGGGCGCCGTCGACTTCGACGGTGGCGGCTTCGACCCGGCCACCGCGCCCCGGGCCACCGCCCAGGCCGTCCTCGGTCTCACCGGGATCGGGTACGCCCGTCTGTCCGCCGCCGGCGCCGACCTCGGCGCACCGGTGCTCGCCTGCCCGTGAACCGCCTCGCCGCTCACCCGATCACAGGAGGACCCGTGTTCCGTCACCGTCCCACCGCCCGCACCTGGATGGCCGGCCTGCTGGCCGCCGTCGTGGCCGGCGTCGCGCTGACCGCAGTCGAACCCGCGCCCCGGTCGGCGCACGCCGCCGCCTGCGCCGGCACCTCGGGAGTCACTGTGGTCGTCGACTTCGCCGCGCTCGGCGGCGGCGTCCAGGTCGCCTGTGCGCCGGGCGATCCGGCCACCGGCCTGGCCGCGCTTCAGGCCGCCGGCTTCACCGTCACCGGCACCGCCCGCTGGGGCCTGGCCTTCGTCTGCCGGATCAACGGCAAGCCCACCGCCGCGACCGAGCCGTGCGTCAATACCCCGCCGGCCACCGCGTACTGGTCGTACTGGCACGCGTCCAGCGGCGGCTCCTGGTCCTACAGCACGTCGGGGGCGACCGGCTACAACCCCGCGCCGGGCAGCGTCGAGGGCTGGTCCTTCGGCGCCGGCGCCCCGCCGAGCATCGCCGCTCCCTGACCCGCCGGCTGCGAACGGTGTGACCAGCGGCGCACCGGGTACCGGCAGCTGCTCTGGCGTCGTCGCGCGCCCGGGCGGTACGGTGTCGGCACCCGGTGCGCCGGGCACAACTGCATACGTCCCGTGTGGGGGGAAGCCGGTTCGAAGCCGGCGCTGACCCGCAACCGTGAGCGAGAGTCCCTTTTCGCGAGCCGGAATGCCCCGCCCGGGACGAGCGGCTTCCACTGTCGAGGTCTACAGGGTGAAGTCCGGGCCGCCGAGGTCCGACCACCCCGCCCACCGCAGCACGCGGAGCGGGGTGTCCGTCTCTCGGGGTGCTTTCCGGAGGTTTCACCGACCGCTCTGCGAAAGGCACCCCTGATGCCCCTGTCCCGGCGTCTCACCACCGGTCTCGGTACAGCCACGGTGACGGCTCTCGCCGCGATCACCGGCACCCCGCCGGCCGTTGTCGCGGCACCCGCCCCGGCCCACGTCACCGCCGCCCGCGACGCCGCGTCCTGGCTGGCCGGCGAGTTCACCGACGGGGCGCTGCCCGGCCCGTTCGCCCCCGAGGACTGGGGGCTGACCATCGACGGCCTGGTCGCGCTGTCCGCCACCGGCGTCGACGCACCGACCCGGCAGGCGGCGACCGCGCAGGTCGCGACACACGTACGGTCCTACAACAGCTACGACGACTGGGGCATCGAGGGCTTCACCGACGGCGGGGCCACCGCCAAACTGCTCTACGCCGCAGCCGCCGCCGACGCGGACCCCACCGACTTCGGCGGCTACGACCTGCGGGCGGAAACCCTGTCGCTGATCGCCACGGCCGACGCCGGGCACCAGCGGGGACGGATCACCAGCCGTACCACCGCCGACAGCGGCCCGGACGCCAGCAACACCTTCGACCAGTCCTTCGCCGTGCTCGGCCTGGCCCGCAGCGGCGACCTGCCACAGGATCCGGTGGACTTCCTGATCCGGCAGCAGTGCGCGGCGGGCGGCTTCCGGCTCTACCCGGACGCCGCCGACGGGCCGTCGCCGTCCTGCGACGACCAGCCCGGCGCCACCCTCGACGTCGACTCGACCGCGATGGCCGTGCAGGCGTTGCTGGCCGCCGCCGAGGACGGCGCCACGGGCGCCGGCGACGCCGCCCGCAAGGGCGCCGACTGGCTGGTCACCCAGCAGCACGCCGACGGTTCCTTCGGCGGCTCGGGACCCACCACCGGCGCGAACTCCAACAGTACCGGCCTGGCCGGGCAGGCCCTCGCCGCCGCCGGCCGCGACGACGAGGCCGCCCGGGCGGCGACGGCCCTGGCCGCGCTGCAGCTCACCGCGGGCAACGGTGGCGCGGCCTCCGCCGACGCCGGCGCGATCGCCTACAACACCGACGGATTCACGGCTGCCGCGGCGGCCGGGATCACCGACACCGACCTGGACCAGTGGCGCCGGGCCACCGCGCAGGCCCTGCTCGGGCTGGCCCAGGTCCCGCTGGGCCGGATCGGCCTCGACCCGCCGCCCACGTCGACTCCCACCCCGACCGGCACGGCCTCGCCCACCGCGCCGTCCACGCCCTCCGCGTCTCCCACGCTCACCACGTCGCCTCCACCGACCGGCACCGCCGGCCCGACGCCGAGCGTGACCAGCCCTGCGGCGACACCCGCGCCTACGACCGCGGCGCCGGCCACCGTCGCGCCGCCGATCACGACCCCGGCCGCGTCCGGGCCGGGCGGGCTGCCGACGACCGGCGTGGCGATCGGTAGCTACCTGCTGATCGCGCTGCTGCTGATCGGTGGCGGAGTGACACTGCTCGTGCTCGGCCGACGGCGGGCGGGATGAGCCTCCGCGCCGCCCGTGGCGCGCTGGCCGTCGCCCTGGTCACCGCCTGCACCACGATCGGACCGGGCAGTCCTGCGGTGGCCGCCGGGTCGGCCGGCTACTGCCCGGACGCCTCCGGGGTCACAGTCGTGGTGGACTTCAACGAACTCGGCGGCGGGACGGTGGTGCGGTGCGCGCCGGGCGCCCAGGCCACCGGCCTCGCGGCGCTCAAGAACGCGGGCTTCCCGATCACCGGAACCCTGCGCTGGGGCGAGGGGTTCATCTGCCGGATCGACGGCAAGCCGTCGGCCGCGACGGAGAAGTGCGTCGACACCCCGCCTGCGAGCGCCTACTGGTCGTACTGGCACGCCCCGAACGGCGGCAGCTGGACGTACAGCGACAAGGGCGTGCTCAACCGCAAGCCGGCGGCCGGCAGCTTCGAGGGCTGGTCGTTCTCCCTCAACCGCAACGCCGACGACGCGCCCCGTCCCGGCGTCGCGCCGAAACGCCCCGCCCCTCCACCGCCACCGCCACCACCGCCGCCGCCCACGGGCGGTGAGCCGGCGGCGCCACCACCGGCAGGAGGAACCGTCGCACCGCCGCCGGTCGCCGGTGGCCGGCCCGGCGAGCCCACCCGGCCGGGCGGCACCTCCGGCCCGCCGGTCTCCGTCGGCCCGCCGACCTCCGCCGGCACGTCACCGACGGCCGGTACGCCGACCCTGACGGCGACGCCGGGCGCCGCCACCGGCACGGCACCGCAGGGCTCCTCCGACGAGCCGGTGGTGACGGATGTCGCCGCGTCCCGTGACGACGACGGCCTGCCACTGGGCACGATCGCCGGGGTGCTTCTGCTCGCCCTGCTCGCCACCGGCGCGCTGGTCGCGGCCCGACGACGCCGTGCCGCCGACCCGGATGACTGACGTCACGGTCACCGGGTCGCGGCCGGCCGACGCCCGTCGTCTGCCGGGCCGGTGGCCGGTGTGGTGGCTGCCCCGGGGGCTGCACCCGGGCGCATGGTGGCTGTGGGCGCTCGGCCTGGCCACCGCGGCCAGCCACACCACGAATCCGCTGCCGCTGGCCCTGCTCGTCGCCGTCGCCGGTCTGGTGGTGGTGCGTCGCCGGGGCGACGCGCCGTGGGCGTTGGCGTTCCGCATGTACGTCTGGCTCGGCGCGGTGATCGTCACGATGCGGGTGGTGTTCCGGATCGTGTTCGGCGGCGGCCAGGGCGACCACATCCTGGTCCGGCTGCCGGAGATCCCGCTGCCCGCGTGGGCGGCGGGCATCCGCCTGTTCGGACCGGTCGCCGCCGAGCAGATCCTCGGTGGCTTCTACGACGGGCTGCGGCTGGCGACGATGCTGATCTGCCTCGGTGCGGCGAACGCCCTGGCCAACCCGAAGCGGCTGCTCAAGGCCGTACCCGGAGCGCTGTACGCGATCGGCACCGCCGTCGTGGTCGCGTTGTCGGTCGCCCCGCAGCTGGTGGAGAGCGTGCTACGGGTCCGCCGGGCCCGGCGGCTGCGCGGCGCGTCCGCCCGCGGGATGAGGGCGCTGCGCGGGATCGCCCTGCCGGTGCTGGCCGACGCGTTGGACCGGTCCCTGGCCCTCGCGGCCGCGATGGACTCCCGTGGTTACGGCCGCACCGCGGCGGTGCCCGCCGGGCAGCGAACCGTCACCGGGGCGCTCGTCCTCGGCGGGCTGGTCGGCGTCTGCGCCGGCACCTACGGGCTGCTCGACACCGCCGCACCCGGCTACCTGGGGCTGCCGATGCTCCTGGCCGGACTGACCGCCGCCGTGACCGGCATGCTGCTGGCCGGTCGCCGGGTCCGCCGCAGCCGGTACCGACCGGACCGCTGGCGCCCGGCCGAGCTGCTCGTGGCCGGCTGCGGGGTGGCCGCCGCGGCACTGACCATGCTCGCCGGCTCGGTGGACCCGGAACTCCTCTACCCGCCGGTCAGCCCGCTCACCTGGCCCCAGCTGACCCCGCTGATGCTTCTCGCCGTCGGCGTCGCGGCGGCACCCGCCTGGCTGGCGCCGCCACCACCGCCGACGGTACGTGCCGGACGCCCGCCGTCGGTGGACCGGCCCATCCCCGTCACGGACGTGCCGGCAGACGGAGTGCGCGCCGCGAGGGCATCGACACCGGGAGACCGCCCATGATCACTTTCGACCGGGTCACCGTCCACTATGCCGAGGGCGGCCCGCCACCGTTGCGGGATGTGACGTTTCGCGTCGAGGAAGGTGAACTCTGCCTGGTCGCGGGCCGTACCGGCGCCGGAAAGTCGACGCTGCTGCGGGCGATCAACGGTCTCGTCCCACACTTCACCGGCGGCACCCTGCACGGCGCCGTCACCGTCGACGGCAGGGACACCCGCACGCACCCGCCGCGCGATCTCGCCGACGTCGTCGGCGTGGTCGGCCAGGACCCGTTGGCCGGCTTCGTCACCGACACCGTCGAGGAGGAACTGGCGTACGGGATGGAGCAGCTCGCCCTGCCACCCGCGGTGATGCGCAAGCGGGTGGAGGAGACGCTGGACCTGCTCGGCATCGCCGACCTGCGCGACCGGCCCCTGCGGACGCTGTCCGGCGGTCAGCAACAGCGGGTCGCCATCGGCGCGGTGCTCACGGCGCACCCCCGTGTGCTGGTGCTCGACGAACCCACCTCCGCGCTGGACCCCACCGCCGCGGAGGACGTGCTCGCCACCGTCAACCGGCTGGTGCACGACCTCGGAGTGACAGTGGTGCTGGCCGAGCACCGGCTGGAGCGCGTCCTGCAGTACGCCGACCGGCTGCTGTACCTGCCCGGCGACGGCCATGTCCACGACGGGACGCCGGCGACCGGGCTGGCCCACATCGACATCGCGCCACCCCTGATCGAGCTGGGTCGCCTCGCCGGCTGGACACCGCTGCCGTTGTCGGTCCGTGACGCCCGCCGACGGGCGTCCGACCTCCGGCACCGGCTCGCCGGCGTGGCGCCGCCGCCGGTCCCGGCGGGCGCGGACACCGGTCCCACGCTGACCGCGCGGAAGATCGTCGTACGGTATCCGGGCACCGTCGCGGTGGCCGGCGTCGACCTTGATCTGCGCGCCGGCCGGGTCGTCGCGTTGATGGGCCGCAACGGATCCGGCAAGTCCAGCCTGCTCTGGGCGGTGCAGGGCAGCGGCCCACGCCACGGCGGCACCGTCGCCGTGACCGGGCCGAAGGGCACCGTCGACCCGAAGGCCCTGCCGGCCGGTCAGGCCCGCCGGCACGTCGGCCTCGTCCCGCAGGACTCCGGTGACCTGCTCTACCTGGAGACAGTCGACGCGGAGTGCGCCCAGGCCGACCGGGAGACCGGCGTGCCGGCCGGCACCTGCCGGGCGCTGGTGGACCAGCTCGTCCCCGGACTGCCCGGTGACCGGCACCCCCGGGACCTGTCCGAGGGACAGCGGCTCGCCCTCGCACTCGCCGTGCAGCTCACCGCCGCTCCGCCGGTGGTCCTGCTCGACGAGCCGACCCGCGGCCTGGACTACCATGCCAAGCGGCAGTTCACCGCCGTCGCCCGGATGCTGGCCGGCAGCGGCCGAGCCGTGGTGGTCGCCACCCACGACGTCGAACTCGTCGCCACCCTCGCCGACCGGGTGATCGTGATGGCCGAAGGGGAGATCGTCTCCGACGGCACCACCGCAGAGGTCATGCTCGCCTCGCCGGCGTTCGCGCCGCAGGTGGCCAAGGTCCTCGCCCCCGCCCCCTGGCTGACAGTGGAACAGGTCGCCGCCGCGCTCGACGAGACCAGGGCACCGGCATGAGCGTGCTACGGGTCGCCCCGCGTACCGCCGTGGTGCTGACCCTCGCCTCGGCCGCCGCGCTGGCCACCTTCACCTGGCCGTTCTTCGTCCCCGCACACCCGGAGAGCACCGCCCGCACCGGCGAGGCGCCGCTGGTCTTCATCGTCATGCTGCCGATACTCGTAGCGCTCGTCCTCGCCGAACTCACCTCCGGCGGCATCGACAGCAAAGCCCTGGCGATGCTCGGCGTACTCGCCGCCGTCAACGCCGCCCTGCGCCCCCTGGGTGCCGGGACCGCGGGCATCGAGACCGTGTTCTTCCTGCTCGTCCTCGCCGGCCGGGTCTTCGGACCCGGGTTCGGCTTCCTGCTCGGCGCCACATCGCTGTTCGCCTCCGCCCTGCTCACCGCAGGCGTCGGGCCGTGGCTGCCGTTCCAGATGCTCTGCGCCTCGTGGATCGGCCTCGGCGCCGGCCTGCTTCCGGCCCGGCTGCGCGGCCGCGCCGAGGTCGCCGTCCTGGCCGGGTACGGGATGCTCGCCGCCTACGGCTACGGCCTGCTGATGAACCTGTGGTTCTGGCCGTTCAGCGTCGGCGCGGACACCCAGCTGTCCTACGTCGCCGGTGCCCCCGTACTGGAGAACCTGCACCGTCTCGCCCTGTTCACCGCCGTCACGTCCACCTTCGGCTGGGACACCGGCCGCGCGATCACCACCGCCGTGGCGATAGTCCTCGCCGGTCCCGCCGTCCTCGCCGCGCTGCGCCGCGCCGTCCGGCGGGCCGCGTTCGGCGCGCCGGTCACCTTCGCCGCGGCGTCCGACAGGCCCGCGGCGAAGGTGACCGGCATCCCGCAGTCCTCCTCGCAGGCGACGTAGGGCGCCGGCCGGAGGGTCGGTCAGACGGTCGTACGCGACCACTGCTGGTTGGCGCCGGTGTTGCACGCGTACTGCTTGAGGACCGCACCGTCAGCGGTCGATGCGGCCGGTACGTCCACGCACTTGCCGCTGTGCCGTGCCCGGAGTTGGAAGTAGCTTCCGCCTGTGACCATCTGGAACTGCTGGTTGGTGCCGCTGCCGCAGGTGTACTGGATCAGTTCGGCGCCGTCGGCGGTGGACGCGCTCACGACGTCGAGGCACTTTCCGCTGTTGCGGCTGACGAGTCGCCAGTAGCCGTTGCCGGCGTCCTGGAACTGCCACTGTTGCCACGTGTTGCCGTTGTACGTGTACTGGCCGACGCGCGCGCCGTTGTCGGTGTTCGGTTGCTGGACGTCCATGGCCTTGCCGCTGTGTCGCACGGTGATCCGGTAGAACGTGTCAGTCGGCGGGGGCGTCGTGGGGCCGCCGCCGATGGTGTCGCCCCAGGCGTACCGGATCTGGTCGGCGCCGGAGGTGTTGCGGACGGTCAGGTTGAGGTCGGTGCCGCTACCGCTGAGCGAGTACATCGAGTACCAGTCGTAGCCGATGGTGCCGGGCTTGCCGCCGAGCGCGGGCCAGTAGGTGCCGCCCATCCGGTTGTCGCGCATGACCTGGGCCATGGCGCGGATGTGGCGCACGAAGTTGTCGGTGCTGTTCGCGTCGGCGTAGTTGCGGCCGTCGTTCATGGGTGCGCCGAACTCGGTGGCGACCGCCCGCGACGCGCAGTTGCCGAGGCGGGTCTGGATGTGGCTCCGGAAGGCGTCGTAGGTCATCTCGCCGTAGAAGAAGGCGTAGTGGTGGAACGACAGCAGCGTCGAGGCGAATCGGCTGTCGTTGCAGATGTCGCGCAGGTCCTGACTGAACCCGGTGCCCCCGATGAGCACCCGGCTGGGCACCGCCGAGTAGTGGTAGCTGAGCCAGTTGGCCGCGACGTTGCGCCACTCCGTCGAGCTGTAGCCGTGGGGCTCGTTCATCGGCTCGAAGTAGACGTCGGGGTTCGAGCCGTACGTGTTGGTCACCGTGGACCACATCGCGTTCCACGCGGCGAGGTTCGTGATCCGGCCGCCGGAGGCGGCGCCGTCCTCCCAGTAGGCGAGGATGACCTTGAACCCGCGGGCGGTGGCGGCGTCGATGGCGCCCCGGTAGGCCTCCCACCACGCCGTTCCCACCGTGTGGGTGTTGATGGGCAGCCGGACGGTGTGGACGCCCATGGTGGAAGCCATGTCGTCGTAGAGGGCGTTGGCCTTGGCCCGCACCGTCGCGTTGCTGTCGGAGGAGCTGAGGCCCTGCACGACGAGGGGACCGGTGCTGAAGTTGTCACCTAGCACGGCCCAGTTCATGCCTCGGAACTGGTTCGTGGCGGCGACGGCGGGCGACGACATGACGGCGACGCCGCCGACCATCGCCGTCGTCGCGGCCACCAGCACGATCAGCAGCCGGCGTAGTGACCTGGTGCTCCGCGCCGGGCCCGGTGGGCGGCGCCGCGACGAGGTGGTCCGCGTCGGGAAGTGGTCGATCATCTGATCCAGCCTCTCTGGCTCCGGACATCGGGCTGACCGCCGAATCCGCTGCTGCCCGTAGTGGTCCCGGCCGTCGTGAGGACCCTCTGGAGATGGGCGCTGTTAGCGCTAACGCCGGTGGAGCGGCGTACCTCCGGGCTTCAGCGGCGGGGTGCGTGACACCGAGGCAGGGGTATGCCTTCTGGCTGTTAAATGTGCGTTGCGAACAAGTGTTCGCGATCACATCCGGAGTGTCAAGGCATCGATGTGTGTCGTCCCCTGTGGCGATCGGGGTGCCGGGGTGGGGCGTGGCCCTGCGTCGACCTCGTGATCCAATGAGGCGCATGGTTCTCCAGTGGATCGCCGCCGGCCTCCTGTTGCTGATCGGGCTGGCGCGCTCGGCGGGCGGGCGCGGCGGAGGCGTCGGATACTGGGTCGATGACCAACCCCGACCTCGATCCCGAGGTGTACCCGCCGATCGACCCGCGTGAGGACGTGCCGGACGATCCCGGCGAACTCCTCCCGGACACGCCCGGCGAACTGCCCGAGGCGCCGGTCGAGCCGATGCCCGACGACGGGGAGCCCGGGGGCGTACCCGAACCGGCCTGACCGGCCCGGCGCCGGGGTGCCCGATAGATCGACGATGGTGGATAATCTTGCGGTGACCGGCGCGCGGACCGCAGGGGAGACCGGATGAGAATCGTCGACGCCCGGGTGATCGTGACCTGCCCCGGCCGGAACTTCGTGACCCTGAAGGTCGTGACCGACGAGGGAGTCACCGGAGTCGGCGACGCCACCCTCAACGGCCGGGAGTTGGCCGTCGCGTCCTACCTGCGCGACCACGTCGTGCCGCTGCTGATCGGGCGCGACCCGGCCCGGATCGAGGACACCTGGCAGTACCTCTACCAGGGGTCGTACTGGCGGCGCGGACCGGTCACGATGAGCGCCGTCGCCGCCGTGGACACCGCGCTGTGGGACATCAAGGGCAAGGTCGCCGGGCTGCCGGTCTACCAGTTGCTCGGCGGCCGGTCCCGCGAGGGCGTGACCGTGTACGGGCACGCCAACGGCGAGACGGTCGACGAGGTGCTGACCGAGGTCGCCCGTTTCGTCGACCTCGGCTACCGCGCGGTGCGGGTGCAGTGCGGCGTGCCCGGCCTGCCCCGGACGTACGGCGTCAGCGCCGACAAGATGTTCTACGAGCCCGCCGACGCCGCGCTGCCGACCGAGACGACCTGGTCCACCGAGGCGTACCTGGCCCACGTGCCGGGCGTGTTCGCCCGGGTCCGCGAGGAGTTCGGGCCCACCCTCCGGCTGCTGCACGACGTGCACCACCGGCTCACCCCGATCGAGGCGGCGCGGCTCGGCAAGAGCCTGGAGCCGTACGCGTTGACCTGGATGGAGGATCCGGTCCCGGCGGACCTGCAGGAGGGCTTCCGGCTCATCCGCTCGCACACCACCACGCCGATCGCCGTCGGCGAGGTCTTCAGCAGCATCTGGGACGCCGCCCAGCTCATCCGGGAACAGCTCATCGACTACGTCCGTACGACTGTGGTCCACGCCGGCGGGATCACCCACCTGCGGCGCATCTTCGACCTCGCCGCGCTGCACCACGTCCGCAGCGGCTCGCACGGCGCCACCGATCTCTCCCCGGTCTGCATGGCCGCCGCGCTGCACCTGGACATCGCCATCCCCAACTTCGGTCTGCAGGAGTACATGCGGCACACCGAGGCGACGGACGAGGTTTTCCCGCACGGCTACCACTACGACGGCGGCTACCTGCATCCGGCCGAGACTCCGGGGCTCGGCGTGGACATCGACGAGCAGGCCGCGGCCCGCTACCCGTACGCGCCGGCCTACCTGCCGGTGAACCGGCTGACGGACGGCACCGTGCACCCCTGGTGAGCGCGCCGGCTCAGTGGATGCGGCGGCCGTGCGCGTCCGGGATCCCGGACTTGCGGAAGAAGTACGTGTTGATCTGGTCCCGCCACTCGACGGCGCTGCGGAGCTGTTCGTCGAGGCGCTCGGCGACCCGGTCGTGGACGGCCGGGTCGACCGCCCCGGCGACGAGCCGCCACCGTTCCCGCATCGCCATCACCTCCTCGACCCCGGCGAAGTGCGTGTCGTAGATGTGCTGGATCACGGTACGGCCGCTGTGCAGCACGTGCCGGTAGGGCACGTGATGGAAGAACAGCAGCAGTTCGTCGGGGCAGCGTTCGCGGGACTCGTACACCTCGGACCACGGCGGCGGGTACTGGCCGGTGAAGCCGGTCCCGGTCGCCCGGGTCCGGTCCACCCCGACGCCGTCGCGGTCGGCGAAGTGGTAGGTGCCCCACGGGGTGTACTCGTAGCCGTCCACGTCCGGGCCGTAGTGGTGGCCGGGCCGCACCATGAACCCGACGCCGAGCGGGGCGGTGTAGCGCTCGTAGGTGCGCCAGGAATCGTCCATGATCGCGTGCATCGTGCGCCGCAGCGCTTCCGGGTCGCCGGTGGTCACCGGCAGCCACGTCAGGTCGATCCACTCGTCGAGGATCGCGCCGGGATCCAGCAGCGGATCCCAGGCGAGCCGGCCGAAGGCGTACAGGTTCGCCTGGGCCAGCGGGTGCCCGGTCCAGAACGGGTCGTCGCCCACGTTGGACACGGCGACCAGGCCGCCACCGGCGCCCGCCCGTCCGGCCGCAATGTCGGCGATCGTGTCGCCGGCCGCGCCCCGGGGCCGGAACCGCAGCACCAGGCTCCACCAGGGGCCGAGGTAGCAGACGTGCCGCTGCTGGCCGGTGTACTCCTGCGTCGCCTGCACCTCCACCGCCAGCCGGGTAGCAGGCATCGCGGCGAGCACCGGGGACACCGGTTCGCGTGGCTGGAAGTCGATCGGGCCGAACTTCACCTGGACGATCACGTTGTCGGCGAATCGTCCGTCCAGCGGCGCGAAGTGGTCGTGGGCGGCCCGGGCCCGGTCGGTCGACCGGTCCCGCCAGTCCTGGTGGTGGTCGTAGACGAACGCCCGCCAGCGCACCACGCCGCCGTGCGGTGCGAGCGCCTCGGCGAGCAGGTTCGCGCCGTCGGCGTGGTCGCGCCCGTACGCGAAGGGGCCGGGCCGGCCCTCGGAGTCGGCCTTCACCAGGTAGCCGCCGAAGTCGGGGATCCGCTGGTAGACCCGCCGGGTGGCGGCGGCCCACCAGTCCCGTACGCGCTCGTCCAGCGGATCGGCGGTGGGCAGGCCGCCGAGGGCCACCGGGGCGGCGAAGGTCACCGCCAGATGCACCCGGATGCCGTACGCGCGGAACACCTCGGCGATCTCCGCGACGTCGCCGAGCCGGTCGGTCAGCAGCAGCGCCTCGGTGTCGTGCACGTTGACGTTGTTCACGCAGATCGCGTTGACGCCGCAGGCGGCGAGCAGGCGGGCGTAGTCGCGGAGCCGGGCGGGCTCGCGCCGGGTGGCGCCGTCGCGCCAGAACAGGGAGCCGCCGGCGTAGCCTCGCTCGACCTGGCCCGACACCGGGTGCACGGCCACGTTGTCCCAGTGGTCGAGCATCCGCCGGTCCAGTGCCGGCCGGTGCCGCCGCGCCGGAAGGTCGTCGTGGAAGGCCGCCGCGCCGAGCCGGACCACGTGGAACATCCCGTACAGCAGGCCGGCCGGCGCGTCGGCGAGGACCACTGTCACGCCGCTGGCCCGCGTCAGCAGGTACCCCTCGTCGCCGAGCGCGCCGTCGCCGGTGCCGTTCACCGCCGGTGTCGCGCCGAGCCGGACCGCCTCCGCCGCCGCGTTCGGCACCGGGCCGGCGCCGCGCAGGGCCAGCACCAGGTCGGCGTCGACAGGCCACGGTGGCCCGTGCCAGAGCCGTCCGCCGTAGCGGGCGCAGGCCCGGCTCACCTCGCCGAGGACGGTGTCGACCAGGAGCCCGTCGCCGTGCACCAGCACCGGCCGGGAACCGAGCTCACGGAACGCCGCAGTCGGTAGCCAGGCGGCATGCCAGGCCGACTCGCCGCTGTCGGCCGACAAGCGGCCGGTGACCGGGACGCTCACGCGGTGAACTCCGCCCGGATGTCGTCGATCATGGGAGCACCGATCCGCAGCAGCGCCAGCACCAGGAGCGCGGCGAGCAGGGCGAGCACCGCCTCGGAGAACACCGCGGTGACGCCGGCGGCGGCGACCAGCAGCGCGACGTTGCCGAACGTGACGCCGGGCTTGCGCGCCACGTAGTAGACGGCGAGCCGGAGCACGTCGCGGGTGCGGAAGGTGAACAGCGAGACGATCACCAGCGCGTTGACCCCGACCAGGATCACCCCCGCCCCGACCACGACGAGCGGCACGGCCCACCAGCCGGGGACGGCGGCGGCGGGCAGGTTCGCCAGGTTGAGCGCGATGACTGCGAGCCACAGCAGCGTGGGCGCCCAGACGCGCAGCACGCCCGCCAGGTTCTCCCGGTAGGCCCGGCGGAACGCGGCGGCGGGACGGAGATCGGTCAGGTCGGGGCGCTGGTGCCGCAGCGTGTGCAGCGCGGCCGAGACGGCCGGACCGACCGGCAGCGCGGCGGCGGCGACCAGCGGAAGGTTGCTGCTGTCGCGGTCGAGCAGCACGAGTACGGCCAGACCGGGCAGCGTGCTCACCAGGAGCAGCAGTTCGACCACGAGCAGGGTGTGGACCGTCGCGGCGGCCCGCGACAACGGCCCGTCGCCGAACTCCCGCAGCCCGCCGGTCGCGCCGGTCACCGTCGGTCCTCGTGCGGGTCGAGCAACCTGTCGTCCCACCACGGCGGCGTCTCGTCCACTACCGGGGTCAGCTCGGCGAGAGTCACCTCGTGCCGGGCGAGGTCGAGGTCGAGGTCCGCCCGCCCGCCCGCGACCGGCACTGCGCGATGGGTACGGGCCGGCTCGGCGGCCTCCCGCAACGCGTCGAGCTGCCGTGGCCGGGGTGAGTGCGGGCTGCCCATCTCCCGCCAGGCCGCGAAGGCGTTGCCGGCGTCCTCACTCACTGCCGAGCGGAGCAGGAACGCCGACGCGGTGCCCGGCGGGCCGATCGGAACGGACAGCGACAGGGTGTGCCGCTCGGGTACCGGCTCGCGGCCGGTGACGTCCACCGGGGCCCAGGCCAGGACC
This sequence comes from Micromonospora sp. CMU55-4, assembly GCF_011602315.1. Lineage (NCBI taxonomy): Bacteria > Bacillati > Actinomycetota > Actinomycetes > Micromonosporales > Micromonosporaceae > Micromonospora > Micromonospora sp. CMU55-4. Next base: position 161,209 of record NZ_JAAOLH010000004.1, read on the forward strand.
GCGACCCGGCCGTCGGGGTGCCGGGTGACGAGATGGTCCGGCCCGCGCGCGAGCACCTCGTCGCCGAGCCGGGCCATGAACGCGTACAGATGGTAGGTGGGCTTCTTGATCTGCCGGTGGGTGAGCAGGCCGAAGCCGCCGTGCAGCGGCGCGGTCGGCACCCCCTCCTCCTCGAACACGTCGCTGAAGGTCCAGTAGGAGAAGGAGTCGACCAGATCCCCGCCGCCGGCCAGCACCGGAGCGAGGTAGGCGGCGTGGAAGGCCGTGTCGTGGATCGGGTTGTCCGGCCGGTAGGAGGAGTTGAACTCGGTGATGTGCACCGGGTGGTCGGCCAGCGCGGTGCCGGCCAGGTGCCGGCGGGGCGCGGCGAACTGTTCCAGCAGCTCCGCGGCCGGAGCCAGGGTCTGCCGGGTGCCGAACGGCAGGTGCCGGGCCGGGCCGGAGGTGTAGGCGTGCCGGCTGACGAAGTCGACGGGCACGTCGCGGTCGGTGACGAACTCGGCGAACGGCTTCAGCCACTCGTCGGCGCCGGGGGACAGGGCCGGGCCGCCGACCTGCAGTGCCGCGTCGACGTCCTTGACGGCGTGCGCCGACACCTCGTACAGGCGGTGGTAGGCGTCCTGGTCGGCGCCCTGCCAGAACGCCGGCAGGTTGGGCTCGTTCCACACCTCGATCGGCCAGCCGCGCACCTCGTCGAGGCCGTACCTGTCGACCAGGTGGGCCACCGTGGCGCGCACCAGGTCACCCCATTCGGTGTACGACCGGGGCGGCGTCACGTTTCCCCGCCACCAGAACACGGTCTGGTCGCCGGAGGCGAGCGCCGAGGGCATGAACCCCAGCTCCACGAAGGGTCGGATGCCCAGCGCGAGGTAGGCGTCGACGACCTGGTCCACGTAGGTGAAGGCGTGCCGCACCCGGCGCTCGCCCCGGTATTCGTACGGGCGGTGCACGCCGACGCCGTCGCTGAGCAGCCCGTGGCCGCGGATGTGCCGGAAGCCGATGTCCTGCTGCACCAGCGCCAGCGAGTCCTGATAGTCACGTCGCAGAGCCAGGTCGAACCGGCCGGTGCCCACGCAGGTACGCCAGGCGTCGGTCAGCCGGCCGGCAGGCCGGTCGGGGACGAGGAGCCGCGTCATCCGTGGTTCTTGCGGTACCGGTCGTACGCCTTGTTGACCAGGTCGATGTAGGCCTGCGCGTTCTTGCCCTTCAGCTCCGAGACGTAGGCGTCCCACTCGCTCAGCGGCCGCTGGCCGAGGGCGAACTTCAGCGTGTTCTGGGTGACGTGGTCCTTCAGCGCGGTCGCCCACAGCGTCGTCTGCTCCCGCTCGGAGTCGCTGAGCGGCGCCGGTGGCGGAGTCACCCAGGGCGCGGCCTTGCGGGCGTTCATCTCCTTCTGGAACTCCAGTTCCTCGGGCGAGAAGAACGACTGCACCAGGTCGAGCTTGCCCCCGTAGGCGAAGACGCCGTTGTAGAAGCCGAAGTCCTTCTGCAGGTGCTTGGTGCCCTTGGGGTTGAGGCCGATGACGTTGACGTCCGGGGCGAGGGTGCGCTTGCCCGAGCCGTCCTTGGTGTACGTGGTTCCCTCGACGCCCCACTTGGCGAACTCCTGGCCGGCGTCGGAGTACCAAAGCCAGTCGACGAACTGCATCATGGCCACGAAGTTCTTGCCGTCGCGCGCCTTGCTGGAGATCATCACGCCGTTCTCCAGCCGGGTCGCCGGGTTGACCGCTCCGGCCGGCCCGACCGGGAAGAGGATCTTGCCGAGCCGGGCGTTCGGGTTGATCTTCGCGATGTCCGGGCGGTAGTCGTTCACCAGGGTCTGCGCGTTCGTGCTGATCACGAAGGACTTGCCGCTGGCGAGCTTCTGCCGGGCCTGGTCGTCGGTCTGGGTGAACGTCTCCGGGTCGAGCAGCCCCTCGGCGACCAGCTTGTGGAGATACTCCACCACCTGCCGGTAGCCGTCCGAGGCGCCGGTGAAGACGTACTTCCCGGCCCCGGAGTCCCAGCTCGTCGGCTGGTAGTTCCAGCCGGCGCCGGGCAGGCCGTGCGCGAGGGCCAGCATGTTCAGCAGGTTGCCGGCCGGGTTGGGCTTGCCGAACCGGTCGGAGAACGGGATGACGTCCGGGTGGGCCGCCTTCATCGCCTTGAGCATGGCGTACACCTCGTCCCAGGTGGTCGGGGACGGGATCTTCAGCTGCTCCAGCACGTCGGTGCGGACCGCGAGCGTGTAGTCCTGCCAGGGCTTCTCGTGCAGGCCGGGCAGCAGGTAGAACTTGCCGTCCTCCTGCCGGAGCGTGTCCATCTCCGGCTGGAGCTTCCACTTCTCGATCTTGTCCTTGAAGTGCGGCATCAGGTCGAGGTAGTCGCTGACCGGCAGGATCGCGCCGGAGGAGACGTACGAGTTCTCCTGCGGGTGGTAGGTCTTCGGGATGATCATCGGGGCGTCACCGGAGCCGACCAGCACGCTGCGTTTCTGCTCGTAGTCGCTCAGCGGCACGGCGACCGGGTCCAGCTTGACGTTCGTCCGCCCGGCCAGCTCGGTCCAGAACAGCCACTCCGGCTTGAGCGGGTAGTTCGGGTGGTTGTTGTAGAGGATCGAGAACGTGACCGGCTCGGTGGCCTTGAACTGGTCGCCGATGCCGTACTTGTCCATCGCGCCCGTACGGTTGCGGTCGAGGTCCTTCTTGTCCGGGGTGTCGTCGCCGCAACCCGCCAGGGCGACGACGGCGGCCGCGCCGCTGGCGAGCAGTACCTGGCGCCGGGACAGCTGGGCCATGGGTTCTTCCTTCCGGTGGTGGGGTGGTGGTGCGGGCGGCGGCTATCCCTTCACGGCGCCGAGCATGATTCCGGAGACGAAATAGCGCTGGATGAAGGGATAGACCGCGAGGATCGGCAGGATCGTCAGCACGATCGTCACGGACTGGATGGTGGCGGCGGACTGGACGACGTCGCCGGCGCTGCCGAGGCCGCCGCCGGTCTGCGTGGCGTCGGTCGCGCCCGCGATGAGGTTGCGCAGATAGACCGTCACCGGGAGCAGGTCCTGCCGGTCCATGTAGAGGAACGCGGCGAACCACGAGTTCCAGAACGAGACGGCGTAGAACAGCACCATCGTGGCGACCATCGCCTTCGACAGCGGCAGGACGATCCGCAGCAGCGTGCCGTACGTGTTCAGCCCGTCGACGGCGGCCGCCTCCTCCAGCTCGACCGGCAGGCTCTCGAAGAACGCCTTCATCACCAGCAGGTTGAACACGTTTATCGCGTTGGGCAGGGCGATCGCCCACACCGTGTTCTTCAGCCCGAGGCTGGTGACCAGGACGTAGTTGGGGATCAGGCCGCCGGTGAAGAACATGGTGAACACGGCGATCCCGACCAGCGCGGTCCGGCCCCGCAGGTGCCGCTTCGACAGCACGTACGCATAGCAGGTGGTCAGCACGACGGAGACGAGCGTGGCGACCACCGTGTAGAAGACGGTGTTGCGGTAGCTGACCCAGAACGTCGGGTCCGACGTCACCACCCGGTACGCGGTCAGGTTGAACCCCCGCGGCACGAGGTTCACCTCGCCCGCGACGATGTACGCGTTGTCGCTGAGCGAGCGGGCCACGATGGTGAGGAACGGATACAGGGTCACCACCACGACGCCGGTCAGCACGAGGGCGTTCACCACCTGGAAGACCCGGTAGCCGCGGGTGGGCCGGGGGCCACGCGGCCGGGCCGCCGGTTTCCGTGTACGGGCCTGGGCGCGGGCCTGCGTGCTCACCACAGGCTCGTCCCCACCGTGCGCCGGGAGATCGCGTTCGCCGACAGCACCAGCGTCAGCCCGATCACGGACTCGAACAGGCCGATGGCGGCGGCGTAGCTGAGGTTCCCGGAGACGATGCCCACCCGGTACAGGTAGGTCGAGATCACGTCCGCCGTCGGGTAGGTGAGCGGGTTGTACAGCAGCAGGATCTTCTCGAAGCCGACGGCCATGAAGGTGCCGATGTTGAGGATCAGCAGCGTCACCATCGTCGGTCGGATCCCCGGCAGCGTCACGTGCCAGGTCTGCCGCCACCTGTTGGCGCCGTCGATGCGGGCCGCCTCGTACAGGTCGCCGTCGACGGTGGTGAGCGCGGCGAGGTAGAGGATGGTGCCCCAGCCGACGGTCTGCCAGACCTCGGAGGAGACGTAGATCGTCCGGAACCATCCGGCCTGCTGCATGAACGCGACCGGCTCGCCGCCCACGGCACGCACCATCTGGTTCACCGTGCCGTCCACCGACAGCAACTGGAGGACCATGGCGGCCACGATCACTATCGACAGGAAGTGCGGCAGGTAGGACACCGACTGGACGAACCGCTTGAGCGCGCGGTTGCGCACCTCGTTGAGCAGCAGCGCGAGCACGATCGGCAGCGGGAAGCAGAACACCAGCGTCAGCGCGCCCAGCACCAGCGTGTTTGTGAACACGCTCCAGAAGGTCGGGTCGGTGAAGAACAACCGGAAGTACCGCAGCCCGGTCCAGTACTCGCCGAAGAGGCTGCCGCCCGGCTGGAAGCGCCGGAACGCGATCACGTTGCCGAGCATCGGCAGGTAACGGAACGTCAGGAAGAACAGCAGCGGCAGGACTGCGAGCGAGTAGAGCTGCCAGTCCCGGCGCAGGGCCCGCCGCCAGGGCGTACGGCGACTGCGCGGGGTCGGGGCTGCCAAGCTCGTCCTCCCCCTGACCATCGGCCGGAACGTTTCCGGTAATACGTCGTAAGCCTTTCGGAAATTTATGGGTATCGTTATCTTCGTGTCAAGAGCGTCGATTGATATCTCCCTAGGCCAGCTCCGCCGCTACACGCCGGCTGTCGTCGAGCCCGCCGACTTCGACCGGTTCTGGCGGGCCACCCTCACCGCCGCCGCGGCCAGCCCGGTGCTCGTCGACGTCCGCCCCGAACCCACCGACCTGCGGCTGCTCGACGTGTGGGACGTGACGTTCGCCGGGTTCGCCGGCGAACCGGTGCGGGCCTGGTACACCCGTCCCGCGGGCGTAGCCACGCCGCTGCCGGCAGTGGTGGAGTACCCCGGCTACGGGCGCGGCCGGGGCCTGCCGGGGGAGCGGCTCACCTGGCCGGTGGCGGGCTACGCCCACCTGCTGGTGGACAACCGGGGACAGGCCGGCCTGTACAGCCGCGGTGACACCCCGGACCCGCACGACGCTCCCGGCGGGCCCAGCCCCGCCACGAGGGGAATCCTGTCCCCGGACGACTACCACTACCGCCGCCTGATCACCGACGCGGTCCGCGCGATCGACGCCGTCCGCGTACTGCCCGGGGTGGACCCGGCCCGCGTCGCCGCGGTGGGCAACAGCCAAGGTGGTGGACTCGCGCTCGCGGCGGCGGGCCTCGTCGACGGCCTCGCCGCGCTCCTGGTCACCGCCCCGTTCCTGTGCGACATCCAGCGCGCCATCGAAGTGACCGAGGCGTCCCCCTACGGCGAGATCGCCCGCTACCTCGCGGTGCACCGCGAGGCCGAGGAGCCGGTCCGGCGCACGCTGTCCTACGTCGACGGCGTCAGCTTCGCCCGGCGCGCCACCGCCCCGGCGCACTTCGGGATCGGTCTGCGCGACGAGGTCTGCCCACCGAGCACCGGCTTCGCCGCCTACAACCAGTACGCCGCCGCGAGCGGATCGGCGGCGCCGCTACGGGAGATGCACACGTACCCGTTCAACGGCCACGAGGGCGGGGAGGCCGTCCACGTCCGGCGGCAGCTGCGCTGGCTGGACGCGGTGATGCGTTCCGCCGGGACGGCAGCCGGCTGACGGACTCACCGGATGTCCGATGCAGAGCGCTAGATCACCCGGCGGCGTACCCGCCACACCACCACGCCGATCAGGATCGCCGCGACCGCGACGAACACCGCCGCCTCGATGAGCTGGAACGTCCAGAACCGGTCGGCCGGGTGGTAGACCCCGAACCGCTGGATGCCGCGTTCGTGCAGGAACTGGCTGAGGTTCGTGCCGGCCTGGTTGGCCGCGTCCTCCAGTTCGTAGTACTCCGTCGAGCTCAGCCTGCGCCCGGCGGCGTCCGCGTAGCCGCGTTCGATCACCCAGTCGGCGACGCCGGCTCCGGCCTGACCCTTCGTGCCGCCGGCGGGGACCGGCTCCATGGTGGTGAGCGGCGTGGCGTACGCGGGACGGGCCAGAAGCGCCACCGACATCCGGGCGGCGAGGAACGCCCCGAACGCGACGCCGAACGCGGGCAGGCTGCGCCGCAGGATCGCCCCCGCGGCGGTGGCGACGCCGAACGCGAACAGCGCGTACGCCAGCGGAACGAGCCCTTCCAGGTCGAAGGCGTCGTACTGGAACCGCCCTTCCCAGGCATCGAACGGCTGCCGGAACCAGGTGAGCACGGCGGTGAACATGCCGGTGAGCGCGACGGTGACGCCGGCCAGCGCGGCGAGCTTGGCCGCCAGCCAGCGCATCCGCGGCACGGCCTGGGTCCAGGCGAGCTGCCAGGTGCCGTCCTCCAGTTCGCGGGCGAGCAGCGGCGCGCCGAGGAACGCGCCGATGACGACGGGCACCAGGTAGAAGGCCGCGAGGAGGTTCTCGACGTATCCGTACTCCTCGTCGAGCCGGCGGAAGGCGGCCGTGCACGTCTCGCCGGCGCCTGCTGTTCCCGCGCACCGGGCGGGGCCGCCGGGGAACAGGTCGTGGGCCTGCGTCCCGAGCACGAGCAGGGCGATGCCGAACACGCCGAGAAGCAGACCGAGGACACAGACCTCGGTGCGGTGCTGGCGCCAGATCAACCACGTCATGCCGCCACCTCCGACGGGACCGCGGCGCCCGGCTCGGACGGCCGGCGCAGGTACGCCAGCACCAGGTCCTCCAGCCCGACCGGCTGGGCCTGCCAGCCCGGCGCGGCCGGGATGCCGCCGTCGCGTACCAGCAGGGTGGTGTGCCGGTCGCTGTGGACGGCGTCCACGACGGCGCCGGCCCGGTCGAGGTCGGTGGCCGTGCGCGGGCCGACGAGCAGCCGGTGCTCGGCGAGGAGGGTGTCGATGTCACCGGTGAGCGTGACCCGGCCGTGGTTGAGCACGACCAGGTGGTCGCAGACACGTTCCAGCTCGTGCACGACGTGGGAGGAGAACAGGACCGTCACCCCGCCGTCGGCCACCGCGCCCATGAGGACCTGCAGGAATTCGCGCCGGGCCAGCGGGTCGAGGCTGGCCACCGGCTCGTCGAGGACCAGCAGGTCCGGCCGTTTCGCCAGGGCCAGGGCCAACGCGACCTGGGCCTGCTGCCCGCCGGAGAGCGAGCCGGCCCGGCGGTCCAGCGGGATGCCCAGCTTCGCCAGCCGGCGCTCGGCCAGCCCTTGGTCGAAGCGGAGGTTGCAGGCCCGGCCGAAGCGGAGCATCTCGGCGACGGTGAAGCGCTTGTACAGCGGGTGGTCCTGGGCCAGGAACCCGATCCGGGACAGGGTCTGCGGGGTGCTGGCGGTGACGTCGTGGCCGAGGACCTCGACGGTGCCGGTGCTCGGCGCCAGCAGTCCGACGATCAGGCGCAGCAGCGTGGTCTTGCCCGCGCCGTTCGGCCCGACCAGGGCGATCACGCCGCCCGCCGGCAGGGTCAGGGTGCAGTCGCGCAGCGCCCAGCCCTTCCGGTACCGCTTGCCCACGCCGTCGGTGCGCAGCGCGATCTCGGTGTCTGTCACGCCACGTCCTCGTTTCTCGTCTGCTGGTGGACGGAGGTGAAGAGCGCGTCGACCGCCTGCTCGTCGAGGCCGGCCTCGTAGGCGCGGCGCAGCCACGTCGCCAGGCCGCGGCGCAGCGACGTGTACGTCGACGGCGACATCGCGGCCGACTGCTGCTCGGTGACGAACGTGCCCTGGCCGGGCCGGCCGGTGACCAGGTTCTCCTGCTCCATCTGCCGGTACGCCTTGGCCACGGTGTTCGGGTTGATGGCCAGGTCCTCGACCACCTCGCGGATGAGCGGGAGGCGGTCGCCGGGTTGGAGGAAGCCCAGCAGCACCGCCTGGCGGACCTGCTGGACGAGTTGCAGGTACGGCGGCACGCCGGAGTGGGTGTCGAGCCGGAAGACGAACACTGGTAGCCCTTCGCTGTTTTACTAGTACCGTAGTAAAGCCGCAGGTGGGCGGTCAAGAAGGGCGGGTTGGCCGCGGCTGGGGGATCGACATGATCGCCGATGGCTGTATCGTTGCCGACGCCGCATCCCGCAGGCCGCTTCCACCAAGGACGACCATGACCGCCTCCACCGTCACCGCCGTCATTGACCTCGACCTGACCGGCCCCACCATCTCCCGCCACGTCTACGGCCACTTCGCGGAGCACCTGGGGCGCTGCGTCTACGGCGGCTTCTGGGTGGGGGAGGGCTCCGCGATCCCGAACGAGGGCGGGATCCGCCTCGACGTGGTGGAGGCGCTGCGCCGCATCGGCATCCCGAACCTGCGCTGGCCGGGCGGCTGCTTCGCCGACGACTACCACTGGCGCGACGGGATCGGCCCGCGCGAGCTGCGGCCCCGCATGGTCAACTCGCACTGGGGCGACGTGGTCGAGGACAACTCCTTCGGCACGCACGAGTTCATGGCGCTGTGCGAGCTGCTGGGCGCGGATCCGTACGTCTCCGGCAACGTCGGCTCGGGCAGCGTGCGGGAGATGTCCGAGTGGGTCGAGTACCTGACCCGCGGCGACGACTCTCCGATGGCCGCGCTGCGGCGGGAGAACGGGCGCGACGAGCCCTGGCGGGTCCCGTTCTGGGGACTGGGCAACGAGGCGTGGGGCTGCGGCGGCAACCTGCGCGTCGAGCAGTTCGCCTCGCTGGCCCGCCAGTACGCCACCTACGTCCGCGACCACGGCGACAACACCGTCTACCGGATCGCCGCGGGCGCGAACAGCGACGACTACCACTGGACCGAGACGTTGATGCGCTCCTTCGACGACCTGGCGGCGCCGGACTCCCGCGCCTGGCCGTTCCAGGCCGTCTCGCTGCACTACTACACGATGACCCGAGGCTGGTCGTCGAAGGGCGCGGCGACCGGCTTCGACGAGGAGGAGTGGTACCTCGCGCTGCGGAACGCGACCCGGATCGAGGAGCTGGTCTCACGCCACGAGGCGGTCATGGACCGCTGGGACCCGCAGCGCAAGGTCGGCCTCGTCGTGGACGAGTGGGGCACCTGGTGGGACGTGGAGCCGGGCACCAACCCCGGCTTCCTCTACCAGCAGAACACGCTGCGCGACGCGCTGGTGGCCGCGGTGCACCTCGACACGTTCCACCGCCACGCGGCGCGCGTCGTGATGGCGAACATCGCGCAGACAGTGAACGTGCTCCAGGCCATGATTCTCACCGACCCGGAGACGGGCGCGCTGGTGCTCACGCCCTCGTACCACGTGTTCGCGATGAACCGGGCCCACCACGACGCGGCGTCGCTCGCGGTGACTGTCAAGGGCGAGGTCCCGGTGCGCGAGGTCGCGGGGGATCACCTGGCGACGCTCTCCGCGTCCGCCTCGACGCGCGGCGACACGGCGCTGGTCTCGCTGTCGAACCTCGACGCGCGGCGTCCGGTGACCGTCGTCCTCGACCTGCGCGGTCGGGACGTCACCTCCCACCGTGCCACCGTCCTGACCGCCGACGCGCTCGACGCGCACAACACGCCGTCGACCACGGGCGTCGCGCCCCGCGAGCACGCCGGGGTCACGGACCACCCGCGTGGCCTGGAGGTCGAACTGCCGCCGCACGCGTACGTCACGGTGGCGCTCGACCTCGCCTGACCGCCGGACACACGGCTCCGCGCACGGCCGCGTGACGACAGCGGTCCGGTGACGCCTGCGTTCCTCTCCTCACTCCGGCGCCGGGGCCAGTAATCGCCAGTGACCTCGGTCGATCGAGTTCGCCCAGTGGCGCGCTGCTCGGTCCGATAATTTTCGGTGCTGTGCCGGTCGGAACGTCTGCCTCTTGCCCGGTGCTACCGCAGGCAGCGGGGTCGTTGACGGATGGCGGGGCACTTAGTAGCCTCAGCGCACACAATCCTGGCATGTAAATATCTCGATAAGTTTCGGAGACGACGACCTCGCCTGCGGTGCCCACCGCCGGCAGGGCCGCCGCGCTGATTCGCCACGGTCACCCGACCACCGCCGCGCACGATTACCGCATGGAGGGCCGTTGAAACGCGTCCGGAGCACCGTAGCCATCATCGCCACCGCCGCGCTCCTCCTCGGCGGATGTGGCGGATCAGACGGCGAATCCGACTCGAAGACCTTCGAGTTCTGGTCGTTTGCCAACATCAACCAGAAGGCCGACGTCGACGTCTACACCAAGGCGCACCCCGATGTGCGCATCAAGCTCACCGAGGTCGGCAGCACCACCGAGACCGCGCAGGCGCTCACCGCCGCGCTGGCCGGTGGCAAGGTGCCCGACCTGGTGCTCATCCAGGCCGACGACCTGCCGAAGTTCATGCAGTCGCCGGACAACTTCGTCGACCTCACCACGCTGGGCGCCGGCGACATCAAGGGGAACTACCTCGACTGGGTGATGTCGCAGGCGACGACCAAGGACAACAAGATCATCGGGGTGCCGACCGACGTCGGCGGGCTGGCGGTCGCCTACCGTACCGATCTGTTCAAGGCGGCCGGCCTGCCCACCGACCGGGACGAGGTCGCCAAGCTCTGGCCGACGTGGGACGAGTTCATCAACGTCGGTAAGCAGTACGTCCAGAAGACCGGGAAACCGTTCGTGGACAACACGCCGACCAGCGTCTTCTTCCAGGCGGTCAACCAGGGCAGCCAGCGCTACTACAGCGCCGACCGCAAGCTCGACTACGACAACGAGCAGGTCAAGGCGGCGTTCGACGTGACGCTGAAGGCCTTCGAGGCGGGCATCTCCGCCAAGCAGGGGTCGTTCTCCTCCGGCTGGACCGCGGCCATGAAGAAGGGCGACTACGCGGTGGTGTGCTCACCGTCCTGGATGCTCAGCCAGATGAAGACGAACGCCCCCGAGACGAACGGCAAGTGGGACATCGCCACCATTCCCGGGGGTTCGGGGAACTGGGGCGGCAGCTTCCTCGCCATCCCCAAGCGCGCCAAGAACGCGAAAGCGGCGTGGAACTACATCTCCGAGATGCAGTCGCCGAAGGGCCAGCTCGAGCACTTCCTGATGCAGGGGTCGCTGCCCACCACGCCGTCGGTCTACACGGATCCGCAGCTGGTCGGAAAGACCGACCCGTTCTTCAGCAACGCGCCGATCGGCAAGATCTACACCCAGTCGGTGCTGGGGATCAAGCCGTTCTACTTCGGCCCGCAGGACGGCCCGATCGGCACCGAGTTCCTCAACACGCTCACCAGCGTCGAACAGGGCAAGGTGAGCCCGGCGAAGGCCTGGGACACCGCGCTGACAAACGTCAAGAACGCCGTACGCGAATGACCGAGGGCTGACGTGCGGCAGCCGGGCACCGCCCGGCTGCCGCCCATCGCGGAGGTGACGCTTTGACCACCATGCTCAGCCCGGCCACGGCCCCGCCGGACCTCCGGCGGCCCCATCGCAGACGGCGGATCCAGCAGGGCGTACGGGAGTTCCTGGCGCCGTACGCGTACATCGCGCCGTTCTTCGTGCTCTTCCTGATCTTCGGTCTCTTCCCGCTGCTGTTCACCTTCTACATCTCCCTGTTCGACTGGGATCCCATCGGTGAGCACCGTTTCGTGGGGCTGGACAACTTCACCGAACTTCTGCACGACCCGCGCTTCTGGGGCGCGTTGCGGAACACGTTCAGCATCTGGGTGATGTCGACGGTGCCGCAGTTGCTCCTGGCGCTCGGCCTGGCGCATCTGCTCAACCACGCGCGGCTGCGGCTGGCCGCGTTGTTCCGGATGTCGGTGCTCGTCCCCTACGTCACCTCGGTCGCGGCCACGACCATCGTCTTCGCGCAGATGTTCGACCGCGACTACGGCATGATCAACTGGTTCCTCGGGCTGCTGGGCTTCGACCACATCGACTTCACAGCCTCGCTCTGGGGCAGCCACGTCATGATCGCCACGATGATCGCCTGGCGCTGGACCGGGTACAACACGCTGCTGTACCTCGCCGCGCTGCAGTCGGTACCCCGGGAGCTGTACGAGGCCGCCGCCGCCGACGGCGCGAACGGCTGGAAACAGTTCCTGCACATCAGCATCCCGTCGTTGCGGCCGATCATCGCGTTCACCGTCGTGACGTCGACCATCGGCGGGTTGCAGGTCTTCACCGAGCCGCTGCTGGCCAACCCGGTGGGTGGGCTCACGTGCGGGGCGGCACGGCAGTGCCAGACCGTCACCCTCTACCTCTACGAGCAGTCCTTCGGGCAGTTCCACTTCGGCTACGGCGCGGCGGTCGGCGTCGCGCTCTTCGTCATCGTGGTCGCCTTCTCCGGACTCAACTATCTGCTGGCCACCCGCGTCCGCTCGGAGCGCCCATGAAGCCCGCACCCTCGACCGCCGCGCCCGTACGGACCCGGCGGCGCTCGGCCAACCGCGTCTCGATCGCGGTGTACGCGCTGCTCACGCTCGTGGCGCTCGCCAGCGTCTTCCCGCTCTACTGGATGTTCGTGGTGGCGACGACGGACTCCGCCACCGCGACGACCCTCCCGCCGACGATCACACCCGGCGGCAACTTCCTGCACCTGGCGGAGCTGGTCTTCACCATCGTGCCGTTCGTGCAGTCCCTGCTCAACAGCGTCATCGTCGCCGGCACGATCGCCGTGGGCCAGGCGGTGCTCTGCGCGCTGGCCGGGTTCGCCTTCGCCAAGCTGTCCTTCCCCGGCCGCAACACGCTGTTCCTCATCGTCGTGCTGACCATGACGGTGCCGGCGCAGCTGGCGGTGGTGCCGCAGTACCTGATCATGTCCCAGCTGGAGTGGGTCGACACCCTGCAGGCGGTGATCGTTCCCGGTCTGGTCAGCGCGTTCGGCATCTTCTGGATGCGTCAGCACATCGGCAGCACCATCGACGACGAGCTGATGGCCGCGGCACGTGTCGACGGCGCCACCACCTGGCAGATCTTCTGGCGGATCGCGTTCCCGCTGGTCCGCCCGGCGGCGTACGTGCTGGGGCTGTTCACGTTCGTCTACGCGTGGAACGATTTCCTGTGGCCGTTCATCGTCCTGAAGTCGCCGGAGAACTACACCGTCCAGATCGCCATCAAGGCGCTGCAGCAGAACCGGGACATCGACCTGGGGCTGGCCATGTCCGGCTCGTTCCTGGCCACCATTCCGCTGCTGGTGCTGTTCGTGTTCGTCGGACGCCGTCTGGTGCAGGGAATCATGGAAGGCGCATTCAAGGGGTGAGGTCCGTCTCGGTCCCGTCAGCCGGCCGGCCGGTAGTCGAACCAGTCGAAACCGGCGCTTCCCTCGGTGACGTACATGCCGATGACCCGGCCGGTGAACCCGGAGGCGACCTCGGTGGACAGGTAGCGCCCGTCGAGCTCCGCCAGGCACGTCCAGCCGTCGCCGGTCTCGACCTCGAAGCTGATCGTGTCACTGCCGGCCGCCGTGACGCCGACGAGGCCCGCCCGCGCCAGGTCGCCGGACGAGGTGACCGTCGGGGGCAGCACGCCGGTGGTCCGGATGGCCAGCGCCACGGTCACCGCCCCCGCGGGCACCGGGCACTCCCCGAACACCTGCCGAAACGGTCCGACCCGGCCGACGACCCGGGCCTGCCCCCGGGCGAGCTCCAGGTCGTAGTGGTGGGCCTCGTCGATCCTGATCGTCAGGCCGGACCGGCCGGAGCCGGGATCGAGGCGGGCGCTGACCCGGCAGTCGTGGTGCTGCTGGCGGCGGCCGACGACGGTGGCGCCACTGCGGTCGAGGCTGTCGCCGGTCGCGTGCAGCGTCAGCCAGCCGGGCCGGTCGGTCAACGACCACGCCGAGTCGGGCCGGCTACGGGGAGAGATCCACTGTGGGCCGAGCCGCTCGTCGTCAAAGTCGTCCCGCTCGGCCCACCGGCTCGTCCCATCCGGGCCGTTGGCGATCGAGACCGGGTCGACCACCGGCCACCCGTCGACCCAGCGCACCGGCGCCAGGAACGTCTCCCGTCCCAGGACGTGGTAGGGCGGCCACTGGCCCTTTGGCCGGATCCCCAGCAGAACCATCCACCAGCTGCCGTCGGCCGCGTCGACCATGTCGGCGTGCCCGGTCGCCTGCACCGGCCGGTCGGTGCCGCGATGCGTCAGGATCGGATTGGCCGGCCCCGGCTGGAACGGCCCGCGTGGCGAGCGGGCGCGAGCGACACTCACCGCGTGGCCGGTGTGGGTGCCGTCCTCCGAGACGAGCAGGTACCACCAGTCGCCGACCCGGTACAGATGCGGCGCCTCCGGGTACTGGCCACCCGTCCCCGACCACATCGCCACCGGCCCTTCCAGGACCTCTCCGGTACGCGGGTCGATCCGGTACGACTCGACCCCGGACACCGTCATCCAGCAGGTGCCGTCGTCGTCCCACGCCAGCGACGGGTCCACGCGGGGCAGATCCAGGTAGACCGGGTCCGACCACGGGCCGGCCGGGTCGGTCGCCGTGACGATCAGGTGCCGGTCGAGCGTGACGTTCGTCGTGACGACCCAGAACCGGCCGTCGTGGTGGCGGATCGTCGGCGCGTAGATGCCCCGCGAGGCGAGCGTGTCGGCCGGCAAACGGAGCTGATCGGCGCGGTCCAGCACGTTGCCGATCTGCTGCCAGCTGACCAGGTCACGACTGTGGAAGATCGGCACACCGGGCGCGTACTCGAAGCTCGAACACACGAGGTAGTAGTCGTCACCGGCGCGGCAGATGCTCGGATCGGGCCAGAAGCCCGGGAGGATCGGGTTGCGGTAGCCGTCGTCCGCAGGCTCCGGTTCCATTTCCGCTCCTTCTCGTACGGGCACAACGCCTCCACGAGTGTCGATGTCGCGAACCGTATCGGACAACCCGCGAGTGGGCGATGACAGTTCTCGGCCGCCTCCTGTCCCGGCGCCCCCGTCGCGACGCGGCCACGGAGTTCCCGTACACCTTCACCGTGCGGCGCGGGCTGCGCGTGCCGATGGACGACGGCGTCGAGCTGGTGGCCGACCTCTACCAGCCGGTCGGCGTGGTGGAACCGCCGTTGCCCACGATCGTCGTCCGCTCCCCGTACGGCCGGCACGGCTCGCTGACCCACGCGCCGGCGCTGGCCCGCGCGGGGTTCACGGTGCTGGTGCAGAGCTGCCGCGGCACCGGTGGCTCCGGTGGCAGTTTCCGGCCACAGCTCGACGAGCAGCGCGACGGCATCGCCACCCACCGGTGGGTACGCCGCCAGCAGTGGTGCACCGGCACCGTCGCGACGTACGGGGAGAGCTACCTCGGCTACACCCAGTGGGCGGTGGCCGGACGGATGTGCCGTGACGACCCCGGCAACGCCCCGGACGCGCTGTGCCTGAACGTCACGATGGCCGACTTCGGCCCGATCACCTGGACCAACGGCGCGTTCTCGCTGGAGGGCTCGCTCGGCTGGTCGCGCCGGATGGACCTGCGGGGCCTGCGCGGCGCCCTGGTCCGGGCGTGGCTCGCGCGGCGGCCGGACCGGAAGCTGGCCGCGGCCTTCGACGTGCTGCCGCTGTCCCGTGGCGACACCGCGGCGGCGGGCCACCCGATCAGCTGGTACCAGGACTGGCTGGCCCACGAGAAGCTCACCGACGACTACTGGACCCGGCAGTCGCACACCGCGTCGGTGCCCGACGTCACCGCGCCCGTGTACCTGGCCACCGGCTGGTACGACATCTTCCTGCCCTGGCAGCTGCGCAACTACGCCCAACTCGCCGCGGCCGGCCGCCCGCCCCGGCTGACCATCGGCCCGTGGGGCCACAGCAGCGCGCAGAGCCCGTTCCTTCCCGAGTCCATCGCGTTCCTCAAGGAACACTTCGCCGGCGCGCCCACGACCCGGCCGGCACCGGTGCGCGCCTTCCTCACCGGCGCGGAGCAGTGGCACGATCTGCCCGCGTGGCCACCGCCGGGCACCGTGGCGCAGCGGTGGCACCTGCACCCCTCGGGGCTGCTCGACCCGGCCGTCCCCGGCGCGGGCAGCACCCGCTACACCTACGATCCCGACCGGCCCACGCCCGCGCTCGGCGGCCCCGGCATGGGCCCGTCCCCGGGGCCGGTCGACAACAGCGCCCACGAACGCCGCGCGGACGTGGCCGTCTTCCGCAGTCCACCGCTGGCGCACGCGCTCGTACTCGCCGGGGAGCCGACCGCCCATGTCCGGTTCCGTTCGACGGCGGCCAGCGCGGACGTGTTCGTGCGGATCTGCGACGTGCACCCCGACGGCCGCTCGATGAGCGTGTGCGACGGCATCCGCCGCGTCGGCGGCGTCGGTACCGCGGCTACCGACCCGCAACCGGACGAGGACGGGTTCGTCGAACTGGAGGTGCCGCTGTGGCCGGCGTTCCACCGCTTCGCCGCCGGCCACCGCGTCGCCGTGCAGGTCAGTTCCGGAGCGCATCCGCGCTACGCCCGCAATCCCGGCACCGGCGAGCCGGCCGCCACCGCGGCCAAAACGGTACGGGCGGAGCAGGAGATCTCCCACGGCGGCGACCACCCGTCCCGGATCGACCTGCCGGTATGGACCTGAACAGACATCTCCAGAAGGGACCCCCGGATGGCATCCGTATTCCACGTGGCGACAAGCGGTTCCGATCGCGCCGACGGCTGCGCCGAGCGGCCGTTCCGGACGATCAACCGGGCGGCGGGCGTCGCCCAGCCCGGTGACACGGTGGTGGTGCACGCGGGGGAGTACCGCGAGTGGGTGAAGCCACGCCACGGCGGTCTCAGCGACTCCCGCCGCATCACCTACGAGGCCGCGCCCGGCGAGCACGTGGTGATCAAGGGATCGGAGCGCGTCACCGGCTGGGAGCCGCTCGGCGGGACGGTGTGGCGGGCACGAGTCGACAACGCGCTGTTCGGCTCGTTCAATCCGTTCGCCGAGGAGGTGACAGGTGACTGGATCGTCCACCGCACCGGCACGCCACCCAAGCACCTCGGTGAGGTCTACCTGAACGGCCTGAGCTTCTTCGAGGTGGGGAGCCGCGCGGAGGTCGAGGACCCGCCCCGGCGTACCGAGGTCGTCGACGACTGGACCGGGGTGACCCGTCCGGTCGGCGATCCCGACCAGGCCCGGCTCGTCTGGTACGCCGAGGTCGGTGAACAGACGACGATCTGGGCCAACTTCCAGGGCGCCGACCCGAACACGGAACTCGTCGAGATCAACGTACGCCGCAGCGTCTTCTACCCGGAACAGCCGCACCTGGACTACATCACCGTCCGTGGCTTCGAGTTGGCGCACGCGGCCAGCCCGTGGGCGCCACCGACCGCGGACCAGCCGGGCCTGATCGGACCCGGCTGGGCGAAGGGCTGGGTCATCGAGGACAACGTGATCCACGACGCCAAGTGCTCGGCGATCTCGATCGGGAAGGAGGGCTCCACCGGGCAGAACTTCTCCGCTCTGCGCGGCGACAAGCCGGGCTACCAGTACCAGCTGGAGTCGGTCTTCGCGGCCCGCCGGATCGGGTGGGACCGGGAGCACATCGGCTCGCACGTGATCCGCCGCAACACGATCTACGACTGCGGCCAGAACGCGATAGTGGGTCACCTCGGGTGTGCGTTCTCCACCATCGAGGACAACCACATCCACCGCATCGGCCTGAAACGCGAGTTCTACGGGTACGAGATCGCCGGCATCAAGCTGCACGCCGCCATCGACGTGGTGATCCGGCACAACCGGATTCACGACTGCTCGCTCGGCACCTGGCTGGACTGGCAGGCGCAGGGCACCCGGGTCTCCCGCAACGTCTACCACGACAACTGCCGGGACCTCTTCGTCGAGGTCAGCCACGGTCCCTACCTGGTCGAACACAACATCTTCGGCTCGGCCGCCGCGTTGGAGCTGTTCAGCCAGGGCGGTGCCTTCGTCAACAACCTGATCTGCGGCACGGTACGGCTGGAGCCGGTGCTGGACCGCGCCACCCCGTACCACCTGCCGCACAGCACGCAGGTCGCCGGGTACGCGGTGATCTACGGTGGGGACGACAGGTACGTGGGCAACCTCTTCCTGGGCGGCGATCCGGGCGCGGCCTACGCGACGGGTGCGGAGGGTCGGGGGACGCCGCTGGGCGGCACCGCCGGATACGACGGCCATCCCGCGTCGTTCGCGGAGTACCTGGCCCGCCTGGACGAGCAGCCGCCCAGCGACCAGAAGAAGTACCTCGACGTAAAACAGCCGGTGTACGCCCGGGCGAACGCCTACGCCGCGGGCGCCCGGCCGTTCGCGGGCGAGCGTGAGCCATGGGTGCTGGACGCCGCGACGGCGACGGTCGTCGCGGAGGGGGACGCGGTCTGGCTCGTCACCGACCTGCCCGAGACGTTCGACGAGGCCCGTGTCGGTGTGGTCACCGGCCGGGATCTGGAACGGGTCCGGTGCGCCGACGCGGATTTCGAGGAGGCGGACGGCAGCCCGGCCGTCATGGACGTCGACCTGGTGGGGGAACTCCGGCAACCGGGAGGGGAAGGCGCCGTCGGCCCGATCGCGGGTCTCGGGTCCGGTGCGCGCCGCACGCGCGTCTTCTGACGGCGGACCCGCCCGTACGCGAACGGAGACGGTGACGCCGGGCGGCGCCACCGTCTCCGTCTGCCTCAGCCGCGCGCGGCCCAGTCGCCGAGGGCCCAGTCGCGCACCTCGGGCATGTCCTCCAGGTGCTCCACCACGTACGTCTCGTGGCGGTCGAGCTGGCTGCGGCACCACGCCTTGAGGTCGGCGGCGCCGCGTGGGAGGCGCTTGGCGTTGTTGATGGCGTCCATCACGAGGTGGTACCGCGACGCCTTGTTGCGCACCGTCATGTCGAACGGCGTGGTGGTCGTGCCCTGCTCGATGAAGCCACGCACGCGGAACCGGTCCGCGTCCGGGCGGCCGTGGACGAGCTGGTGGATCGCGCCGGGGTAGCCGTGGAAGGAGAAGATCACGTCGACGTCGTCGGTGAACAGCTCGGTGAACAGGGTCTCGCTCATGCCGTGCGGGTGGTCCTTGGGCCGGACCAGGGTCATCAGGTTGACCACGTTGACCACGCGGACCTTGAGCCCGGGCAGCCGCTCGCGCAGGATCTGCGCCGCCGCGACCGTCTCCATGGTGACGACGTCGCCGGCGCAGGCCAGGACGATGTCGGGGTCGCTGGTGCCGTCGTCGGTGCCGGCCCACTCCCAGATCCCCGCGCCGCGGGCGCAGTGTTCGATCGCCTCGTCCATGGAGAGGTACTGCAGCTGCGGCTGCTTGTCGATGACGATCAGGTTGATGTACGACCGCGACCGGAAGCAGTGGTCGGCCACCGACAGCAGGGTGTTGGCGTCCGGCGGCAGGTAGACCCGGGCGACGTCGCCCCGCTGGGTGAGCACCACCTGGATCAGGCCCGGCCCCTGGTGGGAGAAGCCGTTGTGGTCGTTGCGCCACGCCGTCGAGGTGAGCAGCACGTTGAGGCTCGGCACCTTCGCCCGCCAGGGCAGGTGCTTGGCCTCCTGCAACCACTTGCCGTGCTGCACGGTCTGCGAGGCGCTGACCATCGCGAACGCCTCGTAGGTGGCGAACATGCCGTGCCGGCCGGTCAGGTTGTAGCCTTCCAGCCAGCCGTGGCAGTTGTGCTCGCTCAGCACCTCCATCACCCGGCCGTCGCGGCCGATCGCCACGTCCTCCGGTGTCACCCGCTCCATGAAGGCACGTTCGGAGACGTCGAAGACGCTGCCGAGGCGGTTGCTGTTGGTCTCGTCCGGACAGAACAACCGGAACCGGTCGGCGTTGCGCGTGTAGATGTCGCGGATCATCTCGCCCAGCTTGCGCGTCGACTCGGCCCGCTGCTGCGCCGGCCGGGGCACCTCGATCGCGTACGACCGGAAGTCCGGCAGGTCCAGGTCCCGGGTCAGCAGTCCGCCGTTGGCGTGCGGGCTGGCGCTCATCCGCAGGTCGCCGTCGGGGGCCTGGTCCCGGATCAGCGCCACCGGCGCGCCGGTGGAATCGAACAGCTCCTCCGGACGGTACGACCTGAGCCAGCGCTCGAGCAGCGCGAGGTGCTCCGGGTTGTCCTTGACGCCGGACAGCGGCACCTGGTGCGAGCGCCACGTGCCGGTGACCGGCGTCCCGTCGACGGTGTCCGGGCCGGTCCAGCCCTTCGGCGACCGCAGGACGATCAGCGGCCAGGTCGGGCGGGTGCCGTCCCAGGAACCGTCACGGGCGGCGGTCTGGATGTCGCGGATCCTCGTCCACGCGGCGGCGAGCGCGGCGGCGAAGCGGTGGTGCATGCCGGGCAGGTCGGAGCCCTCGACCTCGATGACGTCGTAGCCGTGGCCCCGCAGCAGGTGGCGTACCTCCTCGGGGTCCTTGCGCCCGAGTACGGTGGGACCGGAGATCTTGGCGTCGTTGAGGTGCAGGATCGGCAGGACGGCGCCGTCGCGTTCGGGGTTGAGGAAGGACACGCCCTTCCAGGAGCCCTCGAGCGGCCCGGTCTCGGCCTCGCCGTCGCCCACCACCGCGATGGCCAGCAGGTCCGGGTTGTCCATCACCGCGCCGAACGCGTGGACCAGGACGTAGCCCAGCTCGCCACCCTCGTGGATGGAGCCCGGGGTGGTCACCGACACGTGCGACGGGATGCCGCCCGGGCTGGAGAACTGCCGGAACAGGCGCAGCATCCCGGCCTCGTCCTGGCTGACGTCCGGGTAGATCTCGCTGTAGGTGCCCTCCAGATAGCCGGCGGCCACCAGCGCCGGCCCGCCGTGGCCCGGGCCGGCCAGGTAGATCGCCTGCTGACCGGTGTGCCGGATCAGCCGGGAGACGTGCGCGTAGATCAGCGACAGGCCGGGGCTGGTTCCCCAGTGGCCGAGCAGGCGCGGCTTGATGTGCTCGGCCGACAGCGGCTCGCGCAGCAGCGGGTTGCCCTGCAGGTAGATCTGCCCGATGGTCAGGTAGTTGTTCGCCCGCCACCACGCGTCCAGACGGGCGAGTTCGGTGTCGTCGAGTTCGGCGAGCGTACGGATTTCGGATTCGACCGCGGTCACCGTGCTTCCTTTCACTGATCTCGTCATGTCCGGACCCAGGTTAGGCCCAGCCGGGCTCGTTCACCGGGGGCCGCAGACCGCAAGCCGCGGGACCTTCGGCCCTCTCGATCCGTAGTACGCGGCGCGCATCAGTTCCTGCATGTCGCCGAGCATCGGCATCCGCGGATTGGCCGGCGCGCACTGGTCCTCGTACGCGTTCAGCGCCTGCTGCGGCAGCGCGGCGAGGAAGGCCCGCTCGTCCACCCCGAGGGCCGCGAACGACGGCTCGATGCCGACCTCGTCGCGCAGGCGCTCGATCGCCGTGGCCAGGGCTTCGACCGCTTCGGCGTCGGTGGCCGCGGGAAGCCCGAGGGTACGGGCGATGTCGGCGAAGCGCTGCGGCGCCCGGTACGTCTCGTACCTGGGCCAGCCGGTGAGCTTGCTCGGCACGGTCCCGTTGTACCTGATGACGTGCGGGAGCAGGATCGCGTTGGTGCGCCCGTGTGCGACGTGGAACGTGGCACCCAGGGTGTGCGACATGGCGTGCACGATGCCGAGGAAGGCGCTGCCGAACGCCATGCCGGCGATCGTGCCGGCGTTGTGCATCTTCTCGCGGGCCACCGGGTCCGCGGCGCCCTGGTGCACGGCCCGGGCGAGGTTGCCGAAGATGAGCCGGACGGCGTGCAGGGCCAGACCGTCGGTGAAGTCGTTGGCGTAGACCGACACGTACGACTCGATGGCGTGGGTGAGCGCGTCGAAGCCGCTGTCCGCGGTGACCACCGCCGGCAGGTCGGCGGCCAGGACCGGGTCGACGATCGCCACGCTCGGGGTGAGCGCGTAGTCGGCGAGCGGGTACTTCTTGCCGGAGGCGGTGTCGGTGATGACCGCGAACGGGGTGACCTCGGCGCCGGTGCCGGAGGTGGTCGGAACGCAGACGAGTTGGGCCAGCGCGCCGAGGGTGGGGAACTTGAAGGCGCGTTTGCGGATGTCGAAGAACTTCTCCCGCAGATCGGCGAAGACCACTTCGGGGTGCTCGTAGCGCAGCCACATCACCTTGGCGGCGTCCATCGCCGAACCGCCGCCGAGCGCGACGATGGTGTCCGGGCGGAACGAGCGCATCAACTCGGCGCCCCGGTCGACCGTTTGTACGCTGGGCTCCGGCTCGACGTCGTCGATGATCTGCAGGGCGACCTGCTCGCGGCGGCGGTGCAGCACGGACAGCACGCGGTCCACGTACCCCAGTCTGGTCATGGTGTGGTCGGTCACCACGCTGACCCGGCGGACGCCGGGCATGTCGGCGAGGTAGCGGATCGCGTTCGGCTCGAAGTAGATCTTCGGCGGCACCTTGAACCACTGCAGGTTGTTCGTCCGCCGGGCCACCCGCTTGATGTTGATGAGGTCGACCGCTGTGACGTTGTGCGACACCGAGTTGTGGCCGTAGCTTCCGCAGCCCAGCGTCAGCGACGGCAGGAAGGCGTTGTACATGTCGCCGATGCCGCCCTGCGAGGCCGGCGCGTTCCAGATGATCCGGACGGCCTTGACCCGGCGGCCGTACGCCTCGGCCAGGTCGGCGTCGCGCGTGTGGATGACGGCGCTGTGCCCCAGGCCGTCGAACTCGACCATCTGCTCGGCGTACTCGAATCCCTGGTCGTGGCCGGTGGCGGGCAGCAGGGCGAGCACCGGGCAGAGCTTCTCCCGGGTCAGCGGCTCGGCCGGGCCGACCCGGTCGACCGGAACCAGGATGATCGAGGTGTCCGGGTCGACCGGGAATCCGGCGTGTTCGGCGATCCAGGTCACCGGCTGCCCGACCACGTCCGGGTTGAGCTTCCCGGAGCCGAAGAGCAGCTTCTCCAGCAGCGACTTCTCCTCCGGCGTCGCGATGTGGGCGTGCAGTCGCCGGAACTCGGCGAGGGCGGCCGGCCGGATCGCGTCGTCGATGATGACGGCCTGCTCGGAGGCGCAGATCATGCCGTTGTCGAACGCCTTGGACAGCACCACGTCGTTCACCGCGCGGGCCACGTCGGCCGACGCCTCCAGGTACGCGGGGACGTTCCCGGCGCCGACGCCCAGCGCCGGTTTGCCGGTGGAGTAGGCGGCGCGGACCATGGCGTTGCCGCCTGTCGCCAGGACCACCGAGACGTCGGGATGCCGCATCAGCTCGTTCGTCGCGGCCACCGACGGCTCGTCGATCCACTGGATGCAGTGCTCCGGCGCGCCGGCGGCGACGGCGGCGTCGCGGACCGTGCGGGCCGCTTCCTGGCTGCACCGTTGCGCCGCCGGGTGGAAGGCGAAGATGACCGGGTTGCGGGTCTTGAGGGCCAGCAGCGCCTTGAAGATGGTGGTCGAGGTCGGGTTCGTCACGGGCGTCACCGCGGCCACCACGCCGACCGGCTCGGCGATCTGGGTGATGCCCGTGATGTCGTCCTGAGCGATCACCCCGACCGTGCGGACGTCGGCCATGTGGTTGGTGACGTGTTCGCAGGCGAAGATGTTCTTCACCGCCTTGTCCTCGAACACGCCGCGACCGGTCTCCTCGACCGCCAGCATCGCGAGTTCGGCGTGCCGGCCGAGCGCCGCCACCGACGCCTTCTTCACGATCCCGTCGATCTGTTCCTGGCCGTAGGAGTCGTAGGCGGCCAACGCCGTGAGACCGTTCTCCACCAGGGTTCCGATCATGCTTCCGCCCTCCATCGGTCGTCACCCCGAACATAGATCCGCGGTGATCGATGCGACTATGGCCGGTGGGCCCGCGAGGACGGGACCACCGGCCCGCGCTTGGCCCGCTGGATCTGCTCGTAGACGTGGGTCCGCAGTTCGGTGAACCGGGGCAGGGCCCGGGTGGTGAGCTGATCGCGTTCCGCCGGGAGGTCGATCACCAGGTCCTCCTGGACCCGGGTCGGTGAGTTCGACAGGACGAGCACGCGCTGGCCCAGGTAGACGGACTCGTCGATGTCGTGCGTCACGAAGACGGTGGAGATCCCCCGGGTCAGGTGCAGTTCGCGGACGAGGTCCTCCAGGTCCGCGCGGGTCTGCGCGTCCACCGCGGCGAACGGCTCGTCCATGATCAGCACGTCCGGCTGGTACGCGATGGCGCGGGCGATCGCCACCCGTTGCTGCATTCCGCCGGAGAGTTGCCACGGGTGGCTGCGCGCCGACTGCGGCAGCCCGACCGCGTCGAGGGCGTCGGCGACCAGCCGGGCGCGTTCGGCGCGGGAGAGCTTCTTGTGGCGGAGCGGAAGCTCCACGTTGCCGCGGACGGTCAGCCACGGGTAGAGGCTGCGGCCGTACTCCTGGAAGACCACGGCCATCGCCGGGCTCGGCCCGGTCACCGGCGAGCCCTCCATCTCGACCAGGCCGCTGGTGGGCCGCAGCAGTCCGGCGAGGCATTTCAGGAGCGTGGTCTTGCCGCAGCCGGAGGGACCGACGACGCACAGCAGCTCACCGGGATCCATGGTGAAGCTGAGATCCCCGATCGCCTCGACCTCGCCCCGGCCGGAGGCGTAGACCTTCCGCAGGTGCTCGACCCGCAACAGGGGGGTCCCGTCAGGCACGGGTGATCTCCTTCATTCCGTGGTACCAGCGCAGGACGCGGCGTTCGACGACACCGAAGGCCACGGCGAGGAAGACGCCGATGAGGCCGAGCAGGAGGATGCCGCTCCACATCTCGGCGATGAGGTAGTTCCGCTGGAAGTAGGCGATCCGGTAGCCGAGGCCCGCCGACGACGCGAACATCTCCGAGATGACCATGAGGATCAGGGCCACCGAGAGCGCCTGCCGTACGCCGGTCATGATGCGCGGACTCGCCGCCGGGAGGATCAGCAGCCACAGCCGGTCCCACCGCGAGATCCGGAACGAGCGCGCGGTCTCCAGCATCACGCTGTCGGTCGACCGGACGCCTTCGATCGTGTTCAGCAGGATCGGCCAGATCGCGCCGGAGGTGATGACGACGACCTTCATGGTGTCGGTGATGCCGAGCAGGAGCATCGCGACCGGGATCAGCACCGGCGGCGGAATCGCGCGGAAGAACTCCAGCAGCGGTTCGAGCATCTCGCGTAGCGGGCGGAGCCGGCCGATGACGACGCCGGCGGCGACGCCGAGCAGGATCGACGCGAACAGGCCGATCAGGAGCCGGTACACGCTCGGCAGGACGTCCTCGACGAACGCCGGGCCGATCCAGGTCTGCCGGAACGCGTCGAGGAGCGTGCCGGGGCCGACGAGGAACCGGCTCGTCGACCGGGTGGACCAGACCGCCCAGAGGCCCACGGCCAGGATCGGAAGGCCGACCGCGAACAGGAGGTTCTCGGCGACCCTGACGCCCAGGTCACGAGGGCGGGCCTTTGCCGCGCCGACGGCGGTCATCGGGCCGCCTCGTCCGCGAGCACCGACTGGTGCCAGGCCAGCGAGCGGCGTTCGACGAAGCGGAACACGACGTTCACCAGCAGGCCGAGCATCCCGGTGACCACGACGAGGCCGTACAGGCCGACGGCGTCACCGGCGGAGCGGGACAGCTCGATCATCCGACCGAGGCCGGGGTTGCCGATCACCATCTCGGCGGTGACGGCCAGGATGAGCGCGACCGCCGCGCCGAGGCGCAGGCCGGTCATCAGGTACGGCAGAGCGGTCGGCAGGATGAGGTAGCGCAGCCGCTCGGCGCGGGTGAGGCCGAAACTCCGCGCGGTGTCCCGGGCGACGCTGTCGACGTCGGCGACGCCGTAGATCACCTGCACGAACACCTGCCAGAACGCCGCGTAGACGATGATGACGAGAGCGGCGCGCATCTGCAGGCCGAACATCAGCACGGCCAGCGGGATCAGCGCGACCGACGGCACCGGTCGCAGGAACTCGACTGTCGTGTGGGTCGCGCGACGCAGGAACGGCACCATCCCGACCACGGTGCCCAGCGCGACCGCCGCGAGCGTCGCCACCGTCAGACCGATCGCCCACGACGTCATGGTGAGCCGGACCCGACGCCAGAACGCCAGGTCGCGGACCTCCTGGGCCAGCCGTCCGAACACGTCGGTGGGGTACGGCAGGTAGTCCGGGTCGACCAGCCCCAGCGCCGGGATCAGTTGCCAGACGACGAGGAACCCCAGCAGGCCGACGGCGCCCAGCAGGATCTTGCGCATCGGCCGGCTACTGCTGCTGCTGGATGAGGCGGTCGAAGTCGGGGCGCCGGTCGAGTACGCGGTACTTCTGGGCGAGCGTCGCCAGTTGCTCCAGGCCGGCCCGGTCGAGCTCCCATCCGAACGCCGGGAGCCGCACGGAGTCCGCCACCGCCTCCGGCAGTTCGAGGTTGTCCTTGATGGCCTGGCGCAGATCCTTCTCGTTGGCCGGATCCTTGGCCCAGGCGAGCGTCTTCTTCATCGCCGCCGAGAAGTCCGCGACCAGGGCGGCGTCGGAGTCCTTCAGCTTGCTCGACGTGATCGTCGTCAGGGTGGTGAGTCCGGGGACGGTGGCCTGGTACGGAGCGACCACGAGCACGTCGCCGCGCTTGCGCATCTGGGTGATGAACGGCTCGGTCACCCAGGCGGCGTCGATGTTGCCGGCGGCGAGCTGGGCGGGCGCGTCCGGGAAGGCCACCTCGACGAACTTGACCTTGGTGGGGTCGCCGCCGTCCTTCTCGACCGCCGCCATGATCGTGACGTCGCCGGCGGCGCCCAGGCTGTTCACCGACACCTTGCGCCCGGCGAGCTGGGACGGCCGGGTGATGCCGGATTTCGCCGACGCCAGCACGGCGTTGATGTCGTCACCGTCGGCGTAGGACGACGCGTAGTTGCCGATGATCACCACGCCGAGGTTCTGCAGGTCGGCCCGGAACGGGCCGAACGGCTGACCGATGGCGAAGTCGATGTCGCCGTTGATCAGGGCCGGGATGGCCTGGGCCCCGCCCTGTGCGGGCACCACTTCCACGTCGAGCCCCTGCTCCCGGAAGATGCCCGCCTTGATGCCGCCCCACAGCGCGGCGGTCTCGCTGATGGGCAGCGCCGCCACGCGGACCTTGCGCAGCTCGCCGCTGGACCCGGGGGACGGATCGGTGGCGTCGGAGTCGGTGCAGCCGGTCAGGGCGATCGCGACGCTGGCGAGAACAGCCAGGGCGGTGACCTTCTTCATGGACGAGCCCTTCCGTGCGAAGCGCTGGTGCATCCGGAGGAGTGGGGGCCGGCGAACAGAGGTGAACCATCCGACCGCGTCGATCAGCGTCGTGCAGAGTTGATTGATTGTCAAGAATTCTGATAAGGCGACTCGCATTGCGCCCGAAGCGGTCCGACCTCGATGACAATGCGTCTTGACGAACGACGATTTTGTGACCAAACTGTGCGGTGGCGGAGGGGGCGACGACTTGGCGATCGTGATCGTGGGCGCTGGTATCGGTGGCCTCACCACCGCGCTCAGCCTGCACCGGGCCGGCTTCCGTGACATCGCCGTCTATGAGCGCGCCGACGCGCTGCGCCCACTCGGCGTCGGGATCAATCTGCTTCCGCACGCCGTCCGAGAGCTGACCGAATTGGGTCTCGGAGAACGCGTGGAAAGGCTGGGCGCCGCACCCGGCACACTGGCTTACTGCAACCGGCACGGTCAGCAGATCTGGAGCGAGCCGCGCGGACTGGACGCCGGATATCGCTGGCCGCAGCTTTCCGTGCACCGCGGCCGGTTCCAGATGGAACTGCTCGCCGTGGTGCGGGAACGGCTGGGCGCCGACGTGGTGCGCACCGGGCACCGGCTCGTCGGCGTCCACGACGGCGTCGCGCGCTTCGCCACGGCAGCGGGAGAGGTGAACGTCGCGGCCGACCTGATCGTCGGCGCGGACGGCATCCACTCCGCGCTGCGCCGGCAACATCAGCCCGACGAGGGTGAGCCGCTCTGGAACGGGCTGACGCTGTGGCGGGGGACGGCCCGGGCACCCGGATTCCTGGACGGGCGAACCATGATCATGGCGGGGGACGCGGAGCAGAAGTTCGTCGCGTACCCGATCGGTCCCGGCGTGATCAACGTCGTGGCCGAGCGGCGCGGCCCCGGCTTCGCCGGGCCCAACGCGGACTGGAACCGGACCGTCGACCCCGCGCCCGTCGTCGCGCTCTTCGCGGACTGGCGTTTCGCGTGGCTCGACGTGCCGGAACTGCTGGCCGCCGCCGACGAGATCCTCGAATACCCCATGGTGGACCGCGACCCCATCGACACGTGGACCCACGGGAACACGACACTGCTCGGAGACGCGGCACACCCGATGTACCCGAACGGCTCCAACGGGGCGTCGCAGGCGATCCTGGACGCGCGTACCCTCGCCTTCCACCTCGCCACCGCGACGACGGTCCCGGCGGCGCTGGACGCCTACGAGGCGGACCGGCGGCCGGCGACCACCGCGCTCGTGCTGAGCAACCGGCGGCAGGGCCCGGAGCAGGTGATGGTGCTCGCCCGCGAGCGCGCGCCGGACGGGTTCGCGCACATCCACGACGTCATCCCGCCGGAGGAGCTCACCGAGATCGCCACCGGCTACAAGAAGGCGGCCGGCTTCCTGCCCGCCGATCTCAACGAACGTGCCTCCCTGACGCCGACGGTCTTCTCCGGTGTCCTGCCGTGACCGGCCCCGAATCGGCCGAACTGGACGCGGCACGCCTGGCCTCGGTCATCTCACCGCTGCGCCGCACGCTGCTCGCCGCGGCCCGGGCCGCCGAGCACCTGCCGGAGATCCCGGACGCGCAGATCGAGATCGTGCGGGCACTGCCCCGCGGCACCGTGTCCGGCCCCGGTGAGCTGGCCGAACGACTCCGCCTGAGCCGCTCGACGGTCAGCAACCTGCTCACCACCATGGCGGGCAACGGCCTGGTCGAGCGCCGCCCCCGTCCCGGCAACCACCGCCACGTCGACGTCCTGGCCACCCCGAAGGCCCTCGACCTGTTCGACCGCTTCGACCTCGCGAGCGGAGACCTGGTCGCCCGCGCCGCGGCCACCCTGTCGGCGGCGGACCGCGCGGCCCTCGCCGCCGCGGTGCCCGCGCTGGAGCGCCTGCGCGACGCGCTCGCGGACACCAAGGACACCCCATGAGTACGCGCCGACCCGCGGTCAGCGCCCCGGCGGTGCCCGGACTGGAGGCCGCGTTCGACGTGGAGGTGCGGCTCGGCGTGCTGGAGGACCACGGGGTGACCCGCGCGGGCCACCGGCGCGTGGTGCCTGTCGTCGGCGGCCGGGTCACCGGCCTGTTCGACGCCGACATCCTGCCCGGCGGCGCCGACTGGCAGCTGGTCCGCCCCGACGGCGCGATCGAGATCGACACGCGCTACTCGGCGCGCACCGCCGACGGCGGCCACGTCTACCTCCGGACGTTCGGCGTCCGCAGCGGCCGCCCGGAGATCCTCGCGGCGTTGTTGCGCGGCGACGCGGTCGACCCCGCCGAGTACTACTTCCGCCTGGGCGTACGACTGGAGACGTCGGTGCCCGCGCTGGCCGCGCTGGAGCAGTCGATCTTCGTGGCGTCGGCGATCCGCGAGGCCGACCGGGTGCGCTACACCGCCTACCGCGTCACCTAGGTGGTCCCGGGCGGCGGGTTGTGCGCGATCGCCCTCCCCGTGCCCGGCCCCTGTGCTATCCCATCTACTATGCGCCTGTAGTAGATGCTCGAGCCTGCGGAGGGGGTGGGATGGGACGCACTCACCCCCTGCTGCGGCTGGCGTTGTTCGTCGCCGTGGCGTTCGGGGTGTTCGGCATGCACACCTTCGGCCACCCGGCCGGACCCGACGCCGCCCACGCGAGCGCCGCACACGGAAGCACCGGCCACGACGCCGGCGCCGCCCACGAGATCGCCGCCGCGCCTGACGCCGCACACGGACCGGACGGCTCGCCCGGGCACCGCGACGGGACGCACGCGTTCACCGTGTGCCTGGCGGTGCTGGGTGGCGCCCTGGTCCTCGGCGTCCTGGCCCTGTTGCGCCGACGCCACCGGGGCGCCGGCACACCGACTGGCCCCTGGTCCCGGGTGAACCGCCCGGACCGGGGCCCACCCCGCCCGACCATCGGGCTGCGACTGCGAGCCGTAACGGTCCTGCGGACGTGAGGAGAGCACGGTCCGGCGTC
Organism: Micromonospora sp. CMU55-4; assembly: GCF_011602315.1. Lineage (NCBI taxonomy): Bacteria > Bacillati > Actinomycetota > Actinomycetes > Micromonosporales > Micromonosporaceae > Micromonospora > Micromonospora sp. CMU55-4. The sequence goes on from NZ_JAAOLH010000004.1 coordinate 191,292, forward strand.
TCGCCCGGACCCGACGACTCCGTTCCGGAACACCTCACGACAAGGACCACGTACTGATGAAACCGACCATCCTGCGCCGCGCCGCCCTCGCGGGCGTCGCCCTGTCCGCCCTGCTCGGCACCGCCGCCTGCGGCGGCGCGGACGACACCGGCGGCATGACGCACGGCACCGGCAGCAGTTCCGCAGCGGGCGCCTCGCCCTCGGCCGACGCCACCGTCAACGACGCGGACGTGATGTTCGCCCAGATGATGATCCCGCACCACCAGCAGGCGGTGACGATGGCCGACCTGGCCCCGACGCGCGCGAACGACCCCGAACTGAAGGCCCTGGCTGCCAAGATCAAGGCGGCGCAGGATCCGGAGATCGCCACCATGAAGGGGTGGCTCACGGCCTGGGGCAAGCCCACGGACCTGCCCAGCGACCACAGCATGCCCGGCATGAGCGCCACGCCCGGGCACGGCATGCCGGGGATGGACTCGGGGATGCCCGGCATGCTGTCCGAGCAGCAGATGAAGGACCTCGCCGCGGCGAATGGCGCTGCCTTCGACAAGATGTTCGCCGAGATGATGATCGCCCACCACAAGGGTGCCATCGACATGGCCAGGACCGAACAGGCCGACGGGAGCAACCCCGAGGCCAAGGCGCTGGCCGCCAGGATCGCCTCGGATCAGGCCGCCGAGGTGCAGACCCTGCAGAAGATCCTCGACCGCCTGTAGGCGACCGGGTGCGGCCGGCCCTGGCGTCGGGACCGGCCGCACCGCCACGACACCTGACGTACCCTGACCGGCACGAAGGGAGAGCGCGTGGCGGAACTGGGCCGACTCGAATCGGCAGTGATGGACGTCCTGTGGCGTGCGCCCGAGCCCGTGCTCGTGCGCGACGTCCTCGACGCGGTGACCACCGACCGGGTCCTGGCGTACACGACGGTTCTGACCGTGCTGGACAACCTGCACCGCAAGGGCTGGGCCGTACGGGAGAAGGACGGCAAGGCCTACCGCTACCGTGCCGCCGGTACCCGCGAGGAGATCATCGCGCGGACACTGCGCCGGGTCGTCGAGACGAGCACCCACCCCGACCTGGTGCTCCTGCACTTCGCCCGATCCGCCTCCGACCGCGAGCTGCACATCCTGCGGCAGGTCCTGGACGAGCGGGAGTCCGGGAAGTGAGCCTCGCGCTCGCCCTCGTCACCGGCGCGGCGATGGTCGCCTGGTGTGGCCCCGCCGCGTTGCGGCTGTGCTTCCGGCACGTCGCCGACCCCGTCGCGATGCTGCTCGGCTGGCTCGGCCTGATCGTCGCGGTGTTCGCCACCTTCGTCCTCGCCACCGTGATGCTCCTCGCGCCGGGCAGCACCCGGCAGTGGGCGCTGCACGATCTCGCCCGCATCTGCTGGCACTGGGCGCAACCCAGCCGGCCGCCCGCCGTCGACGAGATCGTCGGGGCGACCGGCGCGCTGCTCCTGCTGGCCGTGCTCGCCCGGTTCACGGCGACCTGCACCCGCCGGGCGCTGCGCGCCCGCCGTGCCCGCCGCGCCCACGCCGACCTGCTCACGCTCGCCGCCGACCCGCCGGAGCGCGGCGAGGCGGCGGTGCTGTGGATCCCTCACCCGACCCCGATGGCCTACAGCCTCGGCGGATCCGGCGGGCTGACGGTGCTGGCCAGCGCCGCCGGTGACCTGCCGGCCGAGCAGCTCGCCGCGGTGCTCAGCCATGAGCGGGCACACCTGCGGGAGCGTCACCACCTCCTGGTGGCCGCCGTGGAAGGGCTCGCCGCCGCCGTACCGTGGCTGCCCCTGACCCGCCAGGCGCCCGCGGCCGTGCGCCTGCTCGTCGAACTGCGCGCCGACGCCGCCGCCGTCCGCGAGTGCGGCCCGACCGCCGTCCGCGACGCGCTGCTGACCTTCGCCGGCGCGCCGCACCCGCCGTCCGCGCTGTCGATGGCCGGTGCCGATGTGGCCATCCGGCTGCAGCGCCTCCAGGGGCACCGCCCGCACCGCCGTAACCTGCTCGCCCGTGCCGTGCTCGCCTCGACCACCCTGGCGGCCCCGCTGGGCGCCGGTGTGGTCACCGGCATCCTGTTCTGCCTGTAGACCCCGGGACCACCCGGGCGTCGCGGCCTACGTGCCGGTGTTGACCAGGATCGCGGTGGCCAGCAGGACAGCCACCATCAACACCGCCTCCGCCAGCACCGTGCGGCGCAGGCGACGCATCCCGTCCGGGGTGGGGTCGTCCAGCCGGGGCACCACCCGCCTGCTGTTGTAAAGCCCGACGACGGCCACGACCGCCACCAACGCGACCTTGACCAGGAGCACCCGTCCCCAACCGGTGCTCACCAGGTGACCGGGCCGGTCCAGGATCGCCACTGTCAGTGCGACGCCTGCGACACCCGTCAACGCCACGGCGGCGCTGGCCGGAACGGAGAATCGCACCGCCATCTCGGCGGCGCCCGTCGGCACACCGAGACGCGCACGCCCGAACAGCAACGCCGCCAGGAGCAGAACCCCGCCGACCCACACCGCCGCGGCGAACGTGTGCGCGACGTCCGCCGCCACGACGATCATCCGCGGTCCCGCGGTGACGGTGTGCCCGTCGAACAGGAACGAACCGAGCAGCAGCGCCACTGTGACACCGAGGAGCACCGGCCGGACCGCTCGCGCGCGTATCCGCTGCGCCTCGCCGCCGCTCACGTCACCGGCGGGCGGCACGACCAGGGGACGAGGGGCGGTCGGGATCGCGGCGACCGTCGCCACGGCGTGCCGCCCGACCGCGTGCCGGCCCCGGATCAGCGCCGCCTCCAGGGAACCGGCCACGAGTAACCCGGCCGCACCGGCGAACCGCAGGCCCAGCCCGGCGGCCACCGGCGTACGGCCGAGCGCGGTCAGCGCCGGTACGCTGACCGCCGAGGTGAGACCGCCCCCGCCGAACACGGCCGCCAGGGCCGCCAGTTCGAGCACCACACCGGCCGCCACCGTCAGCCCGGCGACGCGTACCCAGACCTGGACCAGCCGGATGTCGCTGCGCGTACCCACCAGTGTGGTCAGCGCGAAGACCAGACCACCCACACCGAGCAGGATCGCCCCGTAGGACAGCCACCGCCCCGCCGTGCCGACGAACCGCACCGAACCCTGGTCGGCGTCAGCCGTGTGACCCACCGCGTGCCCAGCGGAATGGGCCGGTGGGGACGCCGACGGAACGGCCGGTCCACCGTGACCGGTGTGCCCGTGCGAACCGGCCGTGGGCCGGGGGGTGGCCGTCGCGCCCGGTGGCGCGTCGGCCGGGACCACGGTGAACGTGACATCGCCGGTCAGGGGATGGGCGTCCGGGGCGGCCACGCTCCAGCGCAGCGTGAACTCCCCGTCGGTCAACGCGGCGGAGGGGTGGACCAGCCAGGTACGGCCCCCGTCGGGGGTGTGAGTGGTCACCGGAACGGCCGCACCCTCGCGGGAGAGCCGGAAGCCGGCCGCGGTGGGCGTGCCGGGGGCGCTGAACGTCAGCCGGATCTCCGCGACCGCGGCGTCCACGCGCGTGCCGTCCGCCGGTACGACCTTGAGCAGCTTGAAGTGCGCGGCGGCGGGCGACGCGAACCCGAGCACCACGAACACGGCGGGACAGCACGCCAGCCACACCAGCAGCACCCACCGTGCCGCGCCGCGCGCCGGTGACCGATGACGCCCCGGGAAAGGCACCGCTGATCCCTTCGTCGAGGAGGCGTGGAGCCGGCGCCCATCGCTCCGACCTGATGCGGTCGCCATCCTAAGGGAACTACTAGCAGTTGGTAGTAGAGAGCTGGCCTGGTCAACGGAGCAGTGCGTCTTCGTGGCGTCGGCGATCCGCGAGGCCGACCGGGTGCGCTACACCGCCTACCGCGTCACCTAGGTGGTTTGCGTTCCGGGCCTCAGGCCTGCGCTCCCGCGTAGATCCACGGCACGATCAGCGCGTACCCGAGCAGGAGCGCGCCGACGGTGACGACCGGTGAAGGTCATGTGGGTGCCGGGTACGCCAGGGCGCGCTTGTCCGGCTTGCCGCTCGCCGCCACCGGAACCCGCTCGATGGCCTGGATCGTCTTCGGTGCCGACGATTCGCCTAGCGCCTCCGTCACCACGGCACGCAGCCGCCCGGCATCGATGTCGTGACCGGCGGCCGGCACCACGTACGCGTGCACCGCCTCCCCGGTGACGTCGTCGGGACGGCCGACGACGTACGCCTCGGCGACCGTGGGATCGGCGGCGAGCACCCGCTCGATCGGGCCGGCGTACACCAGGTTGGCATGCACGATGATGACGTCCCGGATCCGGCCGAGCAGGTGCAGATAGCCGTCGCCGGCGAGCCGGGCCAGGTCGCGGGTGCGCACCCAGCCGTCGACGAACACGTCGGCGGTCTCGGCCGGGTCGCCCCAGTAGGCGGTGGCCTGCGCCGGTGTCCGTACGAACAGTTCCCCCTCGGTGGCGGGCCGGCCGTCGGCGTCCCGGATGGACAGCGCGGTCACCGCCGGTGGGCGGCCGACCGAGGCGAGCGCGGCCGGGGACGCCAGCATCTCGGTCGGCGTCACCATCGTGATCATCCCGGTCTCGGTCTGGCCGTAGCCGTGGAAGACGACGGGGCCGAGCACGTCGAGCGCCTCGGCCAGCCGGCCCGGTGGGAGTGGGGAGCCGGACACCAGCAGGGCCCGCAGGCTGCTCAGGTCGACCGGATCGGCGCGCTGGTCGCGCACGAGCTGGTACAGCTTGCCCACGGTGATGACGCTGGCGGTCGCCCGGTGCCGGGCGATCATGCCGGGGAAGCCCGGGGGCCGGGCCGCGACGAGGGTGCCGCCCGCAGCCAGGGTGAGGATGCCGTACTCCAGCATCACCTGGCTGCTCAGCGAGCCGAAGACCAGGTAACGCTGGAGCCGGGTGGCGAGGTCGGCGACCGCCGGGGGCCACCGGTCCGGGTACGGGGCCCAGGCCGCGCTCATCGCCGCGTACGTCTGCGCGCAGCCCTTCGGGCTGCCGGTGCTGCCGCTGGTCCAGACGATCCGGGCGACGTCGTCCGGGCGACCGGCGGCGATCAGCGGCCTTCCGTCGTCGGGGGTGCCCGCCAACTCGGCGACCCGGGCGTCGTCGACCAGCAGCGTGTTCTCGCCGAGTTGCCAGGCGCTGTGGGCCGGTGTCAGGTCGGGGCGGATTCCGGATACCCGGGCGCCGACCGCGAACGCCGCGATGATCGCCGCGAACGCCTCCGCGGTGACGCCGAGCCGCAGGGCCACCCCGACGCCGGGGCCGGCCCCCGCGGCCCGGAGCCCGGCGGCGATGCGACGGACCAGCCGGTACATCTGGGCCGTGGTGACCCTCCGGTCGCCGTCCTCGAAGACCGGCCGGTCGTCACCGGTGGCGAGCAGGTCCAGCACGGGCTGCGGCCAGACCTCAGCCGGCATCGGAGAGCACGCCCTTGACGAAGAGCACGAGCGGCTGGTGGTGCACGTCCGGCAGATTCCAGTGGTTCTCGAGGTTCTCCGCGAGGTGGTGCGTGGCGACGACCCGGCCGCCGCGGTGGACCCGGACGACCGGGTGCAGGTAGCTGGCGTCGTGCGCGTGCGCGGCGTCGTTCTCGGCGATCCGGGGCACCGTGACGTCGAACGGGTCGACCTGGTCGTGGTCCGGCCCGTACTCCAGGGTGACCACGAACGCGAACGGCTCCGGGCCCAGGCCGCCGTCGTGCACGTACGCGACGGGCACCTCCTCGTGGTAGCGCGCGGTGTCGCCGTCGACGACGACGACGTCGCCGAGGACCGCGAACTGTTGCCACAGCGCCGAGGTGCGGTTGATCCGGGCGATGACCGCGTCGGCGATCGCCTCCGGGGTGGGTTCCAGCGGCGTGGCCGGCCACGGGGTGTCGTGGTGGCGGGCGCCGAGGATCCGGTGCAGGGCCCGCACGCCGTACCGGAAGCCGTGGATGAACCCGTTCGTCGAGCGCTTGAAGTCGCGCTGCTGGGTGAGGGTGCCGGCGAAGTAGAGGCCGGGCACGTTCACCGACTCGTACGCCGGGGTCTGCTCGGGGAAGCGGTCGTTGATGACCAGCCGTGGCCGGGCGGACGGGTCGAAGATGCTCGCGTCGAACCGGAATCCGGTGCAGAGGATGACCCGGTCGTAGTCGATCTGCCGGATCGCCTCGACCGTGCGGGCGTACCGGAAGTCGATCCGGTAGCCGCCGTCGTCGCGCCGGGCGATCCGCTCGACGACGCCGTCGAGGACCGCGTTCTGCGACTTGAGCTGGTACGTGTCGAGGAAGTTGTTGTTCACCGCTCGCAGGTGCCCGACGTAGTGCGACTGCCACGCCAGCTTGATCGAGTGCGGGCCGGCGACGTGGATGACAGCGGCCGTCTCGACCAGGGCGTCAGCGGTCTCGAAGGCCGAGTTGCCCTTGCCGATGATGAGGACGCGCTGGTTCGTGAAGTCGTCCGGGTCGACGCTGACCGTGTCGTACCGCTCGGCGAGCGCGGCGCCCTCGATCGGCGGGACGTACAGCTGGGACACGCCGGTGGCGACGACCACCCGGCGGGCGGTGAGGGTGTCGTCGCCGGCGTCGACGGTGAACAGGTCGCCGTCGCGCGCGATCCGGGTGACCCGGATGTCGTATCTGACCCGGAGGCCGCGTGCGAAGTCGGCGAGGTAGCGCACCAGGTCGGCCGCGTCCGGGAAGTACCGGCGGCTGTAGTTCTTGAACAGCAGCGCCGGATCGTCGGTGAGCAGCGAGTTCCAGTCCGCGCGCAGGTTGAACTCCGGATCGTCGGACCCGGTCCAGACCTTGTTGATCGAGATGAGTTGCCGGTGCCGGGGGTAGGTGGTGAAGAACGTGCCCGGCGCCGGGCCGGCCTCCAGGACCAGGTAGTCGCGGCCGTCGCGCTCCAGCAGGTGAGCGAGCTGCAACCCGGCCGGTCCGGCTCCGATGATCAGATAGTCGACCGTCATGCGCCGCAACGTAGCGACTCGATCTCAGAGCGTTCTGAGAATTCGTCTCTAGGGTGCGATCGCATGACGACAGAGGTGGACCTCGATGTCCCACTGCGGATCGCCGACCTCCGTGCCGCCCGTGACCCGGTCAAGGTCGTGGTCGGAGCACAGGCCAGGGAGCGCGTCACGGCCGCCCGTACCTTCCTGTCCGCGGTGCTCGGCGACGACCGCGCGGTGTACGGCGCGACCACCGGCTTCGGCGCTCTCGTCGGGTACGCGGGCCGCGCCGACCTGCGCGACCAGGCCGACAACACGCTCGCCCACCTCGGCGCGGGGCAGGGCCCGGAACTCGACCCGGAGGTGGTCCGCGCGACACTGCTGCTGCGGGCCGCGTCGCTGGCCCGGGGCGCGTCGGGGGTCTCGCCGCACGTCATCGACGCGCTCGCGGCGATGCTCGCGACCACGTTCGTCCCCGCGGTGCCCCGGCTGGGTTCGGTCGGCGCCAGCGGTGACCTGATCCCGCTGGGCGCCGCCGCCCAGGCGTTACGGGGCCGTGGGCACGCCTACCTGGACGGGGTACGGCTACCGGCGGCCGAGGCGCTGCAGCGGGCCGGCCTGGAACCGCTGCCGCTGGACGGGCGGGACGCGCTCGCCCTGGTCAACGGCACGTCGCTGACCACCGCGGCGACGGCGCTGGCGCTGGACGCGGCCCGCTGCGCGCACCGGGCGGTCCAGGTGCTCACCTGCCTGCTCGCCGATCTGCTGGGCAGCGACACGCAGTTCCTCGACGCCCGGCTGCTGGCCGCGTACGGCCATCCGGGCGCGGTCGACGTGGGCGCGCGGATGCGGCGGGTCGGCGCCGGGATCGTCGCGTCCGGGGCGCGCCCGTTGCAGGAGCCGTACAGCATCAGGTGCGCGCCGCAACTGCTCGGCGCGGCCGAGGACGCGCTGCGCTACGTCGACGCCGTTGTCGGGGCCGACCTCGCGAGCGTGACCGACAACCCGCTGTTCTTTCCCGACGAGGACCTCGTCGTGCACGGCGGCAACTTCTTCGGGCAGCCGGCCGCGTTCGCCGCCGACGTGCTGTCGATGGTCGTGGCGCAGGTCGGCAACCTCGCCGAACGGCAACTGGATCTGCTCGTCGACCCGAACCGCAACGGCGGCCTGCCGCCGATGCTGGCCGCCGGCCCGGGACAGCAGCACGGGCTCCAGGGCGTGCAACTGGCGGCGACCGCCCTGATCACCGAGATCCGCCGGGACACCATGCCCGCGAGCATGCAGAGCGTGCCGACCAACCTGCACAACCAGGACGTCGTCCCGCTCGGCACCCAGGCCGCGCTGCGGGCGCTGGACCAGACCCGGCTGCTGCACCTGATCGTCGGATCGCTCGCGGTGGGACTGCGCCAGGCGGCGTACGTCGGCGCGCGTGCGCCGACCGCGCCCGGCTGTGCCGAGGCGCTGGCCGCGGTGGCCGCTGTCGTACCGCCGATCGACCCGGACCGGCCGCTGGACGCCGACGTTCGGCGCGCCGCCGATGTGATCGCCGATTTCTCCGTTTCCTTCTCCTGAGGTGGACGCACATGACGCTTGACTACCTGATCGTCGGAGCCGGACCGGCCGGCCTGCAGCTCGCGGCCCTGCTGGAGGCCGACGGCAAGCGCGACTATCTGGTCCTGGAACAGGCGGGGATACCGGGGGCGTTCTTCGCCACCTTCCCCCGCCACCGGCAACTGATCTCCATCAACAAGCCGCACACCGGCTCCGACGATCCGGAGCTGAACCTGCGGCTGGACTGGAACTCGCTGCTCAGCGACGACCCGGCGCTGCGGTTCACCGGCTACACCGAGCGGTACTTCCCCGACGCCGACGTGATGGTCCGCTACCTGGCCGACTTCGCCGCGAGGACGGGGGCGCGTGTCCGGTACGGCTGCCGCGTGACGTCGGTCGGCAAGGTCGACGGGGTGTTCGAGGTCCGGGCGGGGGAGGAGGTGTTCCGGGCGCGACGGCTCGTCGTCGCCACCGGCGTCTCGCAGCCGTACCGGCCGGAGATCCCGGGCCTGGAACTCGCCGAGCAGTACGCGGAGATGTCCGTCGACCCGCGCGACTACCTGGACCAGAAGGTGCTGATCATCGGCAAGGGGAACTCCGCGTTCGAGACCGCGGACAACCTGATGGAGACCACCACGCTGATCCACGTGGCCGGGCCGAGTTCGATCCGGATGGCCTGGCGCACGCACTACGTGGGACACCTGCGCGCGGTGAACAACAACTTCCTGGACACCTACCAGCTGAAGTCGGCGAACGCGATCCTCGACGGCGACGTCAAGCGCATCGAGCGCGACGGCGACGGCTTCACTGTGACCTTCTCGTTCTCCCGCGCCGACGAGGTGGTCAAGGAGCTGCGGTACGACCGGGTGCTCGCCTGCACCGGGTTCGCCTTCGACGCGTCCATCTTCGACGACACCTGCCGTCCGCAACTCGCCATCCGGGACCGCTTTCCGGCGCAGACCGCGGAGTGGGAGTCGGTGAACGTGCCCGGCCTCTACTTCGCCGGCACGATCAGCCAGGAGCGGGACTTCAAACGCTCGACGAGCGGCTTCATCCACGGTTTCCGGTACGCCGTCCGGGCGCTGCACCGGATCCTGGAACGGCGGTACGGGGACACGCCGTGGCCGGCGGAGAAGCTGGACGCCACCGGGGAGCTGATCGCCGACGCCGTCGTCGCGCGGGTCAACCGCACCTCCGCGCTGTGGCAGCAGTTCGGTTTCCTCGCCGACGTGGTCACCGTCGCCGGGTCCGACGCGCGCTACCACGAGGAGGTGCCCGTCGAGTACTTCACCGGCACCGGCCTGCGTACCCCCGACCACGACTACGAGCACGCCTTCGTGGTCACCCTGGAGTACGGTCCCGAGCACGACCAGGTGGACCCGTTCGACGTCACCGTCAACCGGGTCGCCCAGGACGTCGCCGGCCAGGCCCACGACGCCGCCTACCTGCATCCGGTCGTCCGCCAGCACCGGGCGGGCCGGGTCGTCGCCACCCACCACCTGGCGGAGAACCTGGAGAACCGGTGGGACCGGCCGGAGACCCATGTCGCGCCGCTCGTCGCGTTCGTCGACAGCTGCCTGAGCAGTGCCGAGAGCTGAGATGCGCCCGCTCGACGCGGCGCTGGACGGTCCGGCGCTGAACCTGGCCGAGCTGGCCGCCGACGCGCGGGGCCGCCTGGACCCGGTGCACTGGGACTTCTTCTCCGGCGGAGCCGGCGAGGAACGTACGGTGCGCGCCAACGAGGCGGCCTTCGCCCGGCGCTACCTGGTGCCCCGCGTCCTGCGCGGCGCCGCCCGGCGCGACCTGCGGGTCTCCCTGTTCGGCAGCCGGATCTCGATGCCGGTGCTGATCGCGCCGACCGCGTTCCACCGGCTGGCCCACCCCGAGGGCGAGGTGGCCACCGCCCGCGCCGCCACCGAGGCGGGCACGATCATGGTGGTCAGCATGGCGGCCACCCGCCCGGTCGAGGAGATCGCCGCCGCGGGCGGGCCGCTCTGGTTCCAGCTGTACCCGCAGCCGGACCTCGACTTCACCGCATCGGTGGTACGGCGGGCGGAGGCGGCCGGGTGCAGCGCTCTGGTCGTCACCGTCGACTCGCCCGTGTTCGGCCGGCGCGAACGCGACCTGCGGCACGGCTTCGTCGACCTGCCGGCCGGGCTGAGCTGCGAGAACATGCGCGACGCGACCGGCCGGGTGCGGGACATCGAGATGGACGCCGGGCTGGACTGGGCCCGGATCGCCCGGCTGCGCGAGATCACCGCGCTGCCGATCCTGCTGAAGGGGGTGCTGCATCCGGCGGACGCGGCGCTGGCCGTCTCGTACGGTCTCGACGGTCTGCTGGTCTCCAACCACGGGGGCCGGCAGCTCGACGGCGCGCTGGCCACCCTGGACGCGCTGCCCGCGGTGGTCGAGGCCGTCGGCGGGCGGCTGCCGGTGCTGCTCGACGGCGGTGTCCGCCGGGGCGCCGACGTCCTGGTGGCGCTGGCGCTCGGCGCGAGCGCGGTGCTGGTCGGCCGCCCGGTGCTGTGGGGGCTCGCGGTGGGCGGCGCCGCCGGGGTACGCCACGTGCTCGACCTGCTCCACGCCGACCTCGACCGGACGCTGACGCTGGCCGGCGTCACCGGGCCGGCCGACCTGCGCGACGACCTGGTCGCCACGGTGGCGTGCGGATGAGCGCCCTGATCGTCCTGCTGGTCCTGGCCGGGATCGGGTGGACCGTGCCGTACTGGCTGCCCCGCACCGTGGTCCGGCTGCGGGAGTGGGTGTTCGTCAGAGTCAACGGTGTCGAAGGCGTTCCGGTGCCGGGCCCCGTCGTCGGCATGGAGCACTTCGAGCGGGTGTACGCCGATCCTGCGGCGGACGGACGCAGCCGCGGGGCCGGGCTGTCGGACCTGTTCTGGTACTGGTTGGCGCCCGGACCGCACATGCACCAGGAACATCTGGAGCCGGGGGAGCGCTACCGCACCGTCGCCGCCACGACCCGGCGGGTGCTCGCGGTACGCCGCGAGCGCTGCGACGCTCTCGCCACCGCCGCCACCCGGCGGGTGCTCGATCGGTTGCCGGCCGACCGGACCAGCCACGTCCGGCTGCGCGACCTGATGATGCCGGTCTGGGCCGAGGTCTACTACGAGCTCGTCTTCGGCGAGGCGTGCCCGCCGCACGCGCGGGCGCTGATCGTCGCCAACGCCGACGACGTGGTCAGCGGGCTGAAGTGCACCGGACTGCGGCACATGCGGCGGCGCGAGCGGCTGACCGGGTATCTGCGCGACCGGATCGAGGCGGGCACCTGCCCGGTGACGCTGCCGCCGCCGTTCACCGCCCAGGAGACGGCCTGGTATCTCCAGGGCGCGTTCTTCAACACCGCCGTGGTGCAGATGTCCGAGGCGATGGCGCACGTGCTGCTCGCCCTCGCCACGCACCCCGACGTGCAGCGCGGGCTGGACGGTGACGACGCGCTGGACCGGGTGATCGACGAGACGCTGCGGGTGCACCCGCTCTTCGGCGTCGCGCACCGGATCACCTCGGCGCCGATCGCGCTGCCCACCGGCGTGTCGCTGCCGGCCGGAACGGTGCTGCTCTTCAACTACCTGGCGTTCCACCGCGGTGGGGCCGCCGGTGACGACCGGTTCGACCCGGACCGGTGGTTGACGCTCAAGCGCGGCGACGCGCACTTCATCCCGTACGGGGTCACCGCGAACCGCGCCTGCCCGGCCCGCGGCGTCGCGCCGGTGATGATGCGCGCCGCGACCCGCGAGGTGCTGCGCCGCTACGTGCTGACCTCCTCCGTCTCACACACCCGGTCGCTGCCCAGCCGGGGCCCGGCGTATCTGACACCGGTCGGGAGCCCCCCGCCGGGGCGGCTGCGGCTGGCCGCGATGCGGTCGCGGGACCGGTGGGCCGACGTGGGCCGCAGTATCCGGCAACTGGTGTTCGGCACCTGGATGGTGGTCGACGCCCGCCGGCAGCGGTTGTGCACCGACTACTTCGAGAGGGCTGTCCGATGACACCAACGGAGCTGGCGCCACGGTTCTTCATCGCGGTCACGGTGATCCTGATCTTCTGCAAAGGGGTCGCGTGGCTGCTCGGCAAGGCGGGCCAGCCCGCCGTGGTCAGCGAGATGCTCGCCGGCGTACTGCTCGGCCCGTCGCTGCTCGGGCTCCTCCTGCCGGACGTGCAGAACGCCCTGTTCCCGGCACCCCTGCTCCCGGTCCTCTACATCGTGGGTCAGGTCGGCCTGGTGCTGTTCATGTTCCAGGCCGGGTACGCGTTCAGCAGCCATCGGGTCACCGGGCTCGCCGGCACCGCCGGCGTGATCTCGCTGGCCGGAGTCACCGCGCCGCTGCTGCTGGGGGCGCTGCTGGTGCTGGTGACGGCGGGCGTTGTGCCGATCCAGGCCGACGGGACGTCACTCGGGGTCTCGGCCGCGTTCGTCGGCGTCGCCCTGGCCATCACCGCGTTCCCGATGCTGGCCCGGATCATCACCGAGAAAGGGCACGCCGGCACCCGGCACGGCACGCTCGCCCTGGCCAGCGGCGCGATCGACGACGTGGTCGCCTGGATCATGCTGGCCGCCGTGCTGGCGGTCGCGTCCGGCCGGGCCGGTCCGGCGATCGTCACCGCGGGCGGAGCGGTCCTGTTCGGGCTGGTGCTCTGGTTCGGCGGGCGTACGGCCGCCGCCACGCTGATGACCCACCGGGCCCTCAACGACCGCGCCCGGCTGCTCGGCACCGTCGCCCTGCTGTTCCTGGTCGCCTGGTACACCGACGAGATCGGGCTGTACGCGGTCTTCGGCGCGTTCGCGGTCGGCGTGGTGATGCCCCGCACCGACAACACCGACAAGGTGGTGGACACGCTCACACCGGTCGCCGCGACGCTCTTCCTGCCGTTGTTCTTCACCTACTCGGGCCTGCGTACGGAGTTCGGCCTGCTCGCCTCGCCGCCGGTGCTGTTGTTCGCGCTGGCCTGCGTGACGGCGGCGATCGCCGGCAAGTTCGGCGCCTGCTGGGCGGCGGCCCGGCTGCGGGGTGAGCCGTCGAGCGTCGCGATGCGGGTCGGCGCGCTGATGAACGCCCGTGGCCTGATGCAGCTCATCGCGCTGAACGTCGGGCTGGAGGCGGGCATCGTGAGCCCCGCCCTGTTCACCGTGCTGGTGCTGGTCGCGCTTGTCACCACGCTGATGACGACGCCGGCGCTGAGCTGGATCGAGCGCCGGGAGGCGCGGCAGCCCGACGGCGTACGGACGCCCGCGCTGGCGGTTTCAGATAGTTGAAGAGGCAAGTACTGACGCTTCCATCGTCAACCATCTATGAGATCGTTAACATATGCGGGGCGGAACATCGAACCGGCTGTTGCTGGTCGAGGACGACGCGGATCTGACCGAGATGCTCACCGAGACGCTCGGCCACGAAGGTTACCTGGTCGACCAGGCCTTCGACGGCCAGCGCGGGCTGCATCTCGGGCTGACCCGCCCGTACGACGTGATGGTCATCGACCGGATGCTGCCGGCGCTCGACGGCCTCGACCTGGTCACCCGCCTGCGCGCCCGGGCGGTCCCGGCCCGGACCCTGATGCTCACCGCCCTCGGCACCGTCGACGACCGGATCGCCGGGCTGGACGCGGGCGCCGACGACTACCTGGTCAAACCGTTCGACCTCGACGAACTGAGCGCCCGGGTCCGGGCGCTGTGCCGGCGCCGGCCCGAGCCGACCGACGTGCTGCGCATCGGCGCGGGGCGACTCGACCTGGGACCGCGCGAGGCGGTGCTGCCCGACGGCACCCGGGTGGCGCTGTCCACCCGCGAGTTCGAGCTGCTGCGGGTGCTGGCGGCCCGGCCGAACGCCGTCCATCCGCGAGCCGTGCTGCGTCGCAAGGTCTTCGAGGAGGCTGCCGGCGCATCGATAGTGGACACATACGTCTACTACCTGCGGCGCAAGCTCGGCCGCGCGGTGGTACGCACCGTGCACGGTCTCGGCTACCGCCTCGGGACCCTCTGATGGAGGCGGTCGAGAAGGCGATCGTCAGACGGGCCCGGCTACGGATCGGCCTGCTCGTCGGCCTCACCATCGGCGGCCTGCTCCTGCTGGCCGGTGGCATCTCCTACGCGGTCCTGGTCCGCGGCCAGGAGGCGCAGATCCAGCGTGAGCTGGCGTGGGGCACGGAACACGGGACGATCGCCGGGCCGCCCGCATGCAGTTGGATCTTCCGGTACGACGGCGCCACCGTGCGCACCGGCGCGAACCCGCCGCCACCGGGCTTCCCGTTGCACGACACGCTGGCCACCGTGGCGGCGAACCGGACCACCGAGATCACCACCGTCGCGCGTAACGGCACCACGTACCACGTACGCACCGAGGCGCGCGGCGACACCGTCGTCCAGGCGGTGTTCGACGCCCGCTTCCAGCTCTCCGACCGCCGGCACCTCCTGCTCGCGTTCAGTCTCGCGGCGGCGGCCGGGCTGCTCGCCGCCGTGCTCACCGGTGTGCTCGTCGGCCGCCGTGCCGTCGCGCCGCTCGCGGAGGCGCTGACCCGGCAGCGCCGCTTCGTCGCGGACGCCAGCCACGAGCTGAGGACGCCGATCGCCCAGGTGCACACCCGGGCCCAGCTGATCGCGCGCCGGGCACGCAACGACGGCGCCGCCACGAACCTGGACGACCTGGAACGGCTGATCGGCACCACGCGCCGGCTCGGCGAGATCGTCGACGACCTGCTGCTCTCCGCCCGGCTCGCCGCCGCGCCCGCCGACCGGGAGCCGGACCCGCCGGTCGACCTCACCGCGCTGATCGGTACGACAGTCGCCGCCGAGGGTGACCGGGCAGCCGAGCGCCAGGTCACGCTCGTCCTGGACGTCCCGGGTGACCCGCTGCCGGTGCCGGGTGTCGAGTCGGCCCTGCGCCGGGTCGTCGGCGAACTGCTGGCGAACGCGCTCGCCCACACCCCCGCGGGAGGCCGGATCACCGTGACGCTGCGGGCGGTGGACAACGCCGCGGAGTTCGTGATCGCCGACACCGGCAAGGGCTTCGACCAGGCGGACGCCCGGCGGATCTTCGACCGGTTCCACCGTGGCGCGGGCGCCGGAGACCGCCGCTTCGGCCTGGGACTGGCGCTGCTTCAGGAGGTCGTCACGAGCCACCACGGCACAATCGAGGCGGAGGGTCATCCGGGCCGGGGAGCCCGCTTCACGGTGCGCCTTCCCACGGCGGGATCGTCGGCTACCACGGGTCGGGCCGCGCGGATCAGGAACCTTCGGATGTGGCAGCTCGGCGCCGGTACGTGATCGCCGGACGGGACGGATTGCCACACCGGGACGCCGCGTGGTCGCTCCGAGCGCACTGGCCGCCAGTGCGCTCGGAGCGACGGATGAGATCGCCGGTGCGAACCCGGGCATCCCCCGGCCCGCGGTGCCGGGTCAGATGCCGAGCGACCTCCGAGTGGCCCGCACCGTGTCGGACAGTTCCTCGTAGCAGTCGAATCCCCGCTCGATGCAGTCCATGTCGACCCCGCATTCGCGCTGCCGCGCCCGCAGCAGTGACTCGTCCGCCACGTACACCGGAAAGGTCAGGAAATCGACGTCGGGAACCCGTTCCCGGAGCACGGCTACCTCGTCCTGCCCGTCTTCCCTGACCTGGAGCCAGCCGTTGAGGTCATCGTGGACGACCGCGCCGGCGGCGATCCCCTTCGTCCAGCCGGTGAAGAGCGCGGCGAGGCTGGTGGCGGCACGAGCCGAACCCCAGACGTCGGGGGTGAACTCGTAACGCCAGATCTCGCCCTCGTACTCGCCGGCGAGCACGAACGTGTAGACCAGATGCTCGAAGTTGAACAAGCGCACCTGGTGCCGCCACGGGAACGGCGTGCCGATCGAGATGGCCAGGGTGTCGAGTTCCTCGCCCCCGTCGGCCGGCCACGGCATGATCCAGCCGCCGTTGGGAAGCAGCCGCCGGGGCGGCCAGTTCTGTGACTGGAACCAGGTCAGCTGCTCCGCGACGTGGTCCACGCCGAAGATGCGGTAGACCGAGCCGGGCGGCTGCCCGGCGGGCGCCTCGGCGTGCTCGGGCCAGTCGAGGCCGGCCGCGGTCGCCGCCGCACGGTACTCCGCGACGGCGTCACGCAGTACGCGCATGTCGTCGAGCATCAGGGAGCCGCCGCCGGCTTGGGGCTCATGCACATGCTGGCCCCGCCCTCACTGACCCGGAACCCGAAGCTCGGCCCGTTCGCCGCGACCCACGGCTTCACCGGCAGCACGATGAACCGCTCTCCGTCGGCGACCTCGCACTTGCGGAAGAACGCCGACATCTCGGTGCCCTGCGGGCTCGACTCCGACGGTGGAACCGGCTTCAGGGAAGCGCGCTCGCCCGACAGGTTCACCGCCTGGTTGGTCACCCAGAACGGGAACTCGTCGCACACGGTTCCCGGCGCGCGCCCGGTGCACTCGTTCGGCGTGAAATGGGTGTTGAACCACCGGCGTGGATAGCCGGCGTCGATGGCGGCCCGACCGCCCTGGCTGCGAGCCGGGTAGAACCACTGGGCCCGCGTCGGTGGCTGCGGATATCCACCGTCACCCATCGCCGTCACGATGTGGGTCCCGGTCTCCTTCATGGGCCGGAGGTCGTAGGACACGCCACCGGGGACGTAGACGGCGAAGCCGTTGTCGCAGCCGGCCGTACCCTGGGTGCCACGCTGGGCGGTGCACGCCGCATCGATGATCCGCTTGAGCCGGCCGTCCTCGGCGTTGGTCCAGGCGAAGGGAATGCCGTCCCGGTCGGCCACCAGCTTCGTCGTCTTGATCACCTCCGCGTAGATCTTCAAGCTGTTGTACCACTCGCCCTCGTCCGCGCCCCAGTTCTCGAACGTGTCGAAGTCGGTGTCGTGGCGGATCGGGTACTCGAGGATGCCGTGGATGCCGATCTGACCGGGGAAGAGGATCTCGAGCAGCGCCCAGAGCGCGAGTCCGATGCCGATTCCCGAGATAGCGACGACGACCCAGGAGGTGCCGACGGCGGCAGCGGGCGCGACTGCGACGAGCCGGACGGCCTGCGCGGCAGGCGCCAGCACGAGCGTGCACGTGGTGGTGTTCTGGGCGCACCAGGTGATCGGCATCGTCGCATTGCCCGGATCGAACAGCGTCGAGACGCGACCGGGGACCGGGTCCACCGAGGAGATCACCGGACCACGGCCGGGCGGTGCCGCCGAGAAGAGAAGCTGGGTGAGGCTGTCCGCGCAGTTGACGAGCTTCTCCCCGGACGGCGGTAGGAAGGCGTCCAGGCAGCTGTCGTTCGAGACGGTGTAGCAGCCCGGGAACAGCTCCGTGCTGCCGGCCGGCACCGTGACACTGGTACGCGAGTCCGCAGCGAGGTAGAAGTCTCCGCCGCTCCCGGCGCACTGAGAGCCTTCGCTTGCCGCCTGCTGGGTGGCGGCGGGAGACACCTCGTCCGTATTGATCATGGTGGTGAAGTCGGCGGAGAGCTCACGGGCCACCGTGCGGTCGGCGCGTAGCGCCTCGACCCGGAACGTGTACGGCGTGTACTCCTCCAGGGGGCCGATCGGAAGGACGATGCTGTTACCCGCCGTGCACGGGTTCGCCGGATTGCCGTCGGCGTCCTGGCAGAAGTGGGTCAGCGAGAACTCGTCGTACAACTGGCCGTCGAGGTAGGCGCGGTAGCTGGTCTCGGTTGCGGGGTCGGGATGCCATGTTGCCGTGGCGGCACCCTGCTCCGGGTCGAGGACCAGGTCGGCGTCGGGATCCGGTGGCGGCGGGGCGGCGGCCGTCGTGAAGGACGCCGTGGCGCGGGTCGCGGACTTGTTGCCGGCCAGGTCGACGGCGACCACGGAAACCGTGTGGTTGGTGGACGGCGACAGCCCGGTGATGGAGTACGACCGGGTGCCGATGGTGGTCCGGTGCGGGGTTCCGCCGTCGACGGTGATCTCGTACCCGGCAAGGCCGTAGTTGTCCGTGGCCTCGCCCCAGGTCGCCTTGGCCGTGGTCGCCGTGATCGCGCCGATGGTCAGGTCCGGGACGGCGCTCGGCGGGAGCAGGTCCACCACGGTGACGGACCGCAGGATCCGGGCGTAGCGTCCGGGTTCGCGTTCGGCGCGGGCGCACACCTCGTTCTCGCCCAGTTCCGCCGGGCGAAGACTGGCGGTCCACGACGCCGACCAGTCCGACACACCGGCCGGCGGCGGCCCGAGGGTGATGTCGGTGGTGGTCAGCCGGCCGACCGAGACGTCGACCATGGTGGCGTTCTTGTGCAGGAAGCCGCTGAGAGCGATCTTCCCGTGCTCGTCGACCGCGACCTCGGTCCCGGTCGTCGGCCCTTCGAGCCGGATGGAGGCGTGGTTGACGTCCTCCGGCACCGACGGGTCCGCGCACGCGGGAAGTTGCTCGGCCGGAGTCGCCTCGGCAGCCGGCTGGCTCACCAGGCCGACGGGGAGGATGAGCGAGACGGCGAGCGCCGTAGCTCGTAAGAATCTGCTGAAATGCCTGTCGTGCCCATGGTTGGCCATGCCTACCCCCGTATGAATGACGCCAATCAATGGTTGGGCGGACATTAGCAAGGCGCGGTCCATCGTGGTGGCCCCTCGTCGCCCGGTCGCACCAGGCGACGTGGCCGGAGCGGAGGTCACTAATCGGTTGCCCGTCGCGGTGAGGGCTGCCTAGATTGCCGATCATGCACGACATCGACGGGCGTTCCGGATGAGCAGCCGTCTCCGCGAGATCGCCCGGCAGACGGTCGCGATCGCCGAGTCGGGGCGCTACCGCAACAACGCCGGCGAGGACATTACGATCGAAGCGGCGGTACGCGCCGCGGTCGACGGCACCCGTGAGCACCTGCCGGACGAGGTCCTCCACCTCGACGGCGCGAAGCCCGGCGCCGACACCGTCGAGGTGACGTACGAGTCGACGTTGCAGGCGGCCCGCCGGCTCGGACCCGGCGCGGCGTGTCTGGTGTTCGCGTCGGCGAAGAACCCGGGTGGCGGGTTCCTGGGCGGGGCGAAGGCGCAGGAGGAGAGCATCGCCCGCTCGTCGGCGCTGTATCCCTGTCTGCTCGCCGCCCCGGACTTCTATGCCTTCCACCGGGGGCAACGGGATCTGCGCTACAGCGACCGCGTCGTCTACTCCCCGGGCGTGCCGGTGTTCCGTGACGACAAGGGGAACCTGCTCGACCGGCCGTACACGACGTCCTTCCTGACCGCGGCGGCGCCGAACCTGGGCGCGATCGTGCGCAACCAGCCGGAGCGCGCGCCGGACGTGCCGGCGGTGCTGGGCCGGCGGGCCCGGCGGGTGCTGGAGGTGGCGGCCGCGCACGGGCATCGGACAGTGGTGCTGGGCGCGTGGGGGTGCGGGGTGTTCCGCAACGACCCGGCCGTGGTGGCCGGCGCGTTCGCCGACGCGCTCCGGGTGGTCGACCGGTTCGACCTCGTGGTGTTCGCCGTGCGCGACGGGCTGCCGGGCACACCGGTCTACCGCACGTTCGCGGAGCGCTTTCGGTAGGTTCGTCGCATGAGTGAGGACACGCTCCGGTCGGTGGAGATCGAGCGCACCAGCGTGGGCAGGTACGTCGTGCGCAACGCCCGTGGCGGCGAGCTGTCGATGGGTACGGGGGAGGACGCGACCTTCACGCCCGTGGAACTGCTGCTGGCGGCGCTCGGCGGCTGCACCGCCGTCGACGTCGACCTGGTGACCAGCCGGCGCGCCGAACCGACCCGGTTCGCCGTCACGGTGAGCGGTGACAAGATCCGCGACCCGGAGGCCGGCAACCGGATGGAGAACCTCACCGTCACCTTCGCGGTGGCGTTTCCGGCCGGCGCGGACGGTGACCGGGCCCGCGAGGCGCTGCCCCGATCTCTGCGGCAGTCACACGACCGGCTCTGCACCGTGTCCCGCACGGTGGAGCTGGGCACCCCCGTCACCATGGTGGACGCGAGCGACAGGGGCCCGTCCGAGCCTCGGTGACCGCCGGAGACCCGGTGCCACCCGGGCCGATCCGCCAGGTCTGTTAACGCTAACCAATGCCGAGGCAGTGTCCCGGCATGTGTCGCCATCCGGCCACAGAAAAGCCTTCGGGAAGCTTCGACCCCTCGATTACCTTGACAGCCGTCTATGTTATCGAAAACATGACTGGTAACCCGGACGTAACGCCGCTGCCATGATCGCTCGCCCCGTCTCGTGATCTCGGGAGCGGAAGCGACCAAGCGCGGGAGGTTTCGGTGGCACGGACCGCTCAGACGACGCGGACGGTTGCGGTGGTGGTCTCGGCGACCCTGGCACTCGGCGCGGGGGCGCTGGCCGGGGTGCCGCCCGCGTCGGCGGCGACGGTGGACACGACCGCGTCGTACGTGTTCGTGAACCGGCACAGCGGCAAGGCGATGGACCTGTACGACTGGTCGACGGCGGAGAACGCGCCGGTGAACCAGTGGACGCGCAACGACCTCGCGGTGCAGCAGTGGCAGTTCGTGGACGCCGGTGGCGGCTTCTACAAGGTGCGGTCGCGGCACAGCGGGAAGGTGCTGGAACTGCCGAGCGGCAGCGACGGCACCCAGCTGGTGCAGTCCACCGACAGGTCGTCGGCCACGCAGCAGTTCCGGTTGCAGGACTCCGCGGGCGGGTTCGTGCGGTTCGTGAACCGCCAGTGGAACAAGGTGATCGACGTGTGGGGCTGGTCGACCGCCGACGGCGGCCGGCTGGCCGGCTACTCCGACCTGGACGGCGGCAACCAGCAGTGGCAGCTGATCCGCCTGGGCGGCGGGACGCCGACCACCCCGGCACCCACCACTCCGGCGCCGGCGTATCCGCAGCCCGGCCGGGTCACCGGCGACATCGGCGTGCACGACCCGACGGTGGTCAGACGACCCGACGGCACCTACCTCGTCGCGCACACCGGTGACGACATCGCGTTGAAGACCTCCACCGACCGGGTGGCCTTCCGCAACGCGGGCACCGTCTTCCCCGGTGGCGCGCCGTGGACCACCACGTACACGGGTGGCGCGCGCAACCTCTGGGCGCCCGACCTGTCGTACCGCAACGGGCGCTATCACCTGTACTACTCGGCGTCGACCTTCGGCTCCAACCGCTCGGCGATCTTCCTGGCCACCAGCGCCACCGGAGCCTCCGGGAGCTGGACCAACGAGGGGCTGGTCGTCGAGTCGCGGACCACCGACGACTTCAACGCCATCGACCCGAACCTCACCGTCGACGACCAGGGCCGCTGGTGGCTCACCTTCGGCTCGTTCTGGTCCGGCATCAAGATGATCCCGATCGACCCGGCCACCGGACGCCGGCTCGGCACCGCCATGTACGGTCTCGCGAACTACGGCCCCGGCATCGAGGCGCCGGTCCTGGTCAAGCGCGGCGCCTGGTACTACCTGTACGTCTCGTTCGACAGATGCTGCCAGGGCGCCGCCAGCACGTACCGGATCATGGTCGGCCGTTCGGCGAGCCCGACCGGGCCGTTCCTGGACCGCGCCGGCCGGGACATGCTCGCCGGAGGCGGTACCCAGATCCTCGCCTCGCACGGCAGCGTGCACGGGCCCGGCCACCAGGCGGTCCTCGCTGACACCGACGGCGACGTCCTCTTCTACCACTACTACGCCGACAACGGCGCGTCGCTGCTCGGCGTCAACCGCATCGGCTACGACGCCGACGCCTGGCCCTACGTCTACTGACCCGGGACCAGCCCCGATACCTGGCCCACCTGGGAGGGCACATGCCGCTTCGACACCTGCTCCGCACGGCCCACCGGGCCGGCGCGGCGCCCGCACGCCGTCGCCGGCGGCCGATGCTGGCCGCGGCGCTCGCGGCGATCGCCGTGACCGCCGGCCTGCCGCCGGCCGGACCCGCGCAGGCCGCACCGGCGGTGAACCACACCAACCCGCTGGTCAACCAGCGTGCCGATCCGCACATCGTCAAGCACAGCGACGGCTACTACTACATGACCGCGACGGTGCCCGAGTACGACCGGATCGTGCTCCGGCGGGCCACCACCCTCCAGGGACTGGCCGGCGCCGCGGAGACGACGATCTGGCGCCGGCACACCAGCGGAGAGATGGGCGCCCACATCTGGGCGCCGGAGATCCACTTCATAAACGGCAAGTGGTACGTCTACTTCGCCGCCGGACGCACCGACGACGTGTGGCGGATCCGGATGTACGTGCTGGAGAACGCGAGCGCGAACCCGCTGTCCGGCTCGTGGACCGAACGCGGCCGGATCACCACGCCGTGGGACACGTTCAGCCTGGACGCCTCCACGTTCGTCGTGAACGGGGTGCGGTACCTGACCTGGGCCCAGCAGGAACCCGGCATCTCCACCAACTCCAACGTCTACCTCGCCCGGATGGGCGCCAACCCGTGGCAGATCACCGGCACGGTGACCCGGCTGGTGGTGCCGACGTACGACTGGGAGACCCGGGGTTACCGGGTGGCCGAGGGCCCGACGGTGATCCAGCGCAACGGCCGGGTGTTCCTCACCTACTCGGCGAGCGCCACCGACGCCAACTACTGCCTCGGCATGCTGACCGCGTCCGCCGGCGCGAACCTGCTCGACGCCGCCGCCTGGAGCAAGAGCCCGACCCCGGTGTTCGCCAGCAGCGCCGCCACCGGCCAGTACGGCCCCGGACACAACTCCTTCACCGTCTCCGAGGACGGGCAGAGCGACATCCTGGTCTACCACGACCGCAACTACCGGGACATCAGCGGCGACCCGCTCAACGACCCGAACCGGCGGACCCGGATCCAGAAGCTGTACTGGAACGCCGACGGCACCCCGAACTTCGGCATCCCCGTGCCCGACGGGGCCACCCCGGTCCGGCTGCGGTCACACGACCTGACGACGAGCTACGTCCGGCACTACGACTACCGCGCCCGCGTCGAGCCGAACGTGACGAAGCTGGCCGACTCGCAGTTCCGCATCGTCCCCGGCCTCGCCGGCGGCGGATCGGTGTCGCTGGAGTCCACGAACTTCCCCGGCTACTACCTGAGGCACCGCGCGTTCGCCCTCTACGTCGAACGCGACGACGGCTCCGCCCTGTTCGACAACGACGCGAGCTTCCAGCGCCGTCCCGGCCTGGCCGCGCCCGAGGCGCTCTCGCTGGAGTCGCAGAACTACAGCGGCCGGTACGTCCGCCACCGCGACGGACTGCTCCAGCTCGAAGCGGTGGACACCAGCGCCGACCGGGCCACTGCCACCTTCCACCTGGAGTAGGCGCCCGCAAACCGGCGTACCCCCTTTGGAGGTCCACGATGCTCAACCCCGCAGTGACGTCGCCGCCCGGTGCCCGACGGCCCCGGCGGGCCGGCCTGGTGCTGGCCCTGGTGGCGGCGGTGGCCGGCGCGATCGGCGTGGCGGCGGTGGCCGCGCCGCCGGCGCAGGCCGCCACCATCGACACCAGCGCCTGGTACGTGCTGGTCAACCGCAACAGCGGCAAGGTCGTCGACCTGTGGGAATGGAACACCGCCGACGGCGCCGAGTACCGGCAGTGGCCCGACCTCAACGGCACGAACCAGCAGTTCCAGGTCCTCGACTCGGACAGCGGCTACATCCGCCTGATCAACAGGCACTCCAGCAAGGCCCTGGAGGTCTGGGAGCGATCGACCGCCGACGGCGCCCGGATCAGCCAGTACACCGACCTCAACGGCGCCAACCAGCAGTGGCAACTGGTCCCGATCGGTACCGGCACGCCCACCACGCCGCCACCGGCCACCGGGTGCGGCAGCGGCACGTACCAGGCCGAGGCCGTGTTGAACGGTGGAACCTGGACGGCCCGCAACGGATCGTCGACCGTGTACACCGGCTCGGACATGCTCGCCGCGATGCAGGCGGCGGTGAACTCGCTGACGCCGGGACGGACCGCGAAGCAGCGGGTGGTGGTGCGCGGCTCCGGCTCGATGAGCGCGGGCTCGCGGTTGTCGCTGCCGTCGTACACGACGCTGGCGGTCTGCGGCACGATCAACGTGACCGGCTCGGGGTCGGGCGACTACGCGCCGGTCTACTCCCGCGGCACCACCGACGTCGAGGTGCAGAATCTGACGCTCACCGGTGCTCCGCTGTACGGGATCTTCATGCGCAACGTGAACAACCTGACGCTCGGGCAGATCGACATGCGGCTGTCCGGCGGCCTGGGCGTGCGGATCGACAACCACGGTGGCGACCGGGCGGTCAAGGTGCGCAACGTGCGCATCGACACCGTGTACGTGTCGGGGACCGGCGCGCACGGCGTCGAGACGTACGGCGTCGACGGCCTGACGATCGGCACCGTCACCGCGCGCAACACCGGATACTCCGGTCTGCTGCTCAACGACACGATCAACGCCACAGTGGGCACCGTCGACGCGCAGGGCGCCGGCACCGGAACCGGCTACGCGGCGTTCCGGATGGCCAACCGCAACGGCCGGATCGGCAGCTCGTACCCGACGAACATCCGGGTCGGCACCGTGATCGCGTCCGGTGGCGGCCGGGGGATCTTCTGCGTGTCGGAGTCCGGCGGCGCGGTCGTCGACCGGGTGACGATCTCCAACACCGGCAACAACTCGATCCTCGTGGAGAACTGCTACAACGTCACGATCGCCGGAGTGTCCGGCACGGTGACCGGCGGCGGCGAGGTGCGCATCGCCTCCCGGACCGAGTTCCCGATCTCCTCGGGCATCCGCTTCCAGAACCTCACCGTCACCAACACCAACATCACCCAGAGTCCCTGCGGCGGAGCGAACAACACGATCAGCAACGTCACGCGGGTCAACTCGACGCTGACCTGGTGTTGAGCGCCGCAGGCGCACCCCCGCACCACCCACCCACCACCACCGTCCACCGGAGGAGTCCCCGTGACAACGGCTCTCACCACCACCGAAAGGCGCCGGCGGCACCGCTGGCGGTCAGTGGTCGCCGCCGCCGGCGCCCTCGTCGTCGGCACCGTCGGCGCGGTCGTCGCATCGCCCTCGGCCCAGGCCGCGACCATCGACACAGGCGCGTACTACGTGCTGGTCAACCGAAACAGCGGCAAGGTCCTCGACGTCCGGGACACCTCGACCGCCGACGGCGCGGTGATCCAGCAGTGGTCCCGCAACGACGGCGCGTGGCAGCAGTTCCAGTTCGTCTCCTCCGGCAGCGGCTACTACCGCCTGCGAGCCCGCCACAGCGGCAAGGTGATCGACCTGTGGGAGTGGAACACCGCCGACGGCGCCGAGTACCGGCAGTGGCCCGACCTCAACGGCACGAACCAGCAGTTCCGGGTCCTCGACTCGGACAGCGGCTACGTCCGCCTGATCAACAGGCACTCCAGCAAGGCCCTGGAGGTCTGGGAGCGGTCGACCGCCGACGGCGCCCGGATCAGCCAGTACACCGACCTCAACGGGTGGAACCAGCAGTGGCAACTGGTGCCGATCGGCGCTGGCAGCCCCGGCACGCCCCAGACAGGGCTGGTCGGCTGGGCCACCCAGAACGGCGGCACCACCGGCGGCGGCAACGCCGCCGTCACGACGGTGACCAGCGCGTCCGCCCTGTCCAGCGCGCTCGGGTCGTCCAGCGCCGCGGTGATCCGGGTCTCCGGCACCATCTCCTGCTCCGGCATGCTGCGGGTCCGCTCCAACAAGACGATCCTCGGCAACGCCGGCGCGACGATCTCCGGCTGCGGATTCACCGTCAGCGGCGACCGCAACGTCATCGTCCGCAACCTGAACTTCCGCAACTGGAACGATGACGCCATAAACGTCGAGCAGTCGGCCACCAACATCTGGATCGACCACAACAGCTTCACCAACGGGTACGACGGCGCTGTCGACATCAAGCGCGGCTCCGACTTCGTCACCGTGTCCTGGAACCGCGTCTACGGTCACGACAAGTCGATGCTGCTGGGCCACAGCGACGACAACGGCAGCCAGGACGTCGGGCACCTCCGGGTCACCTACCACCACAACTGGTTCGACGGCTCCAACCAGCGCCACCCGCGGGTGCGCTTCGGCAACCCGGTCCACGTCTACAACAACCTCTACAGCAACGTCGGCGGCTACGGCGTGGCGTCGACGATGAACGCCGGGGTGCTCGTGGAGGGCAACTACTTCGAGAACACCGCCGACCCCTACCACCGGGGCGAGGGCTCCTCCGGCCCCGGATCCCTGGTCGCACGCAACAACTGCTTCGTCAACTCGGGGGCCGGGCAGGCCGGCGGCAGCGTCGCCGGCATCCCGTACCCGTACACGATGGACGCCGCCTGCGACGTGAAGTCCGTCGTGACGGCGGGCGCCGGCGCCGGCCGGATCAGCGTCTGATCGCGCGCCGCCTGGCGCCACCACGTCACCGGCTGGGCCGGCCCGGGCTTTCTCGGGCCGGCCCAGCCGCCGGAAGCAGGGCCGGGCCGGGCTCTCATTGCGGGGCCGCCGAGGGGGTGACGGGATGAACTATCGGAAGAAGTTCCGGAAACAGAAAGCGCTAACAGAACACAGATGTACTGGTCGTCGACATTGTCACTAGAACGCTTCAACGGATAGTCTGTGCCGGTCGGGCGATCGAAGTTCGCCGAAACTTTCGACAAGCTACCGCTACGGAGAAGCGACATGACGACCGCAACAAAGAGCCCCGAAACAGCCGGGCCCCACGGCGGCGAGGTGCGCGGCCGTCTGATCCGAAATCCGGTTCTTCCCGGCTTCAACCCCGACCCGTCGATCTTGCGCGTCGGCACCGATTACTACATCGCGACGTCGACCTTCGAGTGGTACCCGGGTGTCCGCCTGCACCACTCGACCGACCTGGTGCACTGGCGCCCGCTCGGCGGCGTCCTCACCGAGCGGCGTCTTCTCGACCTCACCGGAGCGGGTGACTCCTGTGGCGTCTGGGCGCCCGATCTGTCCTATGTGGATGGCGAATTCCATCTCCTCTACGCCGACGTCGCCAGCTTCGCCAGCGGGTACTGGGATCCCCAGAACTACCTGGTGACCGCGTCCGACCTGGCCGGGCCCTGGTCGGATCCGGTGGTGCTGCACGGGCGCGGGTTCGACGCGGCGTTGTTCCACGACGAGGACGGCACGACCTGGATGCTGTCGATGACCGCGGACTGGCGGCCCGGCCGCGACCGGTTCGCCGGCATTCAGATCCAGCAGTACGACCGTGAGGCCCGTCGCCTCGTCGGCGCCGAACGGGTCATCTTCCACGGCACCACGGTCGGCGTCACCGAAGGGCCGCACCTGTACCAGAAGGACGGCTGGTACTACCTGGTGACCGCGGAGGGTGGCACGTCCTGGACGCACCAGGTGACAGTGGCCCGCTCGCGTAGCCTGTTCGGGCCGTACGAGGTCGATCCGGCCGGCCCGATGCTCACCTCGCACGGTCGTCCCGAGCTGGAGCTGCAGAAGGCCGGCCACGGCAGTCTCGTGTCCACGCCGGACGGGCGTTGGTACCTGGCGCACCTGACCGCCCGGCCGTACACCCCACTCGGCCGGTGCGTGCTCGGCCGGGAGACCGCGATCCAGGCCGTGCAGTGGCCGGAGGGGGAGTGGCCGCGCATCGAGGGCGGGGTACCGGCGGTGACGGTGCCGGTGCCAGGCGAAGCCGAGCCGGCAGAGGATCCGACGGAGGACCGGGACGACTTCACCGGGCCGGTGCTCGGCCCGGAGTGGTCGACGCTGCGCCGCCCCGCCACTGCGGACTGGGTGGACCTCACGTCGCGTCCGTCGTACCTGCGGATCCAGGGCGGGCAGTCGCCGGTCGGCCGCCAGCGTCCGAGCCTGGTCGCGCGCCGTGTGACCGCGCAGCAGTGCGAGCTGACCGCGCATATGCGCTTCGAGCCGGCCAACTACCGCCAGCTCGCCGGCGTCACCGCCTACTACAACACCCGCAACTGGCACTTCGCCTACGTGACCGCCGACGACGACGGGCGGCCGGTACTCGAGGTGATGTCGTCCGACAACGGCCGGCGGGCCATGCACGACGCGTGCCGCGTCGAACTGCCGGAAGCGGGGGAGATCACGCTGCGGGTCACCTTCGACGGTCCCCGTGTCACGTTCGCCTATCAACCAGCCGGCGCGGCGCACTGGATCGGGCTGCCGGCGGAACTGGACGCCACCATCCTGTCCGACGAGTACGCGGCGACGCTCGTGGACGGTGAGCCGGAGGGCTGGGGCTTCACCGGCGCGTTCGTCGGCCTGTGGGTACAGGACCTGGGCGCCGAAGGCGGATACGCGGACTTCGACTGGGCCTCGTACCGCTCCTGGTGACTAGTGGCCGGCCTGATCGCGGCCGGGTGTGTGCGCCGTCCCCGGCGTCCGCGCCCGGCCGCGTCGCGTTGCGCACCCGGTCGGTCGACGTCTCGGCGCGGCACGTGGAAACATGGTCGACGTACGTCGATCGATCGAACGGGGGATCATCGTGACGACGCAATTGTCAAAGGCCGCCGTCGTGCCGGGTCCGGCCGGGCATCCGCTCCTCGGCATGCTGCCGGCGCTGCGCCGCGACCTGCTGGGCACGATTCTGGACGGCTTCCACACGTATGGCGACGTGGTGGCGTACCACGTCGGACTGCCCCAGGGGCCGCGCGCCGTCAGCATGGACGTGGTGAACGTGCACCACCCCGACGGCATCCACCAGGTCCTCACCACGCCGCAGGTGTTCAGCCGCCGCGCGAGCGCGTACGAGATCCTCCGCGAGTTCATCGGAGAGGGCCTGCTGACCAGCGACGGAGACCGGTGGCTGCGACAGCGGCGGACGCTGCAACCGCTGTTCACGCCGCGCCGGGTGGCCCGCTACACCGAGCTGATGACCGAGGAGGCAGCCCGCGTCGCCGACGACATGGCGCTCACCACGGGATCCGTCGTGGACCTCTACCAGGTGATGCAGCGCTACACCATGCGTGTCGTCGGCCGGGCGCTGTTCGGCGACGACATCGACGAGGTCGTACCCCGTCTGCAGGAGCTCATGCCGATTCTGGGCGACCTCGCGCTGGCGCGCGCCCTGCAGGTGGTCAAGCTGCCGCTGAGCTGGCCGACGCCGCGGGCACGCCGGATCGGGCAGGTACGCGCGAGTCAGTACGAAATCGTCGACCGCATCATCGCCGATCGACAGGGCCGGGCGGTCGGGGAGGGTAAGGAGGATCTGCTCAGCCGGTTGTTCGCGGCCGAGGATCCGGAGACCGGGCAGGCGCTGTCCATCGAGGAGATCCGGGACCAGGTCCTGGTGTTCCTGCTCGCCGGCCACGAGACGACCTCGGCCGGGCTGGCCTTCACCATGCACCTGCTGGGCCGCCATCCCGACGTGCAGGAGCGGGTCGCGGCCGAGGCCGCCACGGGCGACGGGGAACTGGTGCGGGCCGCGGTCCTGGAAGGCATGCGGCTGTACCCGCCCGTGTACAGCATGGAGCGGATGTCCGAGACGGACGTCGTCGTCTCCGGTCACCGGATTCCCGCCAACACCAAGGTGGTACTCGCTCCCTGGGTCACGCACCGGCACCCGGAGTTCTGGCCCGACCCCGAGCGTTTCGAGCCCGACCGGTTCCTCGGCCGGCAGGAGCGGCCGCGCTATGCGTATTTCCCCTTCGGTGGCGGGCCGCGTAGCTGCATCGGGGAACACTTCGCGCTGCTGGAGATGACCGTACTGCTGAGCGCGTTGCTCGCCCGCTATCGCGTCGACACGCGCGACGAGAGGCTGGAGCTCGTACCGATGGTCACTCTGCGTCCGGCCGGCGCGGTCCGGGCCACGCTGACCGTCCGGTGAACCGGCGCCCTGACTGATCCGACGGGGTCAGCCAGGGCGCGTCCGGCTCCGGTGAGGGTCGGTCGCTACGTGACCCGCGACCCTTCGCCCTTCGCGGCGGGCACCGCCTCGACGGCTGGTGGAGCGCCAGTCACCGCGGCGGGCCGGGGATCGGCGGCACGCCTGCGGGGCCTGGCGAACCGGCGCATCATCGGCCGTTCCACGCTGACGTGCAACAGCGACGCGAGGCCGAGCGTCACCAGGTACGCGCCGACCATGACGGCCAGCGCAGCGGCGACACCGAAGCCCTCCGGGGACATGTTGCCGGCGCCGTACAGCACCAGGATGTGGATGAGATAGAAGGCGAAGGACGTGTCGCCCAGCCAGCCGGCGACCGGCCCGCGCAGTGGTGAGCGGTGCCCCTCGACGTCGGCCCGGGCTGCGGCGGCCACCAGCAGCGCGAGCGGGACGACCATCGCCGCGACGACCGAGTAGAGCAGCGGCACGACCTCGGAGACGCCGTAGAAGGCCAGCGTGACAAGTGCGGCGGCGGGCAGGCTCAGCCGGAACCACAGGCCCTGCATGACGAGCCGGGCGATGACGATCCCGAGGAGGAAGTCCAGCATCCGGATCAGCGGAAACTGTTGCACGAACCAGAACTGCGGAAATGCCGCATCCGCATAGGTGTACGTCGGCTCGGCGGGAAGGAACGCCGTGGAGACGACGGGGGCGACGAGCATCGCGGCGACGATGCCACCGGCGATCCACCAGAGCCAGACGGCGGAGAGCCGCCGGAAACCGGCGAGCAGCCACGGGAACGACGCATAGAAGAAGATCTCACAGCTCAGCGACCAGCTCGGCGGATTGATTCCGTTGAAGATGAACTCGTCCGGAATCCAGCTCTGCACCAGCGTGATGTTCGCCAGCGTCGGCCACAGCGGCGCGCCGCCCCGGATCAGGACCATGAGAACGACGACCACGGCGCACACGACCAGATGGTTCGGCAGGATCCGGGCGGCCCGGCGGCGCCAGAACTGGCGCTTCGGCTCGTGCTCCGGAGCCGACCAGGTCAGGACGAAGCCGCTGAGGATGAAGAAGAAGCCGAGGGCGGCAGAGCCGGTCCGGCTGAGGACGGCGAACCACCAGTCGTCGATCCGGTCGTCGGCGAAGAAGCCGAACAACGTCGTGTGGGAGAAGAAGACCGTCACGGCCGCGATCCCCCGCAACCCGTTGAGCGTCGGCAACTGCCGGGCCATGCGGCCCGCCTGCTGTGTCATCGGCGGCCACCCTCCGTGGTGTCGGACAACTCCTGTCGGCGTACCGGCCGGCGCGTCCGGAACGCCTGCTCCGCGATGTCGGCCGCGCGCCGTACGCCGTCCAACTCCGCGATCCTGCGCTTGTAGTGCTGGGCCTTCGCCCGGTAGGCGGGGTCGCCGCTCACCCTGTCGACGGCCGCACGAAGCCGCCCCGGAGTCACCTTGTGCACCGGGATGAACTCGCCCGCGCCGAGGTACTTGAGCCGGGCCGCCACGCCCGGCTGGTCGTTGCCCACGGGTAGCGCGACCATCGGCACGCCGTGGGCGAGGGACTCCAGCGTGGTGTTGATTCCGGCGTGCGTGATGACGAGGGACGCCCGCGCCAGCAGGTCGAGCTGTGGTGCGTACCGCACCACGATCGGGTTGCCGGCCAGGTCGGCCGGCGGCTCGACATCCGTGCTGCCGAGGGAGACGACCAGTTGCGCGTCGAGTCCGGAGCACGCCTGGGCGATCGCCCGGAATATGTGCGGGAGGCGGTTCTGGAGGGTGCCCATCGACGCGTAGATCAACGGGCGACCGTCGAGCTTCTCCCACGGGAAGGACACCGGCTCGGTGCTGTCCTCGTCATGGAACGGCCCGGTGTAGTGGAACGTGTCCGGCAACCGGGTGCGCGGGAAGTCGAAGAACGGCGGCTGCTGGGTGATCTGGGCGAGGTCCGAGCCGTCGTTGACTCCCTTGACCGGCGGCAGGCCCCATGCGGCGCGACGTTCGTTGATCCGTTGCACCACCGGCCGGATGACCCAGGCGATCACCTGGTCGCCCAGCATGTTGCGCACGCGCGCGAGCAGTGAGGGATGGTACGGCCACGCCGTCATGAACGGCGGTACACCCGGCTCGGTGTTCAGCGCCAGCGCGTTGCAGACGTTCACGACCGGAAGGTCGAGGTGTTCCGCGACGGAGTTGCCCGCGCCGTAGACCTGGTCCACCAGCAGCGCGTCAATGCCGTGCCGCTGCACCAGCCCCGGTAGGTCCCGCAGGAGGACCTCGACCTCCCGTACGTAACCGCGGACGATGAAACGGATCGCGGCCAGACCGGTCAGCCGGCCCTGTTCCTCGGAGAAGCGGGCCAGTGTGCCGACCGGAAACTCACGCTCGCCGATCGGTGCGAAGGCGAACCCGGCCGTGAACGACCTCGTCCCGGCGTCCGGCAGGGAGACCAGGGTGACCCGGTGGCCGCGTCGGAGCAGTTCCCTGCCGAGCGTCGCCATCGGGCTGAGCTGACCGGTGTAGTCGGGGACCACCAGTCCGATGTGGAACGTGTTCGGGGCAGGCATGTCTCGCTCCCTCGCTGGGCTCATACCACAGTCGTCAGACGCGACTGATGTATCGAAAACTCGGCCGGGGTACGTCCGACGATCTCGCCGTCCACCTCCACCGGCAGCGGACTGTCCGCGTCGACACGCACGGTGCGCACCTCCTGCCGGTGGATCGCCGGGTGTCCCGCGGCGGCGCCGCGGAACACCCGCCACATCAGCCCGGCCACGCCGGCCCGGCCCACGCCGGCCACCCGCACCGCGTCCAGGTAACCCGCCCGCGGCGGCTCGGCGCGGCCGAAGGTCAGCCCGCCGGCGAAGTACGGCACCTTGAGCACGGCCAGATTGGTGATGATCTGGTGCGACGGTTCGCCGTCGAGTTCCAGCCGCACCGCGACGGGCCGCCAGCGGGCCAGCGTCCGGATGCTGGACGCCGTCTCGGCGAGTTGGAGGTTGAGCCGCTTGAGGACCCGGTTGGCCGGTGTCTTCTCGGTGAACCGCTGGCCGATCACGCTGATCAGCCCGACCGTGCAGCTGACGAGGAAGTACCTGTGGCCCCGGGTGCCGTCGGGCCGGGTGAAGGTCACCTCGCCGACATCGGTCTCCCGGTCGCGGGCGCGGTCGAGCAGACCGCCGAGGTCGGCGACCGGCCGCAGGCCGCGGGCGAAGTCGTTGCAGGTGCCGGCCGGCACGTACGCCAGCCGCACCTTCTCCCCGCCCGCCACCAGCACCCCGTTGGCGACCTCGGACAGTGTGCCGTCACCACCGACCGCCACCACCGTGCCGTACCCGTCCTCCACCGCCTGTCGCCCGAGCGCGATGCCGTGCCCGGGGTGGCGGGTGAACCAGCAGTCCGCCTCGGGTAGCTCGGTGGCGATCCGCTGCTCGATCGTGCGCCCGCGCTGGACCCCGGAAGCGGGGTTGACGATGCAGACGGCCGGGCCGCGCTCACCGGCCGCCATGTGCCTGCTCCTTCGTCAGGTCCGCCAGGGAGTGGCTCAGCGCCTCCGCGAAGCCGACCCGTGGTGAATAGCCGATCGACCGGATCCGGCCGACGTCGTACCGCATTCCTCCGGCGACGGACCGGACCGCGTAACGGGTGAGCAACGGCCGGCCCGACCCGGTGCCGATGCCGGCGAGCCCGGCCAGTTCGGACAGCGCGCCCACGGCCAGCGCCGCGCCGAACGGGACCGACGAGGTCGGTGGCCTTGCCCCGATCCGCTCGGCCACCGCGGCGAACAGCCGCGCCAGGGTCAGGCCGTACGAGTCGCCGACGATGAACCGCCCACCCGCGCACCCGGGTGCGGTGCCGGCCAGCACGATCGCGTCGGCCAGGTTCGCGCTGTACGTCAACTCGATCGGGGGCGCGCCGCGGTCGAACTGGACGAGCTTGCCGTCTCGCAGTCCGCGCACGAGCTCGGGCAGGAAATTGCGGTCACCGGGTCCGAAGACCCAGGCGGGGTACACCACAGTGACGTCCAGGCCGTTTCCGTGGTACGACCACGCCACGTCTTCCCCGGCAGCTTTCGACAGCGGGTACGGGTATCGCGGCACCCGCCGCGGTGACGCCTCGTCGATGACCTTCGCGGCGTCGAAACCGAAGACGTCGACGGTGCTCAGGTAGACGAACCGGGAGACGCCGCAGCGTCGCGCCTCGTCCAGCACCGCCCGGGTGCCGTCCCGGTTCACCTGCCAGATGCGAGGGCCGGGCCGCCAGTCGGTCAGATCGGCGGCCGCGTGCACCACGAGGTCGACGCCCGCGCAGGAGCCACGCAGCGACTCCGGATCGGTCAGGTCACCGAGGTGCGCCGCGTACGTCGCGTGGTCCGGTGCGGGCGTCCGCACCAGCCCTCGTACCGACCAGCCGTTCTCCGCGAGCGCGGCCGCGACCGCGCGGCCGACGCAGCCGGTGACACCCGTCACCAGCGCGACACGGGACCCCATCACGAGCCGCCCGTCAGCAGTGCACGCAGGTCGGCGAGCAACGACCCGGCCGGGTCGAGCGCCCGCATGCGCGGCAGCAGGGTGCGCAGGTCCCGGCGCTGGCCTGACTCGTCGATCAGCAGCAGTTCCGGGCCGGCGACGAACTGTCCCACGTGCGCGGGCTGGAGGCCGCGCTCCGACATCGCCCGGGAGCATCGCTCCGCGTCGGCCGGATCGATCGCGTACAGCAGCTCGAATTCGCCCCACTCCGCGGCAGCCGAGCACCACCGGGGCAGGCGGGCCGCCTCCGCGACGGCGGAGGCGATCGGCGCGTACACCTCGTCGTGCAGCACCACCTCGACCCCCAGGCCATTGAGCTCGGCCAGGCTGACCGCCGCGCTCAACAGGCCGTCGCTGGTGTCGATGCACGCCCGGGCGTACCGGCGCAGTGGATCGCCCGCGGCCACCCGCGCCTCGGGCAGCCACGGATCGCCCGCCGCCGTGCCGCCCAGCGCCAGGGTGCGGAATCCGACCGCGTTGCCGGCTCCGACCGGACCGGTCACGTAGAGCGCGTCACCGGGCCGGGCGCCGAGCCGGCTCAGGACGGAACCGCGGCGCAGCGTACCCAGGGCACACGAGGTGAAGCTCTCCTCGTTGGCCCAGTTCGTGTCACCTCCAACGACGTGGCAGCCGTAGCGTTCGGCGGCCTCGGACGCGCCGCGCCCGAACTCGCGGGCGTCCTCGAGAGTCCATCTGTCCCGGCGCAGCGAGCAGGAGACGAGCACGGCGACCGGGTCGGCGGCCACCGCGGCGAGGTCACTCACGCTGACGGTGGTGGTCAACCATCCCTTCGCGTACGGCGTGGTGGCGGTGGCCAGCTCGGCGCCGTCGTTCAACGTGTCGACGGTCAGTGCCAGGAGCCCGCCGGCGCCCAGATCGAGGAGTTCGGCGTCGGCCTCGAAGGCGTTGTTGAGCTGCCGGGGCGACCGGACCATGCACTCGCGTATCGCGGTGATCAGGCTGCCCTCGGCCGCGTTCAGGGACAGCCGGTTCCAGGCGGTGGAGGTCATGTCATGCCTGCCGGGAAGACTGGGTCGCGCGCAACGTCAGCTCCAGATAGGCCATCATCGGAACGGCGACGACGAGGAAGAGCGTCGGCCGGTGCAGCGCGCCGAGCGACAGGAAGAACAGCGTGGTCGCCCTGATGAACCAGACCAGCGCCTCGTACGCGCGGGTCTCCGGCGCCCTGATGAGCGTCACGAGACTCTGCGTGAACCCGAGCCCGGACGCGACGAGCAGCGCCCAGAAGACGACCTCGGCATAGGCGCCCGCGCGATCGGCGCCCGCCACGGCCGCCGCGCCCGCGGCCACCACCGCCACGACCGGGAACACCACGGCGATCCGGCTGGAGGCCCTGGTCCCGATGGCCACCGGCAGCGTCCGGTAGCCCGCGACCCGGTCGCCTTCGATGTCCTTGAAGTACCCCACGAGGCAGAAGCCACTGAACGCGACCGCGACGAGCGCCGTCTGGAACCAGGTCACCGCCGGGATGTCGAGCCATCCCGCGTCGGGTCGGACGGCCACGGCGCCGAGCACCGTGAACAGCGCCATGTCGACGCCGTTGACGAGGTTGCCCAGCATGGGGATGCGCTTGGTCCAGGAGTAGACCAGGTGACCGCCGATCGCGATGACGCTCCACAGGGCCAGCGTCGGTGCGACCACGACAGCCACCAGCATCAGCGCGGTGGACAGCGCGAGCGTCAGCCCCAGCCCGACGTGGGGGTTTATCAGCCCGGTGACGAAGGGGCGGTCCGGCGCGTTGACGGCGTCGGCCTTGCGGTCGAACCAGTCGTTCATCACCACGCCGACGCCGTATCCGAGGGTGCAGAACAGCAGCCCGATCACGATGCTCGCGGCGCTGGCCCCGACCGGCGGCGCCGTCATGCCGACCAGACCGGCCGACAGCGAGAAGGGCACGAAGTGGAGCCGCCACATCCGCGCCCAGGCCACCAGCAGGTCCCGGGTGCTGACTGCGGGTTCGAGCCGGCTGACGGTCATCGGTCCTCCAGGTGCATCAGGTCGCGGACTTCGGCGAACACGGCGACGACGCGCTTGAGCTGCTCCGACGTGTGCGTGGTGGCGAAGCTCGCCCGCAGCCGGGGCGAGGCGGCCGGGGGGACCACGGCGTTGACGTACACGCCGCGGTCCAGCAGGCTGCGCCACGCGAGCAGGGTCTGCTGGACGCCGTCGAGCCGCACCGACACGATCGGCGTCTCACTCGGTATCGGGTCGTAACCCAGGGCGGTGAGCTCGCGACGCACGTACGAGGCGTTCTCGACCGCCTGCCGGCACAGCCACGGTTCCGCCCGCAGGATGCGCAACGCGGCGTAGGCGGCGGCCAGGTTCGCCGGCGGCGCGGATGCGCTGAAGATGAGGCTGCGCGCGTGGTGGCGGAGGTACTCGATGACATCCTCCGGACCGAGCACCGCGCCGCCGATCGACGCCAGCGACTTGCTGAAGGTGACCGTGACGAGGTCGACCTGATCGGTGACGCCGAAATGGGCGCTGGTGCCCCGGCCGTCGGCCAGCACGCCGATGCCGTGCGCGTCGTCGACGAGCAGGCGGGCGCCGTACTGCCGGCACAGCCGGACCACCTCGTTCAGCGGGCACAGATCGCCGGCCATCGAGTAGACGCCGTCGACCACGACCAGCCGGCCGGCGTCCGAGGGGCCGGCCGCCAGCTGCCGCTCCAGGTCGGCCATGTCGTTGTGGGCGAACCGGCGGGTCTTCGCCCGGCTCATGCCGCAGCCGTCGTAGGCCGAGGCGTGCGCCTCGCGGTCGAGGATGACCTCGTCGTGACGAGACAGCAGCGACGCGATGACTCCGACATTCGCCTGGTAGCCGGTCGGGAACACCAGAGCGGCCGGCATGCCGAGGAACTCGGCCAGCTCGTGCTCCAGCTCCTCGTGCAGAGGTGTGTTGCCGTTGAGCAGCCGAGAGCCCGTACGCGACGACCCGTACGCCTCGATCGCCGCCTGCGCCGCTGCTTTCACCTGGGGGTGGGAGGTGAGTCCGAGGTAGTTGTTCGAGCCGCACATCAGGATGTCGCCGTCCCCGGTCTGCGCGACGGTCGCGTCCTGCCCCTCGAAAGGAGTGAAGTACGGGTAGAGCCTGGCCGCGCGAGCCTCCCTGCTCTCGGTGTACGACCGGCAGCGGCCGAAGATGTCCACTGTCACCACGTTCGCGTAACCCCTCTCGTCTGGTACCCCGTGTGCATCAGGTCATCGGGCGGACCTGCTGCCCCAGCTGTCGGCGAACTCGCTCCGGACGGCGGCGCACCGCCGACCGGTTCCGGCCGGTACGGAACCGCTGTGCGGAGGGAGGTGGGCGATCGGACGCGGACGGCGTACGGAGGCTCTGCGGGTGGGTGCCCGCCGAGGCGGGCCCGGGCTCTCGCCGCAGGGTGGCCGGACCTGCCCGGCGGCCTGGCGCAACGGCGCGCCGACACGCCGGTGGCGGGTTCGCCCGGGTGAACGACGGCCGCCGGCCGCGGTTCGGCCATTCCGAATGCGAGCGGGTGATCCGGGCACCGCGGCCTGCACTTCGATCCGGGGCCGGCGATATCAGCCGGCATCAGGCCATCAGGCTTGCGAAGGCTCTCGGAAGCCAGGACCAGAACCAGAAGACGCGCTTCTACAGCAGCCCGATGAAAACGGTATTTCGACGGCAACACATAGACCGGTACCTCCCCCGTTCCGCTGTCGACATTCATCAGCGGCGAATCGCTAAGCGATCTCTCTGGGGCAGGATGCTACGCCGGATCCGCAGCGCGAGTCCACCCCGCTTCGGGCGTCGGTTCCTCCCGGGCGCGGGGTCCACGCCGGCTTCCGGTGCGGTGCGCAGGGCGGTGATCGAGGGCTTGAACAGGGGTCATCCGGCCGGTTCGACAAGATCAACGAATAGTCGTCGATGAATAACCCGCATCTTCGTTCCGGCTGCCCGGCTTTGACCGGTCGCGCATCGGGCAGGCGAATCGGCGGGAGAATGTGGATAATGATCGTCGTGGCGCATCGCAGCAGACTCTCGACGATCCTGATCGACGTGCCGGGCGGTGAGGCGCCCGCAGCCGCCGCCTTCTGGTCGACGGCACTCGGCGTTCCGGCACGTACAGTCCCCGACGAGCCGCAGTTCACCTCTCTGCACGGCGCGTTGCCCGGCCTGGTGCTCGCGATCCAGTCCGTGGACGAGCCGGCTCGATATCACGTCGACATCGAGACCGACGACGTCGAGGCCGAAGCACGCCGGCTGATCGCCCTCGGTGCTGTCGAGGTCGGCCGCTGGCTGGAGTGCATCACCTTACGGGCTCCGGGCGGTCATCTCGTGTGTGTCATCCCGTGCCACAGCGATCCGAAGACCTTCGAGTCCCTCTCCCAGGCGTGGGAGTAGGCGCGCGGCCACGCAGGCGTCCGCATGGCCCGTGTCATGCTCGAAGCGATGAGCACCCAGCGTCCGCGCGACCCACGTCCCCTCCGTCGGCCGCGCCGCCCCCTGGCCCGCGTCGCGTTGGTCGCCGGCGTCCTCGCCGCGTTGGGCGCCGTCGCTGTGGTCGTGGTGCCGCTGCTGCGGCCGCCGGGCCCGCGACCGGCCTTCCAGCTCCCGGTGGCCTGCGGTGAGACCTGGCGCCTGTCGACCTATCCCGGGCACGACGACTACGACATCGACCTGTTCCCGGCCCGGGGCGAGGCGTGGGGACGGCCGGTGCTGGCCTCCGCCGCCGGCACCGTCACCGTGGCCGGGGTCAACGGTTCCCTGGGCGGTCGCACCCCGCAGGACCCGAACGGGCCGAAGGGGCGCGGCGGCGGCTACTGGGTGAAGATCGACCATGGCGGGAAGTGGGAGACGCAGTACCTGCACCTGCTCGAACCGCCGCTGGTCGAGACCGGTCAGCGGGTGGCCCGCGGCGATCAGCTCGGGCGGGTCGGCAGCACCGGGAACTCCGGCGCCCCGCACCTGCACTACGAGCAGCGCCGGGGCTGGAAGAAGGTGGAGGCCCACTTCGACGGCGTGCCGTCCGGCATCACGTCCGACGACCGCGAGTACACCGTCCGGCTGACCAGCGCGAACTGCGACCAGGGTCGCCGGTAGCCACGGTTCGGCGTACCACCGGGGTCGCGCCGGACGGCGGCGAGAGCGGTCCCGGCGATAGGATCACCGGCACCCGCCGCCCGTACCCGCTGGAGCCCCGCTGTCCCGGCCGCCCGCCACCCGTCCCGCCCGGCGTGCCCGCCGGGCGCTGGCGCTGGTGTGCCTGCTCGTCGTGGCCGGGCTGCCCGCCGGGTCGGCGCCGCTCGGCGAGCCCGGGTCCGGGACGCTGCGGGTGCTCCAGATGAACCTCTGCAACAGCGGCCGGGCCGGCTGCTACACCGGCCGGGCCGTCCGCCAGGCCGCCGACGTGATCGCCGCCGAGCGACCCGACCTGGTCACGCTCAACGAGATCTGCCGCGACGACGTGGAGACGCTGGAGCGCGCGCTGCGGGCCGCCCGTCCCGGCGGCACGGTGGTGTCCGCGTTCCACGCCGCCGGTGACCGCCCCAACGCCGCGCCCACCTACTGCAACAACGGCCAGCCGTACGGGATCGGGTTGCTGACCCGTCTCGACGCGCGCGGTGCGCGGCCCACAGTGCACCGCGGCACCTACCCGGCGCAGGATTTCGCCGACCCGGAGGAGCGGGTCTGGCTCTGCCTGCGGGCCGCCGGGCTGCTGCACGCCTGCACCACGCACCTGGCGAACACCAGCGGTCAGGTCGCGCTGGCCCAGTGCGCCCAACTGGTCGGCGCGGTGGTGCCGGCGATCCGCCGCGACGGCGGGTACGCGCCCACAGTGCTCGCCGGTGACCTCAACCTGCGCGTCGGCGGCACGCCGGACGTGCGGTCGTGCGTGCCGGCGGGTTACCGGCGGATCGACGACGGCGCCCGGCAGCAGATGGTGACGACGGGCGACGTCACCATCTGCTGCCACCGGCCGGTGGACATGCGCGGGACGACCGACCATCCGGCGCTGCTGGCGACGGTGTCGATCGACGGCGAGCCCGCGACGGACCTACGGTTTGCGGGCGAGTAGCCCGACGAACGTGTGGTAGGTGTCGGTCTGCTGCGGCGCGGGCGCGCCCGGATCCGGACGCCACTCGGCCAGCGGCACCAGCCCCGGCTCCAGCACCGTCAGCCCGTCGGCGAAGGCGAGGATCTCCTCGTCGGTACGCCAGCGGCCGGTGCCCAGCGACTCGTTGAAGACCCGCTCGACCTCGCGCGCCTTGCGGGAGCCCTCCGGGTCGCGCTCGCCGGGGTCGCGGAAGTGCGAGATCGCCACGTAGCTGCCGGACGGCATCGCGTCGATCAGCTCCGCCGCCACTGCGCCCGGGTCCTCGTCGTCGCCGAGGTGGTGCAGGATCGCGAAGAGCAGCAACCCGATCGGCCGGTCGAAGTCGAGGAACCGGCGGACGTCCGGGTCGTTGAGGATCTCCTGCGGCGCCCGGACGTCGGCCTGGATCACCGTTGCGGTGCCCTCCGCGGCGAGCAGCGCCCGCCCGTGGGTCAGCACGATCGGGTCGTTGTCCACGTAGACCACCCGGGCGGCCGGGTTGTGCTCGGTGGCGACCTCGTGCACGTTGCCCTGCGTGGGCAGCCCCGAGCCGAGGTCGAGGAACTGGTCGATGCCCGCCTCGGTGACCAGGAACCGGATGACCCGGCGCAGGAACGCCCGGTTGGCCTGGCCGGCGGCGGGCCCGTCCGGCGTGATCCGCAGCGCGTGCTCGGCGACCTTCCGGTCGACCTCGAAGTTGTCCTTGCCGCCCAGGAAGTAGTCGTAGACCCGGGCGACGCTGGGAACGTTGAGGTCGATGCCGGGGGGTGCCGCCTTGTCGCGGGTCACAGGCGTCTCCATTCGATTCTGATCAGCGCCGCCCGCCGGTGGGGTTACGGGCGTTTTCGGGGAGTGTAGCGACCGGACGGCCCGAATTGTGGCCCCGGCTGGTACCGCTCCCACGGCGTCGGCCCGTCACCAGCACGTTCACCGTGCGACACGCGGAACGCGCCGGACCGGAACCGGTTCGCCGATGTCCGATGTGGCGTTCACACTGCCATACTCGGCATCGGACATGTGAACATCGTCGTAAGGGTGATGGCGTGCGGTTCCGGGTGCTGGGTCCGCCCGGCATCGACCGGGACGGGCGAGGCGTGCCGCTCGGCGGGCCGAAGCAGCGGGCCCTGCTGGCCCTGTTCCTGCTGCGGCCGAACCGGTTCGTCGCCGCCGACTGGCTGGTCGAGGCGCTGTGGGACGGGCGACCGCCGGCCAGCGCCCACACGACGCTGCGCACCTACGTCGCCGGACTGCGCCGGGCGGTGGAGCCCGAGCGGTCCCACCGCGAGCCGGCGCGCGTCCTGCGCAGCCGCCCCCGGGGGTACGAGCTGCGGGTCGAGGACGATGCCGTCGACGCGATCCGATTCGGACGCCTGGTGGACCGGGCGGCGGACACGCTCGCGGCCGGGCAGCCGGCGGTCGCCGAGCGGACGTACGCCGAGGCGCTGGCACTGTGGCGGGGCGAGCCGCTCGCCGGCGTCGGCGAGCTGAACGCGGTGCGTCCGGAGGTGGCGCGGCTGACCGAGCTGCGGCTCACCGCCGAGGAGGGCCGCCTGACGGCTGCCGTCGCGGCCGGCCGGCACGCGCCGCTGCTGGCGGAACTGCGCCGCTTCGTGTCGGCGAATCCGCTGCGCGAGGGGGCCCGCGCGCAGTTGATGCTGGCGCTGTCCCGGTCCGGCCGGCAGACCGAGGCGCTCGCGGACTTCGACGAGGGCCGCCGGGTCCTCGCCGCCGAGTACGGCCTCGACCCCGGTGAGCAGATGCGGGCGGCGCACCGGCTGATCCTGGAGCAGGCCGTACCGGCGCAGCCCGGACCCTCGGCGGTGGCCGGCCGGCAGGTCGTGCGGGCGGCCGGGCCCGCGCCGGTGCCGGCCGAACCCGAACCGGGCCCGGCCGCGGAGTCGCCGCGGCGGCACGCGGACCCGCTCGTGGGGCGCGGCGCCGAGCTTGCGCTGCTGCGGGAGACGCTCGACGCGGCCACCCGGCGCGGCGGGCGGGTGCTGGCAGTGGTGGGGGAGGCGGGCATCGGCAAGACCAGCCTCGCCGCGGCGCTCGGCGACCGGGCCGCCACCGGCGGCGTGCCGGTCGTCTGGGGTCGCTGTCCCGACGTCGGGCAGGCGCCACCGTTCTGGCTGTGGAACCAGGTGGTACGCGCGCTCGCGGCGATGCCGGACGCCGGCGCCACCGGCTCGGCGAGCCGCCTGGGCGGGTTCGCCGCCGGATCGCTGCCCGGCCCCGCGGAAGGCGGCGGCCTCGACCCCACGGCGCGGTTCCAGGTGTACGAGGCGGCGTCCGGCCTGGTGCACGCGGCGGCCCGGCGGCACGGCCTGCTGGTCGTGCTGGACGACCTGCACGCCGCCGACCCGGACTCGCTGCTGTTGCTGCGCTATCTCTCCGCCGGGCTGTCCACGTCCCGGGCGCTGGTGGTCGCCACGCTCCGCCCGTACGACAACGACCCGGCCCTGGTGGCGACGGTCGCCGAGCTGGCGCGCGGCCGCGACTTCGGTCAGCTCCGGCTCGCCGGGCTGGACGCCTCCTCGGTCGCCACCCTAGTCCGGCGCCGGACCGGGGTGGCGCCGCCGGAGCCGGTGGTGGCCCGCCTCGTCACCCGCACCGGCGGGAACCCGTTCTTCCTCACCGAGCTGCTGCGGTCCCGCACCGACGCGGCGGCCGACGCGGAACTGCCGCCGAGCATCCGGGACACGGTACGGCTGCGGCTCGTCGGGCTGCCCGAGCCCGCCCGACGCTGCCTCGACCTGCTCAGCGTGGCCGGACACGACCTGGACCTGCAGGTGATGGTGGCGGCGCTGGACACCACCGCACCGGCGGTCGCCGAAGCGCTCGCCCCGGCGTACACGGCCGCGTTGGTCACCGAGGCGGGGCCGGGCACCGTCACGTTCCGCCATCCGCTGATCGCCGAGGTCACCTACGCCGAGCTGGTCCCGCCGCGCCGGGCCGCGTTGCACGCCCGGCTGGCGCGCGCGTACGAGCGGGCCGCCGGTGTCGCGCCGGCCGAGCTGGCCCGCCACTACGGTCAGGCGATCGGCCTCGGACACGGCGAGGACCACCTGCGGTGGTCGCTGCGCGCCGCCGACGACGCGACGCGGCGGGTCGCCTACGAGGACGCGCTCGGTCACCTCGAACGCGCCGCGCACCGGCTGGCCCCGGCCGCGCAGACCTCGCCCGACGCGGCGTCCACCGAACTGACCGTCCAGCTGCGCCGCGCGGCGCTGTTGCAGATGACCGTCGGCGTCGGCAGCGACGCCGTCGACCAGGTCTGCGCCCGCGCCCGGGAGCTGCTGACGCTCGTCGGGCCGGACACCGACCTCCGGCACGCGCTCTGGGCGCTGGGTGAGCTGGCCGCCAACCGGGCCGAGTTCGCGATCTGCGCCGACCTCGCCGGGCGCCTGGTGCGGTCCGCGGACGACGGCAGCGGGCTGATCGCCGTGGCCGGTGAGTACCTGCTCGGCGCGGTCGGCTACTTCACCGGCCGTCAGGCCGAGGCCGAGCGGCGGCTCAGCGCCGGCATCGAACGGCTGCGTACCGTCGACCGGGCGCTGCTGCGCCGGGAGGTCGGCCGGCGGCCGGTGCTGGCCTGCCACAACTTCCGGGCACTCGTGCGGTCGATGCGCGGCGACCCG
Source organism: Micromonospora sp. CMU55-4 (assembly GCF_011602315.1). Lineage (NCBI taxonomy): Bacteria > Bacillati > Actinomycetota > Actinomycetes > Micromonosporales > Micromonosporaceae > Micromonospora > Micromonospora sp. CMU55-4. The sequence continues at coordinate 235,696 of NZ_JAAOLH010000004.1, forward strand.
GCCGGCGCCCGGGCGGACATCGCCGACGCCGAGGCCCTCGCCGAGGAACTGGACGACCCGTACGGCCGGGCCAACGCGGCGCTCTACGCGGCCTGGCTGGCGATGCAGGAACACGACGTCGACGCGGCCGACGCCGCGGGACGGCGGTGCCGGGACATCGGGAGGTCCACCGGCCTGCCGCACATGACGGCGACCGGCGCGTACTTCCTGGAGTGGGCCGCCGCCCGCGCCGGCGACCACGGCCGGCTCGACGCGATGCGCGCTGCCGCCGACGGGTTCTACCGTCCCGGGTTGCGGTCCACCCGCACCATCACGTGCGCCGCGATGGCCGAGGCGTACCTGACCGCCGGTCGCGCGGAGACCGCCGCGACGCTGGCCGAGGAAGGGCTGGCCGTGGCGGACCGGCTCGGTGAGCGCGTCGTCGTCGCGGAGCTGCACCGGATCCGTGGGGTCGCGCGCCGCGACCGCGCGGAGTGGGACCTCGGCGCCCGGATCGCCGCCGACCAGGGCGCCGCACTGCTGCGGCAGCGGTTCGCGACGTTCTGACCGGTGTGGCGGCCCGCCTCCACGCCTTCTCCACACCCTTTCCACGCCGGGCTGGTGCCCTGGTCGGCGTCGGACGGCCGGAGCCGTCCGGGACCACGTTCCGAAAGGGCATCACGATGGGATCAGTTCAGCCGCCGGATCGCCAGGCCGTCCAGGAGGTCGACGTCGCCGTCATCGGCTGCGGGCCGGTGGGCGCGCTCACCGCGAACCTGCTCGGCGCCCGCGGCGTCCGCACGCTCGTCGTGGAGCGCAGTGCGACGGCGCACGGCCAGCCGCGGGCCTTCTCCTGCGACGACGAGGCGATGCGCATCTACCAGCAGGCCGGCATGCTCGACGAGATCCGCGACGCCACTGTCGCGCCGCCGCTCGTGGAATACGTCAACGGCGCCGGCCGGGTCTTCGCCCGGATGGCGCTGTCCGAGACGGACTTCGGGTACGGGCACGCGCCGCTGCGCTTCTTCGACCAGCCGCGGCTGGAACACACGCTGCGTACCGGGCTGGACCGGTTCCCGCACGTGCAACTCGCGCTCGGCACCGAGCTGGCCGGCCTCACCCAGGACGAGGACGGGGTCACCGTGCTGCTGTCCGACGTGGCCACCGGGCAGCGGCGGACGGTCCGCGCCCGGTACGTGCTCGGCTGCGACGGCGCGCGCAGCGCCACCCGCGCCGCCGTCCGGATCCCGCTGTCCGGGGCGAGCTACGCCGAGCCGTGGCTGGCCGTCTCCGGCGACGTGCCGCCCGACGCGGTACGGGTCGGGGACACCCGGTTCGTCTGCGACTGGCGGCGTCCGGCGTTCGTGTCCCCGGGCGCGGCCGGCAGCTACCGGATGGAGTTCATGCTGCGCCCGGGGGAGACCGAGGACGAGATGCAGCGGCCCGGGACCGTCGCCGCGCTCGTCTCGCCGTACGTCGACCCGGACCGGTTCACAGTCACCCGCGCGGTGGTCTACACCTTCCACCACCTCATCGCGCGACGGTGGCGGGAGGGACGGGTGTTCCTGCTCGGCGACGCCGCCCACCAGATGCCGCCGTTCATGGGCCAGGGACTGTGCAGCGGCCTGCGCGACGCGGCGAACCTGTCGTGGAAGCTGTCGCTGGTGCTGTCCGGCGTCGCCGACGCCGCAGTGCTCGACACGTACGAGATCGAGCGGCGCCCGCACACGGTGGAGATGGCGCGCACGAGCGTCCGGCTGGGGCATGTCTTCCTGGCCCGCAACCGGGTCACCGCCGGAATGCGCGACGCCGCGCTGCGGGCGGTGCAGACGATCCCCCGGGTACGGCGGTTCGTGGAGCGCTTCGAGTTCAAGCCGGTGCCGGCGTACCGGCGGGGCCTGATGGCCGGCGGGCGGCGCGCCGGCGTGGTCGGGACGATGTTCCCCCAGCCGCGGGTCCTCGTCCCGGGCGCGCCCGGGGAGCGCCTGCTCGACGAGGTGCTCGGCGACGGTTTCGCCGTGCTCGGCCGCGCCGGCGTGGACAACCCGCTCGGAGCGTGGCGGCCGGCGCGGTTCGTCGCGGTCCACCCGAGCGGTACGTCGCTCGCCGACCTGCCGGATCCGCTTGCCGGCCCTCCGGCACCCGGCGGGCCGGACCGGGTCGACGTGGTGGACGCCGAGGGGGTGCTCGGCGGGTGGCTGCGACGGCACGGCGCCGACCTGGTGGTGCTGCGGCCGGACCGGTTCGTGTTCGCCATGGTGGCTTCCGGTGGGATCGAGCAGGCCGGGCGGGACCTGTCCGCCGCGCTCGGCGCGCCGGACGGAGGCCGGAGCCGGGCGGACACCCCGGGACTCGCGGCGGCAGCCGATTCGTGACCGGACGCCCGGCAGTCGTGCCTCCCGGGCCTCTCGTCGTCCACAGCGGACGGCACGGAGGTCACCCACCACCACCCGCCCTGGTCGTACCAGACCTCGTGGACGGGGCACGCCCTTGCCGGGATGCGTGCACGCGCGTAGGAAGAGCACCACCATCCACCACCGTCGTACCACCCTCCGATGCCGAAGGAGACGCGCGTGCCCACCCCCAGACGGCTCCGTCTCGCCGTGTCCGTGCTGGTGACCGTATCGGCCGTGTTGCTCGGCTCCGGCGCCGCCGCGGCGCCGCCCGCGCCGGCCGCGAACCGGTCCTGCGACCCGATCGACCCGGCGGCCTGCCTGCTGCCGTTCCCCAACGACTACTTCACCGTGCCGGACCGCAGCACGCCGACCGGCAAGCGGGTGCGGTTCGCGGCCTCCGCGATGCCGGCGAACGTGCTCGGCGTACCGATCGACCCGGCGGAGTGGAACCGGCAGGACGGGTTCAGCCCCGGCTCGCCGATCCTGGCGCGCGTACCCGGTCTCGACGCCACGCGGACCCGGATCGCGCCGGTCACCGACGTCGCGCGCTCGCTGGCGCCGGACGCGCCGATCGTGCTGCTCGACGCCCGCACCGGGCGGCGTACGCCATACTGGGCCGAACTGGACGCGCACGCCGCCGGCAACCCGGACCGGCAGGTGCTGATCATCCGGCCGGCGGTCGCGCTGACCGAGGGCGCCCGGTACGTCGTCGGCCTGCGCGGCATGCGCGACGGCGACGGCGCGCTGATCCCGGCCCCGAAGGCGTTCCGCAGTTACGTGACCGGCGCGGGCCTGGACCGGCGTGACCCGCGCGCGCCTCAGATGAAACGGATCCTCGCCGACCTGAGCCGGGCCGGCGTCAAGCGGCACAGCCTCTACCTGGCCTGGGACTTTACCGTCGCGAGCCGGCACGGTCTGACCGGGCGGATGCTGGCGGTCCGGGACGGCGCGTTCGCCGCGCTCGGCCGCCGCGCTCCCTCGTTCACCGTCACCCAGGTCACCGACTACACGCCCGAGCAGGACCCGCTGATCGCCCGGCAGGTGACCGGCACCGTCGCCGTGCCGTCCTATCTGACCGGTGACGGGGGACCGGGCTCCCGGCTGCACTACGGTCCGCCCGGCGGCGACGGCACGCCGCCGACGCCGAACGCGCTGCCCACACCGTCCGGCACGACGGTGGCGGCCGACTTCGTCTGCAACATCCCGCGCAGCGCGTCCGCCACGAAGCCAGCCCACCTGTCGCTCTACGGCCACGGGCTGCTCGGCCGGCCCACCGAGATCAACGCCGGCAACGTCAAGACGATGTCGCAGACGTACGACTTCACCTTCTGCGCGACCAGCTGGATCGGCATGGCGGCGGCCGACGTCCCGTACGTGGCGGGCGCCTTCACCGACCTCAGCGCCTTCCCGGCGGTGGCCGACCGGCTCCAGCAGAGCTTCCTGAACTTCCTCTTCCTCGGCCGGACGATGATCCATCGCAACGGGTTCGCCGCCCACCCGGCGTTCCGCGACGCCGCCGGACGGCCGCTGATCGACGTGGCCGGCGGGCTGCACTACGACGGCAACAGCCAGGGCGGCATCAACGGCGGCGCGCTGACCGCCATCGCTCAGGACTGGACCCGCTCGGTGCTCGGCGTGCCCGCGATGAACTACTCCACGCTGCTGCAGCGCAGCGTCGATTTCGCTCCGTTCCAGACCGTCCTGGACGGCTACTACCCGGACAAGATCGATCAGCAGCTCGTCTTCGGGTTGTTGCAGATGCTGTGGGACCGGTCCGAGGCCAACGGGTACGCCCAGCACATGACCGACCGGCCGCTGCCGCGTACCCCGGCGCACCGGGTCCTGATGCACGTGGCCTTCGCCGACCAGCAGGTCTCCACCGCGGCGGCGGAGGTGCAGGCCCGCACCATCGGCGCCCGCCTGCACACTCCGGCGCTCGCCGACGGCTGGTCACCGGACGTGCGCCCGTTCTGGGGCATCGCGCCGATCCGCAGGTACCCGTACGCGGGCTCGGCCATGGTGGTCTGGAACAGCGGCGCGGCGTACGCGCCACCGCCGACGAACCTCGCCCCGGCCGGACCGGAGTACGGCGAGGACTCGCACGAGTTCCCCCGCGCGCAGCCCGGCGCGCAGCGGCAGAAGGCCGTCTTCCTGCTCACCGGCAAGGTGATCGACGTCTGCCCGGGCCGGCCCTGCCCGTGACGTCCGGACCGGGCGTGCGATGGCGCACGCCCGGTCCGCCGCCGGGGGAGTGGCGCCACCGGCAGCGGCGCGCGGCGTCTGATCGCTGACAGGTGAATCAGCGATTGGATATCCCGCGTCTTTACGGCCAGATCCCGAACAAGACCTCATTATCCGGCTCTTCTTCGCAGTAGGAACTGTCTCCGATAAGGCGCTGATTCCACATGAGACGGACATGTCCCTCCAGTCCGTGATTGCGGCACGGGTGGATGAGGCCGGCCGGCACGGGCTCCTGGGCGAGAAGTCAACCCCGTGGATCAGGGCAATTTTGAGGACTTCTTCCTCTTGTTTTTCCCCACTCCTTTCCTTTGGTCGACGCGCTTATCGCGCGCTCCGATCCGGATGCGGAAGCCATTTCCGCAGGTCGCGTGGAGTGTCGTGAGCATACTGATCTTGGCTGCCCGGATTGGCGGCCCTGATTGGCGTGATCGACGGGCAACGCAGAGCGACGCCTGGTGTTATGCTGCGCTCCGGGGGAGGTAGTCTGGATGATGTCATCGGCTATCAGATGGGCCTTGGCCAGGAGTTTCAGGCCCGTACACGACGGCGTTTATTCCACTCGTCAATATGTGCGGCGAGGACGGCATAGGCGGGGCGGATGACGCCCGCCGACGCGCTTCTTGGCTGAAGCGCTCCATCTGTCACGGGCATGGCGCAGCGGGGCACGTGGGCCGCCGTACGCGCGTTCGCCCGCGTTTTCCCTGCGGTAAGGCGCGCCGCTGTGTATGCCGTGATGGCCTACGGCCTGCGCTTTTGCGCGCTCCCTGCCGGGCGGGGCGCTGCTCCGGGTCGACTGTCGGGTAAGTGGCGCGCAATTATCCGACAGTGGCAGAGCTGCGTTCACCTGCAGTTATGAAAATCGTTCCCGCCTGTCGGAGAGTTGGCGCTCGGTGCGTTGCTTGCGCCTCCTGGGAAAACCGAGTTACACAAACTTTATCAACGATCAGGGTTGACACTCGCCGATGAACGCCGGGATGCTGGTGCCGCCGCCGTCCTGGTAGTCGGCGGGACGAGCGCGGATCCTTTCGCGAAGTCCAGAACGTGCTTTCCGGACTATTAACGTGGTGCGAACGCAGCATTAATCATGCATTCGTGCCGGACCTGCTGTGCCTTTACCGGACGTCAGAAGGAATCGGATCGTGGGCATTTCCCTGCCAGGACGAGGCGATGCGGCCGACCCAGTGCGACAGTCGGCCGGGTCCGCCGGTCGCGCTGGTCAACCGCCGAAACCCGGCACCCTGGTCGACCGGTTCCGTGCGGTCCTTCTCGACCGTCCGGACGGCGTGACCTATCGGTTCCTGGCCGACGGCGAGAACGACGAGGTCGCCATTTCCAACGCCGACATGGATCGGCGGGCCCGGGCCATCGCCGCCACGTTGCGAGAGCGCGTGAACGAGGGCGAGCGGGCGCTCATCGTCTGCCCGCCGGGCCTGGACTACCTCGCCGCGTTCCTGGGCTGCCTCTACGCCCGGGTGATCGCCGTACCGGTGTATCCGCCGAACCCGGTGCTGCTCAAGCGGACCCTGCCCCGGCTGATCGGCGTGATCCAGGACGCCCGTCCCGCTGTCGTGCTCGCGCCGGCGGAGATCACCGCGATGGCCGGCCAGATCACCGCGCTGGCGCCCGCGCTGGGCTCGCTCGTCTGGCAGGCCGTCGACCGGATCGACCCGGCCGTGGCCGACGGGTGGCGCGAGCCCGGCCTCGGCGGCGAAGACGTGGCGTTCCTCCAGTACACGTCCGGCTCCACCGGGCGGCCGAAGGGCGTGGTGCTCAGCCACGCCAACCTGCTGGCCAACCTCGAGGTGACGAACCAGCGTTTCATCACCGACGTCGAGACCACCCGGCTGGTGAGCTGGCTGCCGCCGTACCACGACATGGGGCTGATCGGCGCCATGCTGCAGCCGCTCTACGCCGGGTTCCCGGCGACCTTCATGTCACCGACGTCGTTCCTCAAGCGCCCGCTCCGCTGGCTGCAGGCCATCTCCACCTACCGGGCCACGCTCAGCGGCAGCCCCAACTTCGGTTACGAGCTGTGCCTGTCGAAGACCACCGCGGACGAACGCGCGGCGCTGGACCTGAGCAGCTGGCGGCTGGCGTTCAGCGGGGCCGAGCCGGTCCGGGCCGAGACCATCGACCGGTTCGTGGCGGCCTTCGGGCCCAGCGGGTTCCGCCGCGAGGCCTTCTACCCCTGCTACGGCCTGGCCGAGGCGGCGCTGTTCGTCGCCGGCGGGCTGGCCGGCACCGAACCGGCAGTACGCCGGGTGCGTGCCGCCGACCTCGCCGACAACCGGGCGGTCGAGGCCGGCCCGGACGAGGAGAGCCGGACGCTCGTCAGCTGCGGAACGGCGGCCGCCGGGCACGAGCTGGTCATCGTCGACCCCGCTACCTGCGAGCGGCTCCCGGCCGGCCGGGTCGGCGAGATCTGGTTCGGTGGCGGCAGCGTCGCCCAGGGCTACTGGGGACGCCCGCAGGAGAGCGAGGAGACCTTCCGGGCCCGGCTCGCCGGCAGCGGCGACGGCCCGTTCCTGCGCACCGGCGACCTGGGCTTCCTGACCGACGACGGGGAGCTGTTCGTCACCGGCCGGCACAAGGACCTGATCATCATCGCCGGGCGGAACCACTACCCGAGCGACATCGAGGTGACGGTCGAGCAGAGCGATCCGACGCTGCGTCCGGGCTGCGGCGTGGCCTGTTCGGTGGAGGTCGACGGCGAGGAGCGGCTCGTCGTCATCCAGGAGGTCGGCGGCAGCCGCGCCCGGCTCGACGCCGAGCGCGTCGTCACGGCGATCCGCGGCGCGGTCGCCCAGGAGCACGGCCTCCAGGTGCACGACGTGGTCCTGATCAAGCAGGGCAGCATCCCGAAGACCTCCAGCGGAAAGCTGCAACGGCGGGCCGCCCGGCAGTCCTTCCTCACCGGCGACCTCACGGTGCTGGCGAGCTGGAGCGCGGCCGACCCGGAACACGTCACCGGCGGTGCGGGCAGCACGCCGGCACCGCCCGCCGCGGCGCCCGGTCGCGCCGAGGTCGAGCAGCGCCTCGTGGCGGAGCTGGCCGCCCGGCTGGGGATCAGCCCGCAGGCGGTGGACCCCACCCGGCCCGTCGCCACGTACGGGCTGCAGTCGGTGGAGATGGTCGGGCTCGTGGGCGAACTGGAGACGTGGCTGGGCCGTACCCTGTCCGCGACCCTGATCTGGGAGTACCCGACCATCGAGGCGCTGGCCGCCCACCTCGGCGACCCGGCCACCGGCTCCGAACCCGCCGCGCCGGTCGAGCCCACGGCGCCGGCCGATCCGGCCGCGACCACGGCGACCGGCGCCGAGGCGACCGCGGGCCACGCGGACGCGACCGACGAGGCCGTCGCCGTCATCGGCATCGGCTGCCGCCTCCCCGGCGGCGTCGACGGACCGGAGAGCTTCTGGCGCCTGCTGACCGAAGGACGCGACGCGGTCCGCGAGGTGCCCGCCGACCGGTGGGACGCCGACGAGCTGCACACCGACGACGCGTCGACGCCCGGAAGGACGACCACCCGCTGGGGCGGCTTCCTGGACCGGATCGACCAGTTCGACCCGCACTTCTTCGGCATCGCCGCCCACGAGGCCGCCCGGATGGACCCGCAGCAGCGGCTTCTCGCCGAGGTGACCTGGGAAGCGCTGGAGGACGCCGGACTGGCCGCCGACGACCTGGCCGGCTCCCCGACCGGCGTCTTCATCGGCATCGCCACCAGCGACTACGCCCAGCTCACCCTCGCCGACCTCGACCGGGTCGACGCGTACACCGGCACCGGCAACGCGTTCAGCATCGCGGCGAACCGCCTGTCGTACCTGTTCGACCTGCGCGGCCCGAGCATCGCCGTCGACACCGCCTGCTCCTCCTCGCTGGTCGCGGTGCACCAGGCCGTCACCAGCCTGAGCCGGGGAGACTGCACGCTGGCCGTCGCCGGCGGGGTCAACGTGGTCCTGTCACCCGCGCTGGCGATCAACTTCAGCAAGGCCGGCGCGATGGCGGGCGACGGTCGCTGCAAGACCTTCGACGCCCGGGCCGACGGCTACGTCCGCGCCGAGGGCGCCGGCGTGGTGATCCTCAAGCCGCTGTCCCGGGCGCTCGCCGACCAGGACCCGATCTACGGGGTGATCCTCGGCGGGGCGGTCAACCAGGACGGCCGGACCAACGGGCTGATGGCGCCGAACCCGCACGCCCAGGAAGCGGTGCTGCGCAGCGCGTACGAGCGGGCCGGCGTGGCGCCGGAACAGGTCGGCTACGTCGAGGCGCACGGCACCGGCACGCTGCTCGGCGACCCGATCGAGGCCAAGGCGCTCGCCGCCGTGGTCTGCGCCGACCGCGATCCGGCGCTGCCCCTGCTCATCGGATCGGTCAAGTCCAACCTCGGCCACCTGGAGGCCGCCGCCGGGATCGCCGGCCTGATCAAGGCCGCGCTGGTCCTGCGGCACCGGCAGATCCCGCCGAGCCTGCACTACCGGCAGCCCAACCCGCACATCCCGTTCGCGCAGCTCGCGCTCCAGGTGGCCGACACCGGTCAGCCGTGGCCGGACGGATACGCGCGGGCCGTCGCCGGAGTCAGCTCGTTCGGCTTCGGCGGCACCAACGCGCACCTGGTCCTCGCCGAGCCGCCCCGGTCCGACCGGCACGCCTCCTCCGAAACGGCCGCCGCGCCCGGCGACCTCCGCCTCAACGGCAGCGCGCCCGCCGGAGGCGCCCCGGCGGACCCGGCCCGGCTGCTGACCATCTCGGCCCGTACCCCCGAGGCGCTCGGTGAACTCGCCCGGCGGTACGCGGCGAAGCTGGCCCCGCCCGGCGAAGGCGCGGACCTCGCCGCCGTCTGCGCCGCCGCCGCCGTGCGCCGCACCCACCACGAGCACCGGCTGGCCTGCGTCGGTGACTCGCCCGAGCAGGTACGGGACGCGCTCGTCGCGTACGCGGCCGGCACGGAACGGCCCGGGCTGTCGTGGGGCGCCCGGCGCGTCTCCCGGCGCCCGAAGCCCGTCTTCGTGTTCTCCGGCCAGGGGCCCCGGTGGTGGCCGATCACCGAGGACCTGCTCGCCGAGCCGGCGTTCCGCGACACGTTCGCGCAGTGCGACCGGGCGCTGCGGCAGTACGTCGACTTCTCCCTGCTCGACCTGGTCACCGGCCGGGACGACGCGAGTCTGCTGGACGACCCGGCGGTCGCCCAGCCCGCGCTGACCGCCGTGCAGATCGCCCTGGCCGCGCGCTGGCGCTCCTGGGGCGTCGAGCCGGCCGCCGTGGTCGGGCACAGCGTCGGCGAGGTGGCCGCCGCCCAGGTCGCGGGCGCGCTCGGCATCGCCGACGCGATGCGGGTCGCCCGCCAGCGGGGCCGGGTCATCCGCGCCGCCATCGGCAACGGCCGGATGGCGGTGCTCGGCCTCCCGCTCGACCGGACCGAGCAGTTGCTCGCCGAGCGGCGGCCGGGCGCCGTCTCGGTCGCCGCCGCCAACGGACCGGAGTCCACTGTGCTCTCCGGCGACGGCGCGGCCCTGGCCGCCCTCGCCGAGACGCTGACGGCCGAGGGGACGTTCTGCCGGATGCTCGAATCGGTCGACTACGCCTCGCACAGCCCACAGATGGAACCGCTGCGCGCCGAGCTCGGCGCGCTGCTCGACGGGCTCACCCCGGGGCCCGCCGCCGTGCCGATGCTCTCCACGGTCACCGCCGGGCCGATCGACGGCGCCGCGCTCGACGCCGCGTACTGGGCCGACAACCTGCGCCGGCCGGTGCTGTTCGACACCGCCGTCACCCGGCTGGTCGACGCCGGGCACGACGTGTTCGTGGAGATCTCCCCGCATCCCATGCTCGGCGGCCCGGTCACCGAACGCATCGCCCGCCAGCAGCGTGACGGCGTCGTCGTCGCCTCGCTGCGCCGCGACGAGCCGAGCCACGCCACGGTCCTCGGTGAGCTGGGCCGCCTCTGGACCGCCGGCTGCCCGGTCGACTGGCGCCGGATGTACGGGCCGGTCGTGCCGATGGCCGCGCTGCCGGCGTACCCGTGGCAGCGGAAACGGCACTGGATCACCGACGAGTACCCCCGGACGCGGCGCACCGCCCACCGCGGGCACCCGGTGCTGGAGACGTACGTCCGGTCCGCCGCCGAACCGGGCGGACACCACTTCGGCGTGCGGCTCGACCTGGCCGGGTTCGGCTACCTGCGGGACCACGTCGTCGAGGACAGCCCGGTGCTGCCGGCCAGCCTGCTGCTCGACGCGGCGCTGGCGGCGACCCGGCGGCTCCTCGACGATCCGGCCGCGGTGGTCGAGCGGATCGAACTGACCCGGGTCACCCTCGTCGAGGAGCTGGCCGAGGCGGACACCGTCCAACTCGTCCTGCTCCCGGAGACCGCCACCGGCGGCACGCTGCGGATCTACAGCCGCGGACCGGACGACGCCTGGAACGAGGTGGCGCACGGCCGGTACGGCGCCGCGCAGCAGTTCCCGGCCGGCGCCGTCGAGCCGCTGACCACGGTCCGCTCGCGCTGCGGCGAGCAGCGGGACAGCGCCGAGCACTACGCCCGGCTGGCCCGGTCCGGCCTGCGCTACGGCCCCGCCTTCCAGGGCGTCGCCGCGCTCTGGCAGGGCGAGCGCGAGGCGGTCGCCGAACTGCGCGACCCGGCCGAGCTGACCGGCGACCGGGAGCCGTACCTGGTGCACCCCGCCCTGCTGGACAGCTGCCTGCAGGTGCTGGCGGCGGCCATGACCGGCGCCGACGACGGGACGTACCTGCCGGTGGGGGTGGAGCGTTTCGCCCTCGCCGCCGGCCCGGGCGTACCCCGATGGGCGCACGCCACCGTGGGCGGGGCCGCCACCGACGGCCCGGAGATCGACGGCGCCCGGGTGGTGCTCTACGACGCGGCCGGCGACCCGGTGGGCGAGATCGCCGGCGTGCGGCTGCGCCGGCTGGCCGGCTCCGGCCCGGCCGACCCGGTCGGCGAGGCGCTGCTCGACCTGGCCTGGCAGGAGGCCACCGACGGGGCACAGACGCCGGAGACCGGCGGCTGGTGGCTGCTGCTCACCGGCGCCGACCCGGTCGGCGGCGACCTGCGGGCCGCGCTGTCCGGCCGGGGCGTGGACACGGTGACCGTCGCACCCGGTGACGCCTACCGGCAGGTTGCCCTGGACCGGTACGAGGTCGACCCGGCCCGGCCGGCGGACTTCGTGACGCTCCTGACCGACCTGCGTGCCGCCCGGCCGGAGCCGTGCGCCGGAGTGCTGCACGCGTGGAGCCTCGACGTGCGCCTCACCGAGCAGAGCCCGGCCGACCTGCCGGACACCCCACTGGACCGGCTCGAACTGCTCGGTCCGGTCGCCGTCACGCATCTGGTGCGGGCGCTCACCGAGGTCGGCGGCCGGTCACCCCGGCTGGTGCTGGCCACCCGGGGCGCGCAGGTGGTCGCCGCCGACGCGGGCGCGCCGGACCCGGCCCAGGGCGGCCTCTGGGGACTGGCCCGGGTGGTCGCGCTGGAACACGCCGAGCTGCGCCCCACGATCGTCGACCTCGACCCGGCCGACGGGCGGCACGGCGTTCCCGGCCTGGTCGACGAACTGCTGCACCGGCCCGGTGGCGAGCAGGTCGCGCTGCGCGGCGGCCGGCGCTACGTGCCCCGGCTGGTCCCGTGGCGCGCGCCCACGGCCACGCCGGCGCGTCCGCACCCGTTCGACCGGTCCGCCGCCGACGGCAACTACCGGCTGCTGTCGGTGCAGGGACACCTGGGCAGCCTGACGCCGGTGCTCTCCGCACGCGTGCCGCCCGGCCCCGGCCAGGTGCAGATCGAGGTGGCCGCCGCCGGACTCAACTTCAACGACGTGCTCAAGGCGATGGAGATCTGCCCCGGCGTACCCCCGGGCATCGTGCCGCTGGGCGGCGAGTGCGCCGGCCGGGTCACCGCGCTCGGCGCCGGAGTCACCGGCCTGAGCGTCGGCGACGCGGTGATGGCGGTGGCCCCGTCCAGCATGGCCGCGTATGCCACCACCCGGGCCGAGTTGGTCGCCCCCGTCCCCGGCGGGCTCACCGTCGAGCAGGCCGCCGCGCTGCCGATCGCGTTCCTCACCGTGGTGTACGGCCTGGAGTACCTGGCCCACCTCGGCGAGGGCGACACCCTCCTGATCCACTCGGCCACCGGCGGCGTCGGCCTGGCCGCGCTGCAGGTGGCCCGCCGCAACGGCGCCGAGGTGCTGGCCACCGCCGGCAGTGAGGAGAAGCGGGAACTGCTGCGCCGCCTCGGCGTCAAGCACGTGATGGACTCCCGGTCGCTGCGTTTCGCCGACGAGGTGCTGGCCCTCACCGACGGCCGGGGCGTGGACGTCGTGCTCAACTCGCTCACCGGCGAGGCGCTCACCCGCAGCCTCGGCCTGCTCGCGCCGAACGGGCGGTTCGTCGAGATCGGCAAGCAGGACATCTACGCCAACAGCCACCTCGGCCTGCGGGCGTTGCGGCACAACCGCTCGTTCCTCGCCGTCGACCTGGAACGCGCCTTCGCCGAGCGGCCGAAGCTGATCGCCCGCCTCTTCGCCGAGGTGCTGCGCGGCTTCGACAGCGGCGAGTTCACCGCCCTCCCGGTGACCACCTACGACTACGCCGACGCGGCGGCGGCGTTCGGTCTCATGGCGCAGGCCCGGCACACCGGCAAGATCGTGCTGCGGCCCGGTGGGCACGAGGTGGCCGCCGTACCGCCGGGGGAGGTCCCGGTCCGGCCGGCCGCCACGTACCTGATCACCGGTGGCCTCGGCGCTCTCGGCCTGGAGACCGCCCGCTGGCTGGCCGGTCGCGGCGCGCGGCACCTGGCGCTGCTCGGCCGCAGCCGGCCCTCGGCGTACGCCGGGCAGGTCCTCGACGAGCTGCGCGGGCAGGGCGTCGACGTCCAGGTCCGGCAGGCCGACATCGCCCGCCACGAGGACGTCACGGCGGTGCTGGCGGACCTCGACCGGACGATGCCGCCGCTGGCCGGCGTCGTGCACGCCGCCGGTGTGCTGGACGACGGGCTGATGCTGCAGCTCGACCGGGCCCGGTTCCGGGCCGTGGCCGCGCCCAAGGTGGACGGCGCCTGGCATCTGCACCGGGCCACCCTGGACCGGCACCTCGACTTCTTCGTCCTCTACTCCTCGGCCGCCGCGCTGCTCGGCTCACCGGGCCAGGCCAACTACGCCGCCGCGAACGCGTTCCTGGACACGCTCGCGCAGCGGCGCCGGGCGCAGGGACGGGCCGCGCTGAGCGTCAACTGGGGCCCCTGGTCCGGGTCCGGCCTGGCGGCCCGCCCGGACCGTGGCGGCCAGCTCGCCGGTCAGGGCATCGTCGGCATCGACCCACGCGACGGCATCGAGGCGCTGGACCGGCTGGTGCGGACCCCGGCGGCGCAGGTGGCCGTCCTGCCGCTGGACCTCGACCGGCTCCGCACGGCCGCGGCCGGCGGGCTCGTGCCCGCGCTGCTGGCCGACCTGGTCGCGGTGGACACCCCGCGCACGGCCGAGGGCCGGGCGCGCTCCGGCGAGGTACGCCGGCGGTTGCTCACCGTCGAGCCGGGCCGCCGCCGGCGCGCCCTGCTCACCGGGCACGTCGCCGGTGAGGTGGCCCGGGTGCTCAAGGTGGACGCCGACCGGGTCGACGTCACCTCGCCGCTGGCGAACATGGGCTTCGACTCGCTGATGTCGCTGGAGCTGCGCAAGCGGCTGGAGACGTCGCTCGACGTCGAACTGTCCGCCACGCTCGCGTGGCGCTTCCCGACCATCGACGCGCTCGTACCGCACCTCGCCGAGCGGATGGACGTGGCGCTGGAGGCCGGGCCGGACGCCGACGTCTCCCCGGCGGGGACGGGCCCGGCGACCGCGCCCGGCGCGACACCGGCCGCCGGGACCGACGACCCGGCCATCGACCTGGAGCAGCTCTCCGACGACGACGTCGAGGCGCTCCTGCTGGCCAAGCTCAACCAGATCGAGGAAGGGCGTCAGGGATGACCACGACCGGGCAGCAGGCGCAGGCGCCGAACTCCACGCTCAAGCGCGCCTACCTGCAGATGGAGCGGATGCAGCGGCAGCTCGCCGAGTACGAGCGCGGCCGGACCGAGCCCGTCGCGGTCGTCGGCATGGGGCTGCGCTTCCCCGGCGGCGCGGTCGACGCGGAGAGCTTCTGGCGGATCCTGCGCGACGGCGTCGACGCGGTCGCGGAGATCCCGGCCGACCGCTGGCCGGTCGACGAGTTCTACGACGAGCAACCGCAGCAGCCCGGCAAGATGCGGACCCGCTGGGGCGGCTTCCTGGACCGCGTCGACCACTTCGACTACGAGTTCTTCGGCATCTCCCGGCGCGAGGCGCTGGCCATGGACCCGCAGCAGCGGCTCGCCCTGGAGGTGTCCTGGGAGGCGCTGGAGAACGCCGGGAAGGCGCCGACCGCGCTGGCCGGCAGCCGTACCGGGGTGTTCCTCGGCGTGTGCAGCAACGACTTCGCCACCGAGAACTTCCCCGGGCTGGAGGACATCACCGCCTACGCCAGCACCGGCACCGCGCACAGCGTGGTGACCGGGCGGATCTCGTACGTCTTCGACTTGCGCGGCCCGAGCGTGGCGGTGGACACCGCCTGCTCCTCCTCGCTGGTGTCGGTGCACATGGCGGTGCAGAGCCTGCGGTCCGGCGAGTGCGACCTGGCCCTCGGCGGCGGGGTGAACGTCGTCCTGTCGCCGCTGCCCAGCGTGGCCTTCTCCCAGTTCCCCGGCATGGTCGCCCCGGACGGCCGGTGCAAGACCTTCGACGCCCGCGCCAACGGCTACGTCCGCAGCGAGGGCTGCGGCATCGTCGTGCTCAAGCGTCTGACCGACGCGGTACGGGACGGCGACCAGGTGCTCGCGGTGATCCGCGGCGGCGCGGTCAACCAGGACGGTCGCAGCTCCGGGGTGACCGCCCCGAACGGGGTGGCGCAGCGCGACGTGCTGCGCCGGGCGCTCGCGGCGAGCGGCGTCGCCGCCGAGCAGGTCTCCTACATCGAGGCGCACGGCACCGGCACCACGCTCGGCGACCCGATCGAGGTCGAGGCGCTGGCCGAGGTGTACGGCCGGGAGGAGGGCGCACCGGTCTACCTGGGGTCGTCGAAGACGAACGTCGGCCATGCCGAGGCCGCCTCCGGCATCGTCGGGCTGATCAAGGTGGTGCTCGCCCTGCACAAGGGCGCGATCCCGCCGAACGTGCACTTCACCGAGCTGAATCCGCACATCTCCTTCGCCGGCACCACGTTCGCGGTGCCGACCGAGTTGAGCGATTGGCCGGCGGTCGCCGAGCGGCCGGTGGCCGGGGTGAGCAGCTTCGGGTTCAGCGGCACCAACGCCCACCTGATCGTGCAGGCCGCGCCCGAGCCGCCGGCCGTACCGTCGGAACCGGCGGTGGAGCGGCCCCGTTCGGTGCTGCCGCTGTCGGCCCGGACGCCGGACGGGCTGCTGGAGCTGGCCCGGCGCTACCAGCAGCGACTGTCCGCCGACCCGGGCGCGGCGCTGGCCGACGTCTGCTTCTCGGCCGGCACCGGACGGGCCCACTTCCCGCACCGGCTGGCCGCCGTCGGCGCGTCCGCCCGGGAGGTCGCCGACCAGCTCGCCGACTTCGTCGACGGGCTGCCCGGCGACCTGCCGGTGGTGGGCGAGGCCGGCAGCGACGACGTGGTCTTCCTCTTCACCGGGCAGGGCCCGCAGCGCGTCGGCATGGCCCGCGCCCTCTATCAGACGCAGCCCACCTTCCGGCAGGCCGTCGACCGCTGCGACGAGATCCTGCGGCCGCTGCTGGACGTCCCGCTGCTGGACGTGATCTACCCGGCCGACCCGGACTCCGACCTGGTCTACCGCACGACCTACTCGCAGCCGGCGCTGTTCGCGGTGCAGTACGCCATGGCGCAGATGTGGCGCTCCTGGGGCGTCGAGCCGGTGGCGGTGCTCGGGCACAGCTTCGGCGAGTACGTGGCCGCCTGCGTGGCCGGCATGATGAGCCTGGAGGACGGGCTGCGGCTGGTCGTCGAACGCGGCCGGCTGATGTGGGAGCTGAACGACAACGGCGCGATGGTGGCCGTCTTCGCCCCCGAGACCGAGGTCGCCGAGGTGCTCGCCGGGTACGCCGACCGGGTGTCCGTCGCCGCGGTCAACGGCCCCGGCACCACCTCCATCTCCGGTGAGCGGGAGGCGCTGGCGCGGATCTGCGCCGAGTTCGACAGGCGCGGGGTGAAGACCAAGCAGCTGCACATCACCACCTCGTCGCACTCGCCGCTGATCGAGCCGATCCTGCCGGGACTGCGCGCGGCGGCCGACGCGGTGACGTTCACCCCGCCGCGCATCCCGCTCGTGGCGAACCTGACCGGTGAGCTGTGGCCGTGGGACACCGCCCCGGACGCCGACTACTGGTGCCGGCACGCCCGCCAGCCGGTGCGCTTCGCGGCCAGCATCGACACGCTGCGCGAGCTGGGCTACCGCACCTTCGTCGAGATGGGACCCGCGCCGACGCTGCTCGGCATGATCAGCGACAACCTGCCGGCGGGGGAGGCCCTGCTGGCGCCGAGCCTGCGGCCCAAGCACGACGACTGGGCGGTGCTGCTGCACACCGTCGCCCGGCTCTACACCGCCGGCGTGGACCTGGACTGGTCCGGTTTCGACCGGGACTACCGGCGGGCCCGGGTGCCGCTGCCCACCTACCCGTTCGAGAAGACGCACTGCTGGCAGGAGCCGCGCCGTACGCAGCGGCAGCAGCAGCGGCACACCGGATCGTCCACCGTGGACGACACCGACGAGGACGGCGCCGCCGCGTACGCCGACGACGACCTGCTCTACCGGCTCGACTGGCAACCTGTCGACGCGCCCGCGCCGGCTCCCGACCCGGAAGCAACCCCGGCCCGGACCTGGCTGGTGCTCACCGACGGGACCGGGGTCGGCGCCGGGTTCGCCGACGCCGTCGCCGCCCGGGGCGAGCGGGTGGTACGGGTGTCGCCAGGCCTGGCGTACCGCGTCGACGGCGCGCGGGCCGAGGTGCGCCTGGACGGCCCGGCGGACCTGAGCCGGCTGGTGGACGAGCTGGCACTCGACGGCGGCGAGCTTCAGGTGCTGCACCTGTGGAGCCTCGACGACACCGACCCGGACGGCACGGCGGACGCCGTCGCGCTGCTGCGGGCCACCGAGCGGGGCAGCCTCAGCGCGGTCCACACCGCGCAGGCCCTGGCCCGGGCGCGGGGCCCGGAGACGGTACGGCTCTGGCTGGTCACCCGCGGCGCGGTACGGCCGGCCGACGCCCCGGGCGGGCCGGTGTCGCTCGCGGTGGCCCAGTCGGCCCTGTGGGGCCTGGGCCGGTCGTTGCAGCAGGAGCACTCGGCGCTCTGGGGCGGCCTGATCGACCTCGACCCGGCCGCCGACCCGGCCACGCTGGCCGCGCGTCTGGTGGGGGAGCTGACCGCCCGCGACGCCGAGGACCAGGTCGCGTTGCACGGCGACCGGCGCTACGTGGCCCGGCTCGTCCGCCAGGCGGTGCCCGAGGCCGACGCCGCCGACGGGCCGTGGCGGCCCGACGCGAGCTACCTGATCACCGGCGGCCTCGGCGGCATCGGCCTGGAGGTGGCCCGGTCGATGGTGCGGGCCGGCGCGCGGCGGCTGGTGCTGCTCGGCCGCACCGTGCTGCCGCCCCGCGCCGAGTGGGCCGGCCTGCCCGCCGACCATCCGGCGGCGGCACGTGTCGCCGGGGTGCGCGAGCTGGAGGCGCTCGGGGCCGCCGTGCACGTCGCCTCCGTCGACGTCGCCGACGAGGAGGCGGTACGGGCGTTCCTGGCCGGCTACGACCGGGAGGGCCGGCCGCCGATCCGGGGCGTCGTGCACGCCGCCGGCACCGGTGAGGTGGCCCCGCTGACGGAGCTGACCCGGGCCGACCTGGAACGCCCGCTGCTGCCCAAGGCCGTCGGCGCCTGGGTGCTGCACCGCCTGTTCGCCGGCCGGGAGCTGGACTTCTTCATCCTGTTCTCTTCGACCAGCTCGCTGCTCAGCTCGCCGTTCGTGGCCGGGTACGCGGCGGCCAACGCCTTCCTCGACGCGCTGGCGGCGCAGCGCCGCGCCGCCGGACTGCCCGGTCTGAGCGTCAACTGGGGCATCTGGGAAGGGGTCGGCCTGGCCAACCGGGGCGCCGACGCCACCCCCGGGCTCAGCAAGGGCATGGGCACGCTGCGGCCCGGCCAGGCGCTGCGGGTCTTCCACCGGCTGCTGCGCCACGACGAGCCGCAGATCGCCGTGGTCCCGGTCGACTGGACCGAGTGGGGGCGCCGCTACCAGGAGGTCTCCGGTTCGGCCCTGCTCGCCCCGCTGCTGCGCGGCGACGGCCCCGCCCGGCCCGCCCGGCGTACGGCCCGGACCAGCCTGCTGCCCAGCCGCGCGCAACTGCTGGCCCTGCCGGCCGACCGGCGCGCCGAGACGCTCACCGGGCAACTGGTGCTCGCCGTCGCGGCCACCCTCGGCTCCGCGACGGCGTCGGTCGGGCTGGACCAGCCGCTGTTCGACCTGGGCCTGGACTCGCTCATGGCGGTGGAGCTGAAGAACGAGATCGAACGCCAGCTCGGCGTCTCGCTGTCCATCGCGGTGTTCCTGGAGGGCGCCACCCTGCGCACCCTCACCGAGCAGATCGTCAGCCGGCTGCCGGCCGGCGCGGACGACGGCGGCGCCGACACGGCGGCCATCGGGCGGGTCGAGCGGTTCGAGGACGTCGCCTCGGAGCTGCTCGCCGAGCTGGAGGGCCTCTCCGACGAGCAGGCGCGGGCCGTACTGGGCCAGGAGGCGTGAGATGACCGACCTCGACGCACGGCTCGCCGCGCTCTCCCCGGAGAAACGGGCGCTGTTCGAGAAGCTGCTGCGCGAGCGGGGCCAGGCGCGGCCCGCCCGGCGGGAGAACGTCTTCCCGATCTCCGTGATGCAGCAGGGCATCTGGTTCCTGGAGCAGCTTCGCCCCGGCAACCCGGCGTACCTGATCCCGGCGGCGGTGCGCATCCGCGGCCCGCTGGACACCGCCCTGCTGCGGCAGGCGGTCGACGGGATCGTCGCCCGGCACGAGTCGCTGCGGACCACGTTCGAGCTGCGCGACGGGCGGCCGGTGCAGGTGGTCCACCCGGCGCTCGCGATCCCGCTGGCCGAGACCGACCTGCGCGGCACGCCGGCCGGCGGCGACGAGCTGGAGGCGCGGATCGTGGCCGCGCTGCGCGAGCCGTTCGACATCACCACCGGCCCGCTGCTGCGGCTGGCCCTGCTCCGGCTCGGTGACGACGACTGCGTGCTCGGCGTGGCGATGCACCACCTCGTCTCCGACGGTTGGTCCGTCGGGGTGCTGCTGGGTGAACTCTCCACCCGGTATGCCGCGCTGGCCACCGGCGACCGGCCGGCGCTGCCCGAGCTGAGTGTCCAGTACGGCGACTACGCCGCCTGGCAGCAGGACTGGCTGGGCGGGGAGGACCTGTCGGCGGACCTGGCCCACTGGCGGGAGCACCTCGCCGGGGCGCCGGCCGTGCTCGACCTGCCGACCGACCGGCCCCGCCCGCCGGTGCAGGGCTTCCAGGGCGCCTCCCACCCGTTCACGTTGCCCGAGCCGGTGCTCACCGCGCTCGGCGCGCTCGGCAAGCAGCACGGCGCGACCACGTACATGGCGCTGCTGGCCGCCTTCGGCGTGCTGCTGCGCCGCTACAGCGGGCAGGACGACGTGGTGGTCGGCGTGCCGATGGCCAACCGGGACCGGGCCGAGGTCGAACCGCTCATCGGGTTCTTCGTCAACACCCTGCCGGTCCGCGTGGACCTGACCGGCAACCCGACCTTCACCGAACTGCTGGGCCGGGTCCGGGACGCCTGCCTCGGCGCGTACGCCCACCAGCGGGTGCCGTTCGAGAAGGTGGTGGAGGCGCTGAAGCCGGCCCGCGACCTCAGCCGGCCGCCGATCTTCCAGGTGGGGCTCTCCTACCAGAGTGACCCGCTGCCCACGCTGGCCCTGGCCGGGGTGGAGTTCGAACGGCTACCGCTGCGCGCCCAGGGCGCCCGCTTCGACCTGGAGCTGCAGCTGTTCAACGACGCCGGTGGGGTCAGCGGCTGGTTCGAGTACGACCGGGACCTGTTCGAACCCGCCACCATGGCCCGAATGGCCGGGCACTACCGGCGGATCGTCGAGCTGGCCGTCGCCGGCCCGCACACGGCTGTCGACGAACTGCCGTTGCTGGACGCCGACGAGCGGGACGCCGTGCTGGCGCTGTCCCGGGGCGAGGCGCGGCGGTGGCCCGGCGCGGGCTGGGCGCACGAGCAGGTCGCCGAGCGGGCCCGGCGTACGCCGGAACTGCCGGCGGTGCGGTTCGCCGGCCGCACCGTCGGCTACGGGGAGCTGCTGCGCCGGGCCAACGGGCTGGCCCGGCGGCTGCGTGCCGCCGGGGTCGGCCCCGGCGTGCGGGTCGGCCTGGTGCTGGAACGCTCGGTGGAGCTGGTGGTCGGCCTGCTGGCGATCTGGCAGGCCGGCGGCGCGTACGTGCCCGTCGACCCGGGCCTGCCGGCCGGGCGGGTGGCGCTGATGCTCGACGACGCGGACCCGGCGGTGGTGCTCACCCAGCGGCGGCTCGGCGAGAAGCTGTCCTGGGACGGGCCGCTGTGGTTCGCCGACGAGCTGCTCACCGACGACGTGCCCGCGGACGCCGCCGACGACCGGCCCACCCCGGTACGCGGCACCGACGTCGCCTACGTCATCTACACCTCCGGGTCGACCGGCCGGCCCAAGGGCGTGCCGAACACGTTCGCCGGCCTCCGCAACCGGCTGCTGTGGATGCAGGACGCCTACGGCCTCGGCCCCGGCGACCGGGTGCTGCAGAAGACGCCGTACTCGTTCGACGTCTCGGTCTGGGAGTTCTTCTGGCCGTTGATGACCGGCGCGACGCTCGTCGTGGCCCGCCCGGACGGGCACCGCGACGGCGCCTACCTGGTCGACACGATCCGCTCCGAACAGGTCACCACCGTGCACTTCGTGCCCTCCATGCTCCAGGCGTTCCTGCGCGAGCCCGACGTCGAGCGGTGCGTGAGCCTGCGCCGGGTGATCTGCAGTGGCGAGGCGCTTCCCCGCGACCTGCAGGACCGCTTCTTCACCCGGTCCGCCGCCGAGCTGCACAACCTGTACGGCCCGACCGAGGCGGCGATCGACGTCACCGCCTGGGCCTGCCGCCGCGACGACCCCCGGCCGGTGCCGATCGGGCGGCCGATCGCGAACACCCAGGTGTACGTGCTGGACCACCATCTGCAGCCGGTGCCGGTGGGTGTGCCGGGCGAGCTGCACATCGGCGGGGTCAACGTGGCGCTCGGCTACCTGAACCGGCCCGAGCTGACCGCCGAACGGTTCGTCGCCGACCCGTTCGCCACGCCGGCGGCGGCCGGCGGCACGGCCGTCACCGGCGACCGCGACGACGACCGGCCGCCCGCCCGGCTCTACAAGACCGGTGACCTGGGCCGGATCCGTGCCGACGGAGCGATCGAGTACCTGGGCCGCCTCGACCACCAGGTGAAGCTGCGCGGCTTCCGGATCGAGCTGGGCGAGATCGAGGCGGCGCTGACCGCCTGCCCCGGCGTCACCGAGGCGGTGGTGGTGGCGCGTGCGCACGGCGGCGACACCCGGCTGGTGGCGTACCTGGCCGGGCCGGCCGTGCCGGCCACCGGTGAGCTGATCAGCCGGTTGAAGGAACGGCTTCCCGACTACATGGTGCCGGCGGTCTTCACCACGCTGGACGCCCTGCCGCTGACCCCGAACGGCAAGGTGGACCGGTCGGCCCTGCCCGAACCCGACCTGGCCCGCCCGGAGCTGCGCAGCCCGTACGTGGCGCCGCGCGACGAGCTGGAGCGGACCGTCGCCGGCATCTGGCGGGAGCTGCTCGGCGTGGAGCAGGTCGGGGTGGACGACAACTTCTTCGAGCTGGGCGGCCACTCCCTGCTGATGGCCGAGGCCCGCCTGCGGCTCGTCGCGGCGGCCGGCCGGGACGTGACGCTCGTCGAGCTGTTCCAGTTCCCGACCGTCGCCGCGCTCGCCGGTTACCTCAACCGGCCCGGCGCGGACGGCGACGGCCTGGGCGACGCCCAGGAACGGGCGGCCACCCGCCGGCAGTCACTGAGTCGACGTCGCCGCCGCTCGTCGGCCGCGCAGGCATGAACGGTAGGTGAGACAGATGTCAGACGACGTCGAGAACCTCGACCAGATAGCCGTCATCGGCATGGCGGGGCGCTTCCCCGGCGCGGCCGACGTGGACGAGTTCTGGGCGAACCTCACGGCCGGCCGGGAGGGGATCGCCCGCCTGTCCGACGAGGAGCTGCGCGCCGACGGCGTCGACCCGCAGGTGGCCGCGCGGGACGACTACGTGCCGGCCAAGGGCGTCCTGGCCGACGCGGACCGCTTCGACGCGGGCTTCTTCGGCTACCACCCCCGCGAGGCCGAGGTCCTCGACCCGCAGCACCGGGTCTTCCTGGAGTGCGTGTGGACGGCGCTGGAGTCGGCCGGCCACGACCCGAAGACCTTCGACGGGCGCATCGGCGTCTTCGCCGGGTCGAGCCTGAACTCGTACCTGCTGTTCAACCTGCTCGCCAACGAGCAGGCGGTGGACGCGGCCGGCAGCTACCAGACGCTGATCTCCAGCGACAAGGACTTCCTGGCCACCCGGGTGTCGTACAAGCTGAACCTGACCGGGCCGAGCATGACCGTGCAGACGGCCTGCTCCACCTCGCTGACCGCGGTGCACCTGGCGGCCCAGAGCCTGCTCAACGGCGAGTGCGACCTGGCCCTGGCCGGCGGCGTGTCGGTGAGCGTGCCGCTGCGCGGCGGCTACCGCTACGAACAGGGCGGCATCCTCTCCCCGGACGGGCACTGCCGGCCCTTCGACGCGCAGGCGCAGGGCACCGTCGCCGGCAACGGTGTGGGCGTGGTGGTGCTGCGGCGGTTGACCGACGCCCACGCGGCCGGGGACACAGTGGACGCGGTCATCCTCGGCACCGCGGTGAACAACGACGGCTCGCTGAAGGTCGGCTACACCGCGCCGAGCGTGGACGGGCAGGCCCGCGTCGTCGCCGAGGCGCTCGCCGTGGCCGACGTGGACCCGGACAGCATCGGCTACGTCGAGACCCACGGCACCGGCACCGCCCTCGGCGACCCGATCGAGATCACCGCGCTGACTCGCGCGTACCGCAAGCACACCGACCGGGTGGGCTACTGCGCGATCGGCTCGGTGAAGAGCAACGTCGGGCACCTCGACGCCGCGGCCGGGGTGACCAGCCTGATCAAGGCGGTGCTGGCGCTGCGCCACGAGGCGATCCCGGCGACCCTGCACCACACCCGGGCCAACCCCGAGCTGGCGTTGCCGACCAGCCCGTTCTTCGTCAACACCGAGCTGCGGCAGTGGCCCCGGCGGGAGACGCCGCGCCGGGCCGGGGTCAGCTCGTTCGGCATCGGCGGCAGCAACGTGCACGTGATCCTGCAGGAGGCGCCGGCCCCGGCCGCGTCGGCCGCCGCGCCGCCCGCCGCACCGGCCGTAGCCCGGGTGCTGCCGCTGTCGGCCCGGTCCGCGCCGGCGCTGGCCGCCGTGGCCGGCCGGCTCGCCGACCACCTGGCCGCCCACCCCGACCTGGACCTGGACGACGTGGCGTACACGCTGGCCGCCCGCCGCCGGGCCTTCGAGCACCGTACGGCGGTGACCGGCCGGGACAGCGCCGAACTGGTCGCCGCGCTGCGGCGGGCCGCCGACGCCGGCACGGGCACGCCTGCCGGACGGGACGCGCCGGTGGCGTTCCTCTTCCCCGGCCAGGGCGCGCAGTACGTGGGCATGACGCGGGGCCTGTACCGCAGCGAGCCGGTGTTCGCCGCCGAGCTGGACCGCTGCGCCGACCTGTTCGCCGGTCATCTGGGCGAAGACCTGCGCGTGCCGCTGTTCGCCGCCGACGACGAGACCGGCGACGCGGCGCTGGCGCTGGCGCGTACCGCTGTCACGCAGCCGGTGCTGTTCGCGGTGGAGTACGCGCTGGCCCGCCTGTGGATGTCGTGGGGCGTCCGCCCGGCGGCGATGGTCGGGCACAGCGTCGGCGAGTACGTGGCCGCCTGCCTGGCCGGGGTGTTCTCCCTCGAGGACGCGGTGGCGCTGGTCGCCACGCGGGGGCGCCTGGTGCAGTCGATGCCGGCCGGGTCGATGCTCGCGGTGTTCCTGCCCGAGGCGGAGGTGACCGGCCGGCTGACCGGCGGGCTGTGCGTCGCGGCGGTGAACTCCACCGGCCTGTGCGTGGTGGCCGGCCCGACCGCCGAGGTCGACGCGCTGGCGCAGCGGCTCGCGGCGGACGGGGTGGCGTGCCGCCGGCTGCGCACCTCGCACGCCTTCCACTCACCCAGCATGGACGCGGCTGTCGCGCCGTTCGTCGACGCGGTCCGCCGGGTCGCCCTGCGCCCGCCCGCCACCCCGTTCGTCTCCAACGTCACAGGCGCCTGGATCACCGACGAGCAGGCCACCGACCCGGAGTACTGGGGACGACACCTGCGCGCGCCGGTGCGTTTCGCCGACGCCCTGGACGTGCTGCTCGCCGACGAGGAGCTGGTGCTGCTGGAGGTCGGTCCGGGGCAGACGCTGCGCAACTTCGTCCGCCAGCACCGCGCCTGGCACGAGCGGCGGACGGTGGCCGGATCGGTGCGGCACCCGGACGAGCCGCGCGACGACCAGGAGTACCTGCTGGCGGGGCTGGGTGAACTCTGGGCCGCCGGGGCGCCGGTGGACTGGGCCGCCCGCGCCGGGGACACGCCGCGGCGGCTGCTGCGCCTGCCCACGTACCCGTTCCAGCGCCAGCGCTACTGGATCGAGCCGCGGCCCGGCCCGGTCCGGCCCGCGCCGGTCGCGGCGACCGAACCGGACGCGCAGTGGTTCCACGTGCCGGGCTGGCGGCGGCTCACCGCGCCGGCCGCCGGGACCACCGACGGGGCGACCTGGGTGGTGCTCGGCGCCGAGCTGCCGCTGGGCGTGGCGCTGGCCGGGCGGCTGGCCGACGACGGTGCGACAGTGCTGCGGGTCAGCGCCGGCGACGAGCTGCGGGAGACCGGCGAGCGGGCCTGGTCGCTGGACCCGGCCAGCCGGGACCAGCACGCTGCCCTGCTCAAGTCGCTGGAGGTGGACGCCGGCCGGACGATCCGGGTGGTGCACCTGTGGAGCCTGACCGTGGAGCCGGGCGACGGCCCGGATCCGGACCGGATCGACAGCGCCCGGCGGGTCGGGTTCGACAGCCTGCTGGCCCTGGCCCAGGCGATCGGGGACGTGCAGCCCGCCGGCCCGGTGGAGATCGACGTGCTCAGCCGGGGCCTGTTCGCGGTGACCGGCGAGGAGGCCCTGCAGCCGGAGAACGCCCCGCTGCTCGGCGCCACCACGGTCATCC
Organism: Micromonospora sp. CMU55-4; assembly: GCF_011602315.1. Classification (NCBI taxonomy): domain Bacteria; kingdom Bacillati; phylum Actinomycetota; class Actinomycetes; order Micromonosporales; family Micromonosporaceae; genus Micromonospora; species Micromonospora sp. CMU55-4. Next base: position 261,727 of record NZ_JAAOLH010000004.1, read on the forward strand.
CGCAGGAGGTCCCGGACGTCACCTGCCGCGTGCTGGACCTGCCCGCGGCCGACCCGGCGCCCGGCCCCACGACCGTGCTGGCCCGGCTGACCGCGCCCACCGCCGACCGGGAACTGGCGCTGCGCGGCCGGCACTGGTGGGTACGCGACTTCGAGGCCCTGCCCGCCGACGCCGCCGGCGGGACGGGCGGCCGGCTGCGGCCCGGCGGCGTCTACCTGATCACCGGCGGTCTCGGCGGGGTCGGGCTGGCGCTGGCCGAGCAGATCGCCCGCTCGGTCGACGCGCCGGTGCTCGGGCTGCTGCACCGCTCGGCGTTCCCCGACTCGACGCGGTGGCCGGACTGGCTGGCCGAGCACGGCGAGCAGGACGACACCAGCCGGCGGATCCGCGGCGTGCAGCGGCTGCGGGAACTGGGCGCGCGGGTGGTGGTGCTGCACGCCGACGTCACCGACCGGGCCGCCCTGTCCGACGCGGTCGGACGGCTGCGCGCCGAAGGCGGTGGCCTGCACGGCGTCATCCACGCCGCCGGCCTGCCGTCGCGGGGACTGATCGCGGTCAAGTCCGGCCGGGACGTGACCGACGTGCTGGCCGCCAAGACCGTCGGCACGCTGCACCTGGACGCCGTCTGCGACGCCGACGGACTGGACTTCCTGCTGCTCTGCTCGTCGCTGACCGCGCTGCTCGGCGGGCCGGGGCAGAGCGACTACTGCGCGGCGAACGCCTTCCTGGACGTCTACGCCCAGTGGCGGCGAGCCACCACCGGGGCGCCGGTCGCGGCTGTCGCCTGGGACACCTGGCGCAACACCGGCATGGCCGCCGGCCTGGTCGAGCGGCTGCACGGCGGCGCCGCGCTGACCGGGCACCCGCTGCTGCAACGCCTGGTCTCCTCGACCGGTACGTCCCGGACGTACGCCACCACGCTCAGCACGGCCGACAGCTGGATCGTCGACGAGCACCGGATCATGGGCCACGGCCTCGTTCCCGGCACCACGTACCTGGAGCTGGTCCACGCGGCGGTCGCCGACCGGGCGGCCGGCCGGGTGGTGGAGCTGAACGACGTGCTGTTCCTGATGCCGGTGATCGTGCCGGACGGTCGGAGCCGCGAGCTGTTCACCACGGTGCAGGAGCGCGACGGGCAGCTCCGGTTCAGCGTGCAGAGCCGCGTCGACGGGGAGGCCGGCCGCTGGCAGGAGCACGCGAGCGGCACCGTGGCCTTCCACGAGCGGCCGGCGGACACGGCCCGGGACCTGGACCGGCTGCGCCGCGACTGCGCCGTCACCGAGGTGATCGACACCGAGGACGAACTGAAGCGGCGGCTGAAGCTCGACCGGGTGGAGCAGGGCGGCCGGTTGCAGTTCTCGTTCGGCCCGCGCTGGCGGTGCCTGCGCCGCATCGAGGCCGGCGAGCGGCGGCTGATGGTCACGCTCGAACTGGCCGAGGAGTTCGCCGCCGACCTGGAGCGCTACCCGCTGCACCCGGCGCTGCTGGACGTGGCCGGCGCGTCCGCACGGATCCGCGCGCGGGACGTGTTCTACCTGCCGTTCACCTACCGCAGCCTGCGGGTCTTCGCTCCGCTGACCCGGGTGGTCCACTGCCACGTCGAGGTGGACGAGGCCGGTGACTCCGGCGAGACGCTCACCGTCAGCATCGAGCTGATCTCCCCGCAGGGACAGCTGCTGGCCCGGATCACCGACTTCACCATCAAGCGGATCAACGACATCGACGGCCTGCTGGAACAGGTGCGCGACGGCGCGGTGACCGCCGCCGGCACGGGCGCGGGCGAGGCGACGCCGGGCACCCTGCACGTGCTCAGCGAGGGAATGACCGCCGCCGACGGGATGGCCGCCTTCGACCGGCTGCTCGCCGCGCCCGAGCTGCCGGAGCACGTGGTGGTCACCGGCCGGGACCTTTCCGGGCTGCGCCGGCTCGCCGCCTCGATCACCCCCGCGCTGCTCGCCGGGGAGGTGGAGCAGATCGCCCCGCCCCGGGGCACCCATCCGAGGCCCGATCTGGACACCCCGTACGTGGCGCCGGGCACCGAGGCCGAGCGGACGGTGGCGGAGATCTGGCAGGAGGTGCTCGGCCTGGACCGCGTCGGCGTGCACGACGACTTCTTCGCCCTCGGCGGACACTCGCTGGCCGCCGTGCAGATCGGCGCGAAGATCCGCGGCCGGTTCGGGGTGGAGCTGAACCTGCGGGGCTTCTTCGACAGCCCGACGGTGGCGCACACGGTGACCGTGCTGGCCGACCCCGGCGAGCCGGGGGATCGGGGCGCCGACCGGATCGAAGCGGTGAGCCGGGACGTGCCCGACGACGAACTGGCCGGCCTCGACGAGCTGTCCGACGAGGAGATCGAGGCGCAGCTCGCCGCCCTGCTCGCCGAGGACGACGGCGGGGGACGGGCATGAGCCGGCCGCTTCCGCCCGCCCCGGCGCGTGCCCGCCGTACGCGAGCGCCGCACGTCCTGTCCGCAGCCGTGTCAGCTCACCCACACACCGAGGATGATCGCCCGTGACGACCACCGACCTGGGCAGCCTGTCCGCCGCCGAGAAGCGCGCACTGCTGGCCGAGCGGCTGCGGCAGAAGAAGCAGCGGCGGGAGTTCCCGGCCTCCTTCTCCCAGCAACGACTCTGGTTCCTGGAGCAGCTCTCGCCGGGCAGCGCCGCGTACAACATCCCCGGCGCCGTCCGCATCCTGGGCCCGCTGGACCTCGAGGTGTGGCGGCGCTGCTGCAACGAGATCACCCGCCGGCACGAGGCGCTGCGGACCACGTTCACCGAGGTCGACGGCGAGCCCCGGCAGCTGGTCAACGCCGTCTGCGAGCCGGAGTTCACCGTGGTCGACTGCGCCCACCTGCGCGGACCGCAGGGTGAGGCGGGCATCCAGGAGCTGGCCCGGGAGGAGTTCACCCGCCCGTTCGACCTGGCCGGCGGGCCGCTGCTGCGGGTGCGGTTCCTCCGGCTCGGACCGCAGGAGCACATCCTGCTGCTGACCATGCACCACATCGCGGCCGACCTGTGGTCCATGTCCGTGGCCATCGCCGAGCTGGTCGAGCTGTACGGGGCGTTCGCCGCCGGTCGCGAGTCGACCCTGCCGGACCTGCCGATCCAGTACGTCGACTACACCGTCTGGCAGCGGCAGCGGCTGGAGGGCGACGCGCTCGACGCCGACCTGGAGTACTGGAAGAAGACGCTCGCCGGGGCGCCGGCCGCGCTGGAACTGCCCATCGACAAGCCCCGCCCGGCGGTGCAGAGCACCCGGGGTGGCTCCCGGCCCTTCGCCCTGCCCGAGCCGGTGATGACCCGGCTGCGCGCGCTGAGCCAGCGGGAGGGCGCCACCCCGTTCATGACCCTGCTCGCGGCCTTCCAGGCGCTGCTGCACCGCTACAGCCGCGAGGACGACATCGTGGTCGGCGTACCGGTGGCCAACCGGAACCGGCCGGAGATCGAACGGCTCGTCGGCTACTTCGTCAACACCCTGGCGCTGCGCACCGACCTGTCCGGCGACCCGAGCTTCCGCGAGCTGGTCGGGCGGGTCCGGCAGACCTGCCTCGGCGCGTTCGCCCACCAGGAGGTGCCCTTCGAGCGGCTGGTGGAGGAGCTGGCCCCGCGCCGGGACCTGTCCCGCTCGCCGATCTTCCAGGTGCACTTCATCTTTCAGAACATCCCGATGCCCGAGTTCGACGTGGCCGGGCTGCGGCTGGAGCCGGTCGACGTGGAGAGCTCCACCGCCCGGTTCGACCTGGAGCTGCAGGTCTTCGACCGGCCGGACGGGCTGACCGGCTGGTTCGAGTACAACACCGACCTGTTCGAGCCGGCCACCGTGGAGCGGATGTCCCGGCACCTCGCGCAGCTGGTGGAGAACCTGCTCGCCGACCCGGACCGGCCGATCGACCAGGTTCCGATGCTCGGCGCCGACGAGGAGCGTGACCTGCGGCTGCGGTGGAACGACACCCGCCGGGGCTGGCCGCAGCCGGTGTGCGTGCCGCAGCGCTTCGCCGCCCGGGCCGCCGCCACCCCGCACGCCCCGGCGCTGCGCACCGACCGGGAGAGCCTGACCTACGCCGAGCTGGACGGGCGCTCGACCCGGCTGGCCCGCCGGCTGCGGCGGCTCGGGGTGGCCCGGGAGACGATGGTCGGCATCTGCCTGGAGCGTTCGGCCGACATGGTCGTGGCGATGCTCGCCGTGCTCAAGAGCGGCGGTGCGTACGTGCCGCTGGACCCGGGTTTCCCGCCGGACCGGATCGCCTTCATGCTCGCCGACTCCGACCTGTCCGTGCTGCTCACCAGCAGCGACGTGCTGGCGGGCCTGGGCGGGGTGAAGGCGCAGCCGCTCTGCCTGGACCTGCTCGGTGACGAGCTGGTCGCCGAGTCGGCCGAACCGCTGGACGTCGACGTGCGCCCCGACGACCTGGCGTACGTCATCTACACCTCCGGCTCCACCGGCCGGCCCAAGGGCGTGCAGGTTCCGCACGGGGCGCTGGGCAACTTCCTGCTCGCCATGGGCGAGCGCCCCGGCGTCACCGCCGACGACGTGCTGCTGGCGGTCACCACGCTCTCCTTCGACATCGCCGGGCTGGAGCTGCTCCTGCCGCTGGTCGAGGGGGCCTGCGTGGCAGTGGTGAGCCGCCAGGTCGCCGCCGACGGGGAACGGCTGGCCGCCGCGCTGGACGCCTTCGGCGCGACGGTCATGCAGGCCACCCCGTCCACCTGGCGGATGCTGCTCGACGCCGGCTGGACCGGCGAGGCCGGGCTGCGGGTGCTGGCCGGCGGTGAGGCGCTCCCCGCCGAGCTGGCCCAGCGCCTGCTCGGCCGGTGCGCCGAGCTGTGGAACATGTACGGCCCGACCGAGACGACCATCTGGTCGGCGGTGGCGCGGGTCGACCACGGCCCGATCTCCATCGGCGAGCCGATCGCCAACACCGAACTGCACGTGCTCGACGGCAGCGGCCACCTGGTGCCGCCGGGTGTCCCCGGCGAGCTGCACATCGGCGGCGCCGGCCTGGCGCGGGGCTACCTGGACCGGCCCGAGCTGACCGCCGAGCGGTTCGTCCGGCACCCCTTCCCGATCGGGCTGGGCGACCGGCTCTACCGCACCGGTGACCTGGTCCGCCGCCGCGCCGACGGGAGCATCGAGTTCCTCGGCCGGCTCGACCACCAGGTGAAGCTGCGGGGCTTCCGGATCGAGCTGGGCGAGATCGAGTCGGTGCTGGAGCGGCAGCCGCAGGTCAACCAGGCGGTGGTGACCGTACGCGAGGACACCCCCGGCGACCAGCGGCTGGTGGCGTACGTGGTGGCCGGCGCCGACGCCCGGGCCGAGGCGGCGGCGCAGTGGCCGCACGAGGTGGAGCAGTGGCGCGACGTCTGGGACGCCGCGTACGACGTGACGGACACCGGCGAGGTCGACCCGACGTTCGACACCCGGGGCTGGAACAGCAGCTACACCGGAGCGCCGATCCCGGTGGCGGAGATGCGCGGCTGGGCCGAGGCGACCGCCGAGCGGATCCTCCAGGACGGCCCGCGCTCGGTGCTGGAGATCGGCTGCGGCACCGGCCTGATCCTCTACCGGGTCGCCCCGCACGTGCGCCGCTACTGGGGCACCGACATCTCCGCTGTCGCCCTGGACCGGCTGCGCGCCGACGTGCCGGCGCGGGGACTGTCCGGGGTGGAGCTGTTCGGCTGTGCCGCCGACGAGCTGGACGCGCTGCCCGACCAGCTCTTCGACGTGATCGTGCTCAACTCGGTGGCGCAGTACTTCGCCGACGAGGACTACCTGCTGCGGGTGATCGAGGGCGCGTTGCCCCGGCTCGCCCCGGGCGGCTCGCTCTTCCTCGGCGACATCCGCAGCCTGCCACTGCTGGAGACCTTCCACACCTCCGTGCAGGTGGAGCGGGCCGAGGCGCAGGACAGCACCGAGCAACTGCGCGAGCGGGTGCGCCGGGCCGTCGCCGACGACCGGGAGCTGGTCTTCGACCCGGGCTTCTTCACCGCGTTGCCGGCCCGCTTCCCCCGGCTGACGGGGGTACGGGTGATGCCGAAGCTCGGCTCGGTGAGCAACGAGCTGACCCGGTTCCGCTACGACGTGCGTCTCACCGTCGACGGCGACGTCGTCGACGCCGGGGACGTGACGTGGCTGGACTGGCGCGACAGCGGGCTCACCGCGGCCGGGCTGCGCGAGCGGCTCACCGCCGACCGTCCGGCGCTGCTCGCGCTGCGCGGCGTACCCAACGCCCGCGTCGACCGCTGGGCGCGGGCGGCGACGGCGCTCGCCGGGGCGGACGGCACGGTCGCCGACCTGCGGGCCGAGCTGGCGTCCCCTGTCGACCCGGCCGCCGTCGAGCCGGAACAGCTGCGCCGGCTCGCCGACGAGACCGGCTACCGGCTGGACCTGGACTGGTCCGGTCACGGACCGGCCGGTGACCTGACCGTCGTGCTGCGCCGGCTGGCCGGCGACGGCCGGCCGGAGACGCCGCTGCCCCGGCTCGCCGGGCCGCCCGCCGCCGAGCCGCGCTGGGACTCGTTCGTCAACGACGCCCTCGGCCGCCGGGCGAGGCGGCTGCTGCCGCGGTTGCAGGCCGCGGTCGGCGAGCAGTTGCCCGACTACATGGCGCCCTCGGCGTACGTCTTCCTCGACGCGCTGCCGCTCACCCCGAACAACAAGGTCGACCGCAAGGCGCTGCCCGCGCCCGAGTCGGGCCGGCGGCAGGTGACATCGGCGTACGTGGCGCCGCGCACACCGGTCGAGGAGGTGATCGCCGGCATCTGGGCCGAGACCCTCGGCGTCGACCGGGTCGGCGTGGGCGACGACTTCTTCGCCCTCGGCGGGCACTCGCTGCTCAGCACCCGGATGGTGGCCCGGGTCCGGGAGGCGTTCGGCGTGGACGTGCCGCTGCACAAGGTCTTCACCGACCCGACGGTCGCCGGGCTCACCCGCGCGCTGACCGCCGACCCCGCGCAGCGGACCGTCGTGGAGAAGACCGCCGAGCTGCTGATCCGGCTCAGCGACCTGTCCGACGACGAGGTGCAGCAGGCGCTCGACCGCGCCGACGGAAGGACGCAGGCATGAGCACCAGGCGGTTCGCCCTGTCCGCGCAGCGGCTCGCGCTGCTGGGCAACCTGCTCCAGGAGGAGGGCATCGACCGCGCCCCGGCGCGGACCGTGCCACCGCGCGCCGACCGGGACGCCCCGGTGCCGCTGACCTTCTCGCAGAGCCGGATCTGGTTCCTGGAGCAGTTCGCGGCGCACACCTCCGCGTACGTCATCTCCACGGCGATGCGGGTGCACGGCGACTTCCGCGCGGACCTGTTCGCCGGCGCCTGCGCCGAGGTGGTCCGCCGGCACGAGTCGCTGCGGACGGTCTTCTTCGAGCGGGACGGACGGCCGTACCAGCAGGTGCGGGCCGAGCTGCCGCCGGACGTGCAGGTCGAGGACGTGCCGGGGGTGGCGCCCGGGGAGGTCGACGCCGAGCTGCGCCGCCGCGAGGAGGAGCTGATCGGCCGGCCGTTCGACCTGGCCGCCGGTTCGCCGGTGCGGGTCCGGCTGCTCCGCTTCGGCCCGCAGGTGACCGGCGTGCTGCTCAACCTGCACCACCTCGTGTCCGACCGCTGGTCGATGGGGGTGCTGCTGCGCGAGCTGATCGACTGCTACCGCGCCCTGCTGACCGGTGGGCCGCACGGCCTGCCCGAGCTGCCGGTGCAGTACGCCGACTTCGCCCTCTGGCAGCAGGAGCCGGCCGCTCAGCAGGCGTGGGCGGCGGACCTGGCGTACTGGACGGGCCAGCTCGGCGGCGCGCCACCGGAGATCGGCCTGGTCGGTGACCGGCCCCGGCCGAGGGAGAAGAGCTACCGGGGTGACTCGGTGCCGGTGGAGATCCCGCCGGCCGTGGTGCCCCGGCTGCGGGCGCTGTCCCGGCAGGAGAACGCCACGCTGTTCATGGTGCTCCAGGCCGCCTTCGCGGTGCTGCTGCACCGGCTCACCGGCGACGAGGAGGTGGTGGTCGGCTCGCCGGTGGCCAACCGGCGCCTGGTCGAGCTGGAACCGCTGATCGGGCTGTTCATGAACACCGTGGCGCTGCGTACCGACCTGCGCGGCGAGCCGTCGTTCCGGGAGCTGCTGCGCCGGGTCGGTGCGGTGTGCCTGGCCGCGTACGACCACCAGGGCATCCCGTTCGAGCGGCTGGTCGAGCAGTTGCAGCCGGAACGGTCGGCGGCCGGCACCCCGGTCTTCCAGGTGCTGTTCTCGTACCAGAACGTGCCGTTCCCGTCCTGGCACGACGGGCCGCTGCGGGTCGAGCCGGTCTCGCTGGACGCCCGCAAGGCCGAGTTCGACCTGCTGCTTGACCTCTTCGAGGACGGCGACACGATCTGGGGGCGGCTGGAGTACAGCACCGACCTGTTCGACGAGGCGACCGCCCGGCGTCACGTGAGCATGTTCCACCGTCTGCTGCGGGGCCTGCTGGACGACCCGGACACCCCGATCGGCGTGCTGCCGCTCGTCGGCCCGGTCGAGCGGGACGAGCTGCTGGCGCTGGCCACCGGCCCGGCGACCGACGCCGGCCGTCCGCTGGTCGGTGACGCCTTCGCCGCGGCGGTCCGCCGTGACCCGGCCGCCCCGGCGGTGCGGTTCGGCTCCCGTACGGTCGGCTACGGCGAGCTGGACGCGCTCGTCGGCGCGCTCGCCGACCGGTTGCGGGCAGCGGGCGTGCGCCGGGGCACCCGCGTCGGCGTGCGGCTGGACCGGTGCGTGGAGCTGGTGGCCGCGCCGCTCGCCGTCTGGCGGGCCGGCGGGGTGGTCGTACCGGTGGACCCGGCGCTGCCCGCCGACCGGGCCGCAGCGCTGCTGACGGCGGCCGAGGTCGCGTTGCTGCTCACCGCGCGCCCGCAGGGCGGCGTCCCGCGCTGGTCCGGGCCGACCTGCCTGGTGGACGACCCGTCCGCCGACCCGCGCGCCGTGCCGGACGCCGCCGTGCCCGGTGCCCTCGTGCCGGACGCCGCGGCGCCGGCCGGCGCGGGCACTGTCACCGGCGGCGACCCGGCCTACGTCACCTCTCCGCCCGACGGTGCGCCGCGCACCACGGTGCACAGCCACGCCGCGCTGCGCGACCGGCTGCGCTGGTTGTCCGAGGCGGCCGGGCTGACCGCCGCCGACCGGGTGCTCCAGCAGGCGCCCCTGGCCGCCCCGGCGGCGGTCTGGGAGCTGTACGCCCCGCTGCTGAGCGGCGCGGCCGTGGTGCTGGCCCGGCCCGGCGGAGACCGCGACGCCCGCCACCTGGTCGGCCTGATCCGGGCGGAGCGGGTCAGCGTGGCCTGCTTCCGGCCCGACCTGCTCGCCGACCTTCTCGACCAGCGCGGGGTGGAGCGCTGCGCCGCGCTGCGGCACGTTTTCTGCGGTGGGGCGCCGCTGTCCCGGGACCTGGTGGCGCGCTTCGCGGAGCGGTCGCCGGCGGCCCTGCACCACGTGCTCGTGCCGCCGGACGTGGCCGCGCCGGTCACCGCCCACCTGTGCGCCGTCGACGGCGAGCTCACCGATCCGGCCACGCCCGACGGCGGGCCCGCCGACCCGGCCACGCCCGACGGCGGGCAGCGGCAGTTGATGCCGGTCGGCCGCCCGGTGCCGGGCACCCGGGCGCACGTCCTGGACCGGGCCGGTCAGCCACTCCCGGCCGGTGTGCCGGGGGAGCTGTACGTCGGTGGCGACCCGCTTCCGGCGCCGGCCGGAGGTGTGGCGGCGCTGCTGGCGCCGGACCCGTTCGGCACGGCGCGCGGCGCGCGGCTGCTGCGCACCGGCGAGCGGGCCCGGATGCGCGCCGACGGCGTGATCGAGTACCTGGGCCGCCTCGACCACCAGGTACGGCTGCGCGGCTTCCCGGTGGACCTGGACCTGGTCGAGACGACCCTGGCCGGGCATCCCGCCGCGACCGCGGCCGCCGTGGTGGCGCACGACGACCGGCTGGTCGCGTACGTCGTGGGGCAGGCCGGGACCGGTGAGCTGGCCGCGTACCTGAGGCAGCGGCTGCCGGAGAATCTGCTTCCGGCCGCCTGGGTGGCGCTGCCGGAGCTGCCGCGCACCCCGGCCGGCACCGTCGACCGGTCCGCCCTGCCCGCGCCGCAGCCGCCCGCCGGCGAGCCCGCCGCCGCTGCCGAAGCGCCCCGCGACGAGGTGGAAGCGGCGATCGCCGACATCTGGCGGGAGCTGCTCGGGAACGACGAGGTCGGCCGGGACGACAACTTCTTCACCCTGGGCGGGCACTCCCTGCTCGCCACCAAACTCGCCGCGCAGATCGACGCCCGGTACGGCGTACGGCTCGCGCTGCGCGACCTCTTCGGCAACCCGACCGTCGGCTGGCTGGCCGGGCAGGTCCGGCGGCACGCGACCGGCGCGGACACCGGCCCGGCCCCGATCCCGCGCGTCGGCCGCGACGGCGACCTGCCGCTGTCGTTCAGCCAGGAACGGCTGATCCGGCACCACCCGCTCGGCCCGGCCGACCCGATCCACAACGTGGTGACCGCGCTGCGGCTGACCGGACCGCTGGACGAGGCGGCGCTGCGCCGCGCCCTGGACGACGTCGCCGGGCGGCACGAGGCGCTGCGGACCCGGATCGTGGACGGCCCGGACGGGCCGGCGCAGCGGATCGAACCGGCCGGCGGCTGGCCGTTGACGGCGGTGGACCTCAGCGACGCCGACCCGGGCGAGCTGCGCGCGCTGATCGAGGAACAGGGACGGCGGCCGTTCCGCATCGACGCGGAGCCGATGGTGCGCGGCCTGCTGGCCCGCCTCGGCGAGGACCGGCACGCGCTGGTGCTCACCATGCATCACCTGGTCACCGACAACTGGTCCTACGGGGTGCTGGTGCGCGACCTGACCGAGTTCTACGGCGCCCACGCCACCGGCCGGGCGCCGCAGCTGCCGGAGCTGGCCGTGCAGTACCCCGACGTGGCGGCGTGGCAGCGCCGGCAACTGGCCGGCGGCGCGCTCGACGCGCACGTGGACCACTGGCGGCGCGCCCTCGCCGGCCTGCCACCGGCACTGACGCTGCGGCCACCGGCCACCGGGACGACCGCCGCCGACGGCTTCACCCGCGCGTTCCGCGTCGACCCGGCGGTCACGGAGAAGCTGCGCGGGCTCGCCCGGCAGGAGGGGGCCAGCCTGTTCATGGCGCTGCTGGCCGCGTACCACCTGCTGCTCGCCGCCTGCTCCGGCCGCGACGACATCCCGGTGGGCTTCCCGGAGGCGGGCCGGGACCGGGCCGAGACGGCCGACCTGATCGGCTGGTTCGTGCACCCGCTCGTGGTACGCGCCGACCTGACCGCCGCGTCGACGTTCGCCGGGCTGGTGCGGCAGGTCCGGGACCGGACGCTCGACGCGTACGCCAACCGGGCCGTGCCGCCGTGGCTGGCGGTGCCGGCCACCGCGGACGGTGACCCGACGCGGACCCTGTTCAACCTGCTCAACGCCGAGGTGCCGGAACTCGCGTTGCCCGGGCTGCGGGTCGATTCGTTGGAAATCGGTGACGACTACGTCTTCTCCGAGGTGCTCGGCACCAACCTCAGACCGGCGGAGGTCGACTTGGCGCTGATCATGCGGGAACAGGGCGCGGAACTGCACGGCACCTGGATCTTCTCCACCGACGTCCACGACGCCCGGGCGCTCCAGGCGCTGATGCGACGCTGGGACCTGCTGCTCGGCCGGCTGGCCGACTCACCGGCGGCGCCGCTGACCACGCTCCGTGCCTGGCTGGACGAGGTGGGCGCATGAGCCTCTTTGCCTACCTGCTGCGCTACAGCCGGGGCCCGTTCCTGCTGGCCATCGCGGCGGGCATCGTCAGCGGCGGCACCGGCGCCGCCTTCATCGCCATGGTCAACCTGGCGCTGGCCGCCGACGCCGCGCCCTCGCAGCGGCTGATCTGGGGATACGTGGCGCTCTGCCTGGCCACGCTGGTCACCAAGTTCGTCTCCCAGAGCATGCTGTACCGGCTGTCCCAGGGCGCCGTCTACCACCTGCGCCGCCGCCTCATCGACGGCATCCTGGACGCCCCGCTGCGGACCGTGGAGCGGACCGGCACGGCGCAGCTCTACTCGGTGCTCGCCGACGACGTGGTGGTGATCGCCGACGCGCTGCCCGGCCTGCCGGGCATCTGCTCGGGCGCGGCGTTCGTGCTGGTGGCCATCGCGTACCTGGTGATCGTCTCACCGGCGGTGGCGCTCGCCACCGGCGCCACGGTCGTCGTGGGCGTGCTGCTCTACCTGCTCGTCTCCGCCTCGGGCCTGGGCGCGCTCAAGGCCGCGCGGCGGGAGCAGGACGCGCTGTTCGGTCACTTCCGTTCGGTCACCGAAGGGCTCAAGGAGCTGAAGCTCAACCGGGAGCGGCGGGCCGCGCTGATCGACGGTGAGCTGACGGCCACGGCGTCCGCCTACCGCCGGCACAGCGTCTTCGGCCTCTCCGTCTACGAGGGCGCCACAGGTGGCGGCCAGGCGGTCTTCTTCGCCTTCATCGGCCTGCTGCTGTTCGCCTTCCCCGCCTGGTTCGCCCTGTCCGACCAGACGCTCACGTCGTGCGTGCTGATCCTGCTCTTCGCCGTCTCCAGCCTTCAGGGCGTCCTCGTCTGGTTCCCCGCGCTGGGCCGGGCGTCGGTGGCCCTGGGGAAGATCAAGGAGCGGCTCGCGGAGCTCGACGCGGGTCTCGGCGGGCCGGGCGCGGGGCGGGCGCCCGCCGTGCCGAACAGCAGGGTCCCGGCCGCCGCGGGCCGGGCGGGCAACGTCTTCGCCGGGTGGCGAAGCATCGCCTTCCGCGGGGTCAGCCACGTCTACCCCGGACCGAAGGGCGAGCAGTTCGTGCTCGGCCCGCTGGACTTCGAGTTCCGGCGCGGCGAGATCCTCTTCGTCGTCGGCGCCAACGGCAGCGGCAAGACCACCCTGGCGAAGGTGCTCACCAGCCTGTACGAGCCGGAGAGCGGCGCGATCCAGGTGGACGGCACCCAGGTCACCGCGGCCAACCGGGAGGACTACCGCAACCTGTTCTCCGCCGTGTTCTCCGACTTCCACCTCTTCGACAGCCTGCTCGGGCTGCCGGCGGGGGAGCAGGCCGCCAAGGCGCAGCGGTACCTGGAGCGCCTGCAACTGGACCACAAGGTACGCGTCGACGGGGACCGCTTCTCCACCACGGCGCTCTCGCTCGGGCAGCGCAAACGGCTGGCGTTGCTGGTGACGTACCTGGAGGACCGCCCCTTCTGCCTGTTCGACGAGTGGGCGGCCGACCAGGACCCGGTCTTCAAGGACTTCTTCTACCGGGACCTGCTGCCGGAGCTGCGGGACCGGGACAAGGCCGTCGTGGTGATCAGCCACGACGACCGCTACTTCGACGCCGCCGACCGGCTCGTCCGGCTCGACTACGGCCAGATCAGGGAGGAGGAGGTTCCCCGTGGACAGTCGGTGGCTGGGCGGTCAGGTGTGGAATCCGGACGCTGACGTCCGCCTGTTCTGCCTGCCGTACGCAGGTGGCGGCGCGGCGGCGTTCCGGGGCTGGCAGCGCGCCGCGCCACCCGGAGTCCAGGTGGTGGCGTTGGAGCTGCCCGGCCGGGGCACCCGGCTGCAGGAGGCGCCCTTCCTGCGCCTCACCCCGCTGATCCGGTCCCTCGCCGACGCGCTGACCGGCGCGCTGGACCGGCCGTACGCGCTGTTCGGGCACAGCATGGGGGGCCTGCTCGCCTTCGAGCTGGCCCGGGCGCTGCGCCGCCGCCCGGTGCGCCAGCCGGAGCACGTGTTCGTCTCCGCCGCCGCGTCGCCGGACTCCCCGTCGTCGCGGCCGCTGCTGCACTGCGCCGCCGACGACGAGATCCGCGCGCACCTGGCGAAGCTGGGCGGCACCCCGCCGGAGGTGCTCGACAACGCCGACCTGATGCGGCTGATGCTGCCCGTGCTGCGGGCCGACTTCTCGGTGCTGGAGACGTACGAGCACCGCCCCGAGCCGCCGCTGGCGACGCCACTGACGGTGCTGGGCGGCCGGGGGGACCGGATCGTGCCGCCGAGGGCGCTCGACGGGTGGCGGCGGCACACCTCGGCCCGGTCGCGGCTGTGCCTGTTCCCCGGCAACCACTTCTTCCTCCACGGCGCGCGGGCCGAGGTGGTGGCGACGGTGGCGCGGGATCTCGCCGCCGTCGTACCGCCGCCCTGGGTGTCCGGCGCCGCCGACCGGTACCACCACCGACCGCCCCCGACCACAGCCGCCGCCGTACCCGCCCGGAGCGGGCCGCCGGTGGACCGGAACCCAGGAGACGAGACATGACCCCCCTCGACCCGGCGGTGGAAGCGGCCGACATCGAGCCGTTCACGCTGCTCAGTCCCCGGGACCGGGCGATCGTCCCGGCCGGCGTCAGCGACGCCTATCCGCTGCCCGACGTACCGGCCGACCTGGTCGCGCAGGCGTCGGCGTTCACCGAGGTCGACCTGGACGGCCGGCGGATCGAGGACCCGGCCCCGTTCGCGCCGGAGCGTTTCGCCTCGGCGGTCGAGGCGGTGGTGCGCGCGCACGAACTGCTCCGTTGCTCGACCGACCCGTCCGGCGGCACCGAGCCGCTGTACCTGGCGCATCCGGACGCCGCGGTCCCGCTGGCCCGGCACGACCACCGCAGCGTCGACGCGGACAAGCGCGACGCGATGCTCGCCGCGCTGCTGGAGACCGAACGGGCCACGCCGTTCGACCCGGCCGCCGCCGGGCCGCTACGGCTGACCGTGATCCTGGAGACCGAACAGAGCTGGACGCTGCTGGTCGCCGCGCCCCGGGCGCTGAGCTGCGTGGCCGACCCGGCGGGCATCCTCGCCGAGCTGCTGCGCGCCTATTACGCCGCGGCGCCGGTCACCGCCACCCGGCACGCGCCCTGCGTCGCGGACGCGCTCGACGCCGCCGCCGACTTCGAAGGCGAGGAGTACTGGACCCGGGCGCTGGCCGGCGGCTCCTGCGCCCTGCCCGGCGGCTGGGGCGGCGCGGTCGGGAGCACCGAGCTCACCGTCGACCTGGCCGGGATGTCCGCCGGGCTGGCCGTGCTCGCCGACGCCGCCGGGGCGCCGCTGTCCACTGTGCTGTTCGCCGCCCACCAGACCGTGCTCGGCATGCTCGGCGCCGAACCGGCCGGGCACACCGACGCCACCCTCACCCCGCACGGCGGCGCCGCGCGCCCGGACTGCGAGCGACTGCTGCACCGCGTGGTGCGGCCCGTGCCGACGGCCGCCCGCGCGGCGACCTGGCGGGCGCTGGTGCGCGACGTGGCCGCCCACCAGCACGACGCGTGGACCCACCGGCTCGCGTACCGGCCGGTCACCGGCGGGCCGGGGCAGGGGCAGCACGCCCTCTTCGAGTGGGACCCGGCCGCCGGCCTGCCCGGTGAGCCGCTGCCCGGCCTGCCGGCCGACCGGGACGGGTACGGCCTGCGGGTCACCGCCGGGCCGGACCGCCTGCGCCTGCGCGTCGCCGGGGAGACAGTCGACCCCGGGTACGCCCGCCGGCTCGCCGCGCTCTACCGGGAGGTGCTGGTGGCGATGGCCGCCGACCCCGACGGTGACGCCGGGCGCACCTACCTGCCGGCGGACGAGCGCGACGCGGTGCTGCGCGACTGGGCCGTCGCGGAGACGGCGCACCGGGGCGACGTGACCGTGGTCGACCTGATCCGGGCCCAGGCCGACGCCACTCCGGACCGGATCGCCGTCCGGGTCGGCGACACGCGGCTCACGTACCGGGAGCTGATGCGGCGGGCCAACCGGCTCACCCACCACCTGCTCGACCTCGGCGCCGGCCGGGACACCCTGGTCGGCGTGTGCCTGGGCCGCACACCCGACCTCATCCCCGCCCTGATCGCGGTCTGGCAGTCCGGGGCCGGCTACCTGCCGCTGGATCCGCAGCTGCCGGCGGAACGGCTGCGCTACATGATCGAGGCGGCCGGCAGCCCGGTGGTGGTCACCTCCACCGTCGAGCAGGCCACCCTCACCGGCCTGTACGACGGCGTCCTGGTCCTGGTCGACGCGGACGCGGCGGCCGTCGCGGCCCGGCCCGACACCCCGGCGACCGTGCCGATCGACCCGGCCCAGCTCGCCTACGTCATCTTCACCTCCGGCTCCACCGGGCGGCCCAAGGGTGTGCTGGTGCCGCACGCCGGCCTGGCCAACTATCTGCTCTGGACCGTCGGCGCGTACGCCGCGCACGGCCCCGGCGGCGCCCCGGTCTTCTCCTCGATCTCGTTCGACCTGGGCATCCCGAATATCTTCACCCCGCTGATCACCGGGGAGCCGGCGCACCTGCTGCCCGAGCCGCTGGACACCGCCGACCTCGGGGCGCACCTGCTCACGGGCGCGCCGTACAGCTTCATCAAGATGACCCCGGGCCACCTGGACCTGCTCACCTGGCAGCTCACCGGGGAGCAGGCGCGGGACCTGGCCGGCATGGTCATCGCGGCCGGGGACTCGTTCACCGCGGCGCTGGCCGAGCGCTGGCTGGATCTGGCCGGGCCGGACGGCACGAAGGTCGCCACCGAGTACGGCCCCACCGAGATCACCATCGGCAACTCGGGGCAGCCGATCAGCGAGCCGCCGGCCACCGAGCTGGTGCCGCTCGGAGTGCCGATCGTCAACACCACCATGTACGTGCTGACCGAGCGGCTCGACCCGGTGCCGGTCGGCGTGCCCGGCGAGGTCTGGATCGGCGGCGTCGGGGTGGCGCGCGGCTACCTGGGCCGCCCGGACCTGACCGCGGACCGGTTCCGGCCCGACCCGTACGGCCCGCCGGGCAGCCGCCTCTACCGCAGCGGCGACCTGGCCCGCTGGCTGCCCGACGGCACGCTGGAGTTCCTCGGCCGCATCGACAACCAGGTCAAGATCCGGGGCTACCGGGTGGAACTGGGCGAGATCCAGGCCCGGCTCGCCGCCCATCCGGGCGTCCGTGACGCCGTGGTGCTCGCCCGCGAGCCCAGCCCCGGCGAGAAGCGCCTGGCGGCGTACGTGGTGCTCACCGCCGGCGCGGCGGTGGACGCGGCCGCGTTGCGCGCCCACCTCGCCGTCGACCTGCCCGACTACATGATCCCGGCGGACGTCGTCGCCATCGACCACATTCCGCTCACCACCAACGGGAAGGTGGACAGCCGCGCGTTGCCCGCCCTCTGATCCACTCCCACGAATCCCCTCCGTGCCGACACCGGCCCCCGTGCGCCGGGACGATCGCGCACGCCGTACGAGAGGACGAATCCATGACCACGACATCTGACCGGTCGACCCGCGGCGCGCAGGGACTGAGGCTGGACCTCGCCGACGACGAACGGACCGCCCTGCGGGCGCTGGCCGAGGAACTCGTCGCCGCGTCGCCGCGCCTGCTGGACGACCTGTCCTGGGTGACGCAGGCCCGGCAGGCGAGCTGCCGGATGCCGCTGCGGCTGATGGAGACGCTGCGCGACTTCCGCAGCGACGCCGGGGCCACCGGCTCACTCGTGCTCGCCGGCCTTCCGGTGGACGAGCGCGACCTGCCGAGCACTCCGACCGTCCGGGAGTCGGTGGAACGGGCGACCACCGTGCCGGCCGTCCTGGCCATGCTCGTCGGCCTGCACCTCGGCGAGGTGATCGCCTACCGCAGCGAGAAGAGCGGCGCCCTGGTGCAGAACGTCGTCCCGGTGCGCGGCCTGGAGGACTCCCAGAGCAACGCCGGGTCGGTGCCGCTGGAGTTCCACGTGGAGAACGCGTTCCACCGGGAACGCCCCGACTACGTCGGCCTGCTGTGCCTGCGCAACGATCACGCCAAGCGGGCCGGCACGCTGGTCACCTGCATCCGGCAGGCCCTGCCGCTGATCGAGGAGACCGACCGGAAGGTGCTGCGCGAGCCCCGGTTCGTCACCGCGCCGCCGCCCTCGTTCCGCCAGGGTGACCGCACCACGCCGCACGCGGTGCTCACCGGCAGCGTGGAGGACTCGAACATCTGCCTCGACCTGAACGCGACCACCGCGCTGGACGAGGAGGCCGGCGAGGTGATGGCGCGGTTGAAGCGGATCCTCACCGACGTCTCCACGCCGCTGGTGCTGCAGACCGGGATGATGGCGCTCATCGACAACCGGCTGGTGCTGCACGGCCGGTCCGAGTTCACTCCCCGCTTCGACGGGCGGGACCGTTGGCTGCACCGGGTCTACGTGCACCTGGACAACCGGCGGAGCCGGGAGTTCCGGGACGACGCCGGCGCCGTACTCAACTGATTTCGACGTTCACAAGGTCCACAAAACGGCCTCTAGTGGACGGTAGGCTGACCGGCGCCGGAAGGGGGCGCCGGCAGCCGTACCGCAGTGGCCGGCGGACATCAGTGCCAACCGCGAAAGGGATTCGATGACCGACACGCTGTCGCGCACCCGCCGAGGTGGCGAACACCGGCCGCTGGAGGAAGGCTTCCTCTACCGCTGGGCCGTCTGGGCGGCGCTCAATCCAGTGAAGGTCATCCTGGTCTGGCTGGTGCTGCTCGCCGGCGCGGCCGTCTCGGCCGGCTACTTCACCTCGCACCTGACCGGCAACACCAACTCCGTGATCGGCTCCGACTCGGAGAAGGCCGCCGAGCTGATCAGCGCCGAGTTCCCCGACACGCCGAGCGAGACCGACTTCGTGGTCCTGCACTCGACCTCGATCGATGCGCAGGACCCGGCGTTCCGCGAGGTCGTCCGCACCGCTGTCGAGCGCTACCGCCAGGCCCCGGACGTGCGCACCGTGGTCAGCCCGTACGACGCGCCGGACCGGCTCATCGCCCCCGGCGGGAAGACCGCGCTCGTGCCGGTCAGTCTCGACGGCGACGACAAAAAGCTCCAGGAGCAGGCCGGGCCGCTCGGCGAGATCGCCGAAGGGCTCGGCACCGGCCAGGTGGAGGCGTACTTCACCGGCGTCTCGCCGCTCGCCGCGGCCGCCGTCGAGCAGGGCAACGAGGACCTGTCCATGGCCGAGACGATCGGCTTCCCGGCCGCCGCCATCGTGCTGCTGCTCGCGTTCGGGTCGCTCGTGGCGGCCGCCATCCCGCTCCTGCTCGGTGTCGTCGCCGTGCTCGCCGCGTTCGGCGCGCTCGGCATCGCCACCCACTTCACCACCTTCGACGTGTTCGTGCAGACCGCTGTCAGCATGGTCGGCATCGCGCTCGGCATCGACTACACGCTGTTCATCGTCACCCGGTTCCGCGAGGAACTGGCGAAAGCAGGTGACAGCGGCCGTCCGGAACGGGCCCGGGCCATCGGGCGCACCGTGGCCACCGCCGGGCAGGCCGTCCTGTTCTCCGGCATCACCGTCGTCGTCTCGCTGGCCGGGCTCTGGCTGGTCCGCTCCGCGAAGGTCTATTCGATGGCCGTCGGCATGACAGTCGCCGTGCTGGTCATGATGCTCATCGCGGTCACCCTGCTGCCCGCCCTGCTCGGTCTTCTGGGCCCCCGCATCAACCGCTTCGCGCTGCCCTGGGCCCGCCGGTCGCTGGCCCACCCGGACCCGGAGCACTCCGGCTGGGCCAAGGCCATCGCCGTGGTCATGCGCCGTCCGCTACTCGTGGCCGCGCTCGGCACCGTTCTGCTCGGCGCCCTGTCCATCCCGGTCTTCCACCTCCAGTACGGCGTCGACCTCGGCGCCGGCGCGGTGGCCGAGTCGCCGCCGGGCAAGGGGTACGGCATCGTCTCCGAGGCGTACGCGCCCGGCGTGCTCGCCCCGATCACAGTTGTCGTCTCGGCCGGCGGCGACCGGTTCACCGACGCGCAGCTCGACGCCGTCGCCCGGTTCAGCGACCAGGCCGCCGGCAACCGGGAGGCCGCTGACGTCGTGAGCGTCACCCGGGTGCTCGACGCCCAGGCCAAGGGGCACACCACCGCCCACCTCGAAGCCGCGACGCGCGCCGCCGGCCCGGCCCTGGCCGAGCTGGTGAGCCGGGACGGGGACACCACTGTGGTCACCGTCCGTCCACGGCACGGCGCGGACACCGACGAGACGGCCGATCTGGTACGCGAGCTGCGCACTCAGGCCGGTGGCGCGTTCGCCGGCACCGGGCTGACCGCTCACGTCGGCGGTGGCCCCGCCGAGATCGTGGACATCACCGACGAGAGCTCCCGGGCCATGCCGCTGGTCATCGGCGCCGTGCTGGCGGCGAGCTGGCTGCTGCTGTTGATCGCCTTCCGCTCGCTGGTCCTGCCGTTCGAGGCGATCTTCATGAACCTGCTCACCTCGGGCGCGGCCTTCGGCGCGGCGGTGCTGGTCTTCCAGGAGGGGCACGGCGCCGACCTCCTCGGCGTCGAGCGGACCGGGTTCATCCAGGTGATCCTGCCGCTGTTCGCGTTCGCCCTGGTCTTCGGGCTCTCCATGGACTACCAGGTGTTCATGCTCTCCCGGATGCGCGAGGAGTGGGACCGTACCGGCGACAACGCCGCCGCCGTCCAGCTCGGACTGACCCGCACCGCGAAGGTGATCACCGCCGCCGCGGCGATCATGGTCGTGGTCTTCGCGTCGTTCATGTTCACCCGCATCCTCGAGATCAAGCAGATGGGCTTCATGCTGGCCCTGGCCGTGCTGATCGACGCGACGATCGTCCGGCTGCTGCTGGTCCCGTCCCTGATGCGGCTCATCGGTCGCGGAAACTGGTGGCTGCCCGGCTGGCTGGACCGGATCCTGCCACGCACCCGGCACTGACCGCGCCGTCGAGGTCCCGCCGGACCGGCACGATCCGGCGGGACCGGCCGTTCGGGGCGGCCGGGCGGCCCGCTCAGGCGGCGGCCGGCTCGACCAGCTCGACCAGGATTCCACCCGCGTCACGCGGGTGGACGAAGTTGATCCGGGAGCCGGCCGTGCCGCGCTTGGGCTGCTCGTAGAGCAGCCGTACGCCGCGCTCACGCAGCTCGGCGGAGGTCTTCTCGACGTCGTCGACGGTCCAGGCGATCTGCTGCACGCCCGGGCCGGACTGGCTGAGGAAGCGGGCGATCGGTGAGGTCGGGGTCAGCGGGGCGAGCAACTGCAGCCGGCCATGGGCGGGGTCGGGGCCGATCGACATCATCGCCTCCCGGACTCCCTGCTCGGCGTTCTCCTCCACGTGTACGCACCGCATGCCGAAGACGGTCTCGTACCGCTCGATCGCCTCGTCCAGATCATTCACCGCCAGGCCGATGTGGTCGATGCCGCGCAGGCCGATTCCGGACAGCGCAGACTGCTGCGCCGAAGGTGAAAGCTCGTCAGACATGTCGTCAGCCTAGTGCCGGAAACGGGTTCTTCGAATAGGCGTCCATCGACGGAATGACGACCGGCGAGGGCGTGCGTGGCGTCCGGGCGAGGCGCTTGCCCCGCGTCCGAACCGGCCGTACCTTACATCGATGATCCTCAGTGACGGGTCGTCCCGGGACGTCGGCCACGGCGCTCCGCCGCCCGAGGACCTCGGCGGCATCGCCTACCTGCGCGGACTGTCCAGACGCGGGCTCCTCACCGGCGCCGCGCTGGCCGCGTCCGGGGTGTCGGCCGCCTTCGCCCTGCTGCCCGGCTCCGCCCGGGCCGCCGGCGGCTACCAGCGGCCGTGCGGACGTGTCCGCATCTCCAGCTCCTGGCAGGACCACCGGAACCGGACGCCGCCCTCGGCCGAGCCGGGCACCGACTACGCGGTCGGCGCCGGCACCCCGGTCATGGCGGCGGCGAACGGCACGATCCGGTTCGTGAAGGCCGACACGTCCACGGCCACCGGGCGGGTCGTGGGGATGGCCCACGACGACGGCAACTACACCCGGCACCTGCACCTGTCGGCGGTCGCCGTCTCACCCGGTCAACGTGTGTCGCGTGGCCAGACCATCGCGTACTCCGGCGCCTCGGCCAACGGCAGCGAGTCCGGCGTCGGGCCGCACGTGCACACCAGCCTCTGGCTGAACACCGCCAGTCCGACGGATTTCCGCGCGACAGCCGATTTCGAGAGCTGGGCCGGAGACGTCACCAACCCGAACCCGCCCGACCAGGAGGCAGACGACGTGTTCATCGCGAACGTGAAGGGCAACTGGTATCTCGTGGTCCCCCAGGGCACCGGCAAACCGCGGGCGGTGGTCCTCGGCGGCGACAGCAACGCCGCCGCCTCCGGCATCCCCGTCCTGAACTTCACCTGGGATCCGTCGATCAGCGCGCTGCGGGCCGCGGTCGACGGCATCGGCTGACCCGATCCCGCGTCCGACCGCGGCTCGTGCGCGCGGGGACCAGCGGTCAGCGCCGGGCCGGCTCCGCCCGGGCGACGACCGCGCCGTCCACGAGCGTGCCCGCCGCGCCGAGGTAGCCGGCCGGATCACCGATCCGGGCCAGTTCCTCGGCGGTGTAGTGGCCCCGCAGCTCCGGCGTCTCCGCCAGGACGTCGTACAGGGGGCGGTCGGTCGCGTCGGCCTCCGCGGCGGCCCGGGTCAGCACCTCCTTGATCCGGTCCCGGCCGACGACGGGGGTGAGCCGGGCGGCGACCCGTTCGGAGGTGAGCTGGCCCCGGGTCAGCGCCAGGTTGGCCGCCATCCGCTCCGGGCGCACCACGAGCCCCCGCGTCAGCGTCACGGCCGCCTCCGCGGCGCCGCCGGTGAGCCGCAGGCACTCGCGCAGCAGCAGCCACTCGGCGTGCCACACGCCGGCGGACCGCTCGTCCTCGCTGAGCAGCGCCTGGGTGAGCCCGGCTGCCAGCGGCGGCACCTGGAGCGCGGCGCTGCGGATCAGCGTGGCGAGGACCGGGTTCCGCTTGTGCGGCATCGCGGAGGAGGCGCCGCGCCCGCTGGCCGCCGGCTCGGCCACCTCGCCCACCTCGCTGCGCGCCAGCGAGAGCACGTCGACGGCGATCTTGCCGAGCGCGCCCGTCACGAACGCGAGCACCGCGGCGAGGTCGGCCAGCGGCGTACGCAGCGTGTGCCAGGGCAACGCAGGCCGGCTCAGGCCGGTCTCCTCGGCGAACGCCGCCACGAGGCGGTCCACGTAGCCGGGGTCCGGCTCGGCCGCGCCGTCCAGCGCCGCGTACTCCAGATAGCCGGCCAGCGTGCCGGCCGCGCCGCCGAGCGACACCGGCAGGCCCTGGTCGCGTACCCGGCACAGCCGCACCCGGGCGTCGCACAGCAACTGGTGCCAGCCGGCCGCCTTCAGCCCGAACGTGGTGGGGGCGGCGTGCAGGGCCAGCGTCCGCCCGGCCATCGGCAGGTCGCGGTGGGTCAGCGCCAGCCCGGCGAGTGCGTCGACGGCGGCGGCGAGGTGGTCGTCGATGACGGTGAGCGCCCGGTGCGCGACTGTCATCGCCGCGGTGTCCAGGATGTCCTGGCTGGTGGAGCCACGGTGGACGTACTCGGCGGAGGCCGGGTCCAGCTCGGCGACCGCGCGGGTCAACTGGGCCACAAGCGCCACCACCGGGTTCGCGGTGTCCCGGGACGCCATCGCGACGCCCCGCAGGTCGAACAGCTCGGCCCGGGCGGTCCGGGTGATCACCGCGGCGGCCTGGACGGGCAGCGTGCCCAGCCGCGCCTGGGCCCGGGCGAGCGCCGCCTCGGCGTCCAGCATGGCCTGCAACCAGGCCCGGTCGCCGACCACCGGCTCGATGCTCGTGCCGGCGCGCACCGGTGAGAGCAGGCCGCTGTCCACCGCCACTTCGAGGGTGTCGATCACACGATCACCCCCGGGAAACGGGCCGCCCCGGTGGCCGCGCGGTCGGCCACCACATGTCCGGCCGGCGCGAGCGAGCGCACCTCGGCGGCGATCGCGTCGGCGTCGGCCAGGATCACCGAGTCGTTGCCCGGCCGGATGCCGGCCGCTGTCACCCAGTGCACCGACTCGGTGGGCACACCGAACGCGAACCGGCGGGGGTGCGGCTGATCCTGGGCGTCGACGACCCGGTAGGGACGTTCGGTCACGGCGAGTCCTCCTGTCTCGTACGTGCCGCCGTCGTAGGGGATCCGGTACGGCCGGCACTGTTCGGTGTCGAGCATGTGGCGCAGCAACGGGTCGGCGGTGCCGCGCAGGTCGGGTTCCGGCAGCCGCGCCTCGATGAGGACGCCGGCGCGGACCGGGGGACCGGGCACGGTCCGGGACGTCGCCTCGAACGCGGGTGTCTCGGTGTCGATGACGATCTGGGTGTCCGGCCCGGTCAGTTCCAGCACACCGGCCTCGATCAGCGCGATCGTCTCCTCGATGCGCCGGGCCGGCGGGCCGATCGAGAGGAACGCGTTGAACGGGGTGAACCAGCCGGTCAGCTCGTCGCGGTACGAGTCGCCGTCGATCCCGCCGTGATCGACCGCCAGGCGGATCTCGTTGCGCAGGTCACGCAGGACGTCCAGCGCTGCCTTGAGCGGCCCGTCGACGTTGCCGGCCCGCGCGTGCGCCACGTCCCGGGCCAGGTGGTCCAGCGCCCAGGCGCGGAAGTCGTCCCGGTCGCGGAACTCGCGCCCGCGGTACGGGTGGGCCAGCCGGTCCCAGTCCCAGCGCCGCGCCGGCGGTATCGGGTACTCGTCGAGCAGCGCCGGCCGCCGCTCGGCGGGGGTCGCGAGGTAGCGCAGCGTGAAGCTCTCGGCCCGGCCGGCGTGCCCGGTGCGGCGCAGCAGCGTCGCGTAGTAGACGCTCTCCACCTCGGCGGCGATCAGCGGCCACACGTCGCGGCGGAACCGGATCGACTCGCCGCGGGCGCGGCGGGCGCGCAGCCGCGCCACGGCCTGCGCGGTCAGCAGCCGGGGCAGGTGCCGGCCGGTCACGCCCTTCTGGTTGTCGCCCCGGGCGTGCGCCGGGATGCCCCGGCGGGAACTGGCGGACAACCTCGGTTCGGCGCCGCTGGGGCGGTACCGCAGCCGTCCGCCCTCCTCGGTGAAGCTGCCGCCCCGGCCGACGGTGAGCAGGATCAGGTGGTCGAAGAACGTCAGGCCCAGCCCGCGCAGCAGCACCGGCGCGCCCGCCGGGATGTTGCTGAGGTCGACGTCGGCGGGGTTGGCCTGGGGGAGATAGGTGAGTCCGTGCACCCGGGACAGGCTCGCCGTGCGTGCCTGCCGGGGATCCAGCCGGGCGGCGGCGTGTCCCAGGGCCAGCACCACGGCGTCCAGGTGGTGCAGCCGGGTGCCGTCGGCCAGCCGGACGCCCTGCGGACCGCCCGGCACGCCCGACGTGTCGGCGCTGGCCACCGCGCGGGAGCGGTGGCACCGGATCGAGACGTGCGGCGGCGCGCGGCGCACGATCCGGCGGAAGCTGTCCCGCAGGTAGTGGCCGTAGAACGCCCGGGTCGGATAGTCGTCGGGGCCGAGGGCGCGCGCCTCGTCGAGCACGTCGGGGTCGAGCGCGCCCCACGGGCCCGCCGACGCCACGCTCCGGGCCCACTCGTACAGGCTCGGCCCGGGCTCGATCGGCCCGGCCAGCCGGCAGCTCGGATCGGTGTAGACGGTGATCTGTGAGGCGACGGTGTTCGTCAGCAGCAGCCGGGACTGGTCGGTGCGCCACACCGCGCCGGCGCCGGGCGCGGCGGGGTCCACCACGTGCACGGTGAGGCTGGCGCAGGCCCGGTCGTGCCGTTCCTGGGCGCAGAGCCGCTCCAGGACGGACAGGCCGCGCGGGCCCGCGCCGACGATGCAGATCCGCAGATGCCGCGGGCCTGTCATCGCACGACCTCGCTCGGGCGCCCGCCGCGCACCCGGGCGGCGTGCATCCAGGCCACCGCCGTGTGCAGCTCCTGCGGCGTCATGGCGGCGAGCGCCCCGTTGCGGGCCGTCGCCGCGTCCCCGGCGGCGTGCCAGAGCCGGATGCTGTCGCGGGAGACGGCCTGCACCGCGGCGGTCCGCTCCCGCCGTTGCGCGACGTATCGGCGGAGCACCTCGGGCACCGGCTCGGCGCCGTCGCCGAGCAGGTCGCCGAGCACCACCGCGTCCTCCAGCGCCTGGCAGGCCCCCTGCGCGGCGTAGTGCAGCATGGGGTGCGCGGCGTCGCCGAGCAGGGCGACCCGGCCGTCGGCCCAGTCGTCGACGGGCGGCCGGTCGACGAGCACCCAGGCCCGCCACTCGTCGCTGAGGCGCAGCAGGTCACCGACCGCGCCGAGGCGCGACATCGCGGCCCGGACCAGTGCGCCGTCGGTGGGCCGGCCGGCGAACAGCGTGGGCGCGCCGTCGGCGTGACTGGCGGCCATGTTCAGGTACGCCCCGCCGCTGATCGGGTAGTGCACGAAGTGGCAGTCCGGTCCGGCCCACCAGGTGACCGCGTCCCGGCGTACCCGGGCCGGCACCTGGGACATGGGGACGATGGCGCGGTACGCGGTGATGCCGGAGTTGCGCGGCTCGCCGTCGCCGACGAGCTGGCGGCGGATGCGGGAGTGGATGCCGTCGGCGCCGACCACCATGTCGGCGGGGATCCGTTCGCCGGAGTCCAGGCGCACGGTGGCCTCGGCCGCGTTCTGGTCGTAGCCGGCCACCGAGGCGGCCGGGCGCAGCGTGATCCGGGGCAGCCGCCGGGCGGCGTCGAGCAGCCGGCGGTGCAACTCGGCGCGGTGCACCACCACGTACGGGCTGCCGAACCGGCGCTGGTAGCGCTCGGTCAAGGGCATGCTGGTGACGTGTACGCCGGTCACGCCGTCCATGAACCGCAGTTCCGCCATGGCGACCGCGGTGGCCCGCACCTGCGGTCCCACACCGAGCGCGTCCAGCGCGTACAGGCCGTTGGGGGCGAGCTGGATGCCCGCGCCCAGCTCGGTGAACTCGGGCTGGCGTTCCAGGACCGTCACGTGATGGCCGTGCGCCGCGACCGCCAGCGCCGTGGCGAGCCCGCCGATGCCGCCCCCGGCCACGACCACGCGTACGGGCGTCCGGGTGCTCATCCGGCCGCGCTGTCCCGGTCGAGCAGCTGCCGGGCCAACTCCAACCGTTTGATCTTGGTGGTGGCGGTCTGCGGGAGATCCGCCAGGCGCCGCTGCACCGGACGGGCCATCGGCGGCAGCGTGGCGACCGCGCCGGCCCAGCGGTCGATGTCGATCGGCAGGTCCTCGCTGGTGCAGATCACCGGCACGGGCGGCCCGTCCGGCGCCGGCAGGATGATCACCTCGACGAGTTCGTCCAGCCGGGTGAAGAGCGTGTCCTCGACCGCCAGCGTGCTGCCGAACCCGTCGATCTCGTCGACCTCGCGGTCGAGCAGGTGCAGGCAGCCCAGCCGGGTGCGGTAGCCCAGGTCGCCCATCCGCCACCACGATCCGTGGCGCTGACCCTCGTACCGCTGCTGCTCGCCGAGGTAGGTGACGATGCGCCCGTCGGTGCGTACCTCGATGTAGCCGGGGTTGTCGCGGGTGGGCGGGCGTCCGTTGCGGCTGACCACCCGGATGTCGGTCATGCCGGGGAACGGCATGCCGACGCAGCGCCCGTCGGCGTCCTCGGGCCGGCGGCGGGTGAACGCGCGGGCCGCGACCGGGCCGACCTCGCTCTGCCCGTACAGCTGGCCGAACACCGGCTTGGGATGCGCGGAGGCCCCGAGCATGCGCCGGACCGTGCGCGGGTGGATGGCGTCGAAGGTGCTGCTGAAGTAGCGCACGGTGGCCAGCGGCGCGCGCGGGTCGTCGGCCAGCCGCTCCCACCGCAGGAACGAGTTGGGGTGGGTCTCCAGCACGCCCGGACGATGGGTGAGGAACAGGTCGGTGGCCTGGTCCGGGTCGTTGTCGGCGAGCACCAGCAGCGGGAAGCCGCGCAGCATCGTGATCGCCAGCGCGGTGAACAGGCGCGAGTGCACGAACGAGACGTGGATGGCGACCGGGCAGCGGCGGCGCACCAGCGCGGCGACCGACGCCTGCGGGCGGTAGCGCGCCTGCAGCGTCCGTCCGGTGTGCACGGCCAGCTTCGGCAGCCCGGTGGTGCCGGAGGTGTGGGTGACCAGGGTGGGATGGTCGGGGGACATGACGATCGGCGGGACGCTCGGCACACCGGTCAGGGCGCGCAGCGACGTGGCCGACGGATGCTCTCCGGAGGCGAGCAGCACCCCGGCGACCGCCGGGAACACGGTGTCCGCCAGTTCTCCGTCGAGGGTGGCGCGGTCGGTCAGCAGGTACGGCCGGCCGGCCCGGCGGATCAGGTGCAGCACCGTGGTGGCGTCGAGGTGGGGGGAGAGCAGCACCGGCACGGCCCCGATCCGGGCCAGCGCGCACGCGCTCAGCGTGATGTCGAAGTTGTGCGACTTGTGGACCACCACGCGGTCGCCCGGTCGTACGCCGGCGGCGTGCAGGCGGGCGGCCAGGTCGGCGACCAGGCCGGCGACCGCGCCGACGGTGAGCCGCCGGCCGAGTTCCGGCGCCACGTCGAGGTCGTGGTCGAGGGTGATGCTGTTGTCCGGGTGCCGGGCCGCGGCCCGGTCGAAGAGTGTGCCCAGTCGGATGCCGCGATTGGCGATCGTCTGCAGCAACATGTCCGGCTCCTACCGTTCGGTCTCGATGATCGACTTGAGTCGGCGCAGCGTCTCGTGCAGATCGGCGCCGACCTTGGCGCCCCATTCGGTGACGAAACGCCGGCGCTTGTCGTCGTCCATGTCTCGGGTGATCTTGCGGATGCCCTCGGTGGGCTCGTCCATCCGGAAGTGGTGCGTCAGGCGGCAGCCGGCGCCCTCGGGGCTCATCCGGAAGGCCCACACGCTGCTCTGGGCGCGCCCCCGGCTGTCCCGCATGGCCCAGCTGAACTCGACGCCGGGGATCGCGGTGTGCACTTGCGACTCCGTGGTCCAGACGCCGCGGACGACCGGCGCCCAGGCGACGACGTCCTCGCCGCGGACGTTGTGGCCGCGGAACACCGCCCCGGCGGCGCCGGGACGGCCGCTGATCCACTCGCCTCCGGTGCACTCGGTGCTCCACTCCCGGCACCGGGGAAGGTCACTGACGAGCGCGTAGACCTCGTCCGGAGTGGCGTCGACGACGATTTCCGCCTGCGATTCGAACAGTGGCGTGGTGGTATCGGTTTCGGCCATGCGGAGAATCGTCGTTATCGGCTTCCCGAAGGGGCAAAGTGTTCGACTCTGATTCATCAGGTTCGACGTCTTTCGTGGCCGGGGCGCCTATAATCCGGCGCAGATCCGCGACGCGACTACGGACACGGGAAGAGTCATGGGGGGGAGCACGGAACAAGGCAC
This sequence comes from Micromonospora sp. CMU55-4, assembly GCF_011602315.1. NCBI lineage: Bacteria > Bacillati > Actinomycetota > Actinomycetes > Micromonosporales > Micromonosporaceae > Micromonospora > Micromonospora sp. CMU55-4. The sequence goes on from NZ_JAAOLH010000004.1 coordinate 290,801, forward strand.
CGCCGTGCCCGGCTCCGCCGACGACGCCGGGGTGCCGCACGACGAAGGCGGTCTGCTGCGGGACATCGCTCGGCAGGGCCGTCGGCTGCTCGACGCGCCGGCCGCCTTCGTCGCCGTCGTGTCCGAGGACGGACCGACGATCACGGTACGGGCGGCGGACGGCCCCCACGAGGACGGCCGGCTGGACCTGCCCGGTCACCATCCCTCCGGCGCGGCGCTGCTGGACGGATCACCGCTGTGGTGCGGTGACGCGGAATCCGCCCCGGCGACGTCCGGGCCGCACGAGGACGGCGCACTGCACGCGGTGGTCGCGGTACGTCTGGGCCACCTGCGCGGATACGCCCCCCGCCGGTCCGTCGCCGCGCTGTACCTCGCCGACCGGCGCCCCCGGACGGTCACCGAGGGGGAGCGCGTCCAGTTGACCTCGTTCGCCCGGCTCGCCGGCGCGGCGATGGAGAAGACGCAACTGCTGGACGTCGCGATCGCCCGGCTCTACGGGCTGGAGCAGCAGTCCGCCCGTACCGCCGCCGACCTGGACCGGATGCGGGCGCTGCGCTCCGCGCACTACGGCTTCATCGACCTGGCCGTGGCCCGCGGCGACGCGCGCGCCTTCGTGGTGGAGGCCGACCGGCGTCTCGGCGCGTCGGTGCGGCTGTGCACCGACGATGGTCTGGTGGTCGCCGCGAGCCGGTCCGCCGCCGCCGGACCGGAGCCGGGCGTGCCGGACGGCCGCCGCATGGTCGTCCCGGTGCTGGCCGGCGACCGGCGGATGGGAGACCTGCTGCTGGAGATGGACAGCCCGCTCGCCGACCCGGACGGGCAGCTCCTGCTCCTGATCGCCCAGGCGGCGGCGGTGATCCTGCGCCAGCTCGACGACAGCCGGGAGAGCCAGGCCCGCCGTGCCCTGCTCAACGAGCTGATCACCACGCCGCAGCCCACCGGCACGCTTGTCGGACGGGCCCGGCGGCTGGGCGTGCGGCTGGACCGGCCGTACGTCGTGGTGGTGTTGCGCCCGGACGGCGTCAGCCCGCACTGGGCGTCGATGTGGAGCGCGGCGTTCGCCGCCCGGGGTGACGGTCTGTCCGCGCTGCACGACGACGACATCGTGCTGCTGCTGCCGGGGGAGGCCGACCCGGCCGAGATCGCCCGGACGGCGGCGGAGGAGTCGGGCGCGCTCTTCGGCCGCCCGGTGACGGCCGCGGCGTCCGACAGCGGTTCCGGGCCGGAGCGGGTGGCGGTGCGCTACCGGCAGGCGCTGCGCTGCCTCGACGTCATGATCTCAATGGAGCTGGCCGGTCGCGGCGTGTCGGTACGGGAGCTGGGTTTCCTGCCGATGCTGCTGGCCGGCCGGGAGGGCATCGACCAGTTCATCGACGCCACCCTCCAGCCGGTGCTCGACTACGACCGGCACCGCGACGGCGACCTCGCCCGCACGCTCGACGCGTACTTCGAGGCCGGCCGCAGCCCGACCAACGCGGCGGAGCTGCTGCACATGCACCCGAACACGGTCACCCGGCGGCTGGACCGGGTGAAGCGCCTGCTCGGCCCGACCTGGCAACTCCCGGCACGGGCGCTGGAGATCCAGCTCGCGCTACGCCTGCACCGCCTGCTCACCGAGCTGTGACGCCGCGCCGTCCGGGACGACCAGGGCCCGCCGCCCGCGCATCTCGCCGTCCTCCACCATCCGGTGCGCCTCCCGCATCGCGGACAGCGGAAGCCGCACCACCTCGCGCGGGCGCAGCCGGCCGGCCGCGAGCAGCCGGTTGATGAAACCGGCCGCCTCCGCCAGTTCCGCGGTCGTGGCGAGCGAGATGACGAAACCGACTATCGACCTGTCGTTCGTGTACAGCTCACCGGCGGGCAGCGCCGGACGGGTCCGCGCGCCCGCGAGCAGCACGATCCGCCCCCGTACGGCGAGTTGCCCGACCGCCAGGTCCAGGTCGTTGGTCCCGGAGGTGTCCAGGTAGACGTGGACGCCCTCCGGGCAGGACGCGGCGAGCCGGTCACCGAGATCCGGTGCGGCGTAGTCGACCACCTCGACCGCGCCGGCGGCCCGGCAGAACGCCTCGTCCCGGGGCGCCGCGGTGGCGACCACGCGCGCGCCCAGCGCCGTCGCCGTCGTGATCAACGCGGAGCCGACGTTGCCGCCGCCACCGCCCACCACCACCGTCTCACCGGGGCGCAGGCGGCCGTGCACCGCCAGCGCCAGGTAGGCGGTGGCGGCCGGGTGCAGCACGGTGACCGCCTCCACCGAGGCCGCCGCCGGTAGCGGGTACAGCCGGTCCGCGGGCACCACCACCTGCTCGGCGGCCGCGCCCTGACGTCCGCCGTGGCCCAGGCTGTTGCACCAGACCCGGTCGCCGGGGCGGAAGCCGGCCACGCCGTCACCGGCGTGCGCGACCACGCCCACCACGTCCCGGCCCACCACGAACGGCAGCGGGACCGGCGTACGGTACGTGCCGGCCCGCACGAACGTGTCGACGTGGTTGACGGTGGTGGCGAGCGTGTCGACCAGCACGTCGGTGGGGCCCGGCCGGGGCGCGGGCAACTCGCCGTACCGGATCTCGGTGGCCGGGCCCAGCCGGTCGACGTAGGCGGCCCGCACTGTCGTCATCGGCGGGCCGGCCCGCCGTCGTCGTTCTGGAAGAACGCCATGCGCGACGACTGGTCCGCGTACGGGCTCGGCGTCGGCGGCTTGTCCAGGACGATCCCGAACCACCGCCGGTACGCCTCCAGCAGCGCGTCGTCGTCGGTGAGCGTCTCGACGCTCCGGCGGTCGCCGGCGATGACCGTCAGCACGTCGCCCTGCAGCGTGACCCGGCCGTCGGCGGTGGGCAGCGTGCAGAACATGTTCCGCAGGAACGGCGAGTCCGGGCAGGTGCGGTACCACCACAGGTTCTGCCGGAAGTCGGCCAGGTCGGCCGGCTCGTCGTAGAACCGGTACTGCAGCGCGTCGTTGCGGTACACGTCGACGACCCCCGGCTCGACCCGCCGGGTGGCGAACCGGCCGTGCGGGTCCCCGTACGGCTCGGCCGCGTCGAGCCGGAACGGGAACCGGCTGTTCTTGCCGAAGCCGACGTCGACCAGCCAGCGGGAGCCGGTCTCGGGCAGGTCCACGGTCAGCATCAGATGATTGTGCGGGCCGTTGAACCGCCCGGAGAGCCAAACCCGCCCCTGATGCAGCGTCACCGCGAAACCCAGCGCCCGCAACAGGAAGAACAGCGAGGTGTTGATCTCGAAGCAGCCGCCGCCGCGGCGCTGGCGGATCACCTTGTCCAGCACCCGCTCGTCCATGTAGATCTCGTGGCCCAGGTGGTAGTCCAGGTTCTCGAACGGCACCGTGAACGTGTGGCGCTCCTGCAGGTCGCGCAGCGCCGCGAGGTCCGGCCGCTCGGGGCGGGCGGCGCCGATCCGGTCCAGGTAGCCCCGCACCTGCTCGTCGGTCAGCACGGCTCAGTCCCGCTCGTACGACATGCGCATCGACTTCTTGACGTGCGGACTCGGCTTCGGCGGCGCGTCCAGCTTGATGCCGAAGTACTTGTCGTACGCCGCCAGCAGGTCGTCGTCGTTGGTGAGCCGCTCGATCCGCCGCTCGTCGCCGTCGATCACGACGAGCTTGTTCTCCCGCAGGATGATGCGCCCGTTCTCGGTCGGCAGCGTGCAGGACAGGTTCTGCAGGAACGGCGAGTCCGGTGAGGTGCGGTACCACCACAGCACCTGCATGCCGTCGGCCGCCACGACCGGCTCGTCGTAGAAGCGGTACTGCAGCGCGTCGGCCCGGAAGACGTCGGTGGCGTTGTCGGCGACCCGCTTGGTGGAGAAGGTGCCGTGCGGGTCCTCCTGCGGCTGCGGCGACTCCAGCAGCAGCGGGTAGCGGCTGCTGCGACCCAGGCCGACGTCGCTCAGCCACCGCTGCTCGCCGATGCGCACCGTGGTCACCGAGTGGTTGTACGGCGGCGTGAACTCGTGCCCGAGCCAGACCCGGCCCTGGTGCAGCGTGACGTCGAAGCCCAGCGCCTCCAGCAGGTAGTGGAACGCGTTGTTGATCTCGCCGCAGCCGCCGCCGCGGTTCTGGTACACGATCTTCTCGACCACCCGCTCGTCGATGAAGATCTCCTTGCCGAGGTGGTAGTCGATGGTCTCGAACGGCACCGTCAGCTCGTGCTGCGCGTGCAGCAGCCGCAGCGACTCGGCGTCGAGCCGCTCCGGCCGGGCCACACCGATGCGGTTCAGGTACGCGTCGACAAGCGTGTCGTCGAGCATGTGGTCACTCTCCTGTCGAGGGGAAACGGGCGAACAGCTTCGCCGCGTTGGACCGGTTGACCGCGGCCCACCACCCCGGATCGAGGTCCGCGTGGCGCGCCACTCCCGCACCGATCGAGGCGCCGAAGGACTCCGGCATGAACGGGTAGTCGGAGCCGACCAGGACCCGTTCCGGATCGGCGAACAGCCGCAGCGAGGCGAGCGCGTGCCGGCCGCACATCGCCACGTCGAAGTAGAGGCGGCGGAGCACGGCGAGGGGATCGTCCGGCAGGCGGTCGGCGAGATCGCGGTTGATGACCGGGCCGTAGGTGAGCCGGTCGGCGTAGTAGGTGACCCCGCCGCCGCCGTGCGGCAGGATGATCCGCAGCTCGGGGAACCGCTCCAGCGTGCCGTTGTAGAGCAGCTGCGCCACCAGCCGCACCGTCTCGAACGGGAACTCGTACAGCGACAGCGGCAGCCCGAAGGCGGGCTGGCCGGTGGCCGGCGGCACCGCTGGGTGCACGAAGATCGGCGTACGCCGCCGCTCGGCCTCGGCCAGCAGCGGATCGAGCCGGCGGTCGCCGACGTAGAGCCCGTCGTAGTTGGTGAGCAGCCCGAGCCCGTCCAGGCCGAGCACGTCGATGGCGTGGACGAACTCCGCCACGCAGTCGTCGAGGTGGGGGAAGGGCAGCACCGCGAACGCGCCGAAGCGGCAGTCGCTGGCCGCCACGAACTCGGCCAGGTACTCGTTCAGCCGCCGCGCGAGAGCGCGGCTGCGGGCGCGGTCCAGCGGGGGTACGCCCGGCCACAGGCTGACGATCGCGGCGCGTATGCCCTGCCGATCCATCATGGCGAGGCTGCCCGCCCGGCTCCACGTGGGGCGGTCGACTCCGGAAAGAACAGTGGAACCGCCCAATTCGCGAAGCTCGGCCGCATAGAAATCGGGAATTATGTGATGGTGCACGTCGATGGCGTCCATCCACGGTGACCCGGCCGGACCGTTTACGGGTTTGGCGTCCACATCCGCATCGTGGTGACCGGATCGCGTCCGGCCAAGGCGGTGCGGGCGAATATGTCACGTCGGCTCCGCCGGTTGCCCTGCCCGCTGCGGTTGCCATACATTGACCACAGGTCTGGTCTGGAGGACCGTCGACACTATTCGCCGCGAAGTCGGTGCCCGTCCTTATCGCAATTTTCGCGTTCGACGGCTGGTGAAGAAATGGACCTGGCGCATGCTCACATATTCGCGTGGCGACCGGCCGATCGGTGTGCTCGGCACCGGCTCCTACCTGCCCGGCCGGGTGGTGACGAACGATGAGGCGGCCGAGCACGCCGGCGTGACCGGCGACTGGGTGTACGAGAAGACGGCGATCCGGCAGCGGCGGTGGGCCAAGCCGGACGAGGCGACCTCCGACCTGGCGATCGGCGCGGCGCGCGTCGCGCTCGCGGACGCCGGCGTCGATGCGGCGGACCTGGCGCTCGTCGTGGTGGCCACGTCGACGCCGGATTCGCCGCAACCACCCACGGCCAGCGTCGTCGCCCACGAGATCGGCGCCGGACGGGGTACCGCCGCGTTCGACGTCAACGCGGTGTGCAGCGGCTTCAGCTACGGGCTCGCGGTCGCCGAGCGGCTGGTGACCGCAGCGGGGGACCGGCCGGCGCTGGTGATCGGCGCGGACGTCTACTCGCGCATCCTGTCGCCGCAGGACCGCCGCACAGTGGTGCTGTTCGGCGACGGCGCGGGCGCCGCGGTGATCGGGGTCGGTGGCGCGCACCGGGTCGTGGCCACCCGGCTGCTCAGCTTCGCCGAGGCGCGCGGGCTGATCGGCGTGGCGGCCGGTGGCAGCCGCCTGCCGGCCTCGGAGCAGACGCTCCGCGACGGCTCGCACCACTTCCGGATGGACGGCCGGGGAGTACGCGAGTTCATCGACACGTACGTGGTCGCCGGCATCGCCGAGTTCCTGGCCGAGCACGGTGTGCCGCCGCACCGGCTCGGGCATCTGGTGCCGCACCAGGCCAACGGCCGGATCCTCGCCTCGATGGCGGAGCGGCTCGGGCTGCCCTTCGACCGCGTCGCCAGCACGTACACCGCCTACGGCAACACCGGCGCCGCCGCGGTGCCCATCACCTACGACCAGCTGTGCCGCTCCGGCCGGGTCCGCGCAGGTGACCTCGTGCTGCTCACCGCATTCGGCGGCGGGATGTCCATGGGGATGACCCTGCTCCAGGCCGGCTGAGCCGTCCGGGCGGGCGGCGCGCGTCAGGAGGTGCGCCGCAGGGCCGGCTCCGGCCGGCCGTGCGTCGCGAGCACCGTGTGCGCCGCCGACGCCAGCGTCACGTGGCGGTGCCAGCCCCGGTACGAGCGGCCGGTGAAGTCGCGCAGTCCCACCTGGTCGCCGGTGGACTCCAGGTCGTCGGTGACCCGCCGGACCAGCGCCGCCCGGCGGACCAGGTCGGCGAGGCCGATGTCGCCGCGACTGGTCAGCCACAGCTGGCCGGGCTCACCGCGCCCCGGCGCGCTCAGCTCCACCAGAAGCAGGGGATCGTAGCTGCGGGTGCTGGGCAGCCGAACCGCGACGGTGCCGGCCAGCACCGGCGGGCGCGCCGTGAGCCCGAAGACCGGCCGGCGCTGGTGCCGTACGGTCGCCGCCAGGTCGCCGGCCGGCTCGGCGGTGGCGCCGGCGGCCGGGACCAGCCGCAGGCCGGCGGGCACCCGGACCAGCACCGGCGCTCCGGCGGCCCGTAACCGGCGGACCACCGCCTCGACGTCCATCTCCCGCGCGTCCACCACGACCAGCTCGCCGGCCGGCGCCCCCAGTTCCAGGTACGCCTCGACGGTGCAGGCGCCCAGCGACTGGGCGACCAGGTCGTCCGGGATGGCCGCGCGCCGGCGGCGCTTCTCGTCGGACAACCAGTCCTCGTTGAGGTGCAGCCGCCAGTTGACCGGCGTGACGACGCTCGTCGAGGCCGCCCAGAGACCAACCGCGTGCTGCGCGTTGAGGGACTGCCCCAGGCCCGGCGAGTACCGGCGGCCGACGCCCACCGAGTGCGTCCCGGCCTTGCGGATCAGGGTCGGTTGCAGCACCCAGGTCCGGGCCCCGCTGATCCGCGTGACGTGGCGGGCGAGCGCCCGCCGGACCGGCATCCAGTCCCAGGTGGAGTCGCTGACGAAATGGTGCAGCGCCTGCTCCGCGGCGGGTTCCGTGGAGATCGCGGCGATGTTGCGGATCGACTTGCGTCCCCGGGCCAGCAGCAGCCCGCGGACGTACTCCCGGCCGCGCCGTCGCTGATCGCTGCGCGGCAGCCCGGCCAGGATGTCGTCGCACAGATCCGTCAGGTCCTCGTCCAGCAGCATCCTGCCTCCTCGCGGCGCGGCGGCGAATGCACACGAGCTTGGAACCCGCGGCGAGGATGGTCGAGGTGCTGGCGGCACCGCCCTCGGGGCCACAGTGGTTGGCCGAGGCGCAGGTCGCCGGGAGGCCCGCGGGGCGGGCGTCACTTGCCGATGTGCAGCGCCTCCCGGATGAACATCTGCGCGAAGGTCGGCGCGCCGGTGGTGGTGACCACGTCGATGAACTGGCCGACGTGGAGGTCCTCGGTCGCCTCCCGGACGAGCAGGTCGGCCAGGTCGGTGCGGGAGGTGAACCGGCCGGGGAGCCGGCGCGGCTCGGCCCGGTAGTCGGTGACGCCGTCACCGTCGAAGAGGCCGGCCGGACGAATGACCGTCCAGTCCAGACCGCTTTCCGACACCACCTTCTCCATCCGCGCCATGTCCTCGTAGACGGTGCGTCCCATCCGCAGCAGGATCGGTGCGATGATCTTCTTGAACGTGAACGTCTCGCCCTCGGCGTGCTCGCCGCTGGTGCCGGTCGACGTCACGCAGACCAGCCGGCGCAAACCGTGGGCCCGCATCGCGGCGATCATGTTGGCGGCGCCCTCGGAGTAGGTTCGCACCGTCTCCTTCGTGTACGGCACACCCAGCGTCGAGATCACCGCCTGCTGGCCGGCGACGGCGGCGTCGACAGCCGCGGCGTCCAGCACGTCGGCGCCCACCACCCGCAGGTTCTCGCCCCGCACCGGGAAGGACTCCGGACGCCGGGTCACTGCTGTGACGACGTGGCCCCGGGCCATTGCCAGCTCGGTGGCCAGCCGGCCGGTGGGGCCGTTCGCGCCGAACACCACGAGTCTCATCTGGCCCCACCTCTTCGTCGGCGCGAGGGTCGAACGACGGTCCAGCAGTCGAACAATGTTCCGGTGCCCGACCAATGTACTACGCTCACGGGCGGAACAGGCAGATTTCGGGCGAGGCGGGTGACGGGATGGCGGAGCGGAGCCGGAGCCTGTGGCTGCGGACGACGTCGGCGCGGCCCGACCCGCCGCTGACCGTCGAGCGCATCACCGCCGCCGCGGTCGAGCTGCTGGACGAGGACGACGTCGGGCAGCTCACCATGCGCCGCCTCGCCGACCGCCTCGGCGTCGGCACGACCACGCTCTACTGGCACGTGGACACCAAGGAGGACGTGATCGACCTCGCGGTCGACGCGGTGTTCGCCGCCACGCCGCCACCGCCACCCGGCGACGACTGGCGGGCGGACGTCACGACGCTGCTGACCGAGCGCCGTGCCGCGCTGCTGCGGCACCCCTGGTCGGCGGTGATGCGACGTCGTCCCGCGGTCGGCCCCGGCTTCCTGTCCTGGATGGAGTTCCTCCAGGCCACCCTGACCCGCGCCGGGTTCACCTCCCGGGACGTCACCGCGGCGAGCTGGGTGCTCTACAGCCACGTCCAGGGCTCCGCGGCCAGCCAGGCCACGCTGCGGTGGTCGGCGGCCGAACGCCGGGAGGGCCAGCTGATGCTGGAGCGGCACAGCGCCAGCTATCCCACACTGGCCGCGCAGCGGCACCTGCTCGACGACGACTGGGACACGAACTTCGCGCTCGGGCTGGCGTACGTGCTCGACGGTCTGACCGCCCGCGCCGCAGCCGGCGCCACCTGAGGCCGGACACGCCGAACCGGCCCGCGCCGGGCGGGCCGGTTCACGTCGAAGTCAGAGGCCGAACTTCTCCGCCAGCAGCCGGCGGTCCACGTACCTGATCGCCGACGTGGTCTGCTCGCGGCCGATCTTGTACGCGGTGGCCACCTCGACCAGCCGCAGCGCCTGGTACTCGAGGGCGGCGAGGTTGTCCTCGTGGACGTTGTTCGCCTCGTGCCGGGAGACGCTGCACGTGCCGTACGGCGCGCCGTTGTTCGGCAGGCCGAGCACCTCGACGCTGGAGCCGTTCGGGACGATCAGCGAACCCCAGTGGCAGATGCAGTTGTGCAGCGCCAGGATGGCCGCCTGCTGCCCGGCGTGCGGCATCGAGCCGGACGCGAACACGGACACCACCTTGTTCGCCAGGTCACCCGGAATGGCGACCGGTCCGGAGTGGTCGATGAAGTCGAGGATCTGCGGAGCCGGCAGCCCGTAGTGCACCGGCGTGCCGATCATGATGGCGTCCGCCGCGACCAGGTCCGCGAGCGTGGCCACCGGGACGTCCGCGGTCTCGGCGTTGAGCTCGGCGTACGCCTTGTGGTCGAGCACCATCGGGCTGGGCAGGTCGGGCACCTTGTAGAGCTGCGCCTCCGCGCCCGCCTTCACCGCCGCAGCCGCCGCGGCCGCGGCCATCTGGTAGGTATTCCCGCTGCGGGAGTGGAAGATGATTGCCACCTTGATCACAGGAACGCTCCTCACGAGTCGATGCGCCTGGGCACCGCATGGACCATCTACGGGCATCCTGTCCGCCGCGCCCCGCCCGGCAAACGGCGCGGATCTTAGTTAGTCACCTCGATGTCCGCCGGGGCCGCGACCTGACAGAACCGGCCCGTCGTCGTTGACCGGTCCGTCCCGGTCCGGGTGTGCTGCGCCCATGTCGAACGCTTCCGCGGAACCGCCCGCCGCACCCACCGACCCCGCCGCGCTCCTGCCCCTGTTCGAGCGCGCGTTCAACAACCGCGATCTCGACCAGCTGGAGCAGCTCTACGAGCCGGACGCCCTGCTGATCCTCGCCCCCGGCACGGTCCTGACCGGCGACCAAAGGCGCGCGCGCAGCCGGGAGGAGCAGCACTTCCTGCCGATCAAGGTGGCCGTCCGCCACCAGTACGTCACCGGCGACATCGCCCTGGTGATCAACGACTACGTCCACGAGGGAACCGGACCCGACGGCACCCCGATCCGGATCGAGGGCACCGCCGTCGACGTGCTCCGGCGCGGCGCGGACGGCGCCTGGCGCTGCGTCATCAGCAACCCCGCCGGACTGGGCGCCGCCGGTCCCACCGCACCCTGACCACTGTCGACACCGGGCCGCAGCGGCGCCGGTGACCGGCCGGCCGGACGGTCAGCCCGTCAATCGGGCGACGATGTCGGCGGCCGGGCCCGGCACGGCGGACGCGAAACCGGTCCCGGCCCACAGGTTCAGCGCCTCGGCGTCACCGAGACGTGCCGCCGCGGCCCGGATCGGCGCGGTCAGGTGGTGCACCGCCGGATAGGCGACCGGCGCCGCCGCGGAGTAGGCGTCGGTGAAGCGGTTGGCCAGGGCCCGCGCCGGATGACCGGTGAACGCCCGGGTGACAACGGTCCGGCGGAAGTCGCCGGAGAGCATCGCGGCGCGCTGCGCCGGCCGGGTGCCGGCCTCGTCGGCGAGCAGGAACGCGGTGCCGCTCTGCACCGCCGCCGCGCCGGCCGCGCGCAGCCGCGCGACATCCTCGGCGGACGAGGTTCCGCCGGCCACGACGACCGGCAGGTCCGTGACCGACCGTACGGCGGCGAGCAGGTCCCGCGCCTCGCCGCGCGGCCGGTAGCCGGACGGATCGGTGGTCGAGGCGTGCCCGCCCGCCGTGCCCGCCTGCGCGACGAGCGCGTCCGGTCCGGCGGCGACCGCCCGGCGGGTCTCGTCGGCCGAGGTGACGGTGATCAGCACGTGGCATCCGGCGTCGCGCAGCGCCCGCACCACGCCCGCCGGCGGTACGCCGAACGCGAAGCTCACGAGCGGGACCGCGTACGCCACCGCCAGGTCCACCTTCGCGGCGAAGTGGTCGTCGTCGTGCCCGCGCGGCGTCGGCAGGTCCACCCCGTACCGCTGCGCCTCCGGCAGCAACAACCGGCGGTACGCCTCCACCCGCGCCGGGTCCGGCTCGGCCGGGGTCGGCACGAAGATGTTGAGCCCGTACGGCACGCCGGCCGCGCGCGTCGCGCGTACCTGGTCCTCGACGGCCTCGGGGGTCTGGTAGCCGGCGGCGAGGAAGCCGACCGAGCCGGCCCGGGCGGCGGCGGTGACCAGCGCCGGGTTCGACGGACCTCCGGCCATCGGGGCGACCACGAGGGGAGGGAGCAGCTCGGTCATGGCGTGACCCTACGTCGGTTCCGGACGACAGCGAGTGCGGGGAACCCCGTCCAGGGGTTCCCCGCACCCTGTGGGGGAAGGGCTCAGATCCGGGCCGCTTCCTCGACCCCGGCCGGGGGAACCGGGGCCGTCTTCGCCCGCCGTCCGGGCATCCACCAGTTGGCCTTGCCGCACAGCTCCATCACCGCCGGGACGAGGATCATCCGGACGATGGTGGCGTCCACGAACACCGCCACCGCCATGCCCAGGCCGACCTGCTTGACCGAGACGTCGGGGCCGAGCATGCCGGTGGTGAACACGGCGATCATGATGGCGGCGGCCGCCGTGATCACCTTGGCGGTACGGGCCAGACCGCGGGTCACGGCACGGCGGGTGTCGCCGGTGCGCTCGTACTCCTCACGGATCCGCGAGATCAGGAAGACCTCGTAGTCCATGGAGAGGCCGAACAGCAGCGGGAACATCATCATCGGCACCCATGTCGTGATCGGCATGGAGGTGGGGAAGCCGAGGGCGGACCCGAGCCAACCCCACTGCACGATCGCCACCAGCACACCGAACGAGGCGCCGATGGACAACAGGTTCATCACCGCCGCCTGCAGCGCGATCGTGACCGACCGCACCAGCACGACGAGCAGCAGCAGGGACAGCAGGATGACCACGGTGATCATCACGGGCAGCCGGGAGCTGGTCTCCTCGGCGAGGTCGATCGCGCCGGCGTTCGGGCCGCCGAGATAGACCTCTCGGCCGCCGGACGCCGCGGGGAGCACGTCGTCGCGCAGCTTGTGCACCAGGTCCGCGGTGGCCTCGTCCTGGGCGCCGGTGCGGGGGAAGGCCATGAAGACGGCGGCCTGCCCGTCCTGGCTGATCCGGGGCGGCGTCGCGTACGCCACGCCCTCGGTGCCGCTCACCGCGGCGACGACCGGACCGAGGTCGCTGTTTCCGTCGCCGACCTCGGCGGCGAAGATCAGGGGAGCGCCGTAGCCGGGGCCGAAGCCCTCGGACAGGATCTCGTGCGAGGTGTAGCTGCTGCGGTCGCGGGGCTGGACGCTGGCGTCGGGCAGGCTCAGCCGCATCGACAGCAGCGGCGCGGTCAGCACCAGCAGGATGGCGGTTGCCCCGAGCGCGGCGATGACCGGGCGGCGCTGCACCACGCCGGCCCAGCGTTCCGCGAGCGTGCGGCGCTCCTGCTTCGGCGCGTCGGAGCCGGCCTGCCGAAGGGGGCCCCGGCGCGGTACGCGCAGACCCTGGATCTTGTAGCCGGCGAAGCCCAGGAAGGCCGGCATCAGCGTGACCGCGGCGATCATCGTCACCAGCACCGTCGCCGAGGCCCCGAGCGCGACGCCGTTCATCATCTTCTGGCCCATGGCGATCAGGCCCAGCAGCGCGATCATCACGGTGGTGCCCGCGAAGAGGACCGCGTGACCGGCGGTGGTGATGGCCTTGACCGTGGCGCTCTCGGGATCGTCCCCCTCCACCAGGCTGTCCTTGAAGCGGGTGAGGATGAACAACGCGTAGTCGATGCCGACGCCGAGGCCGATCAGCACGGCGATGAGCACCGTGAAGTCCGGTGAGGGGACCAGGTGTCCGACGAGCTTCATCAGCGCGACGCCGCCGAGCACCGCCAGCAGCGCGGTGACGATCGGCAGGCCCATCGCCACCAGCGAGCCGAACGCGAGGAACAGGATCACCGCGGCGGTCACCACGCCGACCGCCTCGGCCGGACCCTGCGGGGGTGTCTCCGCCTTCTCCGCCCGCTCGCCGCCCAGCCCCAGCGTCACGCCGTCGCCGGAGGCGTCCTTGACCGTGTCGACGAGTGGCTTGGCCTCGGCCTTCTCCACGTCCATCGAGGTCAGCGGGATCGTCGTCCGGGCGATGCGGCGGTCGGCGGTGACCAGGTTGCGGTCGTCGTAGGGCGAGACGATCGGCCCGGTCACCGGTGAGGCGTCCAGGTCGGAGATGACCTTCTCGATCTTCTGCCGCGCCGCCGGGTCGTCGATGCCCCGCTCGGCCTTGATGGCGAGGGTGAGCGTGTCGCCCCGCTGCTCGGGGAAGTGCTTCTCGATCAGGGCCTGCGCCCGTGCGGAATGGGAGTCCCCGCCGGAGTAGACGTTGTCCGGGGCGGCGCCGTAGCGGAAGCCCAGGAACGCCAGGGCGATGACGCCGACGATCCAGGTCAGGAGCACCAGTCGACGACGCCGGTAACAGAACCGCGCCAATCCCGCCAGAGCTCCGTCTGTGCGGGGAGTCTCGGTAGGCATCATCTTCTCCTCAAGTCAATAAGCGCTCTACCTAATGGTCGTGAACAGGCACTTCTGTGTCGCCGTACGGATGCAGGCACTTCCTGGACGTCGCTACCACGGTTGCGGTACTCCATTTGCAGTACACCTGTCGGTATCCGGTCAGCGCCGTATCCTGCGCTTTCTCTGTCGGCAGAGCGGTGCGGCGACCCGCCGCCGTCGACCGCCCGCGGGAGCGGTCGCGTCCGGACCGGGCAGGAGTGACGCCGTGTTCCGGTCGGAGCTTGTTTCACCTGGTCACGATGGTGCTGGACGTTCGGCCGGCCGGTCCGGGACGGTCCGCGGCGAGGGCTGTTTCGGTCATGCGTGCGAGTTCTGCCAATCGTGGCATTGTTTAGGTAAGTCCGATATCAGCGGGATGCTGCCTGATATATGACGGCTGCGCCGGGGCCTGCCGGATAGTTATGATGAGCGACGACGGTGATCGATGGCAAATGTGGTTGCTGTGGGGTAGCGTCATCGACCGAGTCCAGGCTTTTCTTGAGCTGTGTGCGCATATTCCGGGGGGATTATGACAACGGGACGGCCGCGGGAGAACGAGGCGACAGCCGCAGCACGAAATCCGGTGTGCGCCGCCGGGGGGCCGGTGTCCCAGCCGGGGGGCGGAGGGAGCGACGAGCAGGTCCTGCGCGAGATCCTCGGGGTCGACGTGCACCGCGAGCTGATTGACTTCGCGGGCGGTGCCGGCGGAAATCCGCACCTGGTCGCCGAACTGGCGCGCGGGCTCGCCGAAGAGGGATTGATCCGGGAGAGAAATGGTCGGGCGGAATTGGTTTCCCGTCGAATTCCCCGGCGTGTGCTGAGTTTTGTCATGCGGCGATTGAATGACGTGAGCGCCGGCTGCCAGCAGTTTCTGAAGGTTGCCGCCGCATTGGGCAGATCCTTCATGCTGGAGGACGTCTCGAGAATGCTGGGCAGATCGTCGGCGGCCCTGCTCCCGCCGGTGGACGAGGCGATCGCCTCGGGCTTCGTCGTGGCCGCCGAGCATCAGCTCGCCTTTCAGAGCGATTTCCTGCTGCGCGGCATCATCGAAGCCATTCCCGGGCCCGCCCGCGACGCCTTACGACGTGAGGCGATGAGCCTTTCCGGGCGACGCAGCCCGGTGGGCGACCAGAATCGCCGGATGGACGCCGCGACTGCCGCGCCGGTGAGCGCGGCCGGAGAGGACGCCACCGGATCCTGTTCCCGCGCGCACCGCCTGATCATGAGCGGGAACGCCGAGGCCGGCGTCCGTGTCGCCGAGGCGGTTCTCGCCGGCCCGGCCGCGTCGCCCGCCGCCCGGCGTGACGCGCAGGCGTGTCTGGTGCTGGCCGATCTCCTGCTCGGCGGCGAGGGCACCGATCCGCTGACCGAGGCGATCCTGCGGGAACGCGACGCCGAGTCCGGTGACGCCGCGCTGGCGATGGCGCTGACCGCCCGGTCCACCGGGCTGTGGTCGGCGGGAAAGCTGGCGGAGGGCCTGAAGCTGGGACGGGCGGCGGTGCGGGCCGGCGCGGAGGCCGAACCGGTGTGGCGTCTGCACGCCCAGCTCGCGCTCGCCGGCAAACTCGCGAACCTGCGTGAGTTCGACGAGGCCGAGGCGCTGATCAACGAGGCGGAGGCCGGCCTGCGCGGACTGCCCGCGCCGATCTGGACGGCCGCGCCGGCGGTGATGCGGTCCCGGCTGCTGCTGCAGGCCGGGCGGATCGGGGACGCGCGCCGGGAGGCGGCGCTGGCCACCGCCGCCGTGGCCGGGGACGCGGTGCCCATGCTGCGGCCCCTCGCCTACGCGGTGCTCAGCACCGCCTCCTTCTACATGGGCGACGTGCCCGCCGCGATCGAGTACCTCAGGCGGGGGCAGGAGGACGCGGACCGCCACGTGGTCCTCGACTCGGTGCAGTACTCGTGGGCGGAAGTGCTGATCACGGTCAAGCAGGAGGGCCCGCGGGCCGCCGCCCGGCTGCTGGCGGGCAAGCACCGCCGCCTGCCGACGCGACGCCGCCTTTACGTCGAGGTGCCGAGCGCCGCCGCCTTCCTGGTCCTGCTCGCCCGCGACGTGGACGACCGTGACCTCGAACGCCGCGTCCTCGCCACGGTGGACGGACTGGCCGCCGACAATCCCGGGATCCAGGTCGTCAGCCTCACCGCCATGCACGCCCACGCGCTGGCGAACAGCGCCCCGGCGGCTCTGGCGCTCATCATCGTGCAGTCACGGGACCCGATCTCGGTGGCGCTGGCCACCGAGGAGCTCGCCAAGCTCTACGCCGCGCAGGCCCAGGCGGGGGGACGGCCGGTGACGCCGGCCCGCGCCGAGGAAACCGGCGTCCCACCGGCGAGCTGCTGGTCGACCCTGTCCGACATGGAGCAGCGGATCGCCTACCTGGTGAGCGTGGGCCTGACGAACCGGCAGATCGCCAAGCAGGTCCACCTGTCCGCGCACACCGTCAACTACCACCTGCGGAAGGTCTACCGGAAGCTGGGCTTCAACACCCGGGCCGAGCTGGCGCACGCCGCGGCCACCTACTCCAGCCGTGCGGCGATCTATTCGATGACCGGCGAGCCGGACTGGGACACGGGCTCCGTGACCGGCAAGGCCAGCTAAACCGCGTCTCCGGCGTCCGCCGGCTGAACCGCGCCCGTCCGCCGGACGGCCCGCTCAGCCGGCGGACGCCGGCTGGCGTGGGGTGGCCAGCGCCGGCCGGACCGCCTCGTGCGCGATGAAGCAGCGGGTCAGTTCGACCCGGCTGTTGATGTCGAGCTTGGAGAAGACGCGCCGCAGGTGGCTGTCGACGGTGTGCGGGGACAGGAACAGCGAGCTCGCCGCCTCACGGTTGGTCATCCCGTCCACGATGGCCCGCACGACCCGCAGCTCCGCGCTGGTCAGGCTCTCCCACCCGGACCGGGGCCGGTCCGGGACCAGCGGGCGGACGTTGTGCGCGGGCACACCACGCAGCTCGGCCTCCACGCGGTCCAGGTCGCGTCGCGCGCCGCACTCGCGGTAGGCGTCCGCCGCGGCTTCGAGGAGCCGGGTGGCCTCGGCCCGGTCCCGGGTGCCGCGGGCCGCGTCCTCCACCGCGCCGGCCGCGGCCAGCGTACGGCCGGCGAGCCGGTGCAGATCCGCGGCCCGCAGCAGTGCCGCCGGATCGTCGCGCAGCAGACCCGCGGCGTGCTCGGCCGCCGCCGCCAGCGACTGGACGAACGGATTGCCGCGGGCGACGCGCCGGGCGACCTCCACGGCCCGCTCGGCCTCCGCGTCGAGCCCGGCCCGGCGGGCGTGGCGGACGAGCGCCGCCGCCGCGGCCGGCGCCTCGGTGAACAGCAGCGGATCGGGTACGACCTGCCCGGCGACGTTGATCAACGTCTGCACCATCATCGCCGGACGGCCGCTGGCCGCGTGGAACCGGGCCAGCGCCCAGTCCATCCGCGCCGTGTCGTCGGCGCCGGCCAGCCGCTCGGCCGCCCGCAACTGGTCGCTGGCCGTGGCGAGGTCACCGCGGTGCACGCTCAGGTGGGCCAGGACCAGGCGCGCCGGTACGCAGTCGGCCGGCCGGGCGCGATCGGCGGCTCGCAGCGCCGCCTCCGCCTCGGCGCGCGCCTCCTCCAGCCGTCCCGCCGCCGCCAGCAGCTCGGCCCGGTGGCCGCGCCGGAGCGTCTCCGAGCCGGTGTGGCAGGACTCCCGCGTCGTCGGCCGTACGGTGTCCAGCACCGCCTGCGCCTCGTCGCGCTGATCGGCCGCGGCCAGTGCCCGGACCAGCCAGGTCCACAGCGGCCGCCCGCCGGGCGCGCAGCCCGGCGACGGGGTCCCGGGCTCCGGCCCGGCGGGCGACGCGCCGCCCAGGCACTTCGTGACGTCCGCGAGCGCCCGGTCCAGCTTGGCCCGGTCCAGCTCGCACACGTCGTGGCGGGCGCGCGTGCGCCGCAGGAAGCCGGCCGCCAGGCGGTGGCTGCCGGCGGCCCGCATGCCGTGGCCCAGTTCGAGCACGAGTTGCGTCTCGACGTCCGCCGGGAGGTCGCGGCGCAGGATCACCTCCGCGAGGCGGCCGGCCTCGGTGGGCCGTCCCGCCCCGGCCAGCAGGCGCAGCGCACGGGCCAGCGCCCGCGGCGCCTCGGCGGACCTGTTCTCCAGGTGGGACACGGCCTCCGCCACCACCTCGTCGCACCCGCACCGGCCGGAGCGCGGCGCCGGCCCGGCCGCCGCGACGGGCATCGCCGCCTCCGGCGCGGAGCGGGCGACGCGTACGCCGGCGGGGGAGTGGGGCGGACCGAGCCGCCCGCGCGGGGCCGGGCCGTCCGCCACGTCGCCCGCCGCCGGCGCGGTGGCGGGCTCGGCGCGCTCCGGTCGCGGGTACGCGGCGTGCCGAAGCGCCTCGCCGACGACCTGGTGGGCGAAGGTCAGCTCCGCGCCGTCGCGCCGCAGCAGCCCGACCCGTACCGCCTCGTCGATCGCGGCGGACACGTCGGCGGCCGGCCCGTCGAGCAGGCCCGTCACCCGGTCGGCGGGGAACGTGTGGCCGAGCCGGCCGGCGGCCGCGAGCAGGCGCCGCAGCGGGGGCGGCATCTCCTCCAGCAGCCCGTGGACGGCGGTGAGGACACCGTCGGGCAGCCCGTCGGACACCACCGACGCGGCGCCGTCCACGATGATCATCTGGCCGGCCTTGATGAACGCACTGAACACGTTCTCCATCACCTTCGGGTTGCCGCCGCAGCGGGCCGCCCAGCGCAGGACGGAGGTGTCCGGCCGGGCGCCGAGGAGGCCGGCGCACAGGTCGGCCACCGCCTTCTCGCCCGGCTCGCGCAGCCGTACCCGTACCGCGACGTGCTCGGCCAGCCAGTCGACGGCGTGCTGGGCGATCGACCCGGCGGCGACCGGCCGTCGGGCCAGCAGCCAGAGCACCGGCGAGGACGCCAGCCGCGGCACGAGTCCGCGCAGGGCGAGGGCGCTGACGTCGTCGATGCGCTGGGCGTCGTCCAGGGCGACCACGAGCGGACGCCGGCGCGCCGCGACCTCGACCAGATCGCCGACCCGGTCGATCAGCCAGAACGGGTTGGCGCCCGGGACGGCGAGCTGCTCGACCGCCGCTTCGCCGGGCATCGCGTGGCGCAGGAAATTGACCAGCAGGTGAACGGGCACCGGCTGGTCCGTGACGCTTGCCCGCCCGGCCACCACTGTCAGCCCGCGGGCTGCCGCCTCCAGGCCGGTGACCTTCAGCAGGTGGGTCTTGCCGATGCCGAACGGCCCGTCGACCACGACGCAGCCGCCGGAACCTCGCACGGTGGCGTCGAGCAGTTCCCCCAATGAGGACAATTCCCGCTCGCGCCCCGCCATGCGATTCATGATGACCATCCTGTTTTTCCTCTGCTGAATCGTCCGACGCGCGCCGCGAGTCGAGGTCCTCGGGCGTTCGACCGTCCGTTCTGGACAGTTGAACGCCGGATCGGTGCGGGCTACTCAGTTATACGGGATCTGCGGCCGTTCGTCGGCGACGTCGCTGGCAGCGCCCACTACTCGCGTGAGTAGTGGGCACGGTGACGGAGTGCGATTACTGTCAGGCCATGCCGGAATCGGCATGCCGGCGCGGACGAAATGGCGGCGCCGATGGGGAGATCGGCGTCG
Source organism: Micromonospora sp. CMU55-4 (assembly GCF_011602315.1). NCBI lineage: Bacteria > Bacillati > Actinomycetota > Actinomycetes > Micromonosporales > Micromonosporaceae > Micromonospora > Micromonospora sp. CMU55-4. Next base: position 310,310 of record NZ_JAAOLH010000004.1, read on the forward strand.
TTTCCGCGCCGGCGGGACCGTCCGGAACGGAATCGACTGATCGCGGCTCGACGTGACTGGTCCAGCGAATCCAGGGGAGTCCGAGATGCGTGAGTGTAATGGTGAATGCCGCCTCGATCGGGAGACCCGGGCATGACCGTCGGACATCTCGGGACGGTCACCGACTCGGCGCCCGTCGACGCCGCGCTGCGGGACTTCTTCGCCGAGCGGCGCGCCGAGGCCCGCGAGCTGGGCGACGACTTCGCGGCCCTGGTCGCCGAACTGGAGAGCTACGTGCTGCGGGGCGGCAAGCGCATCCGGCCCGCCTTCGCCTGGCTGGGCTGGATCGGCGCCGGCGGCGACCCGGAGGACCCGGTGGCCGGCGCGGTGCTGAACGCCTGCGCCGGGTTCGAGCTGCTGCACGCGTCCGGCCTGATCCACGACGACATCATCGACGCGTCCCAGACCCGCCGCGGCCATCCCGCCGCGCATGTCGCGTACGCCGAACGGCACCGGGCGCGGCGCTTCTCCGGTGACCCGGGCACGTTCGGCACCGGCACCGCCATCCTGATCGGCGACCTGGTCCTGATCTGGGCCGACGTCCTGGTCCGCGCCTCCGGCCTGCCGGCCGACGCGCACGTGCGGGTTTCGCCGGTGTGGTCGGCGGTGCGCTCCGAGGTCATGTACGGCCAGCTGCTCGACCTGATCAGCCAGGTCAGCCGGAGCGAGGACGTCGACGCGGCGCTGCGCATCAACCAGTACAAGACCGCCTCGTACACGGTGGAGCGCCCACTGCAGTTCGGCGCCGCGATCGCCGGCGCGGACGACGACCTCTTCGCCGCCTACCGCGCCTTCGGCGCCGACATCGGCATCGCGTTCCAGCTCCGTGACGACCTGCTCGGCGTGTTCGGCGACCCGGTGGTGACGGGCAAGCCGTCCGGCGACGACCTGCGGGAGGGCAAGCGGACGGTCCTGCTCGCCACGGCGCTCAAGCGCGCCGACGAACGGGACCCGGACGCGGCGGCCTACCTGCGGGCCAAGGTCGGCACCGACCTCGCCGACGAGGAGATCGCCCGCATCCGTGGCATCTTCCGCGACGTCGGCGCGGTCGAGGAGATCGAGCGGCAGATCTCGCTGCGCACCGACCGGGCGCTGGCCGCGCTGGAGGCCAGCAGCGCCACCGCCCCCGCGAAACATCAGCTCGCCGACATGGCGATCAAGGCCACCCAGCGGGCCCAGTGATGTCCACGGAACCGGTGACCGTCGTCGCCCGCCGCGTCCTCGACGACAGGGGTGACGGAGCGGTCCGCCTCGGCGCCGGCCGCGCCCACGGCAAGGCCATCCTGCTGGGCGAGCACGCCGTCGTGTACGGCGCGCCGGCGCTCGCCGTCCCGGTGCCGCAACTGACCGCCGTGGCGAAGGCGCGCCGGGTCGGCGGCGACGGCCCGGACGAGATCTCGTTCGCCATCGCCGGGCTGGAGAGCCCGGAGGTGACGTCGCTGCCGACCGACGGTCTGCAGCACCTGGTGACGGAGTTCCGGCAGCGGGCCGCCGTCACCGAGCCGATGCGCGTCGACGTGCTCGTGGACTGCGCGATCCCGCAGGGCCGGGGGCTCGGGTCGAGCGCCGCCTGCGCCCGCGCCGCGGTGCTGGCCCTCGCGGACGCGTTCGACCGCCGCCTCGACGCCGGCACGGTGTTCGATCTGGTGCAGGCCTCGGAGAACGTGGCGCACGGCCGGGCCAGCGGCATCGACGCGCTGGCCACCGGCGCGACCGCGCCGCTGATCTTCCGCGACGGCGTCGGCCGGGAACTGCCGGTCGCCATGGCGGGCTCCGCGCGGCTGTCCGACCCGGCCGGGTTCGACGCGGTGCTCGTCATCGCGGACAGCGGCGTCAGCGGCAGCACCAGGGACGCGGTGGAGTTGCTGCGTGGGGCCTTCGAACGCTCCCCGCGCACGCGCGACGAGTTCGTCAGCCGGGTCACCAGCCTGACCGAGGCGGCGGCGCACGACCTGCTTCAGGGCCGGGTCGCCGAATTCGGCGCGCGGCTGACCGAGAACCACCGGCTGTTGCGTGACGTGGGGGTCAGCACCGACCGGATCGACCGGATGGTCGACGCCGCGCTCGCCGCGGGCAGCCCGGGCGCCAAGATCAGTGGCGGTGGGCTGGGCGGCTGCATGATCGCGCTGGCCGGGGACCGCCGGGAGTCCGCGGCGGTGGTGCGCGGTGTCCGGCAGGCGGGCGCCGTCCGCACCTGGGTCGTCCCGATGGGGAGGTTCGCCGGCCATGACGACTGACCACCGGACGCAGCAGTCCACGCCGGCGCTGGACCGGCGGGCGACCGCGGTGGCCCATCCGAACATCGCACTGATCAAGTACTGGGGCAAGCGCGACGAGCAGCTCATGATCCCGTACGCCGACAGCCTGTCGATGACGCTCGACATCTTCCCGACCACCACCACCGTCCGGATCGACAGCGGCGCGCCGGCCGACGAGGTGGTCCTCGACGGCTCACCCGCCGGCGGCGAGCGGCGACAGCGCGTCGTCGCCTTCCTGGACCTGCTGCGGCAACTGGCGGGGCGCACGGAACGGGCCCACGTCGACACCCGCAACTCGGTACCGACCGGCGCCGGCCTGGCGTCCTCGGCGAGCGGATTCGCCGCCCTCGCGCTCGCCGGCGCCGCCGCGTACGGCCTCGACCTGGACGCCACCGCGCTGTCCCGGCTGGCCCGGCGGGGGTCCGTGTCGGCCTCCCGGTCGGTCTTCGGCGGCTTCGCGATCTGCCACGCGGGCCCCGGCGCCGGGGCCGCCGCGGACCTCGGCTCCTACGCCGAGCCGGTGCCGGTCGCGCCGTTCGACGTCGTGCTGGTGGTCGCCATCGTCGACGCCGGGCCGAAGGCGGTGTCGAGCCGTGAGGGGATGCGGCGGACCGTCCGGACCTCGCCGCTCTATCCGTCGTGGGTGGCCTCCGGCCGGGCCGACCTGGCCGAGATGCGGACCGCGCTGCTGCGGGGCGACCTGGACGCCGTCGGCGAGATCGCCGAACGCAACGCCCTCGGCATGCACGCCACCATGCTGGCGGCCCGGCCGGCGGTGCGCTACCTGGCGCCGGTCACGGTGGCCGTGCTCGACAGCGTGCTGCGCCTGCGCGCCGACGGCGTCGGCGCCTACGCCACCATGGACGCGGGACCGAACGTCAAGGTGCTCTGCCGCCGTGCCGACGCCGACCGGGTGGCCGACACCCTGCGCGACGTCGCGCCGGGCTGCGCCGTGGTCGTCGCCGGACCGGGCCCGGCGGCCGCGCCGGACCCGGGCAGCCGGCCGTGACCGGGTCGGGCGCCGTGCGCCACCACGCGCCGGGCAAGCTGTTCATCGCCGGTGAGTACGCGGTGCTGGAGCCGGGTCACCCGGCGCTGCTGGTGGCTGTCGACAGGGGAGTGGACGTCACCGTCTCCGGCGCCGACGCCCACCTCGTGGTCGACTCCGACCTCCGCCCGGACCGGGCGCGCCTGCGGTGGCAGGGCGGCCGGCTCGTCGCCGCGGACGACGGGCAGCCGGCGCCCGCCGACCTCGGCGCCGTGACCTCCGCGATCGAGGTGGTCGGTGAACTCCTGGCCGGGCGCGGACTGCGCCCGCTGCCGATGCGGGTGGCGATCACCAGCCGGCTGCACCGGGCCGGGACGAAGTTCGGGCTCGGGTCGAGCGGGGCGGTGAGCGTCGCCACGGTGACCGCCGTGGCCGCGTACCACGGGGTGGAGCTGTCGCTCGAATCGCGGTTCCGGCTGGCGATGCTGGCGACGGTGCGCGACGGCGCCGACGCCTCCGGCGGTGACCTGGCCGCGAGCGTCTGGGGCGGCTGGATCGCCTACCAGGCGCCCGACCGCGCCGCCGTACGCGACATGGCGCGGCGGCGCGGCGTGGAGGAGACGATGCGCGCGCCCTGGCCGGGCCTGCGGGTCCGGCGGCTGCCACCACCGCGTGGCCTCGCGCTGGAGGTGGGCTGGACCGGGGAGCCGGCCAGCAGCAGCGCGCTGACCGGGCGGCTGGCCGCCTCCCGGTGGCGGGGCAGCGCCGCGCGGTGGAGTTTCACCAGCCGCAGCCAGGAGTGCGTACGCACCGCGATCGACGCGCTGGAGCGGGGCGACGACCAGGAACTTCTGCACCAGGTCCGGCGGGCCCGGCACGTGCTCGCCGAGCTGGACGACGAGGTCCGGCTCGGCATCTTCACCCCCCGCCTGACGGCGCTGTGCGACGCCGCCGAGACCGTCGGCGGCGCGGCCAAACCGTCCGGCGCCGGCGGCGGCGACTGCGGCATCGCGTTGCTGGACGCCGCGGCCGCGACGCAGACCGCGCGGCTGCGCGAGCAGTGGGCCGCCGCCGGGGTGCTCCCCATGCCGATCCAGGTCCACCAGACGAACGGGAGCGCGCGATGATCGCCAACCGCAAGGACGACCACGTCCGGCTCGCCGCCGAGCAGCAGGACCGGCTCGGCGGTCACCACGAGTTCGACGACGTGTCGTTCGTGCACCACGCACTGGCCGGCATCGACCGGTCCGACGTCTCGCTGGCCACCTCGTTCGGCGGCATCGACTGGCCGGTGCCACTGTGCATCAACGCGATGACCGGCGGCAGCACCAAGACCGGCCTGATCAACCGGGACCTGGCGATCGCGGCCCGGGAGACCGGCGTACCCGTCGCGACCGGGTCGATGAGCGCCTACTTCGCCGACGAGTCGGTGGCCGAGACGTTCAGCGTGATGCGCCGGGAGAACCCGGACGGGTTCATCATGGCCAACGTCAACGCCACCGCCTCCGTCGAGCGGGCCCGGCGGGCCGTCGACCTGATGCGGGCCGACGCGCTGCAGATCCACCTGAACACCATCCAGGAGACGGTGATGCCGGAGGGGGACCGGTCGTTCGCCGCCTGGGGACCGCGGATCGAACAGATCGTCGCCGGCGTCGGTGTCCCGGTGATCGTCAAGGAGGTCGGCTTCGGGCTCAGCCGCGAGACGCTGCTGCGGCTGCGGGACATGGGTGTCCGGGTGGCCGACGTCGCCGGCCGGGGCGGCACGAACTTCGCCCGGATCGAGAACGACCGGCGCGACGCCGCCGACTACTCCTTCCTCGACGGGTGGGGGCAGTCGACACCCGCCTGCCTGCTCGACGCCCAGGGCGTCGACCTGCCCGTGCTGGCCTCCGGCGGGGTCCGTCACCCGCTCGACGTGGTCCGTGGGCTGGCGCTCGGCGCCGGCGCCGCCGGGGTGTCCGGGCTGTTCCTGCGGACGCTCCTGGACGGCGGCGTGCCGGCGCTGCTGTCGCTGATCTCCACCTGGCTCGACCAGATCGAAGCCCTGATGACCGCCCTCGGCGCGCGCACACCGGCCGACCTGACCCGGTGCGACCTGCTGATCCAGGGACGGCTGAGCGCGTTCTGCGCGGCCCGGGGCATCGACACCCACCGCCTCGCCACCCGCTCCGGCGCCACCCACGAGATGATCGGAGGCATTCGATGAACGACGCCATCGCCGGTGTGCCCATGAAATGGGTGGGTCCCGTGCGGATCTCGGGCAACGTGGCACAGGTCGAGACGGAGGTCCCGCTCGCCACGTACGAGTCGCCGCTGTGGCCGTCCGTGGGCCGGGGCGCGAAGATCTCCCGGCTGGTCGAGGCGGGCATCGTCGCCACGCTCGTCGACGAGCGCATGACCCGCTCGGTGTTCGTGCGCGCCAAGGACGCGCAGACCGCCTACCTGGCCTCGCTGGAGGTCGACGCGCGGTTCGACGAGCTGCGCGACATCGTGCGCACCTGCGGCAGGTTCGTCGAGCTGATCGGGTTCCACCACGAGATCACCGCGAATCTGCTGTTCCTGCGGTTCAGTTTCACCACCGGTGACGCGTCCGGGCACAACATGGCGACGCTGGCCGCCGACGCGTTGCTGAAGCACATCCTGGACACCATTCCGGGAATCTCGTACGGCTCGATCTCGGGCAACTACTGCACCGACAAGAAGGCCACCGCGATAAACGGCATTCTCGGCCGGGGCAAGAACGTGGTCACCGAACTGGTGGTGCCACGGGAGATCGTCCACGACAGACTGCACACGACGGCGGCCGCGATCGCCCAGTTGAACGTGCACAAGAACATGATCGGCACATTGCTCGCCGGCGGTGTCCGCTCGGCCAACGCGCACTACGCGAACATGCTGCTCGGGTTCTACCTGGCGACCGGGCAGGACGCCGCGAACATCGTCGAGGGCTCCCAGGGCGTGACGGTCGCCGAGGACCGCGACGGCGACCTCTACTTCTCCTGCACGCTGCCCAACCTGATCGTGGGCACCGTCGGCAACGGCAAGGGTCTCGGCTTCGTGGCGGAGAACCTGGAACGGCTCGGCTGCCGCGCCGCGCGTGATCCGGGCGAGAACGCCCGGCGGCTCGCGGTCATCGCGGCCGCGACGGTGCTCTGCGGCGAACTGTCCCTGCTCGCCGCGCAGACCAACCCGGGCGAGCTGATGCGGGCGCACGTCCGGCTCGAACGCCCGACCGAGACCACGAAGATCGGAGCCTGACGATGGCCGCGAGACCCGCCGTCGGCATCCACGACCTGTCCGCCGCGACGACGCACCACGTGCTGACGCATGCCACGCTGGCCGCTACCAACGGCACCGACGTGGCCAAGTACCACCGGGGCATCGGCCTGCGGGCGATGAGCGTGCCCGCCCCGGACGAGGACATCGTGACCATGGCCGCTGCCGCCGCCGCGCCGGTCGTCGCCCGCCACGGCACCGACCGGATCCGGACCATCGTGTTCGCCACCGAGTCGTCGGTCGACCAGGCGAAGGCGGCCGGGATACACGTCCACTCCCTGCTCGGCTTCCCCTCGGCCACCCGGGTGGTCGAGCTGAAGCAGGCCTGCTACGGCGGTACGGCGGGACTGCAGTTCGCCGTCGGCCTGGTGCACCGCGACCCGTCGCAGCAGGTCCTGGTGATCGCCAGCGACGTGTCGAAGTACGCGCTGGGCGAGCCCGGCGAGGCGACCCAGGGCGCCGCGGCGGTCGCCATGCTCGTCGGCGCGGACCCGGCGCTGGTACGCGTCGAGGACCCGTCGGGCATGTTCACCGCCGACGTCATGGACTTCTGGCGGCCGAACTACCGCACCACCGCCCTGGTCGACGGGCACGAGTCCATCTCCGCCTACCTGCAGGCGGTGGAGGGCTCGTGGAAGGACTACACCGAGCGCGGCGGCCGCGCGCTGGACGAGTTCGGCGCGTTCTGCTACCACCAGCCGTTCCCCAGGATGGCCGACAAGGCGCACCGGCACCTGCTCAACTACTGCGGGCGCGACGTCGACGACGCGCTGGTCGCCGGCGCCATCGGGCACACCACCGGGTACAACGCCGAGATCGGCAACAGCTACACCGCGTCGATGTACCTCGGGCTCGCGGCGCTGCTCGACACCGCCGACGACCTGAGCGGCCGGACCGTCGGCTTCCTCAGCTACGGGTCCGGCAGCGTCGCCGAGTTCTTCGCCGGCACCGTCGTGCCCGGGTACCGCGAGCACACGCGACCCGACCAGCACCGCGCGGCGATCGACCGGCGGCAGGAGGTCGACTACGACACGTACCGGGAGCTGCACGAGCACGCCTTCCCGGTCGACGGCGGTGACTATCCCGTGCCGGCGGTGACCACCGGCCCGTACCGGCTGGCCGGGCTCTCCGGCCACAAGCGCGTCTACGAGCCGCGATAGCGACCGGCCAACGCCGGGCGCCCCCGACCGAACGACACATGCTTGGAGGATCGATGTCCGGAACTCCCGAGGTGGCCGATCTCTATTCGACCATCGAGGAATCGGCCCGGCAGCTGGACGTGCCCTGTTCGCGCGACCGGGTCTGGCCCGTCCTGTCCGCGTACGGCGACGCGTTCGCGCATCCCGAGGCGGTGGTCGCCTTCCGGGTGGCGACCGCGCTGCGTCACGCGGGCGAGCTGGACTGCCGGTTCCGGACGCATCCGGACGACCGGGACCCGTACACCTCGGCGATCGCCCGGGGCCTCACCCCGCGGACCGACCACCCCATCGGCGGCCTGCTCGCCGAGGTGCACCGGCGCTGCCCGGTGGAGAGCCACGGCATCGACTTCGGGGTGGTCGGCGGCTTCAAGAAGATCTACGCGGCCTTCGCCCCGGACGAGTTGCAGGTGGCCTCGGCGCTCGCCGGCATCCCGGCGATGCCCCGCAGTCTCGCCGCGAACGCCGGGTTCTTCACCCGGCACGGTCTCGACGACCGGGTCGGCGTGCTGGGCTTCGACTACCCGGCCCGGACCGTGAACGTCTACTTCAACGACGTACCGCGCGAGTGCTTCGAGCCGGAGACGATCCGGTCGACGCTGCGGCGGACCGGGATGGCCGAGCCGAGCGAGCAGATGCTGCGGCTCGGCGCCGGGGCGTTTGGGCTCTACGTGACGCTGGGCTGGGACTCCCCGGGGATCGAACGGATCTGCTACGCCGCGGCGACAACGGATCTGACCACGCTTCCCGTACCCGTGGAACCGGAGATCGAGAAGTTCGTGAAAAGCGTTCCGTACGGCGGCGGGGACCGCAAGTTCGTCTACGGCGTGGCGCTGACCCCGAAGGGCGAGTACTACAAACTCGAGTCGCACTACAAATGGAAGCCGGGCGCGGTGAACTTCATTTGAACACCCGCCGGTGCCGCCCGGCCGGCGGCACCGGGATCAATGCCTGTTCGCTCGGGGCTCAACCCTGGCACCCTCCGCTAAAGTGCGATTATGAGGACTGGACTGTCCAGTGTGTGGGCCCGGGTGAAGAACTGGGTCATCGCGGTCGGTGTGGCGGCGGTGCTGCTGATCAGCGCGCTGGCCGGTGACCATCCCGCCCCCGACGGCCTCGGGCTGCTCGGCTACGCGCTGGTGGTGGCGAGCGGCCTGGCGCTGGCCGCCAGTCGCCGGGCTCCGGTCGCCGTGCTGGTCGCCACCGGGCTGTGCGTGGTGGGCTACAACGCGGTCGGCTTCGGGGTGCCGGCCATCGCGTACCTGTTCGCGGTGTACGCGGCGGTCCGGGCCGGGCACCGGCTCGTCACGCTCGGGGTGAGCGCGGCCCTGCTCGTCGTGCTGCCGCTGGCGATCATGGTCTCGCCGGCGGACGGCGCCCTCAAGGAGGCGCTCGCGCAGTCGCGGGGCGTGCTCGAACTGGCCTGGCTGGTCGCCGCGGCGGCGGCCGGTGAGGCGTTGCGGCAGGCCGAGCGGCGGGCGGACGAGGCGGAGCGCACCCGCGAGGAGACCGCCCGGCTGCGCGCGACCCAGGAGCGGCTGCACATCGCACGGGAGCTGCACGACTCGCTCACCCACCAGATCTCGATCATCAAGGTGCAGGCGGAGGTCGCGGTCCACCTGGCCCGTAAGCGCGGCGAGCAGGTGCCGGAGTCGCTGCTGGCGATCCAGGAGGCCGGCCGGGCGGCGACCCGGGAGCTGCGCGCGACCCTGGAGACGCTGCGCGACCTGACCAAGTCCCCGTCGCACGGGCTCGACCACCTCCCGGAACTGCTGGCCGGGGCCGAGAAGATCGGCCTGGCCACCACGCTGACGATCGAGGGTGACCAGCGGGACGTGCCGGAGGCGGTGGGCCGCACCGCGTACCGGATCGTCCAGGAGTCGCTCACCAACACGGCCCGGCACGCCTCCGCCGCGGCCGCCGCGGTCCGCATCGACTACCGCCCGGACGCGCTGAGCATCCGGATCGACGACGACGGCACGGCCCGGCCGGGCGCCGCCCCGGTGCCCGGCGTCGGGCTGCTCGGGATGCACGAGCGGGTCCTCGCGCTGGGCGGCCGGCTCCGGGCGGAACCCCGCAGCGGCGGCGGGTTCACCGTCCAGGCAGAACTCCCGGTGGTGCGCGTCCCATGATCAGGATCATGCTGCTCGACGACCAGCCGCTGCTGCGCAGCGGGTTCCGCGCGCTGCTGGACGCCGAGGACGACATCGAGGTGGTGGCCGAGGGCGGGAACGGCCGGGAGGGCCTGGCCCTGGCCCGGCACCACCTGCCCGACCTCGCCCTGATCGACATCCAGATGCCGGTCATGGACGGCGTCGAGACGACCCGGCAGATCGTCGCGGACCCGGCGCTGGCCGGGGTACGCGTGGTCATCCTGACCAACTACGGCCTCGACGAGTACGTCTTCCACGCGCTGCGCGCCGGCGCCACCGGCTTCCTGGTCAAGGACATCGAGCCGGACGACCTGCTGCACGCCGTGCGGGTCGCCGCGCGCGGGGACGCGCTGCTCGCGCCGTCGATCACCCGGATGCTGATCAACAGGTACGTGTCGGAGCCGCTCTGCGCGGACGTCACGCCCGGCATGGAGGAGCTGACCAACCGGGAACGCGAGGCGGTCGCGCTGGCCGCCCGGGGCCTGTCCAACGACGAGATCGCCGATCGCATGGTGATCAGCCCGCTGACCGCGAAGACCCACGTCAACCGCGCCATGACCAAGCTCCAGGCCCGTGACCGCGCACAGCTGGTGGTGTTCGCCTACGAGTCCGGCCTGGTGTCACCCGGCAATCGCTGACCGGGCGGCACGGCCCGGTCTGTCGCTCGCAGTGCTGCGACTGCGGTATACGGCTGCTCCGCGCGCAGACGCCGCACCGCGGGAATACCGTCACCGCAGTAGATCGATTGTCTCCATCGGCATGACGACCCGTAGCGGCGTCGTTACCTACGCTGGCGCAGATGCCTGTTCCCGCAGCCGAAGGGGCTCCCATGTTCATCCGTCGTCTGCTCACCGCCGCCGCAACCGGCGTCCTCGGTGGGCTCGCACTCGTCGCGCCGGCGGCCGCGCAGGTGACGGCCGCCGACGGTGACGGTGGTTCCGGCCGGGCCGGGTCCGTGCTGGCGCTCGCGCTCGCGTTGCTCGGCCTCGTCCTGGGCGTGTGGGCGTTGCGCTCCGCGGGGCGCGGCGGCGGTCGTGGCAACGCGATCGCCGCGCTGGTGCTCGCGGCGGCCGGCCTGATTGCCGGTGTGGTCGCCCTGGCCGGCTCCGACGGCGGTGTCGGCAGCGGCAACGGCCGTGGCGGCGCCATCGTGTCCATCGTGCTGGCGCTGATCGGGATCGCCGTCGGCGGTCTGGCATTCACCCGCTCCCGGCGCGCCGCCTGACCGGCGCCGCCGACCGAACACCCCGGTGACCCAACCGACCCGAAGGGGAGTCCCATGCGCAAAGTGTTCGCCGGACTGGCAGCGTTCCTGCTGCTCGTGCTCGTGGTGCAGTTCTTCCTGGCCGCCAGCGGCGCGTTCAGCAACGAGGCCAACGAGGAGGCGTTCCGCCCCCACCGGATCCTCGGTCTGGGGAGCATCCTCGTCGCCGTGGTGCTGACGGTGGCCGCCGCGGTGATGCGGATGCCCGGCCGGATCATCGGCCTGTCCGGCCTGGTCGCCGGGCTGGGGATCCTGCAGGCCCTGATCGCGGTCATCGCCAAGGCGTTCGGCGACTCGGCCGGCGACTCGGCCGTCGGCCGGTACGTGTTCGGCCTGCACGCGGTCAACGGGCTGGTGATGGTGGCCGTCGCCCGCGTCATCCTGCGCAGCGTCCGGCCGGGGCCGGACACGACGACCACGCCCGGCGTGGACACCACTGTGACCGGCCCGGCGGCCGACTCGGCGCGAACGGCCTCATGAGCACGCTCCAATGGATCCTCGTGGACCACGTCGTGGCACTGCTCGGTGTCGCGACGTGGTTCGCGGCAGGCGTGACCGCCGCGCTCGGCCGCAACCGCCTCGCGCTGGGCCTGCTCGCCGCCGCGGTGCTCGTGACGATCACCCGGCTGGGCACCGTGGCGCTGCTGGCCGGGCGCGGCTGGTGGTTCGTCCAGGAGAAGGTTCTGCTGGGGCTGCCGCTGCTCTTCGCCGCCGGGATCGTCGCGGTGCTCCTCGCCGGCCCGCGGCTGCTCGCGGCCCGGCAGTCGCCGGCCACGGGCCTGCCGGCCGGCGGGCTCGTCGCGCTGCTGACCGCCGGTTACGCCGCGCTGGCCGGCCTGGTGGTGACGTTCACCGCCGGCTACCCGTTGACGTTGAGCACCTCGCTGATCGCCGTCGCCGTCGTCTGCGCCGGCGCGCTGCTCACCGCCCGGGTGGTCGGACGACCCACCGGGCAGGGCGCGGACGCGGGCGCCCCGGAACGCTCGGCGGTGGCGGACGCCGGCTCCGCCGAACGCTCGGCGGCGGCTGACGCGGGCTCTCCCGAACAAGCGCCGGTGGCGGCCGGGGCGTCGGCGCTGTCCCGTCGCCGGTTCCTCGGCGTGGCCGGCGGCGTCGTCGCGGCGGGCGCCGGCGCCACCGGCGTCGGCCTGCTCTTCCGGGAGCCCGAGGCGATGGTCACCGGAGGCGGCCCCGGACACGCCGGCGGCGCTGGCCCGAAGGTTTCCGTGGCGGACCTGCGCGGCCCCGGCGCGCCGGCGGCGGGCGGCACCGCGCGACGCCACGTGCTCACCGCCCGGACGGGCACCGTCACGCTGCCGGAAGGGCGTCCGATCGACGCCTGGAGCTACGAGGGCCGGCTGCCCGGGCCGGCCATCACCGCGACCGAGGGCGACCTGATCGAGGTGACGCTCCGCAACGCCGACATCGAGAACGGTGTCACCCTGCACTGGCACGGGTACGACGTGCCGTGCGGCGAGGACGGCGCGCCGGGCGCCACGCAGCACGCGGTGCGGCCCGGCGGCGAGTTCGTCTACCGGTTCCGGGCGGACCAGGTGGGGACGTACTGGTACCACACCCACCAGGCGTCGCACCCCGCCGTGCGCAAGGGGCTGTACGGGACGCTCGTCGTGACGCCGCGCGAGGGCCGGCCGGACGCGGAGCGCGGGCTGGACCTGACGCTGCCGGTGCACACGTTCGACGACGTCGTGATCCTCGGCGACCAGGAGGGACGCGCCGTCCACGACGTCCGCCCGGGACAGCCGGTGCGGCTGCGTCTGATCAACACCGACTCGAACCCGCACTGGTTCGCCGTCGCCGGCTCGGCGTTCCGGCTGGTGGCCGTCGACGGCCGCGACCTCAACCAGCCGGGCGAGGTACGCGAGGTCGGCCTCCGCCTGCCCGCCGGTGGCCGGTACGACGTGGTCCTGACCATGCCGGACGCCACTGTCACGCTGCTGCTCGACCACGACCCCGACCAGGGCGTCCTGCTGCGCCCGGCCGGTGCCGGCGGCGGCGACCGCACCCTGCCGGACACCGGCGACTGGCCCGAACTGGACCTGCTGGAATACGGCGAGCCGGCACCCGTGCCGTTCGACGGCGACGACGCCGACCGGCACTTCACCATCGTCCTCGACCGCGCCCTGGCCATGGTCGACGGCAAGCCCGCCTATGCCCAGGCCGTCGACGGCCGCGCGCACCCCTCCGTCCCGGACCAGCTCGTCCGGGAGGGTGACGTCGTGCGCTTCACGGTGGTCAACCGGAGCCTGGAGACCCACCCGTGGCACCTGCACGGTCATCCGGTGCTGATCCTGTCCCGCGACGGCCGGCGCTACTCCGGCAGCCCGCTGTGGATGGACACGTTCGACGTACGGCCGGGAGAGGTCTGGGAGGTGGCGTTCCGGGCGGACAATCCGGGTGTCTGGATGAACCACTGCCACAACCTGCCGCACCAGGAGCAGGGCATGATGCTGCGGCTCGTCTACGACGGTGTCACCACGCCCTTCGACAGCACGAGCCACGCACACTGAGGGGGACTGCCATGACCGCAGACGTGCACGCCCTGGCCGGCGTCCGCTACGTCGTCGACGACGTGCCGGCGGCGATCGAGTTCTACACCGCCCACCTGGGTTTCACGGTGTCGACCGCGTTCCCGCCGGCCTTCGCGGACGTGGTGCGCGGGCCGCTGCGGCTGCTGCTGTCCGGTCCGGCCAGCTCGGGCGCCCGGGTCACGCCGGCGGACGCGGCCGGGTGCGGGCGCAACCGTATCCACCTGATCGTCGACGACGTCGACGCCGAACGGGAGCGGCTGCAGCGGGCCGGGGTGACGTTACGCAGCGACATCGTGTCCGGGCCGGGCGGTCGTCAGTTCCTGGTCGCCGACCCGGCCGGCAACCTGGTCGAGATCTTCGAGCCCACGGCCCGCGGCTGAGCCACCGGACCCGACCGCCTCCCGTCTACCCCGGACCGTCCGCGCCGATCTTGCACTTACCGCCCTTCCAGTGCCGGGGATATCCCTTTTGCGGGGGCCGAAAGTGCAAGATCGCGGAGGCCGGGAGGGACGGTGGCGGGATCAGTACCGGTTCGTGGTGGGTGCGGAGAGCCGGGCGGCCAGGACGGGGATGATCACCGCGCCGGCGATCACGTGGGTGCCGGCCAGAACGAGCTGCGTGGACACGGCGGTGTCCTGGGCGAAGGCCGGCGCGGCGAGGGACAGCACTGTGAACGCGACAGTGCCGGCCACGAAGACGCGTACGGGCCGCCGGGCCCGCCGGGCCGCGACCACCGCCAGGACGATCCCGCCGATCGACCAGAGCACGACGCTGCGGGCGATGGCGCCCACCGGGATCGCCTGCGCCTGCTCCTCCCAGACCCCCGCCGCCTCCATCGGCACGCCGAGACCCCGGGCGGCGAGCGTGAACGCCTCCGCGGCCACCGCCCCGGCGAGGGTGGCCAGCACGCCGACCAGCCACACCGGAGTGGTGGCCGGCGACCGGTTCGACCGCGCCGCGACGGGGGGTCGGTGAGTGGCCTCATCCACGGCGTCGCCTCCGGTCCGGTGCCTCGATGTGTTCTCGGGAGAATGCGGGGACGCCACGACGGCAGTCAATCGTGGACAGTTGAACGCCGAGGCGTCACGGCCGGGTCCCGCGCCGGCCCGCCGCCCCGGCCGCGGCGGCGGCCGTGCCGTCGGCGAGCAGGGAGACCAGCAGATCGCCCAGGATCCGCGGGCCGTGCTGGGTGAGGACCGACTCCAGGTGGAACTGGACGGACCGGAATCCCGCGCCGCGCAGCGCGTGCACGTCACCGCTGTCCGGGCTGCGGCTGATCTCGATCGGGCCCCGGCGGCCACCGGCCACCACGTCGTGCGCGGAACGGGCCGTGTAGGTGTTGTAGAACCCCACCAGCTCCGGCCGGCCGAACAGGTCGATCCGCTTCTGCACGCCCTGGTTGGGCACCGCGCGCCGGGCGAGGGGGAACCCCAGCTCGGCGGCGAGCACCTGGTGGCCCAGGCAGATGGACAGGAACGGCACCGTCCCGGCGAGCAGGTCGCGGGTGAGCCCGCGCAGAGTCCGCATCCGCCTGTCGCTCAGGTCGCCCGGGTCGCCGGGGCCGGGACCGACGACGACGAGGTCGTATCCGTCCGGCCGCAGCGGGCTGTCGAACCGGACGATGCTCGACCGCAGCCCGAGGGCCCGCAGCTGGTGGTCGAGCATGGCCATGAAGGTGTCCTCGTTGTCGACGACGAGCACGCGGCGCCCGGCCAGCGCCCGGTTCGGGATTCTCCGCTCCGCGCCGTCGAGCCAGAACCTCGACAGCGTGGCGTTGCGCTCGCGCAACGCCCGCCGTACCCGGGGGTCGGTGGCCAGGGACGAGCGTGCCCGCACGGGCGTCGCCGGCCCGCCGTCCGGGCCGGCCGGGTCGACGCCGAGGCCGAGCGCCGCGCGCATGCCGCCCGCCTTGGCCCGCGTCTCGGCCACCTCCGACTCCGGCTTGGAGTCGCGTACCAGGGTGGCGCCGACGCCCAGGCGGAGCGTGCCGTCGTGGTCGATCTCGGCGGTGCGGATCATGATGGCCGAGTCGAGCGTACGGCTGCCGGCCGGGTCACTGCCGATCAACGCGAGCACGCCGCCGTAGTAGCCGCGGCCGGTCGTCTCGTGGCGGGTGATGACCCGGAACGCGTTCTCGATCGGGCTGCCGGTGACGGTCGGCGCGAGCAGCGTCTCCCGCAGCACGTCGCGTACGTCCAGGTCGCTGCGGCCGGTCAGGATGTACTCGGAGTGCGTCACCCGCGCCATTTCCTTGAGGAACGGGCCGTGCACCTGGCCGCCGGAGGCGCACATCCGTGCCATCATTTTCAGTTCCTCGTCGACCACCATGTAGAGTTCGTTCGCCTCTTTCGGGTCGTTCAGGAATTCCAGCAGACCGGAAACCGCCGGGCCGTTCGGAGGATGCCGGTACGTCCCGCTGATGGGATTCATCGAGACGGTTCCGTCGATCATGCTGACGTGCCGTTCCGGTGACGCGCCGATGAACGTGCCGGCGCCGGAGTGGAACAGAAACGTCCAGTAGGAACCCAGCTCACCGGTCAGCAACCGGCGGAAGATCGCCAGTTCGGTGGCGGTCGAGCAGTCGGCCAGCCGCGCGGTGAAGGTGCGCCGGATGACGAAGTTGGATCCGGCGCCCTGCCCGATCTCGTCGCCCACCACCCGCTTGACGATCGCCGCGTAGTCCTCGTCGCTGAGGTCGAAGTCGGCGTCGGTCACCGGTACGGCGCGCTCGGGCAGGCCCGCCAGCGCCTGCTCGCGGTCGAGCCCGAACTGCTCGTGGACGCGCATCGCGAGCAGTGGAGCGCCGTCGTCGTGGCAGTCGTACCCCCGTTCGGTGACCTGCCGGTACGGCACCGCGACGAGCAGGTCGTGCCGCCCGCCGGTCGCCGGCCCGGCGGGCAGGGGCAGCTCGGCGAGCGTGTCCATCTGGCACACCTCGCCGGTCAGAACCTCCACGTACGCGCGCCCGGCGGCGCCGGGCCGGTGCAGCAGGGCGAAGGCACGCCCGTCGCCGCCGAGACCGGACAGCAGATCCGGGAATCCGGCCACGTTCGATTCCGTCCCGTCCATGTCGCTCCCTTTGCCCTAGAGATCGCCTGTCGATAGTGCGTCCGGCAAAAGGCGTCGCGCATGACGTGTTGTCGCCGACGGCATCACGTGTTTCCGGTAACGCGCCGACGTTATGGCGTGAACGACTGAATCGGCGGGCTACTACTCGGGCGAGTAGTGCCCACGCAGATCGACCGCGATTACTGTCGACCGCAATGCCGATACGACGAGGGCGGTGAAGACGACTGTGGACGTGCTGGTCCAGAAATACGGGGGCACCTCGCTGCAGACCCTCGACCGCGTACGGCACGCCGCGCTGCGGATCGCCGCGGCTCGGCGGGACGGGTCCGCCGTGACAGTTGTCGTGTCGGCCCGCGGCAGCCGCACCGACGACCTGCTGCGGCTCGCGGCCGACGTCGGCGCCGCCGGCCCGTCCCGGGAACTCGACCAGTTGCTCGCAGTCGGCGAGTCCGAGTCGGCGGCGCTGATGGCGCTGGCGTTGACCGGGCTCGGCGTGCCGGCCGTCTCACTGACCGGGCACCAGGCGGAGATCCACACCACCGACCGGCACGGCGACGCGCTGATCTCGCGGATCGGGGCGGCGCGGGTCGAGGCGGCGCTGGACCGCGGCGAGGTCGCCGTGGTCACCGGGTTCCAGGGGATCGACCGGGCCGGGGACGTCGCCACGCTCGGACGCGGCGGCTCCGACACGACAGCGGTGGCGCTCGCCGCCCGGCTGCGCGCGTCGGCGTGCGAGATCTACACCGACGTGGACGGCGTGTTCAGCGCCGACCCCCGCATCCTTCCGGCGGCGCGTTGCCTGCCGTGGGTCGAGCCCGGCGTCATGGCGGAGATGGCGTTCGCCGGCGCGCGGGTCCTGCACACCCGATGCATCGAACTGGCCGCCATGGAAGGGGTCGAAGTGCGCGTGCGCAACGCGTCGTCGCAGGCACCCGGAACGACGGTCGTGGACCGGCCGGACGACCGGCCGCTGGAGACCCGGCGGGCCGTGGTGGCGGTGACCCACGACACCGACGTGGTGCGCGTGCTGGTGCACTGCCGCGACGGCCGGCGGGACATGGCGCCCGACGTGTTCGAGGTGCTGGCCGCCCACGGCGCGGTGGCGGACCTGGTGGCCCGGTCCGGGCCGTACGAGAGCGAGTTCCGGATGGGGTTCACCATCCGCCGCAGCCAGGCCGACGCGGTGCGGACCGCGCTGCACGACCTCACCGCGTCCCTCGGTGGCGGCGTCCACTTCGACGAGAACGTCGGCAAGGTGTCGGTGGTCGGCATGGGCCTGCTCAGCCGCCCCGAGCACACGGCCCGGCTGATGGCGGCGCTGGCCTCGGCCGGGATCTCGACGAGCTGGATCTCCACCTCCCAGATGCGGCTGTCGGTGATCGTGTCGCGGGACCGCACCGTGGACGCCGTCGAAGCCCTGCACCGCGCGTTCCGCCTCGACCGGTCCGAGCCGGCGGACGCCACGTCCCTGACCTCCCGTCGTTCCGCCACCGCCTGAGAGAGGTAGGAAGCCGTGGCCGTACTCAACGCTTCGTTCGCTCGTGGCCTGCGTCTGCGCCGACTGTTCCGGCGCGGCGACGGACGCCTGCTCGTCGTCCCGCTCGACCACTCCGTCACCGACGGGCCACTTCGCCGCGACCTGAACTCGCTGCTCGGTGAGCTCGCCGGCACCGGCGTGGACGCCGTGGTGCTGCACAAGGGCAGCCTGCGGCACGTCGACCACGGCTGGTTCGGCGACATGTCGCTGATCGTGCACCTGAGCGTGAGCACCCGGCACGCGCCGGACCCGGACGCGAAGTACCTGGTCGCCCACGTGGAGGAGGCGCTGCGGCTGGGCGCCGACGCGGTCAGCGTGCACGTCAACCTGGGCTCGCCGCAGGAGGCGCGGCAGATCGCCGACCTGGCGGCGGTGGCGGGGGAGTGCGAACGCTGGAACGTACCGCTGCTGGCCATGGTGTACGCCCGCGGGCCGCAGATCACCGACTCCCGGGCGCCGGAACTGGTGGCGCACGCCGCGACGCTCGCCGCCGATCTCGGCGCCGACATCGTCAAGACCGACTACGCGGGTACGCCCGAGCAGATGGCCGAGGTGGTGCGTGGCTGCCCGATCCCGCTGATCGTGGCCGGCGGCCCGCGCTCGGCCGACACGCCGACAGTGCTCGCCTACGTCTCGGACGCGCTGCGCGCCGGTGTGGCCGGCATGGCCATGGGCCGCAACGTGTTCCAGGCCGAGCAGCCCGGCCTGATGGCCGCCGCCGTGGCGCGTCTGGTGCACGAACCACGGCACGTCCCGGACCGGTACGACGTCGACGACCGGCTCGCCCTTACGTCCTGAGACTCCCTGACCGTCCACCGAGGAGAAACCCGTGAAGCTGTGCTGGCTGGACATCCGTAACGTCAACGGCGCCAAGGAGGCAATCGTCGAGGAGGCGGTCCACCAGCGGGTGGACGCCGTCGTGGCGGCCGATCCGGCCGACCTGGAGACGCTCCCCCCGACGGTGAGGAAGGTGCTGTTCCCACAGGGCGGGCCGCTGCCGGAGAAGCTGGAACCGGCCGACCTGGTGATCGTCGAACCGGCCCGGCACGGCGAGCCCGCCGAACTGGCGGCCCGGTACCCGGACGTGGAGTTCGGCCGGTACGTCGAGATCGTCGACGCGGACAGCCTGGAGGACGCCTGCCGGTCCGCGCGCCACGACCGGTGGAGCCTGCTGTACTTCCGCGACCCCACCAAGATTCCGCTGGAGATCGTGCTGGCCGCCGCGGCGGGCGCGGCGGGCAGCATCATCACGCAGGTCGCCGACGTCGAGGAGGCGGAGATCGTCTTCGGCGTGCTGGAGCACGGCTCGGACGGCGTGATGCTGGCGCCGCGCGCCGTGGGGGAGGCCACCGAGCTGCGGACCGCGGCGGTGAGCACGGCGGCGGACCTGTCGCTCGTGGAGCTGGAGGTCACCGGCATCCGGCGGGTGGGCATGGGCGAGCGCGCCTGCGTCGACACCTGCACGAACTTCCGCCTGGACGAGGGCATCCTGGTCGGCTCGCACTCCACCGGCATGATCCTGTGCTGCAGCGAGACGCATCCGCTGCCGTACATGCCGACCCGGCCGTTCCGGGTCAACGCCGGCGCGCTGCACTCGTACACGCTGTCCGCCGGCGGGCGGACCAACTACCTCAGCGAGCTGGTCTCCGGCGGCCGGGTGCTGGCCGTCGACTCGCAGGGGAAGTCCCGGGTCGTCACCGTGGGACGGGTCAAGATCGAGACGCGCCCGCTGCTGGCGATCGACGCGGTCTCCCCCTCCGGGACACCTGTCAACCTCATCGTCCAGGACGACTGGCACGTGCGCGTGCTCGGGCCCGGGGGCACGGTCCTCAACGTCACCGAGCTGACCGCCGGCACGAAGGTGCTCGGCTACCTGCCGGTGGAGAAGCGGCACGTCGGCTACCCGATCGACGAGTTCTGCATCGAGAAGTGAGCGGCGGCGGGAAGGGGAGCGGGGCGATGACCGCGCAGCCGGTGCTGGACTTCCACGTACGCCTGGCGCCCCGGCCCGGCGCGCGACAGCGGCTGCTCGACGCGCTGGGCGAGTGCGGGCTGGCGCGGGCGGTGGTGTGCGCGGGCGGCACCATCGACCTGGACCGGCTGTCCCGCCAGCTCGTCACCGGTGGCCACGTCGAGACCGACGCCGACAACGACGCGGTGGCGGCGGCCTGCGCGGGCACCGACGGGCGGCTGGTGCCGTTCTTCTTCGCCAACCCGCACCGGCCGGCCGAGGCGTACCGGTCCCGGGCCGCCGAGTTCCGCGGCCTGGAGATCTCACCCGCCGTGCACGGCGTCGCCCTCACCGACCCGCGGGTCGCCGACCTGGTGGCCGTGGCGGCGGAGTTCGACCATCCGGTGTACGTGGTCTGCCTGGACCGTCCCGGCGCGGGCGTGGCCGACCTGGTCGGCCTGAGCCGCCGGTTCCCGCGGGTGAGCTTCGTGCTCGGGCACAGCGGCATCGGCAACATCGACCTCTACGCCCTGAGCCTGATCCAGGACGAGCCGAACATCTCGCTGGAGACCTCCGGCGGCTACACCTGCGTGGCCGAGGCGGCGCTGCGCCGCCTCGGCGACGGCCGGGTGGTGTTCGGCTCCGAGTACCCGCTGCAGCACCCGGCCGTGGAGCTGGCCAAGTTCCAGGCGTTGCGACTGCCGCCGGACCAGTGGCGGCGGGTCGCCTGGGACAACGCGCATCGACTGCTAGGAGAGGAGAAGCGGTGAGCGAGCCGAGTTCGACCCTGCCCCGGCTCGGCCAGTGGCACGGCCCCGAGGACCTGCGGCGCCTTCAGGAGAAGCAACTGGCGGAGACGTTCACCTGGGCGGCCCGATCGCCGTTCTACCGGGCGCGGCTGACGTCCGGGGCGCCGCCGGTGACCCCGGCCGACCTGGCCGACCTGCCGCTGACCACCAAGCAGGACCTGCGGGACAACTACCCCTTCGGCATGCTCGCCGTGCCCCGCGAACGGCTGGCGACCTACCACGAGTCGAGCGGCACCGCCGGCAAGCCCACCCCCTCCTACTACACCGAGGAGGACTGGACCGACCTGGCGGAGCGCTTCGCCCGCAAGTGGATCGGCATGTCCGCCGACGACGTGTTCCTGGTCCGCACGCCGTACGCGCTGCTGCTGACCGGGCACCTCGCCCACGCCGCCGCCCGGCTGCGCGGGGCCACCGTGGTGCCCGGCGACAACCGGTCGCTGGCCATGCCGTACGCCCGGGTGGTCCGGGTGATGCACGACCTGGACGTCACGCTCACCTGGTCGGTGCCGACGGAGTGCCTGATCTGGGCCGCCGCGGCGATCGCGGCCGGGCACCGGCCCGACATCGACTTCCCGGCGCTGCGCGCGCTGTTCGTCGGCGGCGAGCCGATGACCGACGCCCGCCGACGGCGGATCAGCCGCCTGTGGGGGGTGCCGGTCATCGAGGAGTACGGCTCGACCGAGACCGGCAGCCTGGCCGGCGAGTGCGCCGAGGGCCGCCTGCACCTGTGGGCCGACCGGGCGCTGTTCGAGGTGTATGACCCGGCCACCGGGACGGTCCGCGCGGACGGGGACGGCCAGCTCGTGGTCACGCCGCTGTTCCGGGAGGCGATGCCGCTGCTGCGGTACAACCTCGAGGACAACGTGTCGGTCTCCTACGACGACTGCGAGTGCGGCTGGAAGCTGCCCACCGTGCGGGTGCTCGGCCGGTCGGCGTTCGGCTACCGGGTCGGCGGTGCCACGATCACCCAGCACCGGCTGGAGGAACTGGTCTTCTCCCTCCCCGAGGCGTACCGGGTGATGTTCTGGCGGGCCAAGGCGGAACCGGCGCTGCTGCGGGTCCAGATCGAGGTGGCCGCCGCGCACCGGGTCGCCGCCGAGGCGGAGCTGACCCACGCGATCGGGGCCGCGTTCGGCGTGGACAGCGAGGTCACCGGCCTGGCGCCCGGGAGCCTGATCCCGCTGGACGCGCTGACCAGCATGCCGGACGTGGTGAAGCCACGCAGCCTGTTCGGCCCGGACGAGGACTGGAGCAAAGCGCTCCTCTACTACTGAGGGAACCGACATGCCGCAGATGAGGGTCGCCGTGGCCGGCGCCGGCATCGCCGGGCTCGCCTTCGCCGCCGCCCTGCGCCGGGCCGGGATCGACTGCCACGTGTACGAGCAGGCCGAACAGCTGACGGAGGTGGGCGCGGGCGTGCAGGTGGCGCCGAACGCCACCCGGCTGCTGCACCGGCTGGGCCTGCGCGACCGCCTGCGTACGGTGGCGGTGGCGCCGCAGGCGATCGAGATGCGCCGCTGGGACGACGGCACGCTGCTGCAACGCACCCCGCTGGGCAGCGCGTGCGGACGCCGCTTCGGCGCGCCGTACTACGTGGTGCACCGCGCGGATCTGCACAGCAGCCTGCTGTCGCTGGTGCCGCCCGACCGGGTGCACCTGGGCGCCCGCCTCACCGCCGTGACGCAGACCGCCGACGAGGCGTACCTGCACCTGTCCAACGGCACCACCGTCGCGGCGGATCTCGTGGTGGGCGCCGACGGCATCCACTCGGTCGCGCGCGAGCAGATCGTGGCGGACCGGCCGCGCTTCTCCGGGCAGTCCATCTACCGCGGGCTGGTGCCGGCCGAGCGGGTGCCGTTCCTGCTCACCGAACCCCGGGTGCAGTTGTGGCTCGGGCCGGACCAGCACTGCGTCTGCTATCCGGTGTCCGCCGGCCGGCAGGTGAGCTTCGGCGCGACGGTGCCGGCCACCGACTGGCGGCAGGAGTCGTGGTCCGGCCGGGGCGACGTGTCGCAGCTCGCGGCCGCGTACGCCGGCTGGCACCCGGACGTCACCCGGCTGATCGCCGCGGCCGACCGGGTCGGCAGGTGGGCGCTGCACGACCGGGAGAGCATCGACCGGCTCAGCGCGGGACGGGTGACGCTGATCGGCGACGCCGCGCACCCGATGCTGCCGTTCCAGGCGCAGGGCGCGAACCAGGCCGTCGAGGACGCGGTGGTGCTCGCGGTCTGCCTGGCCGGCGTGGAGCCGGCGGGCCTGGGCGCCGCGCTGCGCCGCTACGAACGGATCCGCCTGCCCCGGACCACCCGGATCCAGCGCCAGTCCCGGGCCAACGCCGAGACGTTCCACCTGGCCGACGGCGCCGACCAGCGCCGCCGGGACGTCGCCGCGCAGTCCTCGTCCGGCCTGGACCGCCACGAATGGCTCTTCGGGTACGACGCCGAGAAAGCCACCACGACCAGCGGAGGCACCTGATGGAACTGACCGGAATCGAGTCGAGGGTCGCCCTGGTCACCGGCGCGGCGCAGGGCATCGGCGCCGCCGTGGCCGGTGTGCTGGCCCGGGCGGGCGCGCAGGTGGCGGCGGTGGACCGCAACGCCGAGGCGCTGACCACAGTCGTGACGAAGCTCGCCGCCGAGGGCGACTCGGCGCGCGCCTACTGCGTCGACGTGTGCGACAGCGACGCGGTGGACGCGCTTGTGCGGCGGGTCGAGGACGAGATGGGCCCGGTCGGCATCCTGGTGAACGCCGCCGGCGTGCTGCACACCGGACCGGTCGTCGAGCTGTCCGACCGGCAGTGGCGCCGGACCTTCTCGGTGAACGCCGACGGCGTGTTCCACGTGTCCCGGGCGGTGGCGCGGCGGATGGTCGGCCGCCGCCGGGGCGCGATCGTCACCGTGGCGTCCAACGCCGCCGGGGTGCCGCGTACCGAGATGGCCGCGTACGCCGCCTCCAAGGCCGCGTCCGCCCAGTTCACCCGCTGCCTGGGGCTGGAGCTGTCCGGCTACGGCATCCGGTGCAACGTGGTCTCGCCCGGCTCCACCGACACCCCCATGCTGCGGGCGATGCTCGGCGAGGGCGCCGACCCGAGCGCGGTGATCGAGGGCACGCCGGGCGCGTACCGCGTCGGCATCCCGCTGCGCAAGCTGGCCCAGCCGCGCGACGTGGCCGAGGCGGTCGCCTACCTGGTGTCCGACCAGGCGGGCCACGTGACCATGCACGACCTGTACGTCGACGGCGGCGCCGCCCTGCACGTGTGACGCCGTCGCACGGAAACCGGAGGCGAGAACCGATGGCCATGACCCCGATCGCGCCGTACCGCATGCCCGGCGACGGCGACCTGCCCGGCACCACGCTGCCGTGGCGTCCGGACCCGGACCGGGCCGCCGTGCTGGTGCACGACCTGCAGCGCTACTTCCTGCGCCCGTTCGCGGCCGGGGAGTCCCCGATGGCCGAACTGCTGCCCAACGTCGCGAAGCTGCTCGCCGCGGCGCGGGCAGCCGGCGTGCCGGTGCTGTACACCGCGCAGCCCGGCGGCATGAGCCGGCGGGACCGGGGGTTGCTGCACGACCTGTGGGGCCCCGGCATGAGCAGCGACGAGGACGACCGGGGCATCGTCGACGACGTCGCCCCGCAGCCGGGCGACACGGTGCTGACCAAGTGGCGCTACAGCGCGTTCTTCCGCAGCGACCTGGAGGAGCGACTGCGCGGCGCCCGGCGGGACCAACTCGTGGTCTGCGGCGTGTACGCGCACATGGGGTGCCTGATCACCGCCTGCGACGCGTTCAGCCGCGACATCGAGGCGTTCCTGGTGGCGGACGCGCTGGCCGACCTGTCGCGTGCGGACCACCTGATGGCGCTGCGCTACGCCGCGGACCGCTGCGCGGTGCCCTTGTGGACGGCGGACGTGCTGGACGGCCTGGCGGGCGCCGCCGGCGCGGCGCGTCCGGATCGGAGCAGCATCAAACGATGAGGAGAGCATCGATGTCGGAACGGACCCGGGTCGTGGTCGTCGGCGGCACCTCGGGGATCGGGCGGCACTTCGCCCGGTCCTGCGCCGAACGCGGAGACGACGTGGTGATCACCGGCCGTTCGGCGGCCCGGACCAAGACCGTCGCGGACGAGATCGGCGGGCGGACCCGGGGACTCGCCCTCGATCTGGCCGAGCCGGAGCGGATCGCGGACGCGCTCGCCGACGTGCCACACGTCGACCGGCTCGTGGTCGCGGCGCTCGACCGCGACCACAACACCGTCCGCGCGTACCGGCCGGGCGACGCGGCGCGGCTTCTGACCGTCAAGCTGGTCGGCTACACGGCGGTCCTGCACGCCCTCGCCCCGCGGATGACCGACGAGAGCGCTGTCGTGCTGCTCGGCGGCCTGGCCAGCCACCGGCCGTACCCCGGCTCCACCACAGTCACCACCGCCAACGGCGGGATCAGCGCGCTGGTCCGGACCCTGGCGGTGGAACTCTCGCCGATCCGGGTCAACGCCCTGCACCCGAGCATCGTCTCCGACACGCCGTTCTGGAGCGACAAGCCCGCCCCGCGGGAGGCCGCCGCGACGCGCGCGCTCACCCGGCGGCCGGTCACCATGCGGGACTGCACCGAGGCGATCGACTTCCTGCTGACGAACCGCGCGATAAACGGGATCAACCTGAACATCGACGGCGGAGACGTGCTCATCTGACGCCTGCGGCGATCCGCCACGGCCCCCACCACCCGGTCGCGCCCTGCCCGTGCTCCCGCTGCTCGCGGGAGTACCGGGCCAGGTCGCGGGCGGAGAACAGCGCCATGCCGGCGTGGAATCCGGTCACCGGCACCGGAACCCGCGCCCAGTAGGCGAGCCGGCCGTCGACGTGGAACTCCACCTCCGACGTCCGCGCCCGGTAGGTGATGGCGTAGCCGTGCGCCCGGCCCGGCTCCGTCGGCACATCCAGGACCACCCGGTGGACGTAGTGCTCGTGCGGCTGGGTCACGCCGGGCAGCGCGAGGCGCTCGACAGTCGCGTACACGGTGTCGTTCGTCGCGGCGGCGTTGAACACGACGCCGGTCTCCAGGTCGAACAGTGCCACCGTGCCGAACGCGTCCAGCAGGTCGTGCGGGATCTGCCGGTACGTCCGCACGCCCATCTCCACCTCGACGGCCAGCGTGCCCTCCGCCGGCACGGCGAAGCGTCGCACCGACCGGTACATCTGCTTGGCGTTGTTCTGCCGGGGATCGGTGTCGTGGAAGCGGGTGAACGGGTCGACGGTCAGCTCCAGCCGCCCGTCGCCGGTGCGGACGCGGGCGTTGCGGTCCTGGTACCTGTGGGTCTGCCCGTCCGCGCCGGTGATCGACATGACCGCCCAGCGGGCGGGGTCCAGCTCGCGGCCGGTGAAGTCGTCGTACGTCCACGCGCTGGTTCTCAGTGCCGACGTCATGCAGCCACCATCGGACGCCGGCCGGGCGCGGGCATCACCCGTTCACGCGGTTCGGCCGGGCCGGGCACGCCAATGCGCCGGCAGCCTCCCGGAAATCCCGTGATTAAGCCATGCCGCAGCGTGAGCGGTCGCCGAGACTGACGCCGCACGCCATCTCCGCATCGTCTGCGACGTTCTCACCAGGGGGAGAGAGCAATGGACACGGCAGCTCCGGCACCGGACGGCGGTCGTTACCTCGCCGTCCATCACAGCGCAGAGTTCAGGGAACTACGGCGACGATCGAGCACGGTCACGCTCTGGGCCAGCGTCGCCTTCTTCGGGTGGTGGTTCCTCGGCAGCCTGCTCGCCACCTACGCTCCGGACTTCTTCCGGGAGAAGGTGGCCGGCCCGGTCAACGTGGGCCTGCTCTTCGTCTTCCTGTCGTTCACCTTCGTGGTGACGCTCGCCGCCTTCTACCTGCGCTACGCCCGCACGCGGCTCGACCCGCTCAGCGAGAAGATCCGCGCCGACCTGGAAGGAGCGTCCCGATGAGCGTCGTCCTCGCCGACCCGCCACCCCCGGTCGACAACACGTGGGCGACGCCCGCGATCGCCGTCCCGGTCACCGTCGTCCTCGCGCTCGCGGTGCTCTACCTGGTCCGCTCGGCGCGCGCCAGCACCACCACCGCGGACGGCTTCCTGCTGGCCGACCGGCGGATCGGGCCGGTGCAGAACGCGCTGGCGGTGGCCTCCGCGCCGCTGATGTACTCGACGATGTACATCATCACCGGCCACATCGCGCTCAGCGGCTACGACGCCATCCTGCTGATGACCGCCTTCACGATGGGCACCATGCTCGCGCTGTTCCTCTTCGCCGGGCCGGTGCGCAACGTCGGCGGCTACACGCTCGGCGACCTGCTCGCGGTGCGCGTCCGGGAACGGCCGGCGCGGATGGCCTCGGCGGTGCTCACACTGCTGACGTACGTCATGCTGACCGTGATCATGATGGCCGCCATCGCGTTCATCTTCAACCGCTGGTTCGGCGTCGACGCGCTCGTCGGCCTGGTCCTCCCGGTCTTCGTGGTCGGCCTGGTCACCGTCGGGTACGTGTACCTCGGCGGGATGCTCGGGGTCACCCGCATCCTGGTGTTCAAGCTGGTGCTGTCGGTGGTCGTGGTGGGCGTGCTGACCGCCTGGGTGCTGGCCCGCTTCGACCTGAACCTGTTCAGCCTGCTGGAGCGGGCCGAGGCCAACGCGGCGCCGGTGCCCAGCGGCAGCGACCTGCTCGGCCCGGGCCGGCTGTTCGGCGAGGGCGCGACCACGCTCGTGCACCTGTCGAAGCTGTTCGCCATCGCGGTCGGGGTGGCGGCGATCCCGTTCCTGTTCATGCGCAACTTCGCGGTGACCAGCGGGCGGGACGCGCGCCGGTCGACCGGGTGGGCGTCGATGATCATCGTCGGGTTCTACCTGTGCCTGTCCGTGGTCGGGCTGGGCGCGGTCGCGATCCTCGGCCGGGACAACATCGGCGTCATCAAGGCCCACCGCGACATCAGCTTCCCCAAGCTCGCCGACGAGCTGGGCGGGCCGGTGATGGTCGGCTCCCTCGCCGGCGTCGCGGTCCTGACGATCGTCGGGGTCTTCGCGCCGCTGCTGCACAGCGCGGTGACGACGGTGACGAAGGACCTGAACGTGCTGCGGGGCCGCCGGCTGGACCCGGCCGCCGAGCTGAAGGACATCAAGCGCAACACCCTGATCATCGGCGTCGGCTCCGTCCTGCTGGCGGTCGCGATGCTGCCGGTACGGACCCACATCTTCATCCCGACCTCGATCGACGTGGCCGGCGCGGTGGTCCTGCCGATCGTCGTCTACGCGCTGTTCTGGCGCCGATTCAACACCCGCGGCCTGCAGTGGACGGTCTACGGCGGCCTCGCGCTCACCGCGTTCCTGGTGCTGTTCTCCAACGGCGTCTCGGGCGAGCCGGACGCCATCTTCCCGGACCGCAACTTCAAGTTCGTGGACGTCGAGCCCGCGCTGATCACGGTGCCGGTCGGCTTCCTGCTCGGCTACCTCGGCTCGCTCACCAGCCGCGAGCGCGACGACGCCGCCTTCGCCGAGATGCAGGTCCGGTCCCTCACCGGCGCGGTGGCCACGGGACCGGCGCGGCCGGCCGCCGTCGACGACGAGGACCGCGACGGCCGCCAGGACCGGGCGCCCAGCCCGGTGAGCTGACCATCCGCCACGGTGTGGGGCGGCCCCCTCCGCCGTCCCACACCCCCTCGGGAGGCAACTGTGGATCCGGTACCGGTTCTGGTCGTGGGCGCGGGCCCGGTCGGCATGGTCACCGCGCTGGCGCTCGCCCGTCACGGCGTCGCCTGCGTCCTCGTCGACCAGGGCTTCGAGACGTCCGTCCATCCCAAGCTGGACTACGTCAACGCCCGCAGCATGGAGTTCTTCCGGCAGTTCGGCCTCGCCGACGACGTGCGTGCCGCCGGGGTCGCGCCCGAGCACCGGTCCGACGTGATCTGGTCGACCGGCCTCGCCGGTGAGCCGATCACCAGGTGGGGCCTGCCCTCGGTCACCGAGGAGTGGCGCCGCATCGCCGAGCACAACGACGGCACCCAGCCGGCCGAGCCGGGCCAGCGGATCTCCCAGATCGACCTGGAGCCGGTCCTGCGGGCGCGCTGCCGGCGGGAACCGCTCGTCGACCTGCGCCTCGGCGTACGGTTCGACTCGCTGACCCAGGACGACGCGGGGGTCACCAGCGTGCTGGCCGACGACACCGGCGGCGAGGTCCGGCTGCGGTCGCGGTACGTCGTCGGGTGCGACGGCGCGTCGAGCCGGGTCCGCCGGGCCGTGGGCATCGGCGAGGAGGGCTTCGACGTGCCCGGCCTGCCGGGCGCGTTCATGGTGCACTTCACCAGCCGGGACCTGGACAGCCTGCACCGGCACGGCCGGTTCTGGCACTACTTCGCGTTCCGGTACGTGATCATCGCGCAGGACGAGGTGGACACCTGGACCGCGCACGTCAACGGGATCGACCCGAACGAGTTCGACGAGCCGCCGGCCGACCCGGAGGCGTTCCTGCTCGACACGATCCGCACCGAGCTGCGGATCGACAAGGTGCTGCTCACCTCGCGCTGGCGTCCCGGCTTCATGCTCGCCGACCGGTACCGCGCCGGCCGGGTGCTCCTCGCCGGGGACTCGGCGCACCGGATGTTCCCCACCGGCGCGTACGGCATGAACACCGGCATCGGTGACGCCGTGGACGTGGCCTGGAAGCTCGCCGCGGTGCTCCGGGGCTTCGGCGGCCCCGCGCTGCTCGACAGCTACGACGCCGAACGCCGCCCGGTGGGGCGGCGCAACATGCACACCTCGCACCGGCACCTGGGCGTGCACCTGCGGGCGGGGGAACTGCTGCGCGACGGCGCCCCGCTGCCGTCCGTCGCGGCCTTCCTCGACGCCGAGCGGGGCGAGAACGAGTACCGGGGCATCGAGCTGGGCTACCGCTATGCCGGCTCGCCGGTGCTCCGGCCGGAGGGCCCGGCCGAACCCCCGGACGACCCGCGGGCGTACACCCCGACGACCTGGCCCGGCGCCCGCCCGCCCAGCCTCCTGCTCAGTGGCGGGCAGCAGATCTTCGACCGGTTCGACCCGGCCTCGTTCACCCTCGTGGACTTCACCGGCGACGGCGCCGCCGATCCGCTGCTGGCGGCGGCGGCCGCGCGGGGCCTGCCGGTCACCCACACCGTGGTGACCGACGCCCGGGCCCGCGAGCTGTGGGAACGCGACCTCGTCCTGCTGCGGCCGGACCACCACGTCGCCTGGCGGGGCAACACCGCGCCGCCGGACCCCGACGCCGTGGTCCAGCGCGTACGGGGTGGCGGATAGGCGCGACGTGCCGTCACCGGCGGCCGGGTCACGCGCACACGCGACCGGCGGTCCGGCTGACTCTCGACTGGAGGACAGATGCAGCAATCCGGTTCAACGGCGGAACGCAGCCCACTCGGGCCGTGGGAGGGCAAGCCGGCGGTCCAGCAACCGGACTGGCAGGACCACCCGGCGTACGCCCAGACCTGTGCGGCGTTGGCGGCGGCCCCGCCGCTGGTCCCGCCCGGGGAGGTACGGCGGCTCCGGCAGGCGTTGTCGGAGCTGGCGTCGGCCGGCGGGCTCCTGCTGCAGTTGGGCGACTGCGCCGAGAGCCTCTACGAGTGCACCCCCCGGCACACCTCGGACAAGATCGAGGTCATCGACCGGCTGGGGGACCGGCTCAGTGAGCTCACCGGGCGCAACGTGCTGCGGGTGGGCCGGATGGCCGGGCAGTTCGCCAAGCCCCGGTCGCAGGCGACGGAGTGGCACGACGCGCTGAGTATCCCCTCCTTCCGCGGCCACATGATCAATTCCGAGCTGGCCGCGCCCGGTACGCGCAAGGCCGACCCGCGCCGCATGTGGTGGGCGTACGAGGCGAGCGACCGGGTGCAGCGGGTGCTGCGCGCCCACCGGGAGGGGGCCGGGCGGGCCGCGCGGACCGAGGGACCCTGGTCGAGCCACGAGGCCCTCGTTGTCGACTACGAGTCCCGGCTGATCCGCCGGGACCCGGACACGGGTGAGCGCTACCTGGCGTCGACCCACCTGCCGTGGGTGGGGGAGCGGACCCGCCGCTCCGCCGAGGCGCACGTGGCCATGCTGTCCACTGTGGCGAACCCGGTCGGCTGCAAGATCGGGCCGGACGCCGACCCGGAGGAGGTCCTGCGGGTGTGCGAGGCGCTCGACCCGCGGCGCGAGCCCGGCCGTCTCGTCCTGATCCCGCGGATGGGCCGGGACCGGATCCGGGAGGCCCTGCCGCCGATCGTCCGCGCGGTGGTGAACGCGGGCCACCCGGTGCTCTGGCTGAGCGACCCCATGCACGGCAACACCGTCAAGGCCTCGGTCGGCCTGAAGACGCGGCACCTCTCCGACGTGGTCACCGAGGCGCTGCGGTTCCGCGACATCCTCGACCGGCAGCGGCAGCACGCCGCCGGG
Organism: Micromonospora sp. CMU55-4; assembly: GCF_011602315.1. NCBI lineage: Bacteria > Bacillati > Actinomycetota > Actinomycetes > Micromonosporales > Micromonosporaceae > Micromonospora > Micromonospora sp. CMU55-4. The sequence goes on from NZ_JAAOLH010000004.1 coordinate 341,815, forward strand.
CTGCACGTCGAGGTCGCCGCCGCCGACGTGACCGAGTGCGTCGGCGGGTCCGTGGCCGGCGAGGACGACCTGGCGCGTCACTACACCTCGCTGTGCGACCCCCGGCTCAACCCGGGGCAGGCCACCGAGTTGATCGAAGCGTGGGCCAAGGACACCGCGACGGTCGGCCCGGCGCCGAGGCGGCCCTGAGGTGCCGACCGTTTTCGAACTGCGGGAAAATTGACAGACGGAGACCTGCCGGAGCAAATTCGGCCAGGCTAGCCGCGCCGCAGTTCGTCGTCCACTACCTGCGTGGGTAGTGTCTACTACCCGTGCCGGGACCGTCAGTGGTGTTGCCCAGCAGGAATCCCATCGCAATGATGTGTGGGAAGGTGTAATCCTTCGATCGGTGACGCGCGCACCTCATCTTATCCGCACGGAATCCTGTCTCGGCTGAAGCGAGTGTTTCCAATGTGGGGCAACTCAAACACGCTGGAAGTGAAGGGCAACGACGAGAGATTTCCCCTGCCGGACGCAGCTACGGAGGATCGGTCTGTGCTTGGCGAGACGGTTCCGGTTTCCGCGCTGCTGCCCGGCGACTCCCCGCGACTGGCGGGAGAGAACGTCGAGCACATCCGGCTGCTGGCCGCGATGCACGACCTCCCCCCGATCCTCGTGCAGCGCGGCACGATGCGGGTGATCGACGGCATGCACCGGCTGCGGGCCGCCAAGCTGCGCGGCGACGAGACCGTACGGGTGACGTTCTTCGACGGCGACGACGCCGCGGCGTTCCTGCTCTCGGTCGACGCCAACATCAAACACGGGCTGCCGCTGTCCCGCGCCGACCGGGAGGCCGCCGCCACCCGCATCCTGCGGTTGTATCCGCAGTGGTCGGACCGCGCCGTCGCCGCGGCCGCCGGGCTGTCCCCGACCACGGTCAGCGGCATCCGGCGCCGCCTGCTGCAACCGGCGGCGCGGGAGGGCAGCCGGGTGGGACGGGACGGCCGGGTCCGCCCGCTGGACGGCTCGGCGGGCCGCCGTCGGGCCAGCGCGGTCATCGCGCTCCGGCCGGACGCGCCCCTGCGTGCCATCGCGAAGGAGGCCGGGGTGTCGGTGGGCACGGCGCGGGACGTGCGCGCCCGGCTGCAGGCGGGCCGGGACCCGGTCCTGACCCCGCAGCGGCCGGCGGCCGAGCCCGAGCCGGCCGCCGACGACGGGTCGGAGGCGCGCAGGCGCCGGCCGGGTCAGGCCCCGGCGCCGCCCGTCGACTGGCCGGCGGTACGGGGCAACCTGATCCGCGACCCCGCGGTGAAGTACGCCGAGGTGGGCCGGGCCTTCGTCCGGTGGGCCGACGGGCACGTGGTCGACCCGGCCGCCTGGCGCGAGTTCGTCGACGCCGTGCCGCCGTACTGGCGCACATCGGTGGCCGAGCTGGCCCGCTCGTGCGCCGCCGCCTGGCTGGCGTTCGCCCAGGAACTGGAGGACCGGGCGTGAAAACGGCGGTCCGCATATTTGCGGCGGTTGTCGACGGCGCGTCGAATTCCGTTGCCGTCGCCACTACCCGATCGAGTAGTGGACCGGCGTGAATAACGCGCGTTAATGTTCCTTCGATCCGCTGCCCTCATTTTCGGTGAGCACATTTGTGCGGCGGTCCAATGGAGAGGAGAATTCCCGGTGAAGATTCTGAGGCGGCCGCGGAAACGGCATCTCGGGGGTGCCGCGGCCGTCGCCGCGGCGATCGCCCTGGTGGTGTCGCTGACAAACGGTGTGTCGGCGGCCCCGCAGGCAGCGACCTTCGACCTCGACCACGGGAACGCCCTGACCGACGTCATCTACCCGGCCCTCAACACCGAGCCGCGGGTCGAGTACAGCGGCCGGCCCGGGTCCTGGGCCGCGGACCGGGCCATGCTCATCGAACTGCCGTGGTTCGACGCCCTGGCGGCGTACCACCCCACCGCGGTCGGCATCTTCTCCACCATCGGCCGCCGTCCCGCCGAGGAGCACACGACGCGCAACAAGAACATCGCCGTCATCTACTCGGCCTACACCTCGCTCAGCAAGCTCTACCCGCAGCACGAGGCGACCTGGCAGCGGATGATGGCCACCGCGGGCCTGGACCCGGCGGTCACCGCGGAGGACCGCACCACCGCCAGCGGCATCGGCATCCTCGCCGCGAAGAACGCGATGGCGGCGCGCCGCAACGACGGTACGAACCGGGACGGCGACGCGGGCGGCCGCCGCTACAACCGCGAGCCGTACGCCGACCACACCGGCTACCGGCCGGTCAACAGCCCGTACGAGCTGCGCTTCCCGTCGCGCTGGCAGCCGAACACCATCTCCAAGCGCGAGGTCGTCAACACGCAGGAGTTCGCGACGCCCCAGTTCGGCCGGGTCAAGCCGATCACCTTCGACCGGCCCGAGCAGTTCCGGCTCACCCCGCCGGCGAACCACCACCTGCTGAACCCGAAGGGCTACCGCAAGCAGGCCGACGAGGTGCTGCGCGCCTCGGCCGGCCTGGACGACCGCAAGAAGATGAGCGCGGAGATCTTCAGCGACAACATCACGCCGTACGGCGCCATCGCGCACACGCTGCTGCGGGGCCGGTACAACACCGAGGACTCCGTCCGGTTCATCGTGATGACGGACGTCGCCGGGTTCGACGTGGCGATCGCCTCCTGGTACTACATGCGCAAGTACGACTCGGTGCAGCCGTTCAGCGCGATCCGCCACCTGTACCCGAACAAGAAGCTGACCGCGTGGGGCGGCCCGGGCCGGGGCACCGTCAACGACATCACCGGCACCCAATGGCGTAGCTACCTCAGCTCGGTCGCCATCGCCGCTCCGGAGTACCCGTCGGTAAACGCGGCGGTCTGCGTCGCGTACGCCCAGGTCGCTCGCCGGTTCACCGGCACCGACAAGCTGACCGTGGTGATCCCGGTGCGCAAGGGCTCCTCGATCGTGGAGCCGGGCGTGACCCCGGCCGCCGACATGATGCTGACCTGGAACAGCTACTCGGAGTGGGCCGCCGAGTGCGGGCAGAGCCGGGTCTGGGGCGGCGAGAACTTCCCCGCCTCGGTCGCGGCCGTCGACCAGTACGCGCCGCAGCTCGGTGACCGTGCCTTCGACTTCGTCCAGCGCAAGCTGAACGGGCGCTGATCCCCGCTGTGCCGGTCCGCGCTGCCGGCCATGCCCTCGGGCGTGGCCGGCAGCGCGCGTTCCGACCCCCTCACCACATGTCTTGCATAGCAAGGTATCTTGCGAGGCATGGACGGGGCACGTGAGCGGATCACCACGAACATCCGCAAGGGCGTGCTGGAGTACTGCGTGCTCGCGCTGCTCTCGCGACGCGACATGTACGGCCTGGAACTGGCCGACTGGCTCGCCGTGCGTGGCCTGACCGCCAGCGAGGGCAGCCTGTATCCGCTGCTCGCCCGCATGCGGCAGGCCGGCACCGTGCAGACCCGGTGGGTGGCCCCCGAGCAGGGGCACGCCCGGCGGTACTACGCGATCACCGACCAGGGGCGGGCGCACCTGCGGGTGTTCGCGACGGTGTGGCGGGAGATCCAGCCGCACGTGGACGAGTTGATGGGGGAGGAAGGATGAGCGACGACGGCCTCCCGGAGGCGGCGTGGGCCTACCTGCGGGCGCTGGACGCGGAGTTGTCGGACGTCCCGTCCGGCACGGCGGAGGAGATCGTCGCGGATGTCCGCGCGCATATCGCCGACGCCCTCGACAGCGGGCGGAGCGCCGACGAGGTCCTCGCCGGCCTGGGTGCCGCGCCGGACGTGGCCCGGCAGGCGCGGGAGGAGCTGGGGCTACCGGACCAGGACCGCCCGGAGCGGGTCGGCCGGACGCTGTCCCTGGTCGCGTCGGCGGTCGGCGTGCTGATCGCCGTGTGCGTGAGCTTCCTGCTGCCGTCCACAGTGCCGGTCGAGCCGATCCAGGCCGACGCCGGCGAGCAGGGCGTCCTCGGCCGGCTCGGTCCGGGAATCGCGCTGCTCACGCTGCTGCCGGCGCTCGTCGCGGCCGCGCCGCTCGTGGCGCCCGCCCGGGTACGCGCCGGGTCGCGGCTCGCCGGCGCGATCGCGCTGACCATGTTCGCCTGCGCGGCCGGCGAGACGGGCCTGTACTACTTCCCGCTCGCGCTGGTGGCCTGGGCGGCGGCGTTCGTGCCGTGGGCCGTGCGGCGAGGCGCCGGGGGACGGTGGTGGCACGTCCTGGCCGGTGGGATCGTGGCGATGCCCGGCGTGCTCGTGGCGGTCGCGTCGGCCGGCGGCTCGGTCGGTGTCGGCTGGGTGGGCGCGGCGCTGTGGATCGCCGGGCCGGTCGCGGCCGGTGCGCTGTGCGCCTACGGATTCCGGGCCGGGTACGCGGTGACCGCGCTGGCCGGCGCGCTGGTCATGATCCTCGCGATGGCCGAGCGCGGCTTCCTGTTCGCCGCCTTCTGGCTGTTCGGCGGCCTGTACCTGGCGCTCGGCGCCGCCGGGTACGCGGCGGCGCGGCCGGCCGACGGCGACCCCGCCACCGCGCGGGCGGCCGACGGTGACCCCACCTCACCGCCCGTCGACGGCGACCCCGCCGGGGCGCCCGGCGCACCGGCCCGGCCGCGACCTGAGCCGGCCACGGAGGCGGACCCGGAGGCCGCGGCGCCGGCCGGCTAGGCCGGCACGGCCTGCTGATCCGCGGCGGCGTCGTGCGCGGCCATCGCCTCCTGGCGTCCGGGCTCCTCGCGCAGGATCGCGGCGTGCAGCCAGGCGTCCGGGATGGCGAACCCGTCCACGAGCGTGCGCATGTACGGGCGCAGCTCCTTGAGTAGCCCGTTCACCACGCTGGTGATCGTCTTCGAGCGGGCCGGGGTGAGCCGGCCGTGCTCCAGCAGCCAGCCCTTGTTCGCCTCGATCACGGTGAGCGCGTACAGGTCGCAGACCCGGGACAGCAGCTCCTTGACCGCCGGGTCGGCGGTGGCGTCGATCCCGGCGACGAACGCCTCCAGCGTCACCCGGTCGATGTGCGCGGCGGCGACGGCGAGGACGTGGTCCTGGACGTCGTTGAAGATGTCGAAGGGCCGGTCCTTCTTGGTCGACGCGCCACCGCGCAGGCGGCGCACCGCGCTGTCGAGCAGGTGCTCCTCGCGGTCCTCGAAGAGCTTGAGCTGCCAGCCCCGGTCGGTGACCGCGACCTCGTCGTCGCGGCCCGGCACCGCGCTGACCAGACGTGCGATCAGCGCCCGGGCGGCGGTGCGCTCCAGCACCATCTCGCGTACCTGCTCGGCGACGAAGGAGGCGCGTCCCCAGCCGTCGAGCGAGCCGAACTCGTCCCGGTAACCGGTCAGCAACCCCTTGGCGACCAGTTGCAGCAGCACCGTGTTGTCGCCCTCGAACGTGGTGAAGACATCGGTGTCGGCCTTGAGGCTGGGCAGGCGGTTCTCCGACAGGTAGCCGGCGCCGCCACACGCCTCCCGGCACATCTGGATGGTGCGGGTGGCGTGCCAGGTCTGCGCCGCCTTCAGCCCGGCGGCCCGGGACTCCAGCTCCCGCTGCCGGTGTTCGTCGACCGGCCCGTCGCCGCCCTGGATCTCGTCCAGCGCCGCGACCAGCTCCGCCTGGGCGAAGGTCAGCGCGTACGTGGTGGCCAGCGCGGGCAGCAGCTTGCGCTGGTGCGCCAGGTAGTCGTTGAGCAGCACCTCGCGCTCGCCGTCGGCGTCGCTGAACTGCCGGCGGATGTCGCCGTAGCGCACCGCGATGGCCAGCGCCGACTTGGTGGCCGCCGACGCCGCGCCGCCCACGCTCACCCGGCCCCGGACCAGGGTGCCCAGCATGGTGAAGAAGCGCCGGGAGTCGTTCTCGATCGGGCTGGAGTACGTGCCGTCCTCGGCGACCTGCGCGTACCGGTCCAGCAGCATGTCCCGCGGCACCCGCACGTGGTCGAAGCTGAGCCGCCCGTTGTCCACGCCGAGCAGGCCGGCCTTGGGTCCGGCGTCGCCGATGGTCACGCCGGGCATCGGCCGGCCGTGCTCGTCGCGGATCGGCACCAGCCAGGCGTGCACGCCGTGCCGGCGCCCGCCGGTGACGAGCTGGGCGAAGACCACAGCCATCCGCCCGTCCCGGGCCGCGTTGCCGATGTAGTCCTTGCGCGCCGCCTCGTGCGGCGTGTGCAGGTCGAAGGTCTGGGTCTGCGGGTCGTACACGCAGGTGGTGCGCAGTTGCTGCACGTCCGAGCCGTGGCCGGTCTCGGTCATCGCGAAGCAGCCGAAGAGCCGGCCCGCGACGATGTCGGGCAGGTAGGCGTCGTGGTGCCGCTTCGTGCCGAGCGCGGCGACCGCGCCGCCGAACAGGCCCCACTGGACGCCGGCCTTCACCATCAGTGACAGGTCCACCTGGGCCAGCATCTCGGTGGCGACGATCGAGGCGCCCACGTCGCCGCGGCCGCCGTACTCGACGGGGAAGCCCGAGGCGATGCCCAGTTCGACAGGGAGTTCGGACAGTAGCCGGGTGATGCGCTCGCGAGCCTGGTCACCGGTCTCGCCGTACACCGGGAGGAAGCGTTCGTCGAGGTGTTCGCGGTGCGCCCGGCGGACGTCGGCCCACCGGCCGTCAAGCGTTTCCCGCAGGCGTGCGATGTCGATGCGGCCGGCTGCGTGATCGAACATTGTCACTCCTCGGTGCAGTGGACATTTGCGTACACTCTCGGCCTGATCAACATTACCGGCGGTGATCGCGCGCCGCTGGCGGAGCGCGTGGTGAGCCCGGCCACCCCCCGGCGGTTCGGCTGCCCGCGAAGCTGAGGTTAGGCTGTCCTCACTTCAAGCACTGGAGGCATCCCCTCGTGTCCCCGCTTCCCCCCGGCAGCGCCGTCACCGCCCGGCACGTGCTCCGCCAGGCGCTGCGCCGCCAGCGCCGCCCGGTGCTGATCGGCGTGACCCTGCTCGGGCTGCACCAGGTCACCGAGGCGCTCGTGCCGGTGGCGATCGGCGTCATCATCGACCGGGCCGTGGTGACCGGCGACCCGTGGGCGCTCGCGTACTCCGTCGCCGGCCTCGCCGCCCTGTTCACCGTGCTGGCGTTCGCCTACCGCAACGGCGCCCGCCAGGCGTTCGCGGCCGTGGAGCGGGAGGCGCACCTGCTACGGGTGGAACTGGCCGAGCGCGCGCTCGACCCGCGCGGGCACCGCTCCGGCCTACGCGACGGCGAACTGCTCTCGGTCGCCGCCTCCGACGCCGAACTCTCCGCGTACGTGGTCCGGGTGGCCGGCTTCGGCGTCGCCGCGGTGAGCGCGCTGACCGTCGCGGCCGTCGCGCTGCTGGTCATCGACGTCCCGCTCGGACTCGGCGTGCTCATCGGCGTACCGGTGCTGGTCCTGGCGCTGCAACGGATGGCACCGCTGCTGTCCCGGCGCAGCGCCTCCCAGCAGGAGGCCCTCGCCGAGACCACGGCGCTCGCCGTCGACCTCGTCTCCGGCCTGCGTGTGCTGCGCGGCATCGGCGCCCAGCACCACGCCGCCGGCCGGTACGCCGCCGCCAGCCGGCGCGCCCTCGCCGTGACGCTGCGCGCCGCCAACACCAAGGGCCTGCACCTCGGGCTCACCACCGCCGCGAACGGCCTCTTCCTCGCCGCTGTCGCCGGTGCCGCCGGCTGGCTCGCCCTGCGTGGCCGGCTCACCATCGGTGAACTGGTGACAGTGGTCGGGCTCGCGCAGTTCGTCGCCGAGCCGGTGCAGACGCTGGGCTACTGCGTGCAGTTGTTCGCGATGGCCCGCGCCTCCGCGGCCCGGGTCGCGCGCGTGCTCGGCGCCGAGCCGCTGACCCGGCCGGGCGCCGCGTCCCGGCCGGACCGTACGGACGGGCCGCGGCTCGTCCTCGACCACGTCGGGCACGCCGCGCTGGACGGGGTGTGCCTGCGGGTCGACCCGGGGGAGATCGTCGGCGTGCTGGCGTACGACCCGGCCGACGCGGACGCGCTGGTCGCATTGCTGTCCGGACGGGTGCCCGCGGACCGGCGCCGGGGCGCGGTACGCGTCGACGGCGTACCCGCCGACGACCTGGACATCGACGCGATGCGCGGCGCCGTGCTGGTCGAGCCGCACGACGTGACGCTGTTCGAGGGAACCGTGGCCGCCAACCTCGCCGCCGGCCGCAGCACCGACGAGGGATGCCTGCGCGCCGCGGTCCGGGCGGCCGCGGCGGACGACGTGGTGGACGCGCACCCCGGCGGCCTCGGCCACCGGCTCGTCGAGCGCGGCGCCAACCTCTCCGGCGGCCAGCGCCAGCGGCTCGGGCTGGCGCGGGCGTTGCACGCCGACCCGCCGGTGCTCGTGCTGCACGACCCCACGACCGCAGTGGACGCCGCCACCGAGGCCCAACTCGCCGACGGACTGGCCGGCGCGCGCCGCGACGCGCCCCGGGGCACGCTGCTGGTCACCAGCAGCCCCGCCCTGCTGCGGATCACCGACCGGGTGGTGGTGATCGCCGACGGCCGGGTGACCGCCGAAGGGACGCACGAGCACCTGCTGGCCACCGACGCCCGCTACCGCGAGGAGACACTGCGGTGACCGCTGACCCGCGTACCGCCGAACCCGGCCGGGCGTTGCTGCCCACCGCGACCGCCCGGCGGACCTGGACGACGCTCGGCGCGGAGTTCCGGCGGCGGCCCGGCCTCAGCGCCGCCGCGACCGCCGTGCTCGTCGCCGCCGCCACCGGCGGGCTGGTCGCGCCCTGGGTGCTCGGCCGCCTCGTCGACGACGTCATCGCCGATGCCCCGGTCTCCCGGATCGCCGGCCGGGTCGCGGTGATCGCCGGCGCGGCAGTGCTCACCGGGCTGCTCACCGCCGCCGGGGCCGCGCTCGCGTCCCGCCTGGGCGAGACCGTGCTAGCCCGGCTGCGCGAGCGGGTGCTCGACCGGGCGCTGCACCTGCCCTCGGCGACGCTGGAACGGGCCGGCACCGGTGACCTGCTGGCCCGGGTCGGCGACGACGTGGCGGTGGTGACGAACGTGATCGCGGTCAGCGGTCCGGCGTTCGTCGGCGCGCTGCTGTCCGTGGTGCTGACCGTGTTCGGGCTGGTCGCGCTCGACTGGCGGCTCGGCCTCGCCGGGCTGGTGGCAGCGCCCGCGTACGCGCTGGCGCTGCGCTGGTACCTGCGCCGGTCCGCGCCGTACTACGCCCGCGAGCGCGTCGCCACCGGCGAGCGGACACAGGCCATGGCCGGCGCGCTGCGCGGCGCGGCGACAGTGCGCGCGTACCGGACCGAGGACGCGCACGTCGCGGCGATCGCCGAGCGTTCCGGCGTGGCGCGCGACCTGTCGCTGGAGATCTTCAACCTGCACACCCGCTTCGGGCTGCGGATCAACAGGTCGGAGTTCCTCGGCCTGGCCGCGGTGCTCGTCGCCGGGTTCTTCCTGGTCCGCGGCGACCTGGTCACGGTGGGCGCGGCGACCACCGCCGCGCTCTACTTCCACCGGCTGTTCAACCCGATCGGCCTGCTGCTGATGGAGTCCGACTCGGTGCTGCAGGCCGGCGCGAGCCTCGCCCGGCTGGTCGGCGTGGCCACGCTGCCCGACACCGCCCCGTCCGCGCCGTCGGCGGCCGGGCGGCGCGGCCCGGCGGCGCTGGACGTCACGGTCCGCCGGCACCGCTACGACGACGACGGCCCCCTGGTCCTGGCCGACGTCGAGCTGCGCCTGGCCCCGGGTGAGCGGGTCGCGCTCGTGGGTGCCAGCGGCGCGGGCAAGAGCACGCTCGCCGGCATCGCCGCCGGGATCATCGCGCCCACCGACGGGTCGGTACGCCTGGGCGGCGTGCCGCTGACCGAGCGGGGCGAGCACGCCGTGCGGCGCGACGTCGCGCTGGTCAGCCAGGAGGTGCACGTCTTCGCCGGGCCGCTCGCCGAGGACCTGCGCCTGGCCGCCCCGGACGCCACCGACGCCGAACTGCTCGACGCGCTGGACCGGGTCGGCGCCACCACCTGGCTGCGCGCGCTGCCGGACGGGCTGGCCACGGCGGTCGGCGAGGGCGGCCACCGGCTCACCGCCGCGCAGGCCCAGCAGGTCGCCCTGGCCCGGCTGGTGCTGGCCGCGCCCGCCGTCGCCGTGCTGGACGAGGCGACCGCCGAGGCCGGCAGCGCCGGAGCGCGTGACCTGGACCGGGCGGCGCTGGCCGCCACCGAGGGACGGACCACGCTGATCGTGGCGCACCGGCTCAGCCAGGCGGTCGCCGCCGACCGGATCGTCCTGCTCGACCACGGGCGGATCGTGGAGCAGGGCACGCACTCGGAACTGCTCGCCGCCGACGGCCGGTACGGGCGTCTGTGGCGCTCCTGGAGCGTCCCGGTATGACCGCGCACCGCCCATCGGCCCAGGTGAGGGGAACATGACCGACGAGCCGGCCCGCTTCGTGCTCTTCCCGGGGCGGCACCACCTGCTGACCCGGTTCCAGGCCGACTACCTGTGCCGGCTGGCCGGGGACGAGGCCACAGTGGTCTGGGCGGTGACGTCGGCCAACCACGAGAACACCAGACGCAACCCGGTGCCGTACCACCGGCGGGAAGCCGCGATCGAGCGGTTCAGCGTGCTGAGCGGGCTGCGCTCGGTGGTGGTGCCGATCTTCGACACCACGTACACCGACGCGTTCGCCGAGGTGACGCTGAAATCCATCGCGGTGGCCACCGGGCTCGAACTCACCCCCGCCGACACGTTGCTGGCCTGCTCCACGCCGGAGGTCGCGAAGCTGTACGAGCGGCTCGGCTTCCGGATCGCGCCGGTCGAGGCGGACCCGGACCTGCCCGAGCCGCCCGAACGGCCGTGGGACGTGCTGCTGCGCCTGGCCGCCGGGGACGAGACCTGGCGCGCGCTCACCCACCCGGCCACCATCGACGTGTTCGAGCGCTACCGCCTGGTCGAGTCGATCCGGTCGGTGGTGAACGACCCGCTCGTCGGCGACGAGGGCGGCCTCACGGTGACCCGGGACTACCGCACCTACGTGGAGGCGTTCGCCACTGCCGCGCAGCGCAAGTGGGACTCGGTGCGCGGGTACGTGCAGCCCGGCCGCATCGTGGACATCGGCTGCGGCGCGGGCGCGGTCCTGGAGCTGGCCGACCGGGAGGCCGCGCTGCGCGAGAGCGACCTGATCGGCGTGGAGGTCGCCCGCCACCTCTACCAGGAGTGCCTGCACAAGAAGGCGCAGGGCGTGTTCCGCAACGCCAACGTCTACTTCTTCCACCGCAACGTCCTCGGCGGCGCGGTGTTCAAGGACCGCTCGGTCGACACCACGCTCACGTTCGCGCTGACCCATGAGATCTGGTCGTACGGGCGGCAGCGGGAGTCGCTGCTGCAGTTCGCCCGCCGCATCCACGACCACACGGTGCCCGGCGGCGTCTGGATCAACAGCGACGTGTGCGGTCCGGACGACCCCGGGCGGCAGGTGCTGCTGCGGCTGTCGGCCGACGACGGCGACAACCCGGCCGCGCCCCGCGGCGATCTCGCCGAGCTGACCTCGGCGGAGGTCCGGCGCTACGTCGGCGGGCTGTCGACGCGGGCGCGGCTGGACCAGTTCGCCGTCGACTTCGCGTTCGGCTTCGACCACGAGCCGCTTCCGGACGGCGCGGTACGCCTGTCGCTGGGCGCGGCGATGGACTACCTGACCCGCAAGGACTACACGGACAACTGGCTGTCGGAGACGCAGGAGCAGTTCTGCGGCCTGAGTTTCGCCGACTGGACGGCGCTGCTCACCGAGGCGGGGTTCGAGATCGGCCCGGCGTCGGCGCCGGTGCGCAACGAATGGGTGATCGACAACCGGATCGCACCGGTCGCGTCCCTCACCGACCTCGACGGCCGGCCGCTGGACTGGCCGACCACCCACGTCCTCACCGTCGCCCACCGCCCCCGCAACCAGTGAGACCGACGGCGCCCGCCGCTGCCGGCGGGCGCCGTCGCCGCTCACCGGCTCAGCGCGATCCGGATCGCCAGGACGATCAGGATGAGCCCGGTCAGCCGTTCGATCACCAGCAGCACTGACGGCCGGGTCAGCCAGGGCTGCAACCTGTCGATGAGCATGATGTAGCAGGCCCACCAGAGCACGGCGAGACCGATGAACGTGGCGGCCAGCACCGCCGTGCGGGCCGCCGCCCCGTCGCCGGGCCTGACGAACTGCGGCACGAACGAGACGTAGAAGACGACCACCTTGACGTTCAGCAGCTGGCTGGTGACGCCCATGACGAACGAGCGGCGGGCCACGTGCGGCTCGTCGGCGGCCGGGGCCTCCGGCACCGGCGCGGGGCCGGTCTCCGGGTCCGGCCCGGCGCCGCCCGCGCCGACCGGGACCGGCTGCGCCGCCGGGGCCGTCCGGCGCGGCCGGGTGGCCCAGAGGATCGTGCCGCCCAGGTAGAGCAGGTACAGCGCGCCGGCGACGCGCAGCACCGTGTAGAGCGTCGGCGAGGAGACCAGCAGCGCGGACAGGCCGGCGGTGGCGAACGACGCGTGCACCAGCGCGGCGACGAACAGCCCGGCCAGCACCACGAACCCGGCCCGCCGGCCGTACCTGACGGTCTGCCGGGTGACGAGCGCGAAGTCGACGCCCGGCACGATGATGATGAGCAGGCTGGCGGCGACGAAACTGATGATCTGGATGTCAGACACGACGCCGGCTCTCCTGTCCTGCGGCGAGCGCCGGCGCCGCCTCCTCGATGACGGAGACGCCGCTGTCCTGGCGTGGCCCGTGCCGGCGCCACTGTTCCCGCAGCCGGATCCGGCCGTCCGGCAGCCGCTCGGGCCGGGACTCGCACTCGCCGACCACTATGGTGCCGTCGGTGAGCACCTCCAGGTAGGCGAAGCGCACCACGCCCTGGGCGTCGCAGGTTCCCGCGAGCCGGCCGTGCCGGACCGGGCCGCCGGTGATCTCCGCCCAGACCAGGTCGCCGCGCTGGTGGTAGTGCCCCCGCAGCGGCTCGGCGCCGTCACCGGCGTCGTGGTCCACGGAGACGAAGACGCGGCCGTCGTAGTCGAATGTCGTCATCGCGCTCACGCCCACCGGGTGCTCACGTAGTCGTCACGGAACCGGCAGACCGTGCGGCCGGCGATCGAGTTCAGGATCATCGCGCTGCGGATCGGCAGAATGCTCAGGTTGGAGTCGACGAGCCCCTGCACGTACCGCCCCCGGTTCAGCACGAAGATCTTGTGGTCGTCGGCGTGCTTCCACCGGATCGAGTAGTCCGACTCGATCACCGGTTCGCCGCGCTCGTCCACGTCGATCAGCGCGGACAGCTCCGGATCGAAGGGGAGCGGGGCGAGCCGCCGGCCCGCCGCGACGATCACGTTCACCGCCCGGTGCCGTTCCTCGCCGCTGCCGGCGGTGAGGCACTCCAGCTCCACCTCCCCGTCGAGCTGCCGGGCGCCGGTCACGGTACGGCTCGGCATGATCGTGACCGGGAACCGGCCGGTCCGCAGCCGCTCCTCGTAGTTGTGCTGGTAGACGCCGCGCAGCGTGCCGGGGGAGATGCCGTCGCTGGTCAGGATCTGCCCGGAGACCAGCCGTTCCCGCACGTCCCGGGACAGCGAGAGGAACGCCTCCTGGTAGGCGGGCCGGTACAGGTCGTTCGCCGAGGGGGAGTCCTCCAGCGGCGCGAACCAGGACCGCCGGCCGATCCACTTGATGTCGCGGCAGCCGCGGGCGAGCAGCGCTGCGACGCACTCCGCGCTGGTCTGGCCGCTGCCGATCACGACCCACGGCACGTCCGGCTCGTCGGGCACGCCGGCCAGGCGCCGGTTCAGCTCGTCGGCGACGAACAGGTGCCGGGGGTCGAGGGCGTCCAGGAAGTCCGGTACGAAGGGGACGGTCCCGCTGCCGAGCACCAGGTGCTGGGAGCGGGCGACCTCGACGCCGCCGCTGCGGGTGACGATCGCGCCGTCGAACTCGACTCGGTCGACGCGGGCGCCGTAGGTGATGCGCGGCAACTGCTCCGCCGCCCACACCAGGTACTGCTGGTACTCGATCCGGGGGATGGTGTCGAAACCGGCGCCCAGCAGGGCGTAGACCCGGCCGGTGGTGACCAGGTAGTTGAGGAACGACAGCGGGTGCGTCGGGTCGTAGAGCGAGACCAGGTCCTTGACCCAGCCGGTCTGCATGCGCACGCCGCTGTGCAGCATCCCGTCGTGCCAGCCCGGCTGGTCCCGCGCCTCGAACAGCGCGATGTCGTGCGGCGCGAGCGCGTCGTACATCGCGGCGAGGCTCAGGTTCGCCGGCCCCGCGCCAATTCCCACTGTGTGATAGGTCTGCGTCATCAGTCTGCCTCTGTGTCTAGCCGTGCGGGACACGGATCGCGGATCGGGAGTTCAGCAGGGCGGTGGCGGCGAGCCGGCTGGCGGCCAGGACGGTCTTGGCGGCGCCGCCGCTGCCGCCGGTGAAGGTGTGCACGGCACCGGCCACTGCGCGCAGGGCCAGGCCGGGCGGGTCGCTGTAGCAGTCGACGGCGCTGACCGGCGGGCCGTCCGGGCGCGGGTCCAGGCCGGGCAGCCGCCGCGCGGCGACCGCCAGCACCCGAGCCGCCAGCCCGGAGTCCGGCGCGGGCGCGGGCGGGTCGACGTCCCAGCGGTCGCTGGGCAGCCCGAGAAGGACACGCCCCGGACCGGCGGGCCGCCCGTACAGGCCGCTCGTCTCATCGACGAAACACGGCAGGTCGGCCCGGCCGGTGCGGTGGTGGGCGTACTGGATGTGCTTGGTGCGCAGCGTGCTCGGCAGCCCGGCGGCGCGCAGCAGGCCCGGCGTCCAGGCCCCGGCCGCCACCACGACGAGGTCGCCGGTGAGCCGGCGGCCGTCGCGCAGGTCGACCGCGCCGTCGCCGAGGCGGGCCACCGGCGTGGTCTCGGTCCGGTCCAGGCCCCGCAGGACGCTGCGGCGCAACCGGTCCGGGTCGAGGTGGCCGGCCCGGCGTTCCCAGACCCCCACCGTGCCGTCCGGGAGCCGGTCGAAGCCGAACCGCCGGGAGACCTCGTCGCGGGTCAGCACCTCGGCCCCGGCCACGCCGGCCGCCGCCCCGGCGTCGACGGCGTCGAGCAGGTAGAGCGAGCCGGTGGCCCGCCACCCGGCGGCCGCGGCGAGCGCCGGGTCGTCCCGCAGTTCGGCGAGGCTCGCGGTGGCCAGGGCCCGGGCCGCCGGATCGGGCTCGAAGGCGCGTACCAGGCCACCGGAGGCGGCGGTGGCGTCGGCGTGCCCGCCGGCCGGGTCGCCGCCGTGCGGGCCGACCAGCACCGCCTCGGCGCCCGCGTCCCGCAGCCGCCGGGCGAGCAGGACACCGGCGAGGCCCGCGCCGACGACGAGCACGCGGGGCTCACCCACCGGAGGCCGCCGGTTCCGCGCCGCCGACGACGTCGAGCAGGCGGGCCGCCCGGTCCGGGTCACCGGGGTACGCGGCCAGCGCCGCCCGGACGACGGTGGCGCTGTCGAAGTGCGCCGGGCGCAGCGCCTGCTCACCCCGGGTCAGCTCGACGTCGGCGAGCACACCGTCCAGACCGGGTACGGCCCCGGCGAGCGTGGCGGCGTAGCGCGCCTTGAACGCCTCGTACGCCTCGGGCCGGAAGTCCGACTCGTAGCGGTCCGGCCGGTCCCAGCTCAGGAACGCCCGCACCACTGCGGGGTCCTCGTCGGCGAGGAACTCGTGCGCCCAGATCGCGTGCCCCCGGCTGGTGGAGAACTTCGCGCCGGTGAGCCGGTAGAACTCGTTCACCACCAGGCCGGTCGGCCGGTCGGGCAGCCCGGCGGCCAGGTGCAGGGCGGGGATGAGCAGCGCGTAGTAGAAGGCGTTGTCCACCCCGAGGAAGATCCACTGCTCGTCCACGTCCCGCCACGCGTCGAGGTACCCGGCCAGGGTGTCCGCGTCCGGCCGCAGGTGGCGGGCGGGCAGCAGCAGGTTCGCCAGGGCCATCTCGGCCCAGACGTCGATGCGCAGGCCGTCGTCCCACTCGATGCCCCAGTCCGTCGGGTACGCCAGCGGCACCTCCGGCAGCCCGCCGTCGAGGTACGACGCGACGAGCCGGCGCAGCCGGGGCGGTAGCACCGCCCCGGACCAGAACCCGGCGAGCCGTTCCCGGTGCTCGTCCAGCCGCAGCACCGGCACCGTGTGGGTGACCGGCTCCGGTGGCGCGTCGCAGCAGGTGGACCGCGCGTCGACCAGGTTCGCGGCGCTGCAGAAACCGCCGCACCCCTCGCAGGTGCCGCCGTTCGCGCCTGCCCCGCAGGCCGGGCAGCGCCCCGCGACCCGCACGTGGTGCAGGGTCCGCCGGCAGGCCGCGCAGGCGCGCAGCGACACCGGCGCGACCTCGACCACCTTCGCCTCGACCAGTTCGGTGAGCAGGCCGGCCACCGCCCGGCGGTACGCCTCGTCGGCCAGTGGGTCGGCCATCACGTCGTACCGGATCCGCGCGGCGCGCAACGCGGCGTGGATCAGCGACCCGTAGCGGGCGACCGTGTCGGCCGGCGTCTCGCCGTTCGCCTCCGCCCGGGCGAGCACGTAGTTCTGGTGGGCGTCCAGCCCGCACTGGGTCACCACCCGCCGGCCGGCGGCGCGCAGCGCGCGGGCCGCCACGTCCCCGGCGACGTACGGGCCGCTGAGGTGCCCGAGGTGCAGCGGACCGTTCGGGGTCGGCGGCGGGGTGACCAGGAGCACCGCGCCCCGCCCGGCCGGATCGTCAGCCACGGCCGGTCCCGTCGCCCGCGTCCGGCCGGCCGGTCTCGGGGCGCGGCATCCAGTAGACGCTCAGGATGGTCAGCGGCTGCTCGGGGGAGGGGTTGTGGATGACGTGGCGCTGCTCGGGTTCGAGCAGGATCACCCCGCCGGTCGGCACCTCGACCTTCTCGCCGCCCGCCTCGTAGATGGCGGTCCCGCGGGTCACCACGGCGAACTCCACCTCGGGGTGGACGTCCTCGGTGCTGCTGCCGCCGGGCGGGATCACGCACCACATGGCGTCGAACGGCAACGGGCCGAGATCGCGGTACTGGGTCCAGCGGCCGATCTGGATGCCGTACTCGTCGGTGAGCTCGGCGGTGTCGCTGACGTACCTTCGCATGTTCGTCCTCCTGGTCGGCGCGATGCCCGTCGGGCGCGCCGGACGGATCTGGGTTTGCGGAGAGTGACCGGAAGTGGTGCTTCTGCGACGCAGAGCCAACCGCCTGCCGGAGTGGCAATTCGACTTCGGTCGATAGCGTCGGACCCACTGTGGACCTAACCTCGGCTGGCCAACAGGAGCTACACCGGCAGATCACCGGCAATGGCGCTACTGATTGCCCGCTCAGTGGCCGCGCAGCGGTGGTCCGCCTGTACGAATCCACCAGAACCGGTACGGAGACGACGCTGTGATCGGCTACATGGATACGTTGGGTGACGAAATTGCTACCGCTCGGCGACGAGCCAACCTGACTCAGGAGGAACTGGCCGCCCGCACCGGACTGAGCGTCCGGAGCATCCGCAACCTGGAGTCGTCGCGGGTGACCCGCCCGCGCCCGGCGACAGTGCGGCTGCTGCGCGACGTGCTCGGCCTGCCGGCCCACCCGGCGCCGGCCCGGATCCGCCCCATGCAGTTGCCGCTGGAGATTCCCGGCTTCACCGGCCGTTCGGCACAACTACGGCAACTCGACCGGCTGCTCGACGGCGGACCGCGGCGGATGTCCAGCGTGGTGGTCTGCGTCCTGTCCGGACGCTCCGGGATCGGCAAGACGGCGCTGGCGCTGCGCTGGGCCCACCGGTCCGCCGCACGGTTCGTCGACGGGGTGCTGCACGTCCAGCTCGGCGGAAGCGACTCGCGCCGGCCGGCGGTGGCGCCCGCGGAGGCGCTCGCCGGCCTCATCGAGGCGCTCGACGTGCCCGGCGGCATTCCCTGCGGTCCGGCCGCGCGCACCGGGCTGTACCGCAGCGTGCTCGCCGGGCGCCGGATGCTCATCGTGCTCGACGACGCGCGCGACGCCGAACAGGTCCGGCCGCTGCTACCCGGTGTCCCCGGCTGCATGGTGGTGGTGACCAGCCGGGACCGCCTCACCGGACTGGTCGTCGGCGAGGCCGCGCGTCCGGTCGTGGTGGACGAGCTGGCGGCCGGTGAGGCATGGGAGCTGCTGGCGGCCCGTCTCGGCGAGCGTCGCCTCACCGCCGAACGCGAGGCGGTACGGCAGATCATCGCCCACTGCGCGGGGGTGCCCCGGGCGCTGGCGGTGGTCGCCGCCCGCGCCGCCGTCGCGCCCCGGCTGCCGCTGGCGGAGGTGGCCCGCCAACTGCGGTAGGGACCGGCGGACCGGGGCGGTCGCGCGGCGCGGGCGCCCCGGTCAGCGCCGGTCGGCGCGGGTGCCGGCGCGGGCGGCCACGTGGGCCGGCACCGGCGCGGTCGGCGGGAGCGCCGGGTCGGTCACCGGCTGCTCCCAGCGGGCCACGAGCGGAAGCTCGCCGGCCCAGAGTCCGAGCGCGGCGTCCGGGCTGTCGCCGTCGTCCGGCGGGCCGCTGCGCGTCTTCACCGACGCCTCGGCCAGCGGCAGCGCCAGCAGGGCCGTGGCCGCCAGCTCCCGCCGGTTCGGGCGGCGGGCGTGGTCCCACTGGCCGGGGGCGACGTGCTCGGTGAGCAGGCGGAGTCCGTGCAGCTTCTCCTCGGTGCCGGTCACCCACCGGGGCCGGCCGTAGATCATCGCGCTGCGGTAGTTGACGCCGTGCTCGAACACCGAGCGCGCCAGCACCAGGCCGTCGACCACGGTGACCGTGACGCAGACGTCGGTGTCGGTGGTGAGGCTCCGGCTGGCCACCGAGCCGTGCAGGTAGAGGTGGCGGTCGTCGAACCCGTAGACGGTCGGCACCACCATCGGGTGACCGTCCACCAAGCCGAGGTGGCAGACGAACCCGGCCCGGAGCACGTCGAACAGGGCGGCGCGGTCGCGGTGCCCCTTCTCCTTCATCCGGCGCAGGCTCGTGCGGGGCGTCGCGGACAACTGCCCGTCGGCATCGGTCATGGCTGATCTCCCGTCGGTCCCGCCGTTTCTACCGGGCCGGACGGCGCTCCTCAAGGGGGCCGGCGGGGACGACCCGGTCAGGTCGGCGGGTGCTCGCGGCAGCCCCGCGGTCGCCTGCTCAGCGGACCTTCCTCGTCGGTCGCTTACGAGGTGGCGTCAGCAGTTCGGCGATCGCCGAGATCGCGGACGGCACCAGACGGTAGTACGCCCACACACCCCGCTTCTCACGCTCGATCAGACCGGCCTCGGTGAGGATCCGAAGGTGATGGCTGACGGTCGGCTGGGAGAGCCCGAGCGGCGCGGTGAGGTCGCTGACGGACGCCTCGCCCTCCGGAGCGGACTGGATCAGGCTGAGCAGGCGCAGCCGGGCCGGGTCGGCCAACGCCTTCAGCACTCCCGCGAGGCGTTCGGCATCGGCACGCTTGATCGGCTCGCCGGTCAGCGGCGAGATGGCAGGGGTGGCAGTTTTCGCAGTTCCCACGCTTGCATCGTTGCATCAACGGCCGCCGCATGCCGGTGCAACCAGGACCGGATCATGGTGAGTCGCACGACAGGGGTGTCAGGCGGTGGGGCGCAGGTCGGCGAGCAGCCGTTCCACCCGGGCGCGGATCTCGTCCCGGATGGGGCGTACCGCGTCGACGCCCTTGCCCGCGGGGTCTTCCAGCTTCCAGTCCTCGTACCGCTTGCCCGGGAAGACGGGGCAGGCGTCACCGCAGCCCATGGTGACGATGACGTCCGAGGACTCCGCCGTCTCGTACTCCAGGCGCTTGGGGGTCTGGTCGGTGATGTCGATGCCGACCTCCCGCATGGCCTCGACGGCGGCGGGGTTGACCTGGCCGGCGGGCGCGCTTCCGGCGGAGCGGACCTCGACGGTGTCGCCGGCGAGGTGGCGCAGCCACCCGGCGGCCATCTGGGAACGGCCGGCGTTGTGCACGCAGACGAACAGGACGCTGGGTTTGTCGCTCATCGGGTCTCCATGATCCTGATGGTTGCCGTGACGTGCCGCGGCGCGGTCGGGGCATCTCATGGCCGGGTTCCCGGCGCGGGGAACAGGCGGGCACGGGCCCACAGCGACACGTAGACCAGGCCGACGAGAACCGGAACCTCGATCAGCGGGCCGACGACGCCGGCGAGGGCCTGGCCGGAGGCGATCCCGAAGGTGCCGATCGCGACCGCGATCGCCAGTTCGAAGTTGTTGCCCGCCGCGGTGAAGGCCAGGGTGGTGGTGCGTTCGTAGTTCAGGCCGATGGCCCGGCCGAGCAGGTAGGAGCCGGCCCACATGAGGGCGAAGTAGGCCAGCAGCGGCAGGGCGATGCGGGCCACGTCGACCGGCCGGTCGGTGATGGCCTCACCCTGCAGGGCGAACAGGACGACGATGGTGAACAGCAGTCCGTACAGGGCGACGGGTCCGACCCTGGGCAGGAATCGCCGCTCGTACCAGTCGCGGCCCCTGGTCCGTTCGCCGAGGCGGCGGGACAGGTAGCCGGCGAGCAGGGGGATGCCGAGGAAGACGAGCACGTTGCCGGCGATCTCCCAGCCGGAGACCTGCAGCGCGGCGCCGTCCAGACCCAGCCAGCCCGGCAGCACCGACAGGTAGAACCAGCCGAGCAGGCCGAACGCGAGGACCTGGAACACCGAGTTGACGGCGACGAGGACCGCTGCCGCCTCCCGGTCGCCGCAGGCCAGGTCGTTCCAGATGATGACCATCGCGATGCAGCGGGCCAGGCCGACGATGATCAGACCGGTGCGGTACTCCGGCTGGTCGGCCAGGAACATCCAGGCCAGGGCGAACATGACGGCGGGACCGACGATCCAGTTGAGGATCAGCGACGAGACCAGGAGGCGCCGGTCACCGGTGACGGTGTCGAGGCGGTCGTAACGGACCTTGGCCAGTACCGGATACATCATGATCAGCAGGCCGAGAGCGATGGGCAGGGAGATGCCACCGACCTCGACGGCGTCGAGAGCGTCGTCCAGGCCGGGAACGATCCGGCCGAGCAGCAGGCCGGCGACCATGGCCAGGCCGATCCAGACCGGCAGGAACCGGTCGAGGCGCGAGAGGCGTGCCACCAACGGTGGGGCGTCTTCGGCTCTGGTGGCGGTGCTCATCGGTCTGCTCCCGTGGATCGTCGGTGCCGGCGCGTGCGCGTCGGGTGAGGTCGCCCTGTGCCGGGCGGCTGCGTCGGGCGCCCGCAGACTGAGGCGGTGATCAGGCCGGCTTCCCGCAGGGTGCGGCGGTGTGGGGGGCGACGCGATCGACGCGGTCGGCGAGGTCGGCGTAGGCCGCCTCGAACGCTTCGTCGGTGTCGACGCGGGCCGGGTCCGGCACGGACCAGTGCAGGCGGGGGCGGACCGGCCCGGTGAGTTCCTCGTGGGCGTTGTCGCAGACGGCGATGACCAGGTCGCCGTCCCGGACGACGTCGTCGACGTGTGCGGTGCCGGCCGGGCCGAGGTCGAGGGCGTGGCGGTGGGCCACGGCGAGCGCGCGGGGATGGACCCGCGGCGCCGGCCTGGTGCCGGCGGATGCGGCGTCGCCGTTGGCGCGCTGCCTCCACAGCGCCGCGGCCAGTTGCGAGCGGGCGGAGTTATGGGTGCAGACGAAGACGACCCGATGCGCGCCCGCCAGTGGTGGCGGCGTGAGGGCGGAGAGGGCGGCCGGTCGGAGTCGAAGGTAGATGCGTCGCCGATCGCCCTCCGACCGGCCCCGGACGACGAGGCCCGCGTCGGCGAGGACCTTGACGTGATGGGCGACCAGGTTCGTCGGCATGGCGAGGGTGTGTGCGATCTCCCCGGGTGAGGCGTCGCCCAGGGTGAGCGCGTCCACGATGGCCAGGCGGGCCGGGTCGCCCAACGCCGCATGGACCCGCGCGCGCTCGACCAGCGAGTAAGACTCAATGTCCATTGACTCAATAATTTCTGATTAATCTGGAGGCGTCAAGCCGCGCGGCCGGATCCCCCGGGAGCGCGAGTCGCCGCGCGGTGGTCTACCGCTGCGCCGCGGCGGTCGGCTCGATCGACAGCAGGCCGGCGAGCTGGCGCAGGATCTGTGGCCGCGCCCGGTAGTAGACCCACGTGCCCCGCCGTTCGGCGTCCACCAGGCCTGCCTCGCGCAAGGTCTTGAGGTGATGAGAGATCGTCGGCCCGGTCAGGTCGAACGCCGGCGTCAGGTCGCACACGCAGGCCTCGCCGCCGTCGGCGGACGCGATCATCGACATCAGCTGCAGCCGTACCGGATCACCGAGGGCCTTGAACGCGGGCGCGAGGATCGCGGCCGTCTCTGCCGGGACCCGGCGCTGCGCCAGTGGGGGGCAGCACGGCGCGTCGGCGTCGAGGTCGACGAGGGGGATCGGCGCTTGGCGCTTCGGCATGCCTCTAGGTTGACATCCATCTAATCAGCGTGCAACTCTCTGTTTAGACATATGTCAAGACAAGGTGCTCCCAGGAAATGAGGCTCGTCATGTTCGGCTTCCCGCGTCGCCGGCCGTCATCCGTGGCAGGGGTCCGGTTCTGCGACTCCTGCGCCCGGGTGTCCACTCCCGCGCAGAGGATCGCCCGCCTCCGCGACCGCGCCCGCACCACCGCCTACGCGCTGACGGCACCCCGCTGAGAAGCGGGACCGCTGCCCTGCGGATCGCCCGCTCCGGCGCCTGCTAGGCTTCCATCGTCAATCGGCGATTAACGATGGAGGGAGAGATGATGGGGGACCTCCTCGACCGCGACACCGCGCAGACCTATGCCTCGTGGTTCCGGGCCCTCGCGGACCCGACGCGGGTGCAGGTGGTGGAGTACCTGGCCCGCCACGCCCGGCCGATGAGTGTGGGGGAGATCGTCGCCGCCGTCGGGCTCGCCCAGTCCACCGTCTCCCAGCACCTGAAGATCCTCACCGAGGTGCGGTTCGTGCTCGTCGAGCCGGTCGGCACCGCACGCCACTACCGCATCAACGACGCCTGTGTCGGGTGCTTCCCGTCCGCCGCCGACGTCGTCATGGGCCGCCCGGCCCCCGATCCGGTCGGAGCCTGCTGAGGCAGGCGTCACCCGCACCTCTTGATCCGCCATTCTCAACACCGAGGAGTTCCCGATGAGTGTCCTGGACGAGTCGCCCGTCGTGGTGATCGGCGCGGGCCCGGTGGGTCTCGCCGCCGCCGCCCACCTGCACGAGCGTGAGCTGCCCTTCCTCGTCCTGGAGGCCGGGGACACCACCGGCGCGGCGGTGCGGCAGTGGGGGCACGTGCGGCTGTTCTCCCCGTGGCGCTACAACGTCGACCCCGCCGCCCGCCGGCTGCTCGACGACGCCGGCTGGGTCGCCCCGGTCGAGGATGCCCTGCCCACCGGCGCCGAGCTGGTCACCGACTATCTCCAGCCGCTCGCGGACCTGCCGCAGCTCAAGCCCCACCTGCGCTACGGCGCGCGGGTGGAGGCGATCAGCCGGCTCGGCCTGGACCGGCTGCGCACCGCCGGCCGCGGACAGACGCCGTTCCTGATCCGCCTCGCCGACGGCGGCGAGTTGCTCGCCCGCGCCGTCATCGACGCCTCCGGCACCTGGGGCACCCCCAACGTCCTCGGCGCCTCCGGCCTGCCCGCCCGCGGCGAGACGGACGCCGCGGCGTTCCTCGAGCACGCCCTGCCCGACGTGCTCGGCAGCGGCCGGGACCGCTTCGCCGGCCGGCACACCCTCGTCGTCGGCGCCGGCCACTCCGCCGCGAACACCCTGCTCTCCCTGGCCGAGCTGGCCACCGCCGAACCCGGCACCGAGGTGACCTGGGCGATCCGCTCGGCCAGCCCCGCCCGCACCTACGGCGGCGGAGACGCCGACGCCCTGCCCGCCCGCGGCGCGCTCGGCGCCCGGCTGCGCGACCACGTCGACGCCGGCCGGATCAGGCTGCTCACCGGATTCTCCGTACACGCCCTCACCCCGGCCGAGGGCCGGGTCACCGTGGCCGTCCGGCACGCCGACGGCACCGACGAGTCCGTCACCGTGGACCGCGTCGTCGCCGCCACCGGCTTCCGCCCCGACCACTCCATCGCGGCCGAGCTGCGCCTGGACCTCGACCCGGTCATGGGAGCCACCCGCGCCCTCGCCCCGCTGATCGACCCGAACGAGCACTCCTGCGGCACCGTCCCGCCGCACGGCGCCGCCGAACTCGCGCACCCCGAGGTCGGCTACTACGCCGTCGGCATGAAGAGCTACGGCCGCGCGCCGACGTTCCTGATGGCCACCGGCTACGAGCAGGTCCGCTCCGTCGTCGCCGCTCTCGCCGGCGACTGGGACGCCGCCCGCGACGTCCAGCTCGACCTGCCCGAGACCGGCGTCTGCAACAGCAACCCCGCCGACTCCACCGGCGCGGACAGCTGCTGCGGCCCCGACCCGGCGGCCACGCCGGCCGCACAAGGGCTGGCGACCGGAATCTCCGGGGGCCTGCTCTCCGCGCCGCTCAGCCTGGTCAGCCTCGACACCCCGACCAACGGTGAGACCGGCGGCTGCTGCGCCAGCTGATGACCACCACGACGGCGCCCGCCGGCCCCACGGCCGGCGGGCGTCACGGGTGGCGCCTCGTCGCCGCCCTCGCCGTCACCAGCACCATCGGGTACGGCACCCTCCACCGCCTGCTGGCCGCGGTCACCACCGCCTGCCTTCTCGCCGCCGCCGCGATGCGCTCGGTAGGGAGCGGACAGCCCTAGCCGAGCAGCGTCCGCAGCGCCCCGGCGAGGCCGGCGCCGGCGGTGACCGGGTGGAGGAAGGACAACCGGATGTCGGCGTGACCGTCCGGCCGCTCCGCGCGCAGCACGATGCCCTCGGCGTCGAGCGCGACCGGGACCATCCGCGTCGCGCCGGCGCTGACGGCGCTGTCGACGAGCGCACCGAGCCGGTCCAGGAGGTCGCCGTGGCACCGGGTCAGGTGCGCGAGGTGGGCGGCCTCGTCGACGGCGATCGGGTCCGGGCGGGCGGCGCGGTACGTGCCGAGGTCCACCGCGACGGGTTCGGTGGCCCGGTCGAGGAGGATCTCGTCCGGCTCGATCGCCCACAGCGCCACCGGCGGCAGGTCGAGCAGCGACATCACGGTGGCCGGGTCGCAGGCGTCGAGCGCGGCCGGGTCGAAGCGGCGGGCGGTGCCCAGGATCCGCAGCCGGTCCCGCACCCGCGAGCGTACGGCGACCGGAGCGAGGTGGGTCACGTCCACGCGTACCGCACCGCGGTGACCGCGCGCGGCCACCAGCAGGCCGCCGGTGCGGCTCATCGCGTCGACCGCGAGGACGATCGTGCCGTCGGGGAGGACTGCGTGGGCGGACAGGAGGTCGGCGGTGGTGTCGCCGAGCGTCAGCCGCAGCGACGAGGCAGCGCTCAGCACGCACCGGGCGGCGACGGCGTCGCGGGGCGTGGAGGTGACCGGAGACGGCCCGGCGGCGACCGGGGTGACGCCGGTCGACGGGGCCGGGCGCCCGGCGGGGTGCAACGCCATGTCTGTCTCCTCGGCCGGAAGGGGTGAAGTCGGCCCAGGTCAGACGGTAGTAGGTAAGCCTTACCTGTGCAACGGCGGGTCGGGTGCCGGAGACGCATACGGGTCACGACGGTGACCGTCGTGACCCGTACGGGCGTGGGTGTCCGCTTTGTCAGGCGGGCTGGTAGGTCAGGCAGTCGCTGACGGTGGCGCCGGGGCCCACCGTGATCGACTCGGCCGTGCAGGCGAGGTTGGTGTTGAACACGCACTCGGCCCGCGCGCACGCGCCCACCGCGCCGGTGACCTCCGCGATCCCGCCGCTCAGCGACGACTCGACGAACGTCGCGCAGGACGCCGCGTCGGCGCTCGCCGCCACGGTGATCGCGGGCGCGTGACAACCGTTGTCGTTGAAACTGCACGCCGTGGCGGCGCACTCACGTACCGGCGGAGACTGCAACAGCGTCTTCATGGTGCCTCCAAGTCATGCGGGCCGGCGGTGCGACGGCCGGCCTCGTGGTGCTCGAATGCCATTCGGTATTAGCCCTGCGAGCGGGGCTTCAAACCTGTCCGCCCGAAGTGAGGATCATGCTCACCATAGCAGCGGAATGCGGCGTCGGCGGCGGTAAACCGTCGATCCCGCGCGAACTCCCGGGCGGGCGAAGATGAGGCTTACCTTTGTAAGGAAAGCCTTTGTTTGCCGGTGCGAGGTGGGCGTGCGCTGGCCCCGTCCGCGCTGGTCCGAGCGCAGGGTGCGGTCCCGGCGAACGGCCTGGAGCGCGCCGAGGGTCATGCGCCGGATCGGGGAGGTGAATTGATGTGGGAAATCGGCGCTCCGGAGCCGGGAATTGGTTTCGCCGCCCGGGGCGGAAATCGAATTTCCGCAGCGCCGGTTCCGTACACGGAATTGTGCGCCCGCGCCGGTCGGCGGCGGTGGGTCGGCCGGGGGTCCGCGTCGTGCCCGTGCGCCCGGCTGTCGTCCGCGCGGACCGCCCGGGGCGGGGGCCCGCGGGGTGGCGGGCAGGATGGCACCCTGAGCGGGCCGGGACGCCGGTCCGCGCCGGTCGGACCCGGCGGGATCCCCGGGCGGACAGAAGGTGAGGCGGCGTGGTCGAGGGGTGGCACGGCTGGTTCGGCACGATCAACGGGGTCGTGCTCGTCACGGTGGCCGCGCTGCCGTTGGCCGCGCTGGTGGTTCGGTTCCTCGCGCGCCGGCGCGGCGGCGGGCCGGCCTGGCGGCTGTCGCTGGCCGAGGTCGGCATCGTCTACGGGACCGTGCCGTGGGTCTGGATGATCATGCTCCCGGGGGACGGCGCCGGTGTGGTTCCGGGCCGGGTGAGCCTGGTGCCGCTGCGGGACCTGCTGACCGTCCTCGCGAGCGGGCCGCTGACGGTGACGGTCCAGATCGTCGGCAACCTGCTGGTGTTCGCGGCGCTCGGGTTCTTCGGCCCGCTGCGGTTCGCGGCGCTGGCGTCGGTGCCGCGGATCCTGGCGCTCGCGGCCGGTTGCTCGGTCCTGGTCGAGGTCGCGCAGTACGTCCTGCGGCTGGACCGGGTGTCCTCGGTGGACGACGTCCTGCTCAACACCGCCGGCGCCGGACTGGCCGCGCTGGCCTCGCGCCGCTGGTGGCCGGCCCCGGCGTCTCCGGACCGGCCCCTGCCGGTGCCGGCGGCGAAACGCTGAACGGCCCGGATACGGCACGATGGGCCGGACCTCACGGCCCGGCCCATCGCGTCAGCGCGTCAGGTCGACGCGTTCACCGTCCGGTCAGCACAGCTTCTTCGCCAGAGCGGTGGTGGCGCCACCGCTCTCGTACGAGACGAGCAGCGAGGTGCCGGCCGGGAGCGACCCGCTCAGCGGCAGGACGAGCGTGCCGTCCTTCCGCAGGCTGGCCTGGGTCTGCGCCACGACCCGGCTGCCGTCCCAGACGAAGACCCGGGCGGTGCCGGCCTTCTTCACCTGGAGCTGCACCGAGACCTTGTTGGCGGTGCGGGTGACCTTCTTGAGCTTCACCGTGTTGTCCGCCAGCTTGGCGTAGCCACCCGGTGCGACCCCGTCCGAGACGGACTGCAGCAGGGTCTGCGGCGAGTCCACGCTCAGCGCCGCGGTGTCGGGCATGATCGGAGCCTTCGGCGCCGACGGCTGCGCCGGCAGGCCCGGCAGGAGCGCGTTGCCCCAGCGCCACGGGTCGGCCCGCACGCCGCTCCAGGTCGACCAGCCGACCCGGGTCTGCGAGCTGAGGTCCTGCGTGTCCGAGTCGTTGACCAGGATGTTCAGGCCCATCCGGCTCGGGTCGATGGTGTCCGGCAGCACGCTGAACGGAATCTTGACCTCGATCCGGTAACCCGTGTACGGGTTGCTGGTCACCACGGAGGCGATCTCCACACCCGGCGCGGTCTCCGGGCCGCCCTGGTGGTTGTCCCGCTCCCGGGCGAAGCACGGCGGGTTCCCGTTGGCCGGGTCGTTCGTGGCCGGGAAGAGCGCCATGTTGAACACCGTGGAGGTGTTCGCCGAGTTGCCGCGCGGGTCGATGCCGAACTCGATGTTGTCGTTACGCCGCGGACGCTTGCAGTCCTCCGGCGGCAGGACGGTGCCGAGCACGTCATCGGTGATGTTGAAGATGGCGTACAGGGCGTCGTCGGTGTGGGTCAGCTGGGCGGTGCCGGAGATGTCCGACGCCGGGGCGGCGGTGCCCTCCCAGCGGGTGGAGATGTCGATGACCTCGCCGGTGTACTCGTGGTCGTGCCCGTGACCGTCCACCGTCGGCGCGGTGGCGGCCTTCGGGATCGTGGTGGTCGGGACCAGGTTGAACGCGCCCGGCTCGGTGGCGCTGCCACCGACGTAGCTGGTCTCGATCTGCACCCGGTAGGCGCCGTTGTCCGGCGCCCGGTTGGCCGTCGGCAGCGACGTGTCGGTGTTGCTGACGGTGAACGTCACCGAGGTGGTGGCGCCCGGCCGCAGGCCGCTGTACGGCACCTGCTGCTCGGCCACCGAGAATCCGGCGGGAACGTTCAGCTTGACCGAGCCGGACTCGACCCGGGTGCCGTGGTTGGTCAGGTTGACCTTGACGCTGCGGGTGCCGCCGCTGGGGATGTTCAGCAGGGACTCGATGAGCGCGTCGAGCTGCTGGGTCTTGTTCCGCACGGTCCAGGCGCGGAAGTCGGCGATCTCCTCCAGCGGCTCCAGGGTGCCGCGCACCGGAGCGGTGCCCTGCACTCGGGCGCTGCTGACGCCGCTGCCGTCCTTCTTGCTGGTCAGCGTGGCCTCGAGCTTGAAGCGGGTGCCCACCTCGACCTGCGCGGGCGGGGTGACGGTGAAGGTCTTCACGACCTCCTTGCCCGGGGTCAGCGTGCCGACGTTGCCGTTGCCGCTGACGCTCCAGCCGGCCGGGACGTCCAGGGCGACCTTGGCGCCCGGGATGGCCTTCTCGGCGTACAGGACGGTGTCCACCTTGATGGGCTGGCCGCCGACGGCCTCCCAGGTGCGCGGACGCACGTGGACCTCGGTGCCGAGCGGCAGGCCGCCCGGGGCACGCAGGGTGGCGCCCTGCAGCGCACCGGTGCCGGCGCCCACGTTCGGGTCCGGGTACGGCGTGCGGGTGTCGATCAGCGTCAGCCGGTTACAGCCGATGGCGTCCGGGTTGGTCGTCGGGAAGGAGCTGTTGCCCCAGCCCTGCGACACGTACTCCCGGCGGGCCCAGGTCTGGACCGTGTTCCACCGGTTGCCGTCGTGCCGCGCCGACTCGTAGCCCTGCCAGGTGCCGAAGATGACGTTGCTGGCCTCGGCCGGCGTGAACGTGGTCTCGCAGGCGGGGCCGTTGGTGCCGGTGGTGCCGCTGCCACCGGTCTGGAAGATGCGGGAGACCCGCCAGGGCTTGAGCCCTTCCTTCTTGATCTGCTCCGGGAACGCCTTCGGGTCGGCCGCCGCGTAGAAGGCCTCCACGGCCAGCATGGCCGCCTTCTGGTGGTTGCCGTGGTTGCCCTGCGTCGCCGAGGGGTTCATCGTGAGGATGACCTCGGGCTTGGTGGTCCGCAGGACCCGCACGATCCGGGACAGCGTCTCCTGGTGGCCCCAGACCTCCTCGGTCAGCGGGGCGCTCGCGGTGTACCAGAAGTCGAGCGCGTCCAGGTTGTAGATGTGCTCGACGCCGGCCCAGCCGACGGCCTTGCGCTCCTCGGCCTCCCGCAGGATGCCGAGCTCCGGGCCCTCCTCGAGACCGGTGGCGTTGCCACCGCCCTCGCCGCGGGTGGTGGTGATGACGCCGGCCTTCATGCCGTGATACTCGTTCCAGTATCCGAGCATGCCGAGCTGGCCTGCCTCGTCGTCCGGGTGCGCGCCGATGAACATGATGTCCAGGTCGACGGGCTTGTCGGACTTCTTGGCCTGTGGCTTCGGTGCTGCGTTCTGGGGGTTGGCCTGGGCCGGAGTGGCCAGGCCCAACGACAGAAGACCGCACATGGCGATCGCTGCCGTGGTGCGCCATCTCATGGGCATACCTCTTCGTCTCGAAGCGAGAGTGCTGCGGCTGGGGGACGGGTCACGGGCCCGGCGCGCGCCGGGTCGTGACGCGGACAGCTGTCCATTGAGGACTGTTGGGTCCTCGCTGGTCGTGGTGCTCGACAACGGGGTGATGGTGTACGCGCACCGTCACGGCGTGAGCGGTGCACACGGTGGCGACGGATCGGTCCACCGGAAGGCCTTCGGGCCGTAACCTAGGGATCTTGCTGAGGCGTCGTCAATAGGCCCGGACGACTTTCTTCCTTATTCGAAGAAACAATCCCCGCAGCTCAGTGGCCCGGCTGCTCGGCCTGCAACAGCCGGAGGGGGAGCTTTGCCCTATTTTGGGCACCCAATGTGGACGCGAGGGCCCGGTTTTGCGCGCCATGTCGGGGTGGCCTGGCGCGTCCGGCTTGCCACTTCCCAAATTTCCGCTGGCCGGAGCTCCGAGATCATCTCGTTACTTGACGTCTCATTTTTTTCACACTAGGAAGAAAGCGTGTCTGACAAAGCCCCGACCAGCCCGGTCAGCCGTGAGCGGTCCCGTGAGATCAAGCGTCTCTCGGTGATCTTGGCCGCCCGGCAGGCCCGGCGGCTGTCCCGAGTGGACCTGGCCGAGATGACCGGCCTCTCGGCGGCCACGGTCACCGCGCTCGTGCGGGAACTCGTCGCCGAGGGCTACCTCATCGAACGCGGGCCCGGCGCGCCCACCACCGGCCGGCCCCGGGAGATGCTCGAGTTCAACCCCCGCGCCGAGCTCGTCGCGGCGGTGTCGCTGGAGCCACCCCGGATCAGCTGCGAGATCGCCGACAGCGAGGGCGCGGTCATCGCGCACCGCGTCGCGCGGCTCGGCGCGAACGTGGTGGAGACCGTCTGCGAGTTCGTCCTCGACCTCGTCGGCGACAACCTGCCCTCGCTGCGCGGCGTCGCGATCGCGGTGCCCGGCGTCTCCACCAACGGCGCGGTACGCCTCGCGCCGTCGGTCGGACTGGTCGAGGCGTGGCCGATCGGCGAGTCCGTGCAACGGCGGCTCGGCGTGCCCGTGGTCGTCGACAACGACGTGAACCTCATGGCCGCCGGCGAGTGCGTCGCCGGCGCCGGCGCGGACGTGGCGAACCTGCTGCTGATCCACGTCGCCGAGGGCATCGGCGCGGGCCTCGTGCTCGACGGCAAGGTCCGCCGGGGCGCCAGCGGAGCCGCCGGCGAGGTCGGCTTCCTGCCGCTGGGCGGCACGACCGAGCGTCGCTACAGCGGTGTCGGCGACTTCGAGGCCCGGTGGTCGGTGAACGCCATCGCGGAGCGGGTCGTCGCGCTCAACCCGGGCCGCCGGCCCGAGTCGCCGGTACGGGAGCTGAGCCGCCTCGCCGCGACGTCTGCGCCCGCCCGCGAGTACCTCGACGAGGTCCTCGGCGCCTGGGCCGGGCTCATCCTCTCCTGCGCCTGCGTCGTCGATCCGGGACTGGTGCTGCTCAGCGGCGCCGCCGCGGAACTGGACGACGCGGCCCTCGACCAGCTTCAGACCCTCGTCTCCGCCCGGACCCCGGCCCCCACCGAGGTGCGCCGGGCCACCCTCGGTGACCAGGCAGTGCTGCACGGAGCGATCAGCTACGCGCTCTCGGCCGCGGTGCCCCGCCCCTCGCTTCCCTGACCACCACCCGACCCCGGCCCCCGACGACCCCGACCCCGACACCCACCCACCACACCCCACCGTCACCGTCGCGGCGACCGCGTCCGGATCCCGGACGACAGGTCGCGGCGCGATGCGGCGCGCCCCGGTCCGGGCGCGACCCGCGGACCTTCGACCCCGAGCCCGGGGAGCCGGTGAACCCGCCGGCGTCCCCGGGCCGGCACCGCACACCGTCTTTCTCCGCTCCCGATAGTTCCCCCGCAAAATGGAGGTACCAATGAAACGTCGTTTGGCCCTGGCCGTCGCGTTCAGCGCGCTGCTGGCCGTCAGCGCGTGCGGCAGCAGTGACGACGACAAGGACACCGGCTCCTCCGGCGCCGCGCCGGCCGAGAAGGTCGTCATCTACAGCGCCCGCGACAAGTCGGTCACCGACTACGTCGTCGAGCAGTTCACGACCAAGAACCCCGAGTACAAGGGCAAGGTCGAGGTGCTCAACATGGGCGCCCAGGAGGTGCTCGAGCGGGTCCGCGCCGAGAAGGCCAACCCGCAGGCGTCGGTCTGGTGGGGCGGCACCCAGCAGGGGCTGGCCGCCGGCGCGTCCGAGGGGCTGCTGGAGTCCTGGCAGCCGTCGTTCGCCTCGAAGATCGACGCGCGGTACAAGGACGCCGAGGGCCGCTGGTTCGGCGAGATCCTGCTGCCCGAGGTCATCATGTACAACAACAAGGCGCTGACCCCGGAGACCGCGCCGAAGGACTGGGACGACCTGGTCGACCCGAAGTGGAAAGACAAGATCATCATCCGGGACGTGGCCGCCTCCGGCACCATGCGCTCGATCTACGCCTCGATGATCCAGCGCTACACCCCCGACGGGTCGAACCCGCAGCCCGGCTACGACTGGCTGCGCAAGCTCGACGCCAACACCGTCGAGTACGCCGCCAACCCGAGCGACCTCTACCTGAAGATGTCGCGTGAGCAGGGCGTGGTCAGCGCCTGGAACCTCCAGGACATCCTGCTGCAGGCCAACGAGAAGATGCCGTTCGGCTACGTCATGCCGGCCTCCGGCGCGCCGGTGCTCGTCGACGGCGTGGCCGCGGTCAAGGGCGGCAACACCGAGGGCGCGAAGAAGTTCCTCGAGTTCCTCTTCGACGACTCGCTGCGGGCCAGCCTGGCCAAGGACTACTTCCAGATCCCCGCGGTCGAGATCGCCGAGAAGCCCGAGTGGCTGACCAAGCTCGACCTCAAGCCGATGGACGTCAACTGGGACGTGATCGGCAAGAACGAGACCGCCTGGATCACCCACTGGAACGCCCAGATCAAGGGCAAGGGCTAAGACGCTCGGAACCGGGCCGTGCTGCGGCACGGCCCGGCTTCGTCCTGGAAGGACCCACGAAATGATCGATGTCCGACTGACGGCGGTCAGTAAGCGCTTCGCCAAGTCGAGCGACTCCGCGGCGGTCGATGACGTCACCGTCACCATCGGAGCCGGCGAGTTCTTCACGCTGCTCGGGCCGAGCGGCTGCGGCAAGACGACGACGCTGCGCATGGTGGCCGGCTTCTACTTCCCGACCTCCGGTCACATCCACTTCGGCGACGACGACGTCACCCACTGGACGCCGAACAAGCGGGACACCGGCATGGTGTTCCAGAACTACGC
Source organism: Micromonospora sp. CMU55-4 (assembly GCF_011602315.1). Classification (NCBI taxonomy): domain Bacteria; kingdom Bacillati; phylum Actinomycetota; class Actinomycetes; order Micromonosporales; family Micromonosporaceae; genus Micromonospora; species Micromonospora sp. CMU55-4. The sequence goes on from NZ_JAAOLH010000004.1 coordinate 374,972, forward strand.
GCTGTTCCCGCACATGACTGTGGCGCAGAACGTCGCGTACGGGCTCAAGGTCCGCCGGGTCTCCCGCGCCGACCAGGCCCGCCGGGTCACCGAGGCGCTCGAACAGGTGCACCTCGCCGGGTACGGCGACCGGCGCATCGACGCGCTCTCCGGCGGCCAGCAGCAGCGGGTCGCGCTGGCGCGGGCCCTGGTCATCCGCCCGCGCACCATGCTGCTCGACGAGCCGCTGTCGAACCTCGACGCGAAGCTGCGCGAGGAGACCCGCGCCGAGATCCGGCGCATCCAGCGGGAGAGCGGCACCACCTCGATCTACGTGACGCACGACCAGGCCGAGGCGATGGCGATGTCGGACCGGATCGCCGTCATGGAGTCCGGCCGGGTCCAGCAGGTCGGCACCCCGCACGAGATCTACTACAAGCCCGCGAACGCGTTCGTGGCCCGGTTCATCGGGCGCAGCAACGTGCTGAGCCTGCCGGTGACCGGCGCGACCGACGACAGCGTCGCGGTGCGCCTGCCCGGCGGCGCCACCATCGACGTCGGCGCGCCCGCCGGGCACGGGCTCGGCGCGGGCGACACCGCGCTCGTCTCCGCGCGCCCCGAGCACATCGCGCTCGGCGGCGACGACGACACGGCGGCCATGCGCGGCCGGATCAGCCACGTCGAGTTCACCGGCATGGCCACCAACATCAGCGTCGACGTGGACGGCAACGAGGTGATGGCGGCGCTGATCGACGCGCCGGCCGGCCTGCAGCTCGGCGACGTGGTGGGACTGCGGCTCGTACCGGAGCGCCTCTGGGTGGTCAAGCCGTGACCGCTGCGACCCGGACCGCCCCCGCCTGGGCGGCGGCCCTCGGCCGGCGTCTGTCCGGCGGGGCCAATTCCCGCTGGTTCCCGTACCTGCTGGTGCTGCCGCTGGTCCTGGTGCTCTGGGGCTTCGTCGTCCAGCCGATGTTCGCCACCTTCCGCGAGAGCGTCAGCGCCAACGGCTCTGACAACTACCTGCAGTTCCTCTCCTCCTCCGGGGTGGCCCGCGAGTCGCTGTTCACCTCGCTGTTCATCTCGGCCGCCAGCGTGCTGCTCTGCGGCATCGTCGGCGTGGCGATGGCGTTCCTGCTCAAGCGGTTCCACTTCCGCGGCCGGCGGCTCATCGAGGCGTTCATCCTGGTGCCGGCGGCCCTGCCGCCGCTGATCGGCGCCGTGTCCTTCCAGCTGCTCTACAGCAACATCGGCATCGTGCCGCGCGGCCTGCAGGCGCTGCTCGGCACCGAGAAGCCGGTCCTGGCCTTCGACGGCATCGCCGGTGTGCTCGTGGTGCACACGTTCACCATGTACCCGTTCTTCTTCCTGGCCGCCTCCGCGGCGCTGGCCGGGATGGACCCGTCGGTCGAGGAGGCGGCGTACAACCTCGGCGCGGGCCGGTTCCGGGTGTGGCGCACGGTCCTGCTGCCGATGCTCACCCCCGCGCTGATCTCGGCGTCGCTGCTGGTCTTCATGACGTCGCTGGCGTCGTACACCGCGCCGCTGCTGTTCAACGTCAGCCAGACCATGACGATGCAGATCTACATCAACCGCACCAACGGCGACCTGCCGATGGCCTCGGCGTACGCCTCGGTGCTCGGCATCGTCTCGATCATCTTCCTGCTGGCGATGCGCTGGTACGAGGGACGGCGCAACTACCAGTCGCAGTCCAAGGGCATCTCGGCGGTCCGGCGGGAGATCACCAACCCGATCGGCCGCTGGCTCGCGCCGCTCGCCTCGGTGCTGGCCACGCTGGTCCTGCTCGCCCCGGTCGCCGCGATCGCGCTCGTCGCCTTCTCCGAGGACCGGTCCTGGACCACCGAGGTGCTGCCGCCGACGTACACGTTCGAGAACTTCGTGACCATCTTCACCGACCCCAAGGCGTTCGAGCCGATCCTCAACTCGGTGCAGATGAGCCTGATCGCGGTCGTGGGCTGTGTGGTGATCGGCGTGCTCATCGCGTACGCGGTGCGGCGGCTGAAGTTCGTCGGGCGCGGCCTGCTCGACGTGGCCGTGATGATCGCCTGGGCGCTGCCCGGCACGGTCGTCGCGATCAACCTGATCTCGGCGTTCAGCACCGGCAACGCGTTCAGCTTCGGGCAGGTGCTGGTCGGCACGTTCTGGATCCTGCCGCTGGCCTACTTCGTGCGGTTCCTGCCGATCGTGTTCCGGTCCAGCTCCGCGACGCTGGCGCTGATCGACCCGTCGCTGGAGGACGCCGCCCGCAACCTCGGCGCCTCCTGGCTGCGCGCGTTCTACACGATCACCGTGCGGCTGATGCTGCCCGGCGTGCTCGCCGGCGCGCTGCTGGCGTTCGTGCACGGCGTCGGCGAGTTCGTCGCCTCGGTGCTCATCTACACCTCGTCGACGGTGCCGATCTCGGTCGCCATCAACAACCGGATGTACAGCTTCGAGCTGGGCACCGCGGCCGCCTACGGCATGCTCCAGGTGCTGCTCATCTTCGTGGTGATGTGGTTCTCCGGTCGGCTGGAGAGCAGCCGGACCGCGACTCGGAGGGCCGAGCAGTGGACGAACTGATCGAGCGGTGGCGGACCGGGGGAGGGCTGCTCCCGGTCACCCGGGTACCCGGGCACGCGTTCGCCGCCGTGACCGAGGCGGCCGACCTGGCGGTGCTGCCGGTCGGCGCGGTCGAGTGGCACGGCCCCCACCTGCCGATCGGAACCGACCTGATCCTGGCCGAGGGCTTCGCCGGGGAACTGGCCACCGGGTCGGCCCGGGCGGTGCTGTTCCCGGCCACGCCGTACGCCGCCTGCCCGGGCCAGACCCGGCCGTGGCCGGGCACGGTGGCGCTGCGACCGGAGATCGCCGTCGGCTACCTCGCCGACGTGCTCGCCGGCATCGTCGAGGCGGGCTTTCCCCGGGTGCTCGTGGTCAACGGGCACGACGCCAACATGTCCACCGTCCGCGCCGCGATGGAGTGGGTCTCCGGCCGGCACCGGGCCAGCATGATGCTGGTGAACTGGTTCCAGCTCGTCGGCCCGGACGAGACCACCGAGATGTTCGGTGAGCTGCCCGCCCGGGGGCACGGCGGCGCGTACGAGAGCTCCGCGGTGCTGGGCTTCGACCCGGACGCGGTGCGCCTGGACGCCGCGCCGGACCTGCCGCCGAAGCCGAAACTGCCCACCCCGTACCCGTACGTGCTCGTGGAGTCGCGGCCCGACCCGTGGCAGGGCTGGTCGGGCCATGTCTCGCTGGCCGGGGAGGAGGCCGGCGGCCGGATCCGCGCCACCGCCGGCGCACGCCTGCGCGAGCTGGTCGGGGCGTGGCTCGCCGCGCCGCTGCCCGGGCCCCCCGGCGCCGACGGGCCGGACCAGACGACCGGATGACCACGCGCGGCACGCCGCACGACAACGCACCACCTCGGGAGGCCACCATGAGCCCGTCACTGACCGTCTATCAACAGCACCACCTCCGGGTGGTGTTCGACCACCACGTCGCCCACCTCTACCCGGCGATGGTCACGGCCAGCAAGGCCCACGTCGTCATGCTCGCCGAGCAGGGACTGATCACCGACGAGGCCGCCGCCACGATGCTGCGCGGCCTGGTCACCCTCACCGGGGACCGGCCCGAGGAACTGGAGTACGACGGCAGCGTCGAGGACGTCTACTACACGCTGGAGAAGCGGCTCGCCGCCGCGGCGGGCATCGAGCCGTCGCAGCTCAGCGTGCAGCTCGCGCGCAGCCGCAACGACCTCGACGCCGGCGTGTTCCGGATGGTGCTGCGCGACCAGCTGCTCCAGGTGCTCGACGCGCTGCTGGCCACCGGCCGTACCGTGCTGGACCGCGCGGACCGGCACGCCGACGTCGTGATCACCGGCTACACGCACCGCCGCCCGGCCCAGCCGACCAGCATCGGGCACGTCTTCGGCGGCTACGCCGAGGCCCTTGCCGGTGAGGCGGTCGCGTACGCCGACCTGCTCGACGAGATGAACCGCTCGCCGCTGGGCTCCTGCGCCTTCGCCGGCACCGACCTGGACATCTCACCCCGGCGGCTGGCCGACCTGCTCGGCTTCGACCAGCTGATCGTCAACTCGTACGAGGCGGTGGCCGGCGCGGACCACCTGGTCCGGGTCGCCACGCTCAACGCGCAGGCGCTCGCCACCGGCGCCCGGCTGGCCCGCACGCTGATGGACTGGCTGAGCTGGGGCTGGGTGGTCACGCCCGGCGAGTTCACCCAGGGCAGCAGCATCATGCCGCAGAAGCGCAACCCGGTGGTGCTGGAGCACCTCGTCTCGATGGCCGGCGCCGCCGCGGCCGACGCCGCGAGCGTGCTCAACAACGTCGGCGCCGCCTGGTGGGAGGACTCCAACAACGCCACCACCGACGTGCAGTCCCGGCTCTGGGAGGGCGACGACCGGGCGTACCGGTTCTTCTCGCTGCTCGGCGGCCTGATCGCGAAGCTGGATCCGCTGCGCCCGCCGTCCGGTGAGGAGATCGTCGCCTCCGGCGCCACCACCACCGCCGCGGCCGACGCGCTGGCCCGCCACGGCCTGCCGTTCCGGGGCGCCCACTCGCTGCTGGGCCGGCTGGTACGCGGCGGCGCGCCCGCCACCTGGACCGGGGACCTGGTCCGGTCCACCGCCGCCGAGCTGGGTCTGACGCTCGACGACGCCGCGGTGCGGGACCTGCTGGCCGCCGCGGTCCGCCCCGAACTCGTGCTGCGCCGCGCCCAGGCCGACGGCCCCGGCGAGGCGGCCGTCCGGGACCAGGTCGGACGACTGTCTACAATGCTCGACGCGGTGCAGGAGCGGGCGCAGGCGTTGCGCGAGCGGCTGACCCGTGCCGACACGGCTCTCGCCGAGGCGGTCGCGGCGAGGGTAGGCCCGTGACGGGGCGACAGACGCAGCTGGCCGTGGTCGCGGACGTCGTGTCGCGGCGACCACGTGATCTGGACCGACGGCCCGAAGGGCGATCTGACATCACCATGGAACGACCGGCAAATCCGCGCCTGCTCGGCATCGACTTCGGCGGCACCAAGATGGCCATCGGCGTGGGCGACGCCGACGGCCGGCTGCTCGTCTCCGAGCGCCTGCCCACCAATGCCGAGCAGGGCGCGCAGCAGGCCCTCACCCGGGCGCTGGACCGGGCCCGCGAACTCGCCGAGCAGACCGGCGGCACGCTCGTCGCGGCGGGCATCGCCTCGCCCGGCGTGGTCCACGACGAGGGCATCGAACTGGCGCCGAACGTGCCCGGCTGGGAGCAGCTGCGGCTCGCCGACGCGGTCCGCGCCCACCTGAACCTGGCGCACGTGCGGGTCACGAACGACCTGAAGGCAGCCGCCCACGCCGAGCTGCGGCTCGGGGCGCTGCGCGACGCGGACCCGGGACTCGTCGTCGGGCTCGGGACCGGCGTCGCGGCGGCGGTCACCGTCAACGGCGAGGTGCTGCCGGGCCGCCACGGCGCCGCCGGGGAGATCGCCTACGGGCTGACCGACCACAGCTGGCCGCCCCGCCTGGAACCGATGCTGGAGGCGACGTTCTCCGGCCGGGCCCTGGACGAGCTGGCGCAGCGGCTGGGCGTGGACGGCCGGGCCGCCGGTCTGTGCGCGGCCGCGCAACAGCCGGGCGAGGTACGCGAACAGCTCCGCCGACGCGTCGACGAACTCGCCCGCCACCTCGTCACCTGCTGCCTCGTGCTCGACCCGCAGCGGATCGTGCTGGTGGGCAGCGTCGCCGGCAACGACCTGGTGCGGGCGCTGCTGACCGAACGGCTCACCCACACGCTGCCGTACCCGCCGGAGATCGTGCTGTCGGACTTCGCGCAGGACGCCGCGCTGCTCGGTTCGCTCGCCATGGCCGTCGAGGCCCAGCCCGCGGTGGTCTGAGCGGGCCGGGCGCCGGGAACGGATCGGGCGGGGCGCGGTGGGGCGCCCCGCCCGGTCGTTCTCGCGGTTTCAGTCGGTGGACGCCTCGGCGCGGCGTACCACCTCGGCGGCGGCCCGCACCACCGCCCGGTCCAGCAGCCGCCCGTCGGCGTCGGTGGCCACCCCGGAGCCGCCGCGTTCGGCCCGCTCCAGCGCCGCCAGCACGGCCCGCGCCGAGGCCACCTCGGCCTCGGTGGGGGTGAACACCTCGTTGATCGTCGCGATCTGCCCGGGGTGGATGGCGCTGCGGGCCCGGAAGCCCTGCCGCAGCAGCGCCCGGGTGGTCAGCTCCAGCCGTTCCGGGTCGCGCAGCGTCGTCTCCACCGGTCCCACCGGCGGGGTGATGCCGGCCGCCGCCGACGCGACCACGACCTGGGAGCGGATCGGCGCGAACTCCGCCCGCTCCGGTCCCGGCTGCAACCCCAGCTCACCGGCGAGGTCCGCCTCGCCGAGGCCGAGCCGCAGCACCCGTGGCGCGGCGGCCACCCGCGGCGCGGTGAGCACGCCCCGGGCGGTCTCGATCAGCGCCACCACCCGGAACGCCGGGGCGTCCGGGCCGAGCCGCCGCTGCACCCGGGCCAGCGCGGCGTCGACCTCGGCGAGCAGCTCCGGCTCGGCCTTCGGCACCCAGACCCCGGCCGCCGCCGGGGAGAGCACCTCGACGTCCGCCTCGACCTGGTCGCTGTTGATCCGCACCCACAGCTCGGGGCCGGCCGGCACGGCGGCGCCCAGGTGCCCGGCGACCGTCTCCCGGGCGTGCTCCTTGCGGGCCGGCGTGACCGCGTCCTCCAGGTCGAGCACGAGCGCGTCCGCGCCGCGCCCGGCCGCCTTGTCCAGCAGGTCCGCCCGGTCGCCCGGCACGTACAGGTAACTGCGCGCCACCGCCGCCATCAGTCGTTCCCCCTACCGCTGCGGGCGGGCGAGGTAGCGGCCGGCCGGCTCGCCGGTGACCTTGCCGTCGACGAGCACGTGCTGCCCGCGCACGAAGGTGTCGGTGACCCGGGCGGTCAGCTCGAAGCCCTCGAACGGCGTGTACTCCTGCGTCGACTCGGAGTCCTCCGCGCGCACCGTCCAGGTCGAGTTCGGGTCGACCAGGCAGATGTCGGCGTCGTACCCCTGCGCGATCGCGCCCTTGTTGCGCAGGCCGAAGCGCTGGGCCGGGTTCCACGAGGTCAGCTCCGCCACCCGCTGGTAGGACAGGCCGCGCCGGTTGCCCTCGGTGACCAGGCCGGGCAGCAGGTACTCGGCGCCGCCGAAGCCGGACTTGGCGACGAAGATGTCGTCGCGCGGCTCACCGAACTTGACCTCGTCCTTGCAGCAGGCGTGGTCGCTGACCACCCAGTCGATCTTGCCGTCCAGGACGTACCCCCAGAGCGCCTCGACGTCGGCGCGCGGGCGCAGCGGCGGGTTGACCTTGCCGCCCAGGCCGTGCGCGGTGTCGATGTCGGCCACCAGGTGCCCGATGGTCACCTCGCGGCGGAAGTCGATGTGCGGGAACGCCCGCGCCATCCGCAGCGCCGCGTCGACCGCCTTCTCCGAGGTCAGGTGCAGCAGGTTGATCTTCGGCAGCCCGGTCTCGTGCGCCAGGTACGACGCGATCGACACGGCCAGTCCCTCGGAGTGCGGCGGCCGCGACGCGTGGTACGCCTCCAGCCCGCGCAGCGTGCCGTCCTGCTCGACCTGCTTGGTGTACGCGCTCATGATCTCGGCGGTCTCGCAGTGCAGCGACAGCGAGATCTCGTCGGCCAGCTCGGGGAAGCGCTCCCGGGCCGCCTGGACGCCCCGCATCACGAACTCGAAGTGGGCGTAGTCGTACCGCTCGCCCTCCGGGATCATCAGGAACGAGTTCTGGTCGGCGGAGCGGCCGTGCAGGCCGTGACTGCCGTAGAACATGAAGATCTTGAACGAGGTGACCCCGTGCTCCTCCACCAGCGACGGCACCTCGCCGATGTGCTCCCGCGACATCGGCGCCAGGTGGAAGCCGTAGTCGATGTAGGAGCGGCCCTCGGTCGCGGCCAGCACCTCAGGGAAGAAGTCCGCGTACCGGCCGCCCCGGTTGAGGTAGTACTGCCCGGTGCGCATGTAGTTCAGCGCCGTGGTGACGCCGCCCTGCACCGACGCGCGGCTCTCCGAGACGGCGTCCTCGCTCAGCGGGTTGTAGATGCCCCAGTGCTGGTGCGCGTCGACCACGCCGGGGAAGGCGAGCCGGCCGCCGCCGTCGACGACCTGGGCGGCCTCCGCCCGGTCGATCTGCGGGGCGACGCGGCTGATCCGCCCGTCGGTGACGCCGATGTCCATCAGCTCGGGCTCGGGCCGGTCGTGCCGGACCACGCGGACGTTTGTCAACAGCAGGTCGTAGGTGCTCATGGTGTTGCTCCTCGTGCTCGGTTCAGCGGCGGTTGATCAGGCCCATCAGGCCGTGGACGTCGGGGGCCTGGTCGAGCCGGTGGACCTCGTCGGCGATGCGGGCGGCGGTGGCCTCGGGCAGGGACGCGGCGTTCGTGCGGAACTTCACCGCCAGCTCGGCGTCGCTGAGCGGACGCTGCGGGCCGCCCCGGTTGGCCAGGACCTCCTGCACCCACTCGCGTCCGTCCCGGGTGACGATCCGCAGCACCGCCGGGAACTGGTGCGGGAAGATCTCGTCGCACCGCTCGTCGGCCACCACGTCGACCCGCGCCATCAACGCCCGCCGTTGCGGGTCGTGCGCCAGGGCGTCGGTGAAGTCGGCCAGCTCCACGCCCAGACCGCCGCCGCCGATCAGGCCGGCGGCGACCGCGTACGGGCCGCTGAACTGCGCCTCGTAGCCGGTCTGCGGCGCGCGCTTGCGCTCGATCGGCTGGCCGATGGTACGCACCGTCGGCGTGGGCACGCCGAGCGTGATCGACTCGATCTCGTCCAGCGGCAGCCCGCGCTCGCGCAGCGCGATCGCCGCGTCGATGGCGGCGTGGGTGAAGTGGTTCGCCGGGTACGGCTTGAAGAAGATGCCGGGCACCGCCCACTCGGAGCCGAGCCCGCGGACGATCTCGTCGCCGTCGAACTCGCCGCGCAGGAACGCCTGGAAGAAGCCGAAGCGCCCCTCCAGCACGGTCGGCGGGCCGGTCACGCCGTGCCGGGCCAGCTGCGCGGCGCTGACCGCCGCGTGCGCCGCCCAGCCGCAGTGGATCCGCTTGACGGTGCCGCCGTTGCGGTTGGACTCGATCAGCCCGGCCGCCATCGAGGCGGACACCCCGAGCGCGTCGAGCGTGCCGCCCGCGTCCAGCTTCAGCAGCCGGGCCGCGGCCACCGCCCCGCCCAGCGTGCCGCAGATCGAGGTGGCGTGCTGGCCGTGCTCGAAGAAGACCGAGTTGCCGGCCGCCGGGTCGTAGCCGGCCATGCCGAGGCGTACGCACGCCTCCAGGCCCACCGCGATCGCGGCCACCGTCTCCTGCCCGGAGGCGCCGGACAGCTCGGCGGCGGCGAGCGCGGCCGGCACCACCGTGGCACTGGGGTGCAGCACCGACGGTAGGTGCGTGTCGTCGTAGTCGAGGGAGTGCGCCAGCACGCCGTTGGCGAACGCGGCCAGCGCGGCCGGGACCTTCTCGTCCACGCCGACGGCGGTGGCCTGGCCACGGCCGCCCTGCTCGGCGACGTACGCCAGCGCGGCCTGGCTGGTCGGCAGCGGCTGCGCCGCCACGCAGAGCCCGAGCACGTCCAGCACGCGGGCCCGGACGCTGGCGACCACCTCGTCGGGCAGCGTCGCGGCGGAGGTGTCGGCGGCGAAGGCGGCCAGGTGCCGGCCCAGGGTCGGCTCAGCCACGGCTGACCACCGCCAGCGGACGCACCGGGGAGCCGGTGGCGCCGTACAGCGGCAGCGGGGCCATGACGAAGGTGAACTCGTGCACCCCGTCGCGGGCCAGCTCCTCCAGCGCCATCGTCTCGATCAGGTAGATGCCGTGCTCCACCAGCAGGATCCGGTGCGCCGGCAGCGTGCTGTGACCCTTGCCCGGCGGCAGGCACTCGAAGGCGATGGTGTCCGCGCCGGCCGCGTGCACGCCCCGCTGCGCCAGCCAGCCGGCGCCGTCCGCGCCGATCCCTGGTACGCCGGAGTCCTTGCCGATGTACTGGTTGCGGTCCTCGTGGTCGAACAGCCGGCCCCAGCCGCTGCGGATGAGCACCACGTCGCCCGCGCCCACCGGCGTGCCCTGCCGGGACACGGTGGCGTCCAGGTCGGCGGGGGTGATCTCGTAGCCGGCCTCGCAGCCCTCCAGGCCCAGCGTGGCGGGCACGTCCAGCAGCACGCCGCGGCGGACCATCGGCGCGACGGTGTGCACGCCCAACTCGTCGAACCGGCCGCCGACCTGCGCCGCGGCGGCGTCGGCGCCGCCGTGCAGCCGGCCGTCCTGGGACACGTGCGCGAGGGCGTCGACGTGCGTGCCGACGTGCGTGCCCATGACCAGCAGGTCGTTGGCGGCGGAGCCGCCGTCGGCGCGCACCATGTCGCCGTGCCGGCGCGGCAGGGTGAGCCCGAACGCCGGGTGGTTCGGTGACTGCGGCATGCCGACGGTCAGCCGCCGGCCCAGGTCGTAGATCGTGACGCCGGCCTGCACGGCGTCGAGCAGGCGGTCGGCGGTTCTGGCAGTGGTGCCCACGGGGTTCCTCGCGTTTCGGCTGTCGGCGTCGTCAGGCGACGACGCCACGGGCTTTCAGGTCGGCGATCTCGGCCGGGTCGCAGCCGAGCTCCTCGACGAGCAGGGCGTCGGTGTCGGCGCCGGGGGAGCGGCCGGTGAAGCGGATCCGGCCCGGCGTCTCCGACATCCGCCACATGACGTTGTGCATCCGCATCGGGCCCAGGTCCGGGTCGTCGACCTTCGTGATCATCTCGGTGGCCTGCACGTGCGGGTCCTCGACGATGTCCTTGGCGCTGTAGACCGGTGCGACGGCGGCGCCGGCCTCGGCGAAGGCCGCGGCCACCTCGTCGCGGGTCCGCTCGCCGATCCACGACCCGACGTACTCGTCGAGCAGGTCCGCGTGCGCCACCCGGCCGACGCCGGTACGGAACCACGGCTCGTCGATCACCTCCGGGTGGCCCACCAGCCGCAGCACCCGCTCGGCGATCGCCTGGGCGCTGGTGGAGATGGCGACCCACGACCCGTCCTTGGTCTGGTACGTGTTGCGGGGCGCGTTGTTCGTCGACCGGTTGCCCTGCCGCTGCTCCACCACGCCGAGCTGGTCGTAGACGGTGGGACCCGGGCCGACGGCGGTCATGATCGGCTCCAGCAGGCTCATGTCGATCACCTGGCCCCGGCCGCCGGAACGCTCCCGGTGCCACAGCGCCATCATCACCGCCGAGGAGGTGGCGATGCCGCAGATGCTGTCGGCCAGCCCGAACGCCGGCAGCGTCGGCGGGCCGTCCGCCGTGCCGGTCAGGTGGGCGAACCCGCTCATCGCCTCGGCCAGCGTGCCGAACCCGGCCCGGGAGGCGTACGGGCCGGTCTGCCCGAAGCCGGTGATCCGGGCGATCACCAGGCCGGGGTTGACCCGGTGCAGCTCCTCCGGGCCGATGCCCCAGCGCTCCAGCGTGCCCGGGCGGAAGTTCTCCACCAGCACGTCGGCCCGCTCGGCCAGCCGCAGCAGCAGCGCCGCGCCGTCCGGCGCGGACAGGTTCAGCCCGATCAGCCGCTTGTTGCGGGAGATCTCCTTCCACCACAGGGGATGGCCGTCCTTGGTCTTGCCGTGGCCGCGCATGCTGTCACCCATGGTCGGGTGCTCGATCTTCACCACGTCGGCGCCGTAGTCGCCGAGGATCTGACAGCACAGCGGTCCGGCGAGGATCGTCGAGACGTCCAGCACGCGCAGGCCCGTCAGCGGTCCGTCACTCACCTGTTCCACCTCCCCAGTTCTGTTCCTGACCCGTCCGTCCGGCGGCACGTTGCGCCGGCGGCCGGAAACCCAGTTCGGCGGATATCTCCGCCGCCGCCGCGGCGACCAGCGCGCCGTGCGCGGCGCAGACCTCCGGGGTGAACCGGTTCTGCGGCCCGCACAGCGAGATCGAGCCGAACACCTGCCCGGTCGCGTAGCGCACCGGCGCGGCCACGCTGCCCGCGCCGTTCTGCCGCTCGCCCATGCTCACCGCGTACCCCTGGCGGCGGACCCGGCCCAGCTCGGACCGCAGCTTCGCGGTGGAGGTGATGGTGGCCGAGGTGACCGCGTCCAGCGGGTGGTGGTCGAGGTAGTCCTCGATCTCCGCGTCCGGCAGCGCCGCGAGGATCGCCTTCGACGACGACCCGGAGTGCAGCGCGTGGCTGGTGCCCAGGGACACCGACATGCGTACCTCGTGCGGCGAGAGCACCTGGTCGATGTAGACGCGGGTCCAGCCCTGCCGCACCGACAGCGTCGCGGTCTCGCCGCTGTCGCGCACCAGCCGGACCAGGTACCGGCGGGCGATGTCCGGCACGTCCAGCGCGCGCAGCGCGGCCAGTCCCACCGCCAGCGCGCCGCTGCCCAGCCGGTACCGCTTGGTCTCCTCGTTGAAGGTGAGGAAGCTGTCGGCCACCAGTTCCTTGAGGATCCGGTGCGCGACCGCCTTGGGCAGTCCCAGCTCCCGCGCGATCGTCGACACGCCGAGGGTCTCCGGCGCCCGTTCGGCGATGATGTTGACGATGTCGAGGGCGCGTCCGAGGCCGGAACGGGTCCGGCCGGCGGTGGCGCTCTCGACAACCGCTGTGGTGATCATCTTCTCTCCTCCACTGTCGACGTAGGGCGGGATCGCCGGGCCTCAGGCGGGCGCGACCGGAGTCTTCCCGGGCGGCAGGCCGTCCGGCTGCCGGGGTCGCTCCCGCGCGATCACCAGTGCCACCGAGGCGAGCACCACGGCGCCGGCGAGCACCTGACGTCCGGACAACGACTCATCCAGCACCATCATGCCGAGCAGGACCGCCACCACCGGGTTGACGTACGCGTAGGTGGACGCGAGCTGGATCGGCGCGTTGCGCAGCAGCCACGTGTAGACGCTGAAGCCGACCACCGTGGACACGAGCATCAGGTAGGTCCACGCCAGCCAGGACCGGCCCGTCACGTCGGCCAGGCGGAACCCGCTCAGCTCACCGCTGACCACGCTGGCCACCGCCACCGCGAGACCGCCCACGAGCATCTGCCAGCCGGTGCCGACCAGGTGGTCGGCCGGCATGCGCAGCCGCTGCGACAGCGTCGAGCCCAGCGCCCACACCATCGTGGAGAGCACCACCAGCAGCATCCCGCCGAGGTGCCACCCCTGCGTCGGCACCGCGAACAGCAGCGCCAGCCCGACCACACCGCCGAGTACGCCCACGGCCGCCAGCGGGGACGGCCGCGGACCGACCACCAGCCGCAGCACCAGCACCCACAGCGGCATCCCGGCCACCAGCAGCGAGGTCAGACCCGTCGGCACGTACAGCTGGCCCAGCGCCAGCAGCGCGCTGCCGGCGCCGACCATCAGCAGCCCGCTGGCACCCACCCCGGTCCACTGCCGCCGGGGCAGCAGCAGCCCCGCCGGTCCCCGCCACAGCGCCGCCACCGCGAACAGCAGCAGCGCCGCGGCCAGGAACCGGGCCGAGGTGGCCACCAGCGGCGGAATGCTGTCCAGGGCCACCCGGTTGCCCAGGTAGGTCGAGCCCCAGATCAGGTAGACCGCGCCGAGCCCGACGGCCAGGGCCATCGGGCCGGCGGGCCGCGGCGGATCCGCCGGGTGGCGGGCCGCCGCGGGCCGGGTCAGGTCAGCGGTGTCCATTTACCCGGATCGCCACCGCGGTGTTGCCCCGGAGGGCGTTCGAGTACGGACACATCCGGTCGGCCAGCTCCACCGCGCGCTCCAGGTCGGCCTGCGGGCACTGCGGCGCGGACACGTCCAGCACCACGGCGATCGCGTACCGGCCGTCGTCGGTCTGCCCGAGGGAGACCGAGGCGGTGACAGTCGTCGGGCCGGGCTTGACGCCGGCCTGGCGGGCGGCGACGGCGAGCGCGCTGTCGAAGCACGCGGCGTAGCCGGCGGCGAACAGCTCCTCCGGGTCGGTGCCGGGCGCGTCCGGGCCCCGCTGGGCGGGACGGGTCAGGTCGACCCGCAGCGACCCGGTCAGCGACCGGGCGCTTCCGCCCCGGCCGCCGGACACCTCCACCTTCGCGGTGTAGACGGTGTTCGCCGGTACGACCTTCGCCTCGGACGCCGGGGTGCCGACGTTCATGCCGGCACCTCCGTTCCCAGGTCCGCGTGCACCTGCGCGGCGACCGCGTCGGCGAACGCCTCCGGCTGCTCGTCGGCCACGAAGTCGGTGCCGCCGGGGATGGTGACCAGCTCGGCGCTGGGCAGCGCGGCCCGCACCTGCGGCGTCATCCGGTCCAGCAGGTCGTCGGCGCCGTGCAGCAGCACGATGGGCAGCGCGTCCAGGGCGGCCGTGTCGACGTGGTGGTCGAACACCGCCCGGTACGCGGTGGCGTAGTCCGGACCGGTCAGCAGGTACTCGGTGACCTGGCGGTTCGCCTCCTCCGGGGTCAGCGCCGGGTACAGGCCGTACACCCGGTCCCAGATCACCTTCAGGTGCCCGCCGTCGCGGTCCGGGGAGTAGCCGGGCGCGTACGACCGCTTCTTCTCCGCCCGCTCCTGCTCGTCGTAGAGCGGGATGCCCTGCAGGATCAGCCGGTGCACCCGCTCCGGCGCCGACATCATCGCCTGCGCGCCGACGATCGCGCCGGTGTGCTGCCCGAGCAGGTGCACCTTGGACAGCCCGAGGGCGTCGGCGAACTGCCACACGCCGGCCGCGTACTCGGGGATGGACCACGGGCGCGGCGGGGCGTCGGACATCCCGAAGCCCGGCGTGTCCGGGGCGATCACCCGCAGGCCGCGGCGGGCCAGCGGCTCGATGACCGCGTCGTAGGTGGCCGAGGAGAGCGGGGACTGGTGCAGGATCAGCAGCACCGGTGCGTCGGCGTCGCCGCCGTGCCGGTAGTGCACCTGACCCCACGGCACGTCGACGTAGGCGCGGCGGGCCACGCCGCGGGCCCGGGTCACTCGGCCACCGCCAGCGCCGCCATGACCTCGATGACGTGCTTGATGCCGGCCTTGTAGTCGTCCAGCCGGATGTTCTCGTTCGGGCCGTCGACACCGGAGTCCGCGCGGGAGACGCCGACGCCGACGATGGGCCTGTCGGCGATCACGCCCTGGTTGCCGATCCACTGCGTGTACGGCTCGATCACCGGCTCGGTCCCGTACACCCGGCGGGCCGCGTCCGCGACGAGCGCGACGAACGGGTCCCGGTGGTCGGTGAGGTTGGGCCGGCTGGTCGCCATCACCTCGATGCGCAGGTCACCGAAGCCGGTCGCGGCCAGGTGGTCGCGCACGCAGCCGAGGACGCGCTCCGGGTCCTGGCCCGGCACCAGCCGGATCTCCAGCTTCGCCGACGCGGTCGACGGGATGCCCAGCGTCACGTCGTCACGCATGTCGCCACCGGCGATGCCGGCCACCGTGAGCGTCGGCACGGTCCGGATGGCCACCGCCGCGGCCTGGTCGTCCAGGTCGCCGGTGAACCGGTCGACCTGGGCCCGCTTGCGCAGGAAGTCCCCGTCGAACGCCACCTTCTCCAGCAGCGCCCGCTCCTCGTCCGTCGGCGGCCGTGCGTCGTCGGCGAAGCCGGGGATCGTCACGGTGCCGTCGGGCCGCTGCAGCTGCGCCAGGGCGGCGGCCAGCCGGGCCGTGGCGGCCGGCAGCAGCGCGGTGTTCTGGCTGGTCAGGTCGCGCGGCAGGGTCTGCGCGGTGAGGCGCAGGTAGAGCACGCCCTTCTCGGCGAGCTTGAGCAGCAGCCGGTCCTCGCCGTCGAGCCAGGAGTTCTCCCACAGCGCCGCGTCGCTGGCGAGCCGGTCGGCGTGCGCCTGCACGAACGAGCCCAGACCCGGGCTGTGCAGCCACTTCTTGCCCTCGAAGATGATCCGGTTGGTCACCGGCGGGGTGAGCCCGGCGAGCTTCCAGGCCGCCGCCGCGTGGATGCGGGACATGATGACGCCCTTGTCGTCGGCCACGCCCCGGGCGTAGAGCCGGCCGTCGTGGATCTCCGCCGCGTAGGGCGGGCTGATCCAGTCGGCGTCGTCACCGGCCGGCTCGACCTCCACGTCGTAGTGCGTGAAGTGCAGCAGCGCCTTGTCGCCCTCGCCGGCCACCTCGGCCAGCACGTACGGGTACGACTGCTCCCACGGGATGATCTCGGCCTCGCCGCCCCAGCGGCGGACCGATCCGGCGATGAACTCGGCGGTGGCCTCCATCTGCTCCGGCTCCTGGCGGCGGCTGCGGATGCGGCACAGCTGCTGGAGCTCCTCGACGAACTCGTCGAAGTGGGCGTCAACGGCCGCCAGCGCGGCCGCGGTATCCGGTTTGGGCATGGTGGTCCTCACAGAAGGGGTCGGAGAGGGGGAAGTCAGTGGATGGTGACGCCGCCGTCGACGAAGATCGTCTGGCCGGTGGTCATGGCGGCGGCGTCGCTCAGCAGGTAGGCGACCGCGTTGGCGACGTCCTGCGGCTGCGCCATCCGGCCCAGCGGGATGCTCGCCATCTTGTCCGCGAGGTACGCCTCGTCGCCACGTACGTCGGAGGTCATGTCGGTGGGGACGATGGTCGGTCCGACCGCGTTGACCCGGATCCGGTCGGGCGCCCACTCCAGGGCCAGCACGCGCGCCATGTGCATCACGCCGGCCTTGCTCACGCAGTAGCCGAGCGTGTTCAGCACCGCGATGTGCCCGTTCGTGGAGCCGATGTTCACCACCGCGCCGCTCGTCTGCCGCAGCGCCGGGTACGCGGCCTGGCACATCCGGAACGTGCCGGTGAGGTTGACGTCCAGGACGTCGGTGAAGTCCTGCTCGGACATCGTGGCCGCCGGCCCGCGCCGGACGATCCCGGCGTTGTTCACCAGCAGGTCCAGGCGGCCGTGGGAGTCGAGGACCTCGTCCACCAGCGCGGCGCAGGAGCCGGCCGACCGGACGTCGACCCGGTGCCGGGTGTGCGCGCCGCCGGACAGCTCGGCCTCGCTCCAGTCGTCGAGCAGGTCGGCCTGGGCCACGGTGGCCCCGCGCTGCGCGAGCGTCGCCGCGATGCGGGCCCCGATGCCGCGGGCCGCCCCGGTCACCACTGCCACCCGGCCGTCGAACCGGTTCGGGTCGGTGTTCATGTCGCGTGTCCTGCCTTTCCGGTCCGGCCACCGGCCGGGCGGGCGTTGCGCACGCCCGACCGGTGCCCCCAACACGTGACGGCGGTCCCGTCCACTGCCGTCACGCGCCGATCACCTTCGTGTCCTCGGCCCAGAAGGCCAGCCGCTTCTGCAGCAGCCGGATCACGAAGTGCGCCACCAGACCCATCAGCGACAGCACCACCAGCACGGCGAACATGCCGGCGATGTCGAAGTTGTAGTTGGTCTGCAGCAGCAGGTAGCCCAGGCCCTCCTTGGCGCCGATGAACTCGCCGACGACCGCGCCGAGGATGGCGAAGACGATGCCGATGTCCAGGCCGGCGAAGATGAACGGCAGCGCGCTGGGCAGCCGCACCATCCGGAAGATCTGCGCCTTGCTCGCGCCGAACACCGTCAGCATCTGGATCTTGTCGGCGTCGGCCGCGCGCAGACCCTCGATGACGTTCACCAGCATCGGGAAGAACGAGATCACCGCGGCCATGACCACCTTGCTGGTCAGGCCGAAACCGAACCAGACCACGAACAGCGGGGCCAGGGCGACCTTGGGCACGGTCTGGAAGGCCACGATGTACGGCATCAGCGTGGCTTCGACGATCTTGATCTGGGAGATGAACGTGCCGAGCACCAGGGCGGCGCCGACGCCGATCACGAACCCGAGCAGCGCCTCCTGCGTGGTCACCCAGAAGTGACCCCAGAACTGGTCGTCGCCGAGCTGCTGCCACAGCGACTCGACCACGCTCGACGGCAGCGGCAGGACGTACTCGTCCACGCCGAGGAGCTGGACGCCGTACTCCCAGGCCAGCACGACCACGACGAAGACCGTCGGGACCAGCCAGAGCTGGGGCTTCTCCCGCAGGTCGAACTTGCGCCGGGCGGGCCGGGCGGACGGCGCCGGTGGCTGGGCCGGCTTGCGGACCAGGTTGCTTGTTGCCATGGCTGTCCCTCGTCAGTCGATTACGCCGGCGGCGTTGAAGTGTCGGCGGATCCGTTCCACATAGACCCCGGCCCGGTCGGACGACATGATGCCGAGCTCACGCGGCCGTTCCAGGTCGATGTCCATGACCTCGGCGATGCGGCCCGGCCGCGGGCTGAGCACCACCACCCGGTCGGAGAGGAAGACCGCCTCCGGGATGGAGTGCGTGACCAGCACGATCGTCTGGTTGCTCTCCTGCCAGATCCGCAGCAGCTCCACGTTCATGTACTCGCGGGTCATCGCGTCGAGCGCGCCGAACGGCTCGTCCATCAGCAGCACCGCCGGGTCGTGCACGAGCGCCCGGCAGATGCCGGCCCGCTGCTGCATACCGCCGCTGAGCTCGTGCGGGTACTTCTGCTCGAAGCCGTTGAGACCGACCATCTCGAGCAGTTGCTGCGCGCGTTCCCGGTGCCGGCGGGGATCCAGTCGCTGGATCTCCGCCGGCACCATCACGTTGTCGAAGATGGTGCGCCAGGGCAGCAGCGTCGGTGCCTGGAACACCATCCCGACCTCGGGAAGGGGCTTCGTCACGTCCCGCCCGGCGATCCGTACCGCGCCGCCGGTCTTCGGGCTGAGCCCGGCGAGGATCTTCAGCAACGTGGTCTTGCCGCACCCGGACGGTCCCACGACCGAGATGAACTCGCCGCGACGTACCGTCAGGTTGATGTCGCTCAACGCCAGGGTCGGTGCCGACTTCCGGGGCCGGTACTCCTTGTCCAGCCCGTCGATCTCGATCCAGGAGTCTTCCGACACCGATGCCGGAGCCTGCGTCTGCGCCCGGCGGGCCGTCGCCTTGATGGCCATCGAAATCCCTTCCGCTGTCCGCTGCTAGGCGGTGTAGTTCGCGGCCTTGCTGAGCACCGCGGCCTTGTCGAAGTTGTTCGCGCCGGAGAGCAGGCTCGGGTCCCAGAGCTTCTTCAGGTCGACGTCACCGGAGATCTGGCCGGCCTCCTTGGTGTACGCCTGGGTCTTCGCCCACTCGTCGTCGCTGATCGCGCCCCAGTCACCGAACTGCTCCGGCTCGCCGCTGGCCGGCGTGGCCGTCTTCAGCCACGCGGCGAGGCTCTCGGTGTCCGCCTTGAGCCGCTCGTCGGCGGACTTGCCGGCGAGGATCTGCGGGAAGACCTTGTAGCCGATCTTCATGGCGGCCTCGGGGTTCTTGGCCGAGAAGAGCATCGCCTTGTACGCCGCGCGCAGGAACCGCTCGTACGAGTCCTTCTTGGCGTCGAAGTCACGGGCGCCGACGCTGAAGGTGAGCGACCGGATGCCGGTGAACACGTCCGGGTTGGTCAGGTACTTCAGCTGGGTGCCGGCGTTCTCGATGACCGCGTACGCCTGGGTGTAGAGCGCCAGCATGTCGACCTTGCCGTCGTTGAGCGCGGCGGCGGCCTGCGCGCCGACGCCCACCGGCAGCAGCTCGACGTCCTTGGCCGGGTCCAGGCCGGCGGCCTTGACGTAGGCGCGGGCGTACGGGGCCGAGCCGGAGGCAAGGCTGATCACGCCGATCTTCTTGCCGCGCAGGTCCGCGCCGCCGGTGATCGGGGAGTCCGGCTTCACCGCCATCACCCACGGCCAGTTCTGCACCAGGCCGCCGATGGCCTTGATCGGCACGTTCTTCTCCACCGCGCCGAGCGCCGAGCCGGCGTCGGCGGGGGTGATGTCGCCGCTGCCGGAGGCGACCGCCTGGAGGGCCGCGACCGAGCCGTCGGCGTTGATCGTCTCGACGGTCAGCTTCTCCTCGGCGAAGTAGCCGAGTTCCTTGGCGACCGCGTAGACGGCCACCTCCTCCTTCGGGCCGATCACGGCCGAGGCGATGGCCATGGTCAGCTTCGCCTCCTTGCCCTCGCCGCCGGCCTCGTCGTCGGAGCCGCCGCCGCAGGCGGAGAGAACCAGCGTGGCGGCCAGCGCCGCCGGGAGCAGTGCCCACTTCCGTTTCATATGCACACACCTCGTCATGAGTCGGGGAGACCGCCTCCGCCGCCGTGGCGGCGGAGGCGGGGTATCAGGCGTCGCGGCGCGACGCGACAGTTGCCGTCAGGCGTCGCGCGGCGACGCCCCAGTGCCCTCAGGCGTCGCGCAGCGACGCGACCAGTGCCAGGTCGTTGTAGACGTGCTGCTCGACGATCAGCGCGCCGTCGAGCACGAACACGTCCGCGTAGCGGATGTCCTCGAACGGCGTGCCGTCGAGCCACTCCCCGTACAGCCGCCCGAGCGAGGTCACGGTGACCCGCCCGTTGTCGTCACCCACCAGGTAGCGGTCCCGGTGCTTGCGCACCCACCGGTAGGTCCCGGTCGAGGCGGCCGCCATCTCCCGCAGCGAGGAGTACTCCCGGCCGCCCGGGAAGACCAGCCGGGCCTGCGGCGCGAGGAACGCGCCGGCCTCGTCGAGCCGGCGGTCCTCACACAGCTGCAGGTAGCTGTCGATCAGCCCGGGCGCGTCCGGTGCGCTCATCAGCCGGTCTTCTCGCTCAGCGCCGCCTCCCACTGGTCCCGCAGGGGGTGCTCCGCGGGGCCGTGCTCGGTGAGGATGCGCATCAGGCGGGCCAGCAGCGCGTCCCGCTCGCGGTCGAGGACCTGCTGCTCCTCCTCGGTGGAGGCGAACCCGTCGACGGCGCCCTCGGTCAGCACGCCGGAACGGGTCAGCAGCGCCTCGACCACACGTACCCGCTGCCGGGTCACGTGCAGCTCGGTGGAGAGCTGCAGCACCAGGTCGAGCAGCTTGCCGACCTTGGGGTCTCCGAAGTAGTCGAACTCGGTGCTCATCACGCCTCCGGCTTGGTCGCGGCCAGTACGGCCCAGGGGAAGTGCCACTCGGGACGGTCGCCCCAGCCCTGCGGCTGGACGCCGTTGCGGCGCTCGTCGAACGGGGTCCACGACACGTCGGTCAGGCCCGCCTCGGCGCAGACCTCGATCAGGTCCGAGCCGAACAGGTCGTGGAAGAACGGCTCGTTGTTGCGCTCGGCGTGCTCGTAGACGGTGGCGTCGCGCAGCGGGTCGCCGGTGAGCATGAACTCCAGGAAGCGCAGCGAGCCGCCCGGCTTGAGCAGGCGCGCCGCCTCCACGATCGTTTCCCGGATCGCGGTGGCCGGCATCTCGTGCAGCACCATCGTGCCGGTGACCACGTCGCAGCTGCCCGACTCGATGCCGGTGGCCCGGCCGTCGGCCTGCCGGTAGTCGATCGCTAGCCCGGTCGCCTCGGCCTCGGCGTGGGCCAGCCGCAGACCCGGCGCGGCCAGGTCCACGCCGATCACCTGCGCGGTCGGGTACTTCGCGGGCAGCGGCCGGGTGCTCTTGCCGAAGCCGCATCCGATGTCGACGATCCGGGTCGCCGCGGGCAGCTCGGGCAGGGCGGTCTTGGCGAACAGCGTGTGGAACTTGTAGCCGTCGTTGTCGCGCAGCATGACGATGCGCGCCCCGAACTCGTACACGTAGGCCGACATGTCGTCGGAGAAGAAGCTGCCGGGCTGGATGTGGATGTCGTAGTCGGTGTACCAGTCGGGCAGTTCCAGGTCGGGGTTCAGCTCCAGCGAGCCCTTCGGCTGCTCGGGCACCGACGTCAGCTGGTCGGTCAGCTCCTCGCGGCGGCTGAGCACCGCGTCGCCGGCGACCTTCCACAGCATCTTCTGCTGCACCCGCTCCAGGTGGCTGAACCACGGGTAGAGCGGAAGGCCGCGCAGCACCTGGCTCGCGTCGCCGACCGTGGTGGCCGCCGCGCCGGTGGCGCCGTACTCCTCGCGCAGCGCCGGGTAGACGGTGTCCGCCCAGCGCTTGCGCAGGCCGAGGACGAAGTCCACGGCGGAACGCTCATCCAGGGTGAGGCGCTCCTCGATGTCCAGCATGCGTGTCTCCTCTTCAGGTGGGGGAGGACCGGTCCGCGGCGGGCCGCGACCGGGATGGACGGGTCAGTGGGCGTACCGCACGCGATCTGCGGACGCGGTGTCGTAGCGGCCGAGGAACGCACCCGCCATGCGTCCCTCGTAGACGGCCTCGAAGGCCGTGCGGGGGGCGTTCGCGTCGCCGACGACGTGGATCCGGGGACCGTCGGGCAGCGCGTCGAGCTGCCGGTACAACTCGTCGGCGGCCTGCGGCGAGCCGGCGTCGACGACTGTGGTGACGCCCTCGACGAGGGTGTCGGCGCCGGCGAGCGGACCGCCCAGGGCGACCGCGTCGGCGCCCGCCGGGCGCGCCGTGCGCATCGGGTGCACCGCGATCCCCAGGTCCGCGAAGCGCTTGAGCAGCGCCAGCCGCGAGTACGTGGTGATCTTGGCGCTCACCGAGGCGGTGGGGGAGACCAGGTGGACGCGGGCGCCGCGCCGGGCCAGCCCTTCGGCCACCGAGGCGGCGGCCCAGGTGCCCTCGTCGTCGAGCACGACGACGGCGCCGGTCGGCCGGAAGTCGGGGTCGCTCAGCGCGTCGACGGCCTGCCAGATGTCGATCACCGGCGGGCCGCCGGGCAGCTCCCGCCGGGTGGGCCGGGAGCCGGTGGCCAGGACGACGTCCTGGTAGCCGCCGGCCAGCACGTCCTCGACGCCGATGCGGTGGTCGAGGCGTACCGGGATGCCGGCGGCCTCGACGTCGCGGGCCAGGTCGCGGGTGAGCAGGCCGAGCCGTTCCCGTCCGGGTACGCGCGCGGCCAGTTCCACCTGCCCGCCGAGGTGCCCGCGCGCCTCGACCACCGACACCTGGTGCCCGGCCCGGTGGGCGGAGAGGGCGGCCTCCAGGCCGGCCGGGCCGCCACCGACGACGAGGACCTTCCGCGCGCCGGACGGTCCGGGCAGCTCCGGCCAGGCCTGCGCCCATTCCCGCTCGGCGCCGACCTCCGGGTTGACCACGCAGGAGATCGGCAGGCTGGTCTCCAGCCGGCCGATGCAGCCCTGGTTGCAGGCGAGGCAGGCGCGTACCTCGTGCTGGCGGCCCTGCTCGGCCTTGCGGACCAGGTGCGGGTCGGCGATGTGCGGGCGGGCCAGGCCGACCAGGTCGGCCTCGCCGGCGGCGACGAGCTCGGCGGCCTCCGGCAGGCTGTCCAGCCGGCACACCGCGAGCACCGGCAGGTCCGGGAACTCCTGCTTGAACAGCGCCGCGTGGTGCCGGAACGGGGCGTGGCCGAAGCTCATGTCCGCCATCTGCGTCGCGAGCGACCAGCTGCCGTGGTAGGCGGAGTGGCTGACGTGCACGTAGGCGAGCGGGAAGTCGGCGCGCAGCTTGCCGACGATCTCCAGCACCGCGGCCGGGTCGAGACCGCCGGGCAGGAACTCGTCGGCGCTGACCCGCAGTCCGACGGGCAGGTCCGGCGCGGCGGCCAGCACCGCGGTGAGCACCTCACGGGTCAGCCGCATCCGGGTGTCGAGGCTGCCGCCGTAGGAGTCGGCGCGGGTGTTGGTGTGCGGCGAGAGGAACTGCTGCAGCAGGTGGCCGTGGCCGGCGTGCACCTCCAGGCCGTCGAAGCCGGCATCACGCATCCGCCGGGCGGCGGCGGCGAACGCCTCGACGACGACGGCGATGTCCCGGCGTCCCATCGCGTGCGGCACGTGTGAGCCGGCCGCCCACGGCACCGGTGACGAGGACCAGGCGGCGGTGCGGGTCGCGTCCCCGTTCGCCTGCCGGCCGGCGTGCATGATCTGGGCGAAGATGCGTGCGCCGTGCTCGTGCACGGCCTCGGTCACCGCCGCGTACGCCGGGATCGACGAGTCGTCGAAGCTGCCGAGGCTGATGCTGCGGCCCGCGCTCGTGGGGTGCACGCGGATCGCCTCGGTGATGATCAGGCCGACGCCGCCCCGGGCGCGCTCCGCGTGGTAGGCCACGTGGCGCCCGGTGGGCACGTTGTTCAGTCCGAAGTTGGTGGTGTGACCGGGGACGAAGACCCGGTTCCGCAGTGTGAGACGACCGAGCCGGGTGGGGGAGAGAAGAGCGAGAAGCTTGTCGTCAGGCATGCCTCGGACTTCCTGTTTCGGGCCGCACTCGGCATGGCCGAGAGCGTTCGGTTGAACCGTACGCCGTTCGATTGAGTGGAACGGTAGGGGTGACGCCGGTCTCCGTCAACAGGCTACTGATCAGTAACTTACCGAACCGTACTGCCTCTGACCTGCTGTTCCACTAGGCGGAACGCAAGCGGGCAAGGTTCGTCGATTCGTGGCTCGATCGTTCGGGCGGCCACGGGAGATGACAGTGCCGCCGCCCGGCGACCGGCCGGCGGTCCGCTTCGATCGTTCGGTCGGCCGGGTCGGCGCTGTCCGGTTCGGAGGGACGCTCGCCGCGAGGCGGCCGGGTGGGACGTGCCGGCGGTGGCGGGGGTCAGGCAGCGGCGGGGCGCACGTACGGCGTGAGCAGCTCGCGGGCGAGGCCGGTGGCCGAGGGAAGGTCGAGGCCGTTCTCGATCATGCGGCTGAGGGCGTAGACGATCGACTGGATGACCTCGGCCATCCGGTTCGGGTCGCTCGCCCCGTGGTCGGCGAGAGCGGCGCGCAGCGGCGCCTCGAGGCTGTCGTGCAGGAGGCGGCTGGAGGTCGCGAGCACCTCGCTGTTGCCGACTGTCGCCATCGCCCGGGCCAGCGCGTGGTCGCCCCGGGCAACCAGTTGCAGGTTGGCCTCGACGTACGCCAGGATCCGCGACCCGGGCGTGCGGGCCTCGGCCATCCGGTTCTCGACGAAGGCCGACCACCGCGGAAAGGTGTCGGCGACGAGCACGTCGAACATGTCGGTGCGCGACTTGAAGTAGGAGTACGCGCTGGACCGGGCCAGGCCGGCGTGCCGCGCCACGTCGGCGAGGCTGGGGATCTGGTCCGGGTGTTGCGAGAGCAGGGCGCGGGCGGCGTCGAGCAGCGCCGCCCGCTGGGCGGCCCGGTGCTCGACGACGGTTGAGGCCTGGATCTTCGGCACGCCAACCTCCAAGTCTCCGGTGCGCGCACCGGGTCCGCGTCGCGCCCTGCCGTCGCGGTCAGCTGCTCGTGGCGAGCTTGCCGTCGATCATCTCGTAGACGGTGTCACAGTACTGCAGCACGTCGTGATCGTGAGTGACCATGACCACCGCCACCGACCGCTCCCGTGCCTCCTGGGCGAGCAGCTGGACGATGTCGTGGCTGCGGGCCCGGTCCAGCGCCGCTGTCGGTTCGTCCACCAGCAGCACGGACGGCTGTGTCATCAGCGCCCGGGCGATGCCGACGCGCTGGCGCTCGCCGCCGGAGAGCTGGTGCGGCCGGCGGTCGGCCTTACCGGCCAGGCCGACGTGCGCGAGCATCTCCAGCGGGTCGCGTCCGGCGCGGTCCCGCCGCCCGCCCAGTCGCAGCGGCAGGCGCAGCTGGTCGGCGGCGGTCAGCGCGGGCAGCAGGTTGCCCGACTGGAACACGAACCCGACGTGCCGGCGGCGAAGCTCGGTGCGCGCCCGGCGGCTGGACACGGTCATGTCGTGGCCGGCCACTGTGACGGCGCCCTGATCGGGGCGGGCCAGCCCGCCGGCGACGGCGAGCAGGCTGGACTTGCCCGCGCCGGACGGCCCGACGATCGCGGCCAGCTCACCCGGCGCGACGGTCAGGTCCACGTTGTCGAGCGCGTGCACGGTCTCCGCGCCGTCGCCGTGCCGCAGGTGCACGCCGCGCATGACCAGGCCGAGGTCGGCCGGCGCGGTGCCCGTCGTCGAGGGGGATGCTGTGGTCCGGCTGCTCATCGGTTGCCTCCCAGGGCGGTCGCCGGGTCGATGGAGGTGAGGCGGACGACGGCGGCTGCCGCGCCGACCAGGCCGAGCACGAGCAGTCCGGCCGCGGCGGCGGCGATGCTCTGCGGGTGCAGCGCGAACGGCACGTTGCCGCCGGAGATCAGCGCGCCGAGGCCGAGTCCGATCCCCATGCCGACGGCGATGGCGAGGGCCAGCAGGATCAGCGCCTGGGTGAGGGCGTCGCGCAGCACCCAGCCGGTCGAGGCGCCCAGCGCCCGCAGCACGGCGACCTCCTGCTTGCGCTGGATCGCCCAGACCGCGAAGAACGCGCCGGCCACGAGCGCCGAGATCGCGTAGAGGAAGCCCTGGATCAGCTGGAGCGTCGTCGTCTCGGCGGTGTAGCCCGGCGAGGCGCCGTAGGACTCCTCCAGCGTCAGGCTCTCCGTGCCGGCGGCCTTGTCGCCCGCGGCCAGGTCCACCGAGTCGCCGTCGGCCGCGCGGACCGCGACGGCGGTGATCTCCTGGGTGGCCTGTGCCGACACCTGCGTGCCGGCCGGCGTGCCGGACTTGACCGCCTGCCAGGTGGCCAGCGGCACGTACGCCACGTCGACGTGGCCGAAGGTGTCCTGCTGCTCGGTGACGCCGACGACCCGCAGCTTCGTGCCGAGCCGGTCCACCGTCACGGTGTCGCCGACGCGCAGGCCCGCGTCGATCGCGGTGGGGCTCACCACGATCCCGTCCGCCGGACCGAGCCGGTCGCCCTCGCTGACCGCGGGCGACAGGAACGAGTCGGTCTCGACGCCGAACAGCGCCAGGTCGACCTCGGTGCCCCGGTCGGTACGCCCGTTGATGAGCGTGTTGCCGAACGGGGTCGCCTCCGCCACCCCGGGCTGCTCGCGCCAGGTGTCCACCGTCGAGGCGTCCACCACGCTGCGCGAGAACGCCGAGTCGTGCTGCACGCCGTGGGCGAACGCGAACGAGGTGACCGGAAGGTTCTGCAGCCCGGAGACGCCGTCGCGGACCAGCCCGACGGACAGGCCGGACAGCATCACCATCAGCACCGAGATCAGCACGATCACGGCTCCCATCAGGGCGAATCGCAGCCGCGCGAACCCCAGCTCACGAATGGCCAGGAACATCAGCCGCCACCTCTCATGTTTGTCGACACCATGTCGCGATCTTATCAACGCGGTGTCGGCAAAAAGCGGGATCCGGCGCTGTCTACCCGACCACAATCCGTGACGGCTCGGCCGGTCAGTCGGGCGAGGGCAGCGTCCCGCGCTCCCGCGTCAGGTACGCCTCGATGCGGGCGAACGCCCCGGTCCACACCTCGGTGGCGAAGAAGTCGCGCAGCTCCGGGGCCGGGAAGCCGCTCTGCGTCACGGTCATCAGCGTGCCGCCGTCCTTCTCCTCGAAGGTGACCTCGACGCGGGTGGTCATCGTCTCGCCGTCCGGGCTGCTGCCGGAGGACTCGGTGACCAGGCGGTGCGGGCGGTCGATCTCCAGGAACGTCTGGGTCTCGCGGAACAGCATGTCGGGGGAGGGCCCCCAGACGGCTGTCTGCTTCCCGCCGACCCGCAGGTCGACGTCGATCTCCACGATGCCCGGCTCCTCGTCCAGGATGCCGAACCAGATCTTCTGTTTGCCGGCGTCGGTGTATGCGTCGAACGCCTCCTCAGGCGTGCCCGGAAGCTGTCGGGTCAGGTGGATCTGGAGCGTCATGATCACGGTCCTCCGTGGTGAGAGTGAGATAGGCGTCGAGGCCGTCCAGGCGGCGTGCCCAGAGGCGCCGGTAGAAGCTGATCCAGGCCATCGCCGTGTCCAGCGGGGCCTCGCTGAGCCGGCACTGCCGGGACCGGCCGACCTTCTGCGTCACCACGAGACCGGCGTCCTCCAGCGCGCGGACGTGCTTGCGCATGCCGGTGAGGCTCATCCCGGTGGGCCCGGTGAGCTCGCTGATGGTGGCCGGACCCGTGCCGAGCCGGATCAGGATGTCGCGTCGGGTGGGGTCGGCCAGGCTGGCGAAGACCCGGTCGAGCGTCTCTTGCTGAACCACATGGTTCACCGTACAACACTGAACCCCTTGGTTCACCATTGCCGCGCAGTCGGCGTGCATTTCGCCGTCGAGTGGTCTGACCACTGGGGGTGATCGAGGCGCGGTCCGCCGTTCGGCCCGATCGCCTCGTGCATTCGGCCGGGGCCGGCTCAGTTGCTCGGCCTGCTTGCCGGAGCCCGGTCCCGACCTGCGGGAATGTTCCCCGATTCCGGTAACGGAAAGGTCACGAGGTATTCCTGTGCCGTGCTTGCGCTCGGTACGTTCCACGAGGCATGAGGTCAGACCTCACTCCTCATGCCTCTAGCTGACGAGGTGAGTAGACCAGTGCAGGAACCCGCCCCCCGCTACGCCGGATACCGGTCCTTCGACTACCTGGTGCCGCATGTGGACTACAAGGTCTTCGAGCTCGCGCCACAGATCGGCCGGGTGCCGGAACACGACCTTGGCCTGACCGACGACCAGCGTGCCCGCGTCTCCCGGCTGCTGCGCGAGCACATGGCCATCTCGCTGCACGAGCACCCGAAGATCCTGCCGGCCGACGTGACGCAGTTGCGCGACTACAACCGCACCGGCCGCAACTCCTTCGGGTTCGAGGGCCTGGCCCGGTCCGGCATGACCGCGGTCTTCGACAACTTCATGAACGGCACCGGCTGCGTGACCAGCGAGCACGCCTGGAAGTGGGACGACGTCATCTACGACATCGGCCTGCGCTTCGCCGACGTCGCCAAGCAGGACCACGTGGTGGTGGCGACCACGCTCGAACAGATCTTCGAGGCCAAGCGCAACGGGCAGATCGCCCTGGTGGCCGGCCTGGAAGCAGCCACGATGATCGAGAACGAGCTGGACCGGATCGACATCCTCTACGGCTTCGGCGTACGCCAGATGGGCATCGCGTACAGCCAGGCGAACATGCTCGGTTCCGGCCTCTCCGAGGACCGCGACGGCGGGTTGACCCACTTCGGCCGGCGCGCGGTGGACCGGATGAACAAGCTCGGGATCGCCATCGACATCTCGCACTCCGGCGACCAGACGTCGCTGGACGTGATCGAGGCCAGCCGGGTGCCGGTGTTCATCACCCACGCCGGCGCCCGCTCGGTCTGGAACACCCCCCGGATGAAGCCGGACGAGGTGATCCGGGCCTGCGCCGAGCGGGGTGGCGTGATCGGCATCGAGGCCGCTCCGCACACCACCCTCTCCGGCGACCACCCGCACCACTCGATCGAGTCGGTGATGGACCACTTCACCTACTGCGTGGAACTGGTCGGCATCGACCACGTCGCGTTCGGCCCGGACACCAATTTCGGTGACCACGTCGGACTGCACGACAGCTTTACCCAGCACCTGGCGATCGGAAAGGCCCACGGAGTGGTGGACCACCCTCGGGTTCCGTACGTGAGTGGCATGGAGAACCCGGCGGAGTGCTTCAGCAACATCGTCGGGTGGTTGGTCACGCACGGTTACTCCGACGACGAGATCGCCAAGGTCATCGGCGGCAACATCATCCGGGTTCTTCAGGAGGTTTGGTGAACAAGACAGTCAAGGGTCGGTGGCGGCTCGCTGTCGCGCTCGGCGTGGCGGCCACGCTCGGTGTCTCCGGCTGCGGTCTGAACGAGGAGACCTCCTCCTCCAGCGGCTCGTCGTCGGACTCGGTGCTGCGGATCGGCACCACCACCGACGTGAGCAACTTCAACCCGCTCCAGTCGTTGAGCAAGACCGACTCGTGGATCCTCAACGCGATGTACCCGCACCTGCTGCGGATCGACGAGAACGCGAAGAAGTCGCCCGAGCTGGCCAAGGAATACCGCTACGAGGACGACGGCAAGACCGCCGTCTTCGTGCTGCGCGACGACTTCAAGTGGACCGACGGCAAGCCGGTGGTCGCCGAGGACGTGAAGTTCTCCGCCGAGTCGATCATGAAGTACAAGCTCGGCAACGTCGCGGCGAAGCTGACCTGGGTCGAGTCGGTCGAGGCGCCGGACGCGACCACTGTGAAGTTCAAGCTCTCGCAGCCGTACGCGCCGTTCGCCGAGGGCGTCGGCTTCTGGATGTCGGTCGTGCCGAAGCACGTCTTCGAGCCGGCCGGTGACCTGTCCAAGTTCGCCAACGACTCCAACTGGGTCGGCGCCGGGCCGTTCGTCCTGGACAGCATCACCAAGGGCCAGCGCTACGTCATGAAGCGCAACGAGCACTACCCGCTCGCGCCGGGTGGCAAGGCCGCGGTGAGCCAGGTCGAGTACCGGGTCTACCCGGACGTGAACACCATGATGCTGGCGCTGCGCAACGGCGACATCGACATGATGGGCACCCCGGTGCCGGTCTCGGCGGCGAAGACCTTCGAGAACGACGACAAGATCAAGCTGAAGAAGGTCGGCGCACTCGGCTTCGCGCACCTGACCTACAACATGAAGAACAAGTACCTCGCCGACCAGGACGTCCGGCAGGCGCTGTCGATGGCGGTCGACACCAAGGCGATCATCTCGGCCGTGCTGCAGGGCGACGGCCAGCAGATGGCCGGCCCGATCTCGCCGATCTTCTCCGAGTACGACAACACCGAGCTGCAGCCGTACCCGTTCGACCCGGAGGGCGCGAAGGCCAAGCTGAGCGCGGCCGGCTACAAGGACGCCAACAACGACGGCTTCTTCGACGAGCTGAAGTTCGGCGTGGCGTGCGACCAGTCCAACGCCAACATCACCCGGGTCGTGCAGCTGTTCCGGGAGAGCGCGGCCAAGGCCGGCGTGAAGCTGGAGAACGAGTGCGTGGAGCGGAACACCTTCCTCACCCGCACCAAGAACGGCGAGTACGACATCGACGCCTCGCAGTGGGGTGTCTTCGACAACCCGATGGACCAGCTGCGCAGCACCTACCTGTCCAGCAACCCGGGTGGCATCAACTACAACCTGCTCGAGTCGGCGGAGATGGACGCGCTGATCAACGACGCGGCCGGCACCACCGACGTGGAGGCGTTCAAGACCAAGATCAAGAACATTGACAAGGTCGTGCACGAGCAGGCGTACCTGACCCCGCTGTACGTGGAGAACTTCCAGTTCGCCTACAACGCCAGCAAGTTCACCGGCTTCGTCCCGTCGCCGTCGGACCTGCTCGGCATGGTCACCGCGTACTCGCTGGCCCAGGTCACCCCGGTCAAGTAACCCACCCAACCAGAGGAGAGGAGGGGTCCCCCGTGGCGCGTTTCGTGCTCAGCCGGGCACTGAAGGCCGTCCTGACCGTGTGGATCGCGATCACTTCGACGTTCTTTCTGCTCCGGCTCCTGCCGGGGGACCCCACGACCCTCATGGTCGAGGGCGACATGACACCGGAGATGCAGGCGGCGCTGCTCAAGACGTACGGCCTGGACCGTCCGCTGTGGGAGCAGTACGTGTCGTACCTGCGCGAGCTGGTCCAGGGCAACCTGGGCATCTCGTTCCGTCAGATCCAGCCGGTCACCGACATCATCCTCGACCGGCTTCCCTGGACGTTGCTGCTGGCCGGCAGCGCGTTCGTCCTGACCGTCGCCGTCGGCATCCCGATCGGCGTGGCCGCCGCGGTCAACCGCGGCAAGTGGCTCGACCGCGCGTTGCAGGGCTTCGGGATCAGCGCCAACGCGCTGTTCGTGCCGAGCGTCGCGATCCTGCTGCTGGTCTTCTTCGGCGCCCAGCTCGGCTGGTTTCCGATCGGCGGGGCGATCGACCCGGACACCCGGGGCGCGGCGGCCTACCTGAGCCTGGCACACCACCTGGTGCTGCCGGTGCTCTCCCTGGTCCTGGTGCAGCTCGGCCCGTACGCGCTGACCCTCCGTACCAACATGATCGAGGTCCTCGGTGAGGACTACATCCGCGCCGCGCAGGCGCGTGGTCTCTCGGCCCGGCGTCGGGTGTGGAAGCACGGCCTGCGCAACGCGATCCTGCCGGCACTGACCCTGATGGGCCTGCAACTGGGCACCCTGGTCGGCGGCGCGGTGCTGACCGAGACGGTCTTCGCCTACCCCGGGGTCGGCCGGCTGATCTACGAGGCGGTCGGGCAGCAGGACTACCCGGTGATCCAGGGGGCGTTCATCATGCTCGCCGTCACCGTGGTGATCGCCAACGCCCTGACCGACATGCTCTACGCGGTCCTCAACCCCCGGATCCGGCTGTGAGCGCGCGCCGCGTCCCGGCGCGTCGCCCGGATCCGTTCGCCGCCACCACCGAAGGGAGGGTGCCGTGAGTGCCCCCGTGCTGACCGAGCAGGCGCTCCCGCCGGCCCCGGCCGCGCCCAGGCGGTCCTTCCTCTCCGGCTACCTGCGTCAGCCCGTCGTGGCGTTGTCGGTGCTGGTGCTGCTCGTGATGGCGGTGCTGGCGGTCTTCGCGCCGCTGATCGCCGACGAGCCCGCCGGCGCCGGCGCGGACGTGCTGCAACCGCCCTCCGGGGCGCACTGGTTCGGCACCGACGACCTCGGGCAGGACATCTTCGCCCAGGTGGTCTGGGGCACCCGGACCAGCATGGTGATCGGCCTGGCCGCCTCGCTGCTCGCCATCGTGCTGGGCACCGCGATCGGGCTGGCCGCGGCGTACTTCCGGCCGTTCGACGCGGTCGCCACGGTGATCACCGACGTGATGCTGGCGCTGCCCACCCTGCCGCTGATGATCATGCTGGCGGCGGTGGTGAGCCCGAGCGTCACGACGCTGACCCTGATCATCGGGTTCTTCGCCTGGCCCGAGGTGGCCCGGCTGATCCGGTCACAGGGCCTGGTGATCAGCGCGATGCCCTACATCGACGGTGCGCGGGTGCTCGGCGCCACCGGCTGGCGGATCGTCACCCGGGAGATCCTGCCCGCCGTCGTCTCGCTGATGGTGGTCAGCGTGCTGCTCACCGCCTCCCGGGCGGTGATCTCCGAGGCCGGCCTGAGCTTCCTCGGGCTCGGCGACCCGGACGCCTGGTCCTGGGGACGCATCCTGCTCAACGCCCAGCGCAGCGGCACGATCGCGATCGCCTGGTGGCAGACGCTCTTCCCGTCCCTGGCGATCCTGTTCCTGGTGCTGGCGGCGACCCTCGCCGGAACCCGGTTCAACGACACCCGCGACCCCCGTCGCAACGGAGGCTGACCATGCGACTGCCCGAGAGCTTCTACCACAGCGTCCGTGGCCGGCTCGCCGAGGCGCTCGAACAACGAGGGCTGGACGGGTTCCTGGCCACCTCGCCGGCGGAGGTCGCCTTCCTCAGTGGCTTCTTCTACATCGCCACCGAACGTCCGGTGTACCTCTGGCTGCCGCGGACGGGGGATCCGCTGCTGGTGATCCCGCGCCTCGACGAGGAGTACGCGGCCCAGCAGGGCGTGACGGTCCAGACCGTCACGTACTTCGAGTACCCGGGCGTGGTCACCGCCGAGGAGACGCTCGCCTCGGCGCTGTCCCGTCCGGGCGGTCCGGTCCGCCGTATCGGCGTGGGCGCGGGCCTTTCGGTCGGCGCGTTCCGGGCGCTGTCCCGGGCCATCGGCGGGGCCACGCTGGAGACCACCGACGCGGTCGCCGAGCTGCGGCTGCGCAAGTTCCCCGAGGAGATCCCGTTCCACGAGGCGGCCGCGCGGATCTGCGACGAGATGCTGGCCGCCGGACGGGCCCTGATCGAGGAGGCGCTCGCCGCCGGGCGGCCGCTGCCGCGTGAGGACGAGATCGCCCGGCACGTGATCGGCTTCGGCACCGACCGGATGTACGCCGAGTACGACCTGGTCGTCTACACCACCAAGCTGGCCGGCGGGCTGGTCTACGCCGGCCCGAACTCCGCCCTGCCGCACGGCCTGCCGACCCGTCGGCGGCTCCAGCCGGGCGACACCCTGATCCTCTCCCTCGGCGCGGCGGTGGCCAGCCGGTTCGTGGAGAGCGAGCGGACGTTCGTCATCGGCGAGCCCACCGCCGAGCAGGTGCGCTACTACGAGGCCGACCGGGAGGCGCAGGAGGTGGGCACCCAGGCGATGATCGCCGGGCGTACCTGCGCCGAGGTCAACCGGATCTGCCTGGACGTCCTGCGGGACCGGGGCCTGGGCGACTACATCCGGCACCGGCAGGGCCACGGCATCGGGCTGCAGAACCACGAGGCGCCCTGGGTCGAGGACGGCGACCACACCGTGCTGGCCCCCGGGATGCTGCTGTCCAGCGAGCCCGGCGTCTACGTGCCCGGCCACGCCGGCTACCGCATCTCCGACACGGTCCTGGTACAGGACGACGGCCCGCGCCGGCTCACCCGGTACCCGCGTGACCTGGCGTCCAACATCATCGAGGGGGTCCGATGAGAATCAACGGAGCGGAACTGGTCGTCGAGGCGTTCGGCCCGGTCGACGGCCCGGCGATGATCGTGCACCACGGTGCGCCGGGCCTCGGCTCCCGCCAGGAGCCGAAGCGCTCGTTCGGCCCGTTCGCCGACCGCATGCGGGTCATCGTCTTCGACGCCCGCGGCTCCGGCGAGTCCAGCGACGACGAACCGTTCACCCACGAGCAGTGGGTGGCCGACGTGGACGCCATCCGCGCGCACTTCGGCTACGAGACGATCGTCATGGCCGGCGGCTCGTACGGCGGGTTCATCGCCATGGAGTACGCCATCGCCCACCCGGAGCGGGTCTCCGCGCTGGTGCTGCGGGACACCGCCGCGGACACCGCGCACGACCACCTCGCGGTGGAGCGGGCCCGTAACACCGACCGTTCGGTGATCCCGGAGTGGGTCATCGACCGGATCGGCACCGGCCGGTTCGAGAGCAACGAGCAGTTGCGCGAGTACTGGAAAGCGATCCTGCCGCTCTACGACCACCAGCACGACCCGGCAAAGGACGAGGCGCGGCTGGCCGCCACCCGGTTCCACTACCGCACCCACAACGCCGCCTTCGGGCAGAACATGCCCCGCTACGACCTGAAGCCGAAGCTGCCGTCGATCACGTGCCCGACCCTGGTGACGGTGGGCCGGCACGACTGGCGTACCCCGGTGGCCGCCTCGCAGGTCATCGCGGACCTGGTGCCCCGCGGCGAGCTGGTGGTCTTCGAGTCCTCCGGCCACTCGCCGCAACTGGAGGAGCCGGAGCTGTTCCAGCAGGTGGTGCGGGACTTCCTCAGCCGCGCCGGAGTGCTCCGATGAGCCTGCTGGAGATCGCCGACCTGAAGGTCGCGTTCCCCGGTCCGACCGGGCCGGTCAACGCGGTGAACGGGGTGTCGCTGCGGATCGAGTCGGGGCAGACCCTGGCCATCCTCGGTGAGTCCGGCTCCGGCAAGAGCGTCACCGCGCAGGCGGTGACGGGCATCCTCGACGTGCCGCCGGCGACGGTCAGCGGCTCGGTCCAGCTGCGGGGCAGGGAACTGCTGACCCTGTCACGCAAGCAGCGGGAGCGGGTCAGCGGCGAGGAGATCGGGATGGTCTTCCAGGACGCGATGGCCGCGCTCAACCCGGTCTTCACCGTCGGGCACCAGATCGTGGAGGTGCTGCGGGTCCGGCGGGGCATGTCCCGGGCCGACGCCCGCCGCCGCGCCGTCGAACTGGTCGACCGGGTGCGGATCCCGGCGGCCAAGGACCGGATGCGGGACTATCCGCACCAGTTCTCCGGGGGCATGCGCCAGCGCATCATGATCGCGCTGGCCATCGCCCTGGAACCGGACCTGCTGATCGCGGACGAGCCCACCAC
This sequence comes from Micromonospora sp. CMU55-4, assembly GCF_011602315.1. Lineage (NCBI taxonomy): Bacteria > Bacillati > Actinomycetota > Actinomycetes > Micromonosporales > Micromonosporaceae > Micromonospora > Micromonospora sp. CMU55-4. Next base: position 410,369 of record NZ_JAAOLH010000004.1, read on the forward strand.
CGCGCTGGACGTGACGGTGCAGGCCCAGGTGATGGAGTTGCTCGCGGAGATCCAGCGGGACAGCGGAATGGGCCTGCTGCTGATCACCCACGACCTGGGGGTGGTCGCCGAGGTCGCCGACGACGTGGCGGTGATGTACGCCGGCCGGATCGTCGAACGGGGCACCGTCGAGCAGATCTTCGCCGGTCCGGCGCACCCCTACACCGAGGGGCTGCTCAACTCGATGCCCCGGGTGGACCGGCGCGACGAGCAGCTCTACGCGATTCCCGGCGCTCCGCCCAACCCGGCTCGGCTCCCTGCCGGCTGCCCGTTCCACCTGCGTTGCCCCCGGGCCACCGACGAGTGCCGGGTCGTCCTGCCGCCGCTGCTGGCGCTGCCGGCCGATCGCGCCAGCGCCTGTCACCACCACGAGGAGGTGCTCGATGCCACCCGGCGATGAGGTCGTGCTGCGGGTCGAGAACCTGGTCAAGCACTTCCCGGTCAAGGGACGGGTCCCGTTCACCTCCGGCGGCGTGGTCAAGGCCGTCGACGGTGTCTCCTTCGACCTGCGCCGGGGCGAGACGCTCGGCGTGGTGGGCGAGTCCGGCTGCGGCAAGAGCACGCTGGCCCGCATGCTCGTCGGGCTGGAGCAGCCCACCTCCGGCGCGGTGCGCTTCGGCACGTCAGTGGTGCACCAGGCCAGGGGACGGGAGCTGCGGGCCCTGCGCCGGCGGATCCAGATCGTGCTCCAGGACCCGTACACGTCGCTGAACCCCCGCCGCACGATCCGGGAGATCCTGCTCCAGCCGTTCGAGATCCATCCGGACGTGCTGGACCGCCGGCGCCGGATCGAGCGGATCAAGGAGCTGCTCGACCTGGTCGGTCTCGACCCCGGCCTGCACCTGGACCGCTACCCGCACCAGTTCTCCGGCGGGCAGCGCCAGCGCATCGGCATCGCCCGGGCGCTCGCGCTGAGCCCCGACGTCATCGTCTGCGACGAGCCCGTCTCCGCCCTGGACGTGTCGGTCCAGGCGCAGGTGGTCAACCTCCTGGAGCGGCTCCAGGAGGAACTCGGCGTGGCGTACGTCTTCATCGCCCACGACCTGTCCGTGGTGCGCCACATCTCCGACCGGGTGGCAGTGATGTACCTGGGCAAGCTCGTGGAGACCGGCCCCGAGGTCAGCCTCTACGAGTCGCCCCGGCACCCGTACACCCGGGCGCTGCTGTCGGCGGTGCCGGTGCCGGACCCGGCCGGCCGGCAGGGGCGGCAGCGGATCCTGCTGGCCGGCGACCCGCCCAGTCCGGTGGATCCGCCCTCGGGCTGCCGGTTCCGGACCCGTTGCTGGCAGGCGGCCGACACCTGTGCCACCACCGAACCACCGCTGGCCGCCGGCGCGCATCCGGTCGCCTGCCACTTCCCGCTGGCCGCGTGACGGCCGGCGATCGTCCAAAGGAGAAGCGTCTTGCTGCAAGAACCCGCCCCCCGGTACAAGGGTCACAGGTCGTACTCGTACCTGGAGCCGCACTCGGACTACCGGGTGTTCACGCTGGCCGAGGAGATCGGCCGGGTGCCGGAGCACGACCTCGGCCTGACCGACGCTCAGCGTGCGCGGGTGACGCGGCTGCTCACCGAGCACGCCGCCATCTCGCTGCACGAGCATCCGGTGGTCCTGCCGGCCGACGTCAGCGAGCTGCGGGCCTACAACCGCACCGCCCGCCAGCGCACCGGATACGAGGGGCTGGCGCGCTCCGGCCTGACCGCCGTCTTCGACAACTTCATGGCCGGCGCCTCCTGCGTGACGAGCGAGAACGGCTGGAAGTGGAACGACCTCGTCTACGCCCTCGGGATGCGGATGAGTGACCTCTACAAGCAGGACCACGTCTTCCTGGCCACGTCCCTGGACGACATCCACGCCGCGAAGCGGGACGGCCGGCTGGCCCTGGTCGCGGGCCTGGAGTGCAGCAGCCCGATCGAGAACGAGCTGGACCGGATCGACATCCTCTACGGCTTCGGCGTACGCCAGCTCGGCATCGCGTACAGCCAGGCGAACATGCTCGGCGGGGGCCTGTCGGAGAAGCACGACGGCGGGCTGACGCACTTCGGCCGCCGGGCGGTGGACCGGATGAACAAGCTCGGGATCGCCATCGACATCTCGCACTCCGGCGACCAGACCTGCCTGGATGTCATCGAGGCCAGCCGGGTGCCGGTGTTCATCACCCACGCCGGCGCCCGCTCGGTCTGGGACACCTCCCGGATGAAGCCGGACGAGGTGATCCGGGCCTGCGCCGAGCGGGGTGGCGTGATCGGCATCGAGGCCGCCCCGCACACCACGCTCTCGCAGGCGCACCAGCACCACTCGATCGAGTCGGTGATGGACCACTTCACCTACTGCGTGGACCTGGTCGGCATCGACCACGTCACGTTCGGCCCGGACACCATGTTCGGCGACCACGTGGGGGTGCACGACACCTACGCCGGCAACTACGCCCACGACGCCGGGAACCGTCCGCAGCACCCGCGGGTGGAGTACGTGTCCGGGCTGGAGAATCCGGGCGAGGCGTTCGGGAACATCGTGGGCTGGCTGGTGGCGCACGACTACTCCGACGACGAGATCGCCAAGGTGATCGGCGGCAACACCATCCGGGTACTGGAGCAGGTGTGGTGAGGCCGTGCCGGTGATCGTCCGAGCGGACGTGGACGAACTACACTCCGTACGCCGACGCGGCGGCGGGCAGTGATGAGGTGAGGGCGGATGGCTCGGCGGGAAACCGCGCTACAGGCGGCGCACGGGCGGCTGCGGCAGCTGATCGGCAGCGAGTTCCGGTCGGGTGAGAAGCTGCCCAACGAGCGGGACCTGGCCGATCGTCTGGAGGTCAGCCGCGCGACGGTGCGCGAGGTGCTGGGGCAGCTCGCCGCCGAGGGGGTGGTGACCCGGACCTGGGGGATCGGCACCTTCGTGCACGACGACGCCGAGCGGGTGCCGGTGTCCATCGGTGACGTCACCGCGCTGCGGGACCGGATCACCGCCACGGGTCACCGTCCGACGCTTCAGGACGCGTCGGTCAGCCGGGCGAAGTGCCCGGCCGACTGCGCGCGCGTCCTCGGACTGGAGCCGGGCTCGCCGGTGTGGCGGGTCGACCGGCTCTTCGCCGTGGACGGGGTCCCGGCGGCCTGGATCCGTGATCACCTGCCGCTGCGGTTCGACGGCCGCGACCTCGACCCGTCCGGGCTGCTCAGCATCGACCTGGACATGTTCGAGTTCCTGGCCAGCGCGACCGGCATGCCGGTGCGGCGGGCGGAGATCGAACTCACCGCGGTGCTCGCCGACGACGAGGCCACCGAGCGGCTCGGCGTGGCGGTCGGACATCCGCTGGTCACCGCGACCCAGGTCGGTTACGGGACGGGCGGAGCGGCGCTGTTCCACGGCCACATCACGGTTCGCACCGACGTGTTGACGCTGCGGATCAGCCGCGGCGGGGCTCCGGAACCCGCCCCGCCGGCCGGGTAGCCGGCGGCCCCGCGACGCGGGGTCGCGGGGCCGCCGTCCGGACGTCACCGGGGTCGGGGTACGCCGGTCAGGTGAGCGTGCAGGACTGGCCGTTGAGGGTGAACGAGCTGGGCCGCCCGGCGTTGCCGGTGTGCGTGGCCTGGAAGCCGATGGTGGTCGAGCCGCCGGCCGGGATGGCCGCGTTGTAGGAGACGTTGCGCGCCGTCACCTGGCCCGAGGAGGGGGAGTACGAGGCGTTCCAGCCGGAGGTGATGGTCTGGCCGCCGGGCAGCGTGAACGCCAGCGACCAGCCGTTCACCGCGGTCGAGCCGGTGTTGCTGATGGTGATGTTCTCGGTCAGGCCGTTGTTCCAGGCGTTCAGCTCGATGCGCACCGAGCAGGCGCCGGTGCCGGGCGGCGGCGTGGTCGGTCCCGGCGGCGGGGTGGTGGGGCCGGGCGGGGGCGTGGTCGGCCCCGGCGGCGGAGTGGTCGGTCCCGGCGGGGGCGTGGTCGGCCCGGGCGTGCTGGTCAGGCCGAAGAAGGCGATCGCCGCCGCGGCCATGCCGGACGACGGCAGGCTGTGCCCGGCGCCCTGGATGCTGTACGCCTCGACCTGCACGGTGCCGGTGGAGTCGGCGTAGCGCCGCCGGTTCCAGCCGGACTGCGGCGTGTCGGTGGAGGTGGGGTTCTGGCTGAGCCCGAACACGTTCGTCCACTGCTCGATCGTCTCCTGCAGCAGCGAGTACGGCACGAGCGTGTCGTTGGTGCCGTGCCACAGCTGCACGCGGGGACGCGGCCCGGTGTAGCCGGGGTACGCCTGGCGGACCGCGTCACCCCACTGCTGCGGGGTGCGGTTCATGTTCCCGCCGGTGCACTGGCTGGACCCGGGCGGGTAGTCGGAGGCGCCGGCGAAGCAGTTGAACGGCACCCCCATGAACGCCGCGCCCGCCTTGAAGACGTCCGGGTAGAGCGCCAGCATGTGGTTGGTCATCATGCCGCCGGACGAGCTGCCGGTGGCGTAGACCCGGTCCGGGTCGGCGCCGTACTGCTGCTGCACGTAGCGGACCATCGAGATGAGCGACACCGGGTCACTGCCGCCGCCGCGGCGCTTGGCCGCGTCGGACCAGGTGTCGAAGCAGTTGCCGAACCCGGCCTGCTGGGTCGCGCTGGGATAGATCACGATGAAGCCGTACCGGTCGGCCAGCCCGGCGAACTCGCTGCCGGAGTAGAAGCCGGGGCCGGAACCGCCGCAGCCGTGCATGGCCACCACCGTGGCCGGCCGGGACGGGCGGTTGTCCGGCACGTAGACGTGCATGCGCATGCGCCCGGGGTTGTCGCCGAAGCTGGTCACCTCGGCCAGTGACGCCGCGTACGCGGGTTGCACGGTGGGGATCACCAGGCCGGCCGCCACCAGCGACGCGGCCAGGGCCACCACCATCTTGGCTCTGATTCTCACGGAGACTCCTTCGATCGCCTGTGTGCAGGCGGGAATGAGCGGTCACGCGCCGCGCCGGCCGCCCGGACGGCAGCGGTGTCGCGCCTCGCTCACGGAATGTGGCTTGCCCGGCCCGGCTCCGCGCTCATATGGCACATAGTGTTCCCGTCGGGCGGTGAACTGTCAATCGAAGCACGCCGATACGCTGCGGCGGCGTTCGTCTAGAGTCGATGCTCCGTCCCTGAGCCGAGCCCGGAGCGCGTGTGCCAAGCCCGTTCGACATCGAGGAGATCTACCCGGACGAGGCGCCCACGCCACGGCTGCCCCGGCGGCAGGCCGGCACCTCGCCGCAGAGCGTGGCGGTGACCCTCCTGGCCGACTACACGCTGCGTACCCGGGCCCCGCTGCCGTCCGCCGCGATCGTCGAGCTGCTCGCCGAGACCGGGGTGACGAGCGCCGGCGCGCGTACCGCGATCAGCCGGCTGGCCCGGCGCGGCGTGCTGGAGGGCAGCCGGCAGGGCCGCAACAGCTTCTACCGGCTCAGTCGTGGCGCCGCCGCCGACCTCTCCGCCGGCGGGAGCTGGATCGTCGCCTCCACCGCCGACACGCAGGCGTGGGACGGGTGCTGGACGGTGGTCGCGTTCTCGCTGCCGCAGGACCGCGGCACGCAGCGCCGCGCCCTGCGCGGGCAACTGCGCTGGCTCGGCTTCGCGCCGCTGTACGACGGGCTGTGGATCTCCCCGTACGAGCTGGCGGAGCCGGCCCGGTCGCGACTGGCGCAGCTCGCGCCCGGCGCGGTCACCGTGTTCCGGGGCCGGCAGGACGCGCTCGACGTGACCGGCCAGCGCGCCCCCGTCGACGCCTGGGACATCGCTGCGATCAGCGCCCAGTACGAGGATTTCCTGCGCCGGTGGACCCCGCTGGCGTCCCGGCTGGAGTCGGTCGACGGTCCGGCGGCGGTGCGGGCCCGCACCGAGGTGATGGACACCTACCGGCGGTTCCCCACGCTCGACCCGCGGCTGCCGCTGGAGCTGCTTCCGGCCGGATGGCTGCGCCGGCCGGCCCGGGACCTGTTCACCGCCGTCTACGACGGACTGGCCGAACCCGCGCAACGGCACGTGCGGGCGGTAGTCGCGCGGTTCGCCGATCCGGTGCCGCCCGGCATCCAGGCGCACACGACCGCCGACATGCTCGCCGGCGTACGCGAGGACGCCTGCGGGGCGGGCCCGGACTGACCGCCGGACGTCCCGTGGACACATCGGCGCCGGTGAGTCTATGGTCACGGGAATGCGGTGACCGCGAGGAGTGGCCATGAGCGTCCGCGTCTCCCTCGACGAGCTGCTCGGCGACGAGGTGCGGCGCGACCCGTACCCCTTCTACGCCCGGCTGCACGAGGCGGGGGAGGCGGCCCGGCTGCGGCCGGGCGACCCGCACGCGCTCGTCGTGCACGGCTACGAAGCGGTCAACCGGGTGCTGCGCGACCCGGTGTTCCGGGTGCTCGGCGCCGACTACCTGGACCGGGCCGGCGTCCGCTGGCGCCAGCACCAGGTGACCCGGATCCTGCAGTCGTCCATGCTCAACGCCGCCGAACGCGACCACCTCCGGGTCCGGCACCTGTTCTCCCAGGCGCTCACCCCGCGCCGGGTCGCCGCGCTGGAACCGGCCATCGGGCGCATCGCCGACGACCTGCTCGACCGGCTCGCCGAGGCGGGCGCGGACGGCCGGCCCGTCGACTTCATGGCGCGCTTCGCGCTGCGGCTGCCCAGCGACGTCATCGGCGAGCTGCTGGGCGTGCCGGAGGAGGACCGGGAGTGGTTCCCGCCCCGGGTCCGCGCGTTCGACGCGGTGCTGGAGATCGGCCGCCGGTCCATGCGCGAGGTCCGGGCCGCCAACGTCGCGGCGGCGGAGCTGACCGCGTACTTCACCGACCTGGTCGCCGCGCGCCGGGCGACCCCGCGTGACGACTTCGTCTCCGCGCTGCTGCGCGGCCTGGACGACGAACCCGGCCGGCTGACCGCCGAAGAGCTGCTCGCCAACCTGATCATCATGTACAACGCCGGGTTCCGGACCACCGCGAACCTGCTCGGCAACGGGCTGGTGCTGCTCACCGAACGGCCGGACGCGCGGGCCGCGCTGCGCGCCGACCCGTCGCTGGCGGCGTCCTACGTGGAGGAGATCCTGCGGTACGAGCCGCCGGTGCACTTCGCGGTCCGGTACGCCGCGGTGGACACCGAGGTCGCCGGCCTGCCGGTGCCGGCCGGGCGGACGGTGGTCGTGCTGACCGGCGCGGCGAACCGGGATCCGCGCCGCTTCCCCGACCCGGACCGGTTCGACCCGTCCCGCGCCGACAACCGGCACCTGGCGTTCAGCGCCGGGCCGCACTACTGCTTCGGGGCGACGCTGGCCCGGGCCGAGGGGCGGCTGGTGCTGCCCCGCCTGCTGGACCGCTTCCCGGCGCTGACCGCCGAACCGGGGCCGCGCCGCGCGCTGATGCTGCGCGGGTACGACCGGCTGCCGGTACGGCTGACCGATCGGGTGCCTTGTCAAACCAACCTGATCGAGTAAGGTCGATGCTACGCGGAGTGTCCGCTCCGCGCCTCACAGGTTCCGTCGAGCAGGTCGAGCGCGCCGCCAGGCACCGTGGAAGGGAAACACCGGACATGACCGATGAGATCCGCGCGTTCCTCCTCGCCGCACTGACCGAGATGAAGTACGACGTCGGCGACGTCGACGACGACACCGTCTTCGGCCCGGCCGGGCTCGACGTGGACTCCCTCGGCCTGGCCGAGCTCGCGGTGCGGGTGGAGGACCGGTTCGGGGTCGCGTTCGACGACGACGAGGCGGAGGAGCTGGCGATGATGACAGTCGGCGAGTTCAGCCGCGCGGTCGCGGCGCGGATCGCCCCGGCCTCGGCGCACTGACCGATGCCAGGGCACGGCACCCGGCCGCGTCACGCCCCGGCGCGCCGGTTCCGGTGAGCGTGCGCGAACGGGTCACGGTCACCGGCATCGGGCTCGTCAGCCCGGTCGGCGCGACCGCCGCCGAGGTGTTCGACGCGGTCTGCGACGGCCGCTCCGGGCTCACCCGGCCGCCGCACGACCATCCGCTGCACGGCGTCGTCGACGTCGCCGCGTTCGCCCCGGCGATCGATCCGGCCACCGTGCTGCCCGGCCCGGAGTCCCGCGTCGTGGACCGGTCGATAGTCATGGTGCTGCGCGCGGCCGAGGACGCGCTCGCCGACGCCGGACTGCGGATCGGCCACGACGTCGACAGCTACCGGGTGGCGGTCGTCGTCTCCGGCGTCGGCGGACTGTCCACGCTGGAGGAACAGGTGCTCGCCCGCGCCGGGCGCGGACGGTTCGGGGTCAGCCCGTACATGCTGCCCGGCACGCTGCCCAACATGGGCGCGGCCCGGATCGCGATCAAGTTCGGCATCCACGGCTACACCTCGTCGATCGGCACGGCGTGCGCGGCCGGCGCGCAGTCGATCGGCGAGGCGCTGCGCATCCTGCGCGCCGGCGACGCGGACGTGGTGCTCGCCGGATGCGCCGAGGCGCCGCTGTTCCCGACGTTCGCCGACGCGTTCGGCAACGCCCGGGCGCTCGCCCGCGGCTGGGCCGACCCGGCCGCCGCGAGCCGCCCCTTCGACCGCCGCCGCAACGGGCTCGTCCTCGGCGAGGGCGCCGGGGTGTTCGTGCTGGAACGCGCCGCGCACGCCGCCGCGCGCGGCGCCCGCCGGCACGCCGACGTGCTCGGCTGGGGCGCCACCAACGACGCCCACCATCCGACCACGCCGCGTCCGGACGGCGCCGGCGCGGCCCGGTGCATGCGCCTGGCCGTCCGCGACGCCGGTCTGGAGCCCGCCGACATCGGGTACGTCAACGCGCACGGCACCAGCACCCGGGCCGGGGACGCCGCCGAGCTGGCCGCGCTCGCCGACGTCTACGGCGCGGAAGCGCCGCCGCTGAGTTCGACGAAGGGCGTCACCGGGCACATGCTCGGCGTCTCCGGCGTGATCGAGGCGGCGATCGCGGTCGAGGCGCTGCGCCGCGGCCTGCTGCCGCCCACCCGCAACCTGGACGAGCCGGAGCGCGACGGCGAGGTCGACCACATCCGTGGGCGGGCACGCGCGACGACGGTGGACGCGGTGCTGTCGAACTCGTTCGGCTTCGGCGGCCACAACGTCAGCCTCGTCCTGGCGCGGCCCGCCTGAGCGGCGGGTCAGCGGAGCGTGATCACCGTGGCCGCGTCGTACGCGGCGACGGCGACGCTGAAGTGCGGGCGCAGCATGTCGGCCACGTAGTCCAGGTCGGCGACGAGCGGCACCGGCAGCAGAGCGCGCTGGTCCAGGCCGGTACGGGTGGCGACCAGCTCGATCCGGTCGGCCTTGAGCAGCCCCCGGGTGAGGAACGCCGGCAGGTCCTCGGGGAGCAGGCAGCGCCACATGTCGACGTTGACGATCAGGTCCAGCGCGCCGGCCTTGAACTGCTGGAGCACGGTGCCGAGCAGGTGGGAGTTCGTCCCGCCGACCGGCGCGTCGTGGTCGAACGTGTGCGACCCGGGGCCCAGGTCGAGCGCGGACACGCCGTTGCCGACGACCAGCGCGGCGCTCGTGGCCAGCTCGTCGCGCAGCGACCCGGGCAGCACGTCCGGCCGGCCCAGCCCACCGGAGCGGTACGCCTCGATCGCCGCGCCGTAGAGCCGGATCCGGCCCAGGTGCCGGCCGAACGTGTTGATCCCGTACAGCACCTCGACGTCGTAGCGCAGGTGCTTGCGCAGCAGGTACTTCATGTTGTCCATCGAGGCGATCCCGTTGGACGTCTTGCGGAAGTGCGGGAGGTGGTAGGAGAGCGCGTCGACGTCCAGCCGGAACAGCTCCGGCGGGGCGCCGTGCAGATGGAACACCCGGTAGAAGAACTCCAGGTCCTCGAAGCCCCACTTGACCATCGCCTCGTCGAAGCCACCGACCCGCCGGAACGACTCGTGGTCCACCGACGCGTTGTGGGTCAGGCCCAGCACCCAGGGCGCGCTCGGGAAGTCGCCCATCCGCTGCGGGAGGGCGATGTCCTCCAGCCGCGGGTCGCCGCGCTCGGCGTCCAGCATCGCCGGCACGACCGGCTCGCCGCGGCGCAGCGCGTCCGCGCCGGCCCAGTCCAGGTCGTACCGCTGGCCGAGCAGCACCCCGGGACGGCCGGCGCGCCCGGCGTGGAAGTCGCGGTGCCGCTTGAGCAGCGTGGGGTGCGCCACCGTGTCGGCGTCCAGGAACATCAGCGTGGCCGCGCGGGCCCGGGCCGCCGCCGCGTTGCGGTTGGCGCTGCGCCCCCGGTTCCGGTCGCTGCGCACGTACTCGATCCGCAGCCGGCCCCGGTACGCGTCCACCACCGGGCCCAGCGCGACGGCCGACCCGTCGTCGCCGACGACGACCTCGAAGTCGGCGGCCGGCAGCGTCTGCCGGGTCAGCGAGCGCAGCGTGGTGTCGAGCGCGGACGGGTTCTCGTGCGCGGGCACCACCACGCTCAGGCTGGGCCGGTCCGCTGTGGGCATGCTCAGCGCGCGGTGGAGTTGGCGGTGATGTAGTCGGCCAGGTCCCCGAGCGTCGCCATCCGGTCCTCGTCCAGCTCCTCGACGTCGATCTGGATCTCCAGCTCGTCCTCCAGCGCCAGCAGCAACTCCAGGCCGAGCGAGGAGCTGAGGCCGAGCTCGTCCATCAGCTGGGTCTGCTCGGTGACCGGCGCGTCCGGCCGCAGCATCCGGGTCAGCAGCACGGTCAGGCGGTCCACGACCTGGTCCCGGGGCGGCGCGTCGTGTTCTAGCACCGGGGCTCCCACGGATCGATCACGCGCTCCAGCATGGAGTCATCAGAGCAGGGGAGATCGGTGAGTGTCAACGGGTGCGATGGTGGTCACGGGCAGTCACCGAGGTCGGTGCGACACTCGACGGCGTACGGCTCGTCGCCGGCCAGCGCCACCGCCACCGCGTACCCCTGTGGCGCGACCAGGTCGGCGAGCCGGTGCCGGCCGGCCGGGTCGGCGCACTCGACCACGTCGGCCCGGTCCACCGGCATCCCGAGGTTGGGCCACAGCCGGCCCCCAGCCGCCTTGACGGCCGCCTCCTTGCGGGCCCACAGCCGCACGAACCGCCGCGCCCGGGCGGCCTGGTCGGGGCCGGCGGCGACGTGCCGCGCCTCCCGGGGGTGGAAGAAGCGCGCGGACGCCGGCACCGGGTCCCCGCCCGGCACGACGTGCTGGATGTCCACCCCGACCGGGCGGCCGTCGCTGAGCGCCACCGCGACCAGATCGCCGGAGTAGGACAGGCTGGTGTGCAGGCCGCGCCACGGCCCGGTCAGCGCCGGTTTGCCGTACCGGCCGCGGCGCCAGGTCAGCGCCGCCGGTGGCGCGCCCGTGGCCCGCCCGGCCAGCACGCGCAGCGCGCCGTGCGCCACCGTGAACCGGTCCCGCAGCCCGTCGGCGGCGAGCCGCGCGGCCCGGGCCCGCTCGGCCGGGTCGAGCACCGCCCGGTACCGGGCCAGCACGTCCGGCGGCGCCCCGGCCGCAAGCACCCAGACCCGTACGGTGTCCCGCATGGACGGCAGCGTAACGGTGCGCCGTCGCGTTGACACACACCGATGCCCGTTGCTCTCATTGACCGGTGTTCGCGCAGACGGTCCAGGCCCACGTTCCCGTCGCGTTCGCCGGGCCGGGCGCCGGCGTCGCGCCCCTGACCTGGGGGCAGAAGGCGATCATGCAGGACATGCGGGAGACCGGCTGGACGCACAACGTCAGCGGCGCCCACCCGGTGCCGCCGGGCGTCACGGTCGAGCAGGTGGCGGCCGAGTTCGCCGCGCTGATGGCCCGGCACCCGGCGCTGCGGATGCGGCTGGGCGAGGGCGACGGCGGTCCGTGCCAGGTCGTGTCGGCCACCGGCGAGACGGTCCTGGACGTGGTGGACGTGCCCGACGACGCCGACCCGGCCGACGTGGCCACGTTCGCCTACGACCTGGGCCACGCCCGCCTGCTGAGCCACTACGACCTCTACCACGACTGGTCGGTGAAGATGGCGGTGATCCGGCACCGGGGCGTCCTGGTGCACCGGGTGCTCACGATCGACCACCTCGTGGTCGACGGCACCGCCACGTCGCTGCTCCTGGCCGATCTGGGCCTCGCCGGCCGCCCGGTCCGCCGGGTCGCCGACCCGCGTACCGTGCAGATCCTCGACCTGGGCCGGCGGGAGGAGACGCCGCCGCTGCGCCGGGTCAGCGACCGGGCCGTGCGGCACTGGGCGGAGCACCTGCGGGACATCCCGCCGCTGACGTTCGGCGAGCCGGCCGCCGGTGGGCGCCGGGGGCACCGGTACTGGCACGGCCGGTTCAGCTCACCGGCGGCGTACCTGGCGGTGCGGGCCATCGCGGCGCGGACCCGCACCGACACCTCGCGCGTGCTGCTGGCGGTCATCGCGGTCGCGATCGGCCGGGCCACCGGCGTCAGTCCGCTCACCGCCAAGCTCATCGTCGGCAACCGGTTCCGGCCGGGTTTCGCCGAGGCCATCGCCCCGCTGAGCCAGAACGGCGTGCTGCGCGTCGACACCGCCGACACCACTGTGGACGAGGTGGTGGCGCGTGCCCGCCGGGCCGCGGTGTCGGCCGGGAAGTACGCCTACTACGACCCGGCGCAGCTCGCGGAGGTCTCCGACCGGCTGGACACCGAACGCGGATACCCGGCCCGGATCAGCTGCCGGATCAACGACCGGCGGGTGACCACGCGGCAGGCGGCCGACGTCGGGCTGCACGACGACCCGGTGACCGCCGAGCGGATCCGCCGCCGCGCCGACGAGACGTTCCTGGTCTGGGACGGCCCGCTGGACCACCTGCCCGAGCAGGTGTTCATCACCGTCGAGGACCAGCCGGAGACGGTCTACCTCCAGGTCATCTTCGACTTCGGCTGCTTCACCGAGGAACAGGCGGAACGGCTGCTGCGCGGCGTGGAGGAGGTGGCGGTGGAGGCGGCCCTCGACCCCGCCGCCCCGACCCGGGTGGTCCCGGGATCGGCGGGCGGCTGACCGGTCACAGCGCCGGTCACGCGTCCCAGGTCACCGGCAGCGACTCCAGGCTGCGCACCACCAGACCAGGCCGGAACCGCAGCTGCGACTCGTCGACCGCGAGCCGCAGCCCGGGCAGCCGGCGCAGCAGGCCGCCGAGCGCCTCCTGCAGCTCCATCCGGGCCAGCGCCGCGCCGAGGCAGTGGTGCGGGCCGGCGCCGAAGGCCAGGTGCGGGTTGTGCGCGCGGGTCAGGTCGAGCGTGTCCGCGCCCGGGAACACGGTGGCGTCCCGGTTCGCCGACGCGATCGCCGGCAGCACCGCGGCGCCGGCCGGCAGGCGTACGCCACCCAGCTCCACCTCCTCGGTCGTGACGCGGGGCAGCAGCACCCCGTTGTCGCCGAGCTGGATGAAGCGGGACAGCTCCTCGACCGCCCGGGCCACCGCGACCGGGTCGTCGCCGCGCAGCGCGGCCAGTTGCTCGGGGTGGCGGGCCAGTACGAGCAGGAACAGGTTGAGCTGGTTGGTGGTGGTCTCGTGCCCGCCGACGAAGATGCCGGCGGTGACCGAGACCAGCTCCCGCTCGGTGAGGTCGTCGTGCTCGTCCCAGACCGCGATGAGCGCGCTCATCAGGTCGTCGCCGGGCTCGCGGCGGCGCTGCTCGATCAGCTCGCGGAACGCCTCCAGCGCGGCCCGGGGCGCCTCCGGGTCGGCGTCCCAGTCGCCGACGAGCGCGTCCGACCACTGACGTACCCGCTCCCGGTCCCGCTCGGGGATGCCGAACAGCGTGCTGATCACGGAGATCGGCAGCGGGCCGGAGACGTGCGTGATCAGGTCGGCGGGCGGGCCCGCGGCCACCAGGTCGTCGATCATCGCGTCGACGAGCGCCGCGACCCGCGGGCGCAGCTCCTCCACCCGGCGGACGGTGAACGCGTGCGACACGGCCCGGCGCATCGTGGTGTGCCGCGGCGGGTCCATCCCGATCAGCGAGTCCTCGGCGAGCGAGCCCAGCTCCCGGGTCGGGCGGTTCGGGCCGGCCGCGGCGGCCCGGCTGAACCGCTGGTCGGTGAAGACGCGGCGCACGTCGGCGTGCCGGGTGGCCAGGTACGCGCACGCCCCGTCGGGCAGCTCGACCCGGGCCACCGGGCACGTCTCGCGCATCCGGGTGTAGTCCGGCGACGGGTGGTAGATCGTCGGAGCCGGCGCGAGCGGGTAGGGGATGGCCGGCGGGTCCTGCGTCATCTGCGACTCCTCAGATCGGGCCGCCCCGGGCCAGGGCGGCGAGCGTCGGCACCAGGTCGGCGGGGGCGGGCATGGCGTGGACCCGGTCGCGCATCAGCGCCGCCGCGCGCCGCCACGGGCCGTCGGCGATCAGCTCGCGGACGAGGTCCCGCACCGCGGCGGCGGTGGCCTGCTCGCGGGTCAGCCAGGCGCCCGCGCCGGTGGCCGCCAGCCGTTCGCCGTTGAAGTGCTGGTCGCTGACCTGTGGCAGGACGAGCTGCGGCACGCCGTACGCGAGCGCGGTCATGGTGGTGCCGGCCCCGCCCTGCTGCACCAGCGCGGCGCAGGTCGGCAGCACCAGCCGCATCGCCAGCGGCCCGTCGGCCAGGCGGACCCCGGCCGGCACCTGCCCCAGCGCCTCGCGCTGGCGCGGCTCGACCACGACGACGACCTCCACGTCCGGCCCGGCCACCGCGTGGATCACCCCGGCCAGGTCGAGCCGGTCGTCCAGGCCCGCGCCGGCCATCATGGTGCCCGCCGTGACGCACACCCGGGGCCGGTCCGCCGGGCGGCGCAGCCAGGGCGGCAGCACGGCCGGGCCGTTGTACGGCACGAACCGCACCGGGCGGCCGGGACGCCGCGTCGGCACCTGCATCGGCGGCGGCACCGGGTCGAGCGTGAGCACTCCGTCCAACGCCACCTCGGCGGCGGCGAGCCCGAACCGGGCGGCGAGCGGCCCGACCACCGACTCCGGGTCCAGGCGCAGCGTGGTCGAGGAGTCCGGCCCCCACAGGTTCAGCACGCCGGGTACGCCGAGCGCGGCGGCGGCCACCGGCGCGGCCAGGTTGAACGGCTCCCAGAGGATCAGGTCCGGCCGCCAGGACCGGCCGAAGGAGACCAACTCGTCGAGCACGGCGTCGGCGAAGCGGACCACCCCGCCGTCGGCGGTGATCGCCGGCTCCAGGGCGTCCGCCGTGGCGGGCCCGTCGAGCGGCGCCACCGCGCCGATCCGGCCGGCGAACGCGGCGGCGAAGTCGACGTCGGCGCCCAGCGGCACGGCGGCGAGCCCGGCCGAGCTGATCGCGGCGACCATCGAGGGGTGGCTGGCCACCCGCACCTCGTGGCCGGCGGCCTGGAGCGCCCAGCCGAGCGGGACCAGGCTGTAGAAATGCGACCGCCAGCCCCACGTCGACATCAGAATTCGCAGAGCCGCAGTCAAATCCCACCAATCCGCACGTGAAACGGCAGTCCTGGCCAACCGATGCTAGGTGATGGAAGCGGTACGCGGAAGGTCGCGGACGACCGCAATGAATATTGACGCCGGGCTAACCGATGCTGGAGTCTTAGCCGGTGCCCGAGGTGGACCGCGATCGGCAGGCGGTGGTGCGTTGAGCGTCAATTCCGGGTTGCGTTCCTATCCGTTCGAGCCATTCACCGGCGATCTTCCCGCCGAGCTGCTGGAGATGGTCGTGACCGAGCCGGTCAGCCGGGTGCGGCTGCCCGACGGGCGGGCCGCCTGGCTGGTGCTCGGCTACGAGCAGTGCTGCACCGTGCTGGCCGACCCCCGTTTCTCCCGGCTTCCGCTCGGCGCCACCGCGACGCCGGACGGCGGCGGTCCCCGCGAGTTGAACATGGACGGTCCGCCGCACGCGGCGGTGCGCCGGGTGGCCGCGCGCGCGTTCACCGCCCGCCGCATCGAGACGTTCCGTCCCCGGGTGCAGCGGCTGGTGGACGAGCTGGTCGAGGCGATGCTCGCCGGCCCGCGCCCGGCCGACGTGGTGGCCGGGCTGGTCGCGCCGCTGCCGGTGTTCGTGGTGTGCGACGTGCTCGGCGTGCCGGCCGCCGACCGTCCCCGCTTCTACGCCTGGATCGAGGGGCTGAACTCGGTCACCGCGTACGGCTCGGCCGACGCCGCGACCGCGCAGGCCCAGCTACGGGACTACCTGGCCGGTCAGCTCGCGCGCAAGCGGGCCGAGCCCGGCGACGACCTGCTCTCGGCCTGGGTCCGCGGCACGCACGAGCTGGCCGACGCCGAGCTGGTCGAGCTGGCCATGGGGGTGCTGCTCGGCGGGCTGGAGATCAACTCGACGAGCGCCGGCCTGCTTGCGCTGTTCCGGCACCCGGAGCAGCTGGCCAAGCTGCGCGCGGCGCCGGAGAAGCTCTCCGCGGCCACCGACGAGATCCTGCGCTACACGTCGGTGAGCGCCATGTTCCGGGTGCAGGTGGTCCGGGAGGACCTGGTCCTCGGCGGCGTCGGCATGCGCGCCGGGGACTGCGTGATGGCGGTCCCGTGGGCCGGCAACCGCGACCCCCGGTTCTTCCCCGAGCCGAACGTCTTCGACATCGACCGCAGGCCCGACGCCCCGCACCTGACCTTCGGCTTCGGGCCGCACTTCTGCCTCGGTACGGCGCTGGGCCGGATGCAGGTGGAGCTGTCGCTGGGCGCGCTGCTGACCCGGATGCCGGCGCTCGCGCCGGCGGTGCCGCCGGCCGAGATCCCGTGGCGGCACGACCGGATGAACGGCGGCATCGCCTCGTTCCCGGTGACCTGGTGAGCGGCGGTCAGTAGCTCTCCACCGCGTTGACCCGGCCCGGCCAGTAGCGCTCGCCGGGCGCGGGCGCGTAGTGCTCCCAGCGCGGCGGGTTCCCGGTCGGGTGGTCGCCGAGCACGGTGATCCGCTGCCCGCGGCGCAGTCCCTCGTAGTCGTTCACCGCGTAGTGCTGGGTGACCCGGTTGTCCCAGACCGCGACGTCCCCGGTCCGCCAGCGGTAGCGGCAGGTGAACTGGGGACTCTCGGAGAAGGCGAACAGGTGCTCCAGCAGCGCGTCGCTCTCGTTGCGGGTCAGCTGCGGGATGTGCGAGGTGAACAGCCGGTTGACGTACAGCGATCGACGTCCGGTCTCCGGGTGCACCCGGACCACCGGGTGTTCGGCCCGGCTGGTGAACTCGGTGCCGATCCGGATGACGTGGATGGCGGTCAGCCCGTCGACCAGGTCCCGCATCGGCGCGGAGAGCGCCTCGTAGACCCGGCACTGGTTGGTCCACATGGTGTCGCCGCCGACCTCGGGCAGCTGGACCAGGTGCAGGATCGAGGCGATCGGCGGGCTCTGGTGGAACGTCATGTCGGTGTGCCAGACGTCGACCTTGCCGCCGTCGGCGGAGTCGATGACGACGATCTCCGGGTGCCCGTCCAGCCGTGGCAGATAGGGGTGCAGCTCGACCTCGCCGAAGCGGCGGCCGAACGCCACGTGTGCGGCCGGCGTCAGCCCGGTCTGGCCGGCGAGGAAGACCACCTGGTGCTTGAGCAGCAGGTCGTGGATCAGCGCGAAGCCCTCGTCGGTGAGCGTGTTGAGGTCGATGCCGTGAACCTCGGCGCCCAGCGCGCCGGAGACGAGCCGGACCTCGGCCGCGATGGATGTGGTCATCGATGATCCCTCCGGTCTGCGCGCCACGGCTGGTCCGCGAATTGTTCCACGTCCGTGAATGTCCTCACCAGCCGTCGTCGTTGACTCACCCGGCGTACGCCTGGAACCATTCGGTGCCGGCGGGGGCGGCGAGGCCGGCCCGCGACGTGGAGGAGGCGCGGGTGGCGATCGATGCCCCGATCGAGGGTGACGCGGCGGAGCGGCTCGACCGGCTCACCGACCTGGCCACCCCGTTCGCGGTCCGTACGGCGGTGACCCTGCGCGTGCCGGACCTGATCGCCGACGGCGTCACCGGCCTGGCCGAGCTGGCCGGCGCCGCCGGGGCCGACGCCGCCGCGCTGGGCCGCCTGCTGCGCTACCTCGCGCACCGGGGCGTATTCGTCGAGGTGTCGCCGGACGTCTTCGGCCTGACCGACGTCGGCGAGCTGCTCTGCGACCGCGAGGGCGGTGGCCTCGGCGCCTATCTGGACCTCGGCGGCCTCGGCGCGCGGATGGACCTGGCCTGGGCCGGTCTGCCGCACGCGATCCGCACCGGCGGGCCCGGCTACCGCGAGGTGCACGGGCGGGACTTCTGGGCCGACCTGGACGCGCACCCGGACCACCGGGCCTACTTCGACGCGCTGATGCTCAGCCAGCAGCGGTTCACCGCGCCGGAGGTCGCGGCGCTCTACCCCTGGCGCGAGGCGGGCCACGTGGTGGACGTGGCCGGGGGCGCGGGCGGGCTGCTGCGGGAGGTGCTGGGCGCCCATCCGCACCTGCGGGGCACGCTCGTCGACCGCCCCGAGCCGGTGGCCACCGCCGCCGCGACGTTCGCCGAGTGCGGCCTCGCCGACCGGGTCGAGACCGTGGTCGGGGACTTCTTCGCCCCGCTGCCGCCCGGCGCCGACGTGTACGTGGTCTCGCGCGCGCTCACCGACTGGAGCGACGCCCACGCCACGGCGATCCTGCGGCGCTGCGCCGAGGCGGCCGGAGCGGCCGGCCGGGTGCTCGTCATCGAGGTGCTGCCGACGGTGCCGCACGTGCCGCACCTGTCCGCGTACGACCTGCGGATGCTGGTGCTCGTCGGCGGCCGGGAACGCGGGTTGCCCGAGTTCGCCGCGCTGGCCGCCGCCGCGGGCCTGTCGCCCCGGCGCACGTACCACGGCGCCGACGGGCTCACGCTCATGGAGTTCGCCGCCGGCGCCTGAGGGCGCGTCGCACCTGTCCGGTGCCGTCCCGTGCGCCCGATCATTGACGTATATGCATCGACATGGCGGCCCTGGGTGGAAGGGCGGTTTTCTCTGGGCATCGGTCAATGTGCTGAGAAATGCGGTCACGACATTTGCCGCCACCCATATCCGCTCGCATTTATCAATGGTTGTTCGCGGGGAGGGCGGCCGGTAACGTCTCGCGTGGCGACTAGCCGATCCCTCGCGAAAGGGTCGACGCGTCATGACGGTTGCTGGCTCCACGCGATATCCGCCCTTCATCGACGACCTCGCCCGCAGCGAATCGGGACGGCTGCTGCGCGCCGAACTCGGACGGCGGTGGCCCGAGACACCCGACCAGCTCGACGCGATAGTGCGCTACGCGCTGCTGCCGGCGGGCAAGATGCTGCGCCCGATGATGACGCTGCACGCGGCCGAGGCGGTCGGCGGATCTCCCCGCGACGCGCTCGCCGCCGCGCTCGCCACCGAGTACCTGCACGTCGCGACGCTCGTGCACGACGACATCATCGACGCCGACACGCTGCGCCGCGGCCGCCCCGCGGTCCCGGTGGCGTACGGCATCCCCGGCGCCATCGTGGCCGGCGACCACCTGATCTTCCACGCCTTCCGGGCCGTCGTGGAGGGTGGTCCGGACACCCCCGCCGGCCCGGTCGTCGCCGCGGTGGCCGCGCTGGCCGAGGCGGGACAGGACCTGTGCCGGGGGCAGGCGCTGGAGGCGCGGCTCGTCGGCGACCTGGACGCGGGCGCCCGCTGGTATCCGGAGATGATCCGGCTCAAGACCGGCGCGCTGTTCCGCGCCGTGTGCGAGATCGGCGCGCTGCTCGGCGGCGCGGACCAGCCGGTTGCCGCCGCGCTGGCCCGGTACGGCGAGCACCTCGGGATGGCCTTCCAGATCCGCGACGACCTGCTGTCCTATCTGGCCACCCCGGAACAGACCGGCAAACCGGCGTCCAGCGACCTCAACAACGGCCGCCCCACCCTGCCGCTGCTGCTGGCGTACGACGCGGTCACCGACGCGACCCGGGTGGAGCTGCTGGCGGTGCTGCACCGGCGCGGCGCCGGTCCCGGCGACGTCGAGTGGGTCGCCGCGCTGCTGCGCGACGTCGGCGCGGTCGACGGCGCCCGCCAGCGGATGGTGGGGCACGCCGAGCGGGCCCGCGCCGAGCTGGCCGTGCTCACCCCGTCCGCGGGCGCGGACGTGCTCACCGGCATCGCGGCCTGGATGACGAGCGGGACGGCGTGAGCACGGCCGCCGCCGTGCGGGCACTGCGGGCCCACGTCGAGACCTGGCGGCCCTACACCCTCTGGTACGTGGGGCTGGTCGGCCTGGCCGGCGCCGCCGTGGCCGGCGGCCCGCACCATCCGTGGGTGCTGCTGTCGGCCTGGGCCGCGCCGACCGCCGGCTGGCTCGGCGGCCACTATCTCGGCGACTACTTCGACAGGCACCTGGACGCCGGCAGCAAACCGCACCGGCCGATCCCCTCCCGGCGCCTCGGCGCGGGCACCGCGCTCTGGTGCGGCTGGGCCTGTTTCACGCTGCTCGGCGTCCTGGCCGTGCTGGGCGGGTGGGGCACCACCGCGGCGGCGCTGCTGGCCGGGTGCGGCATCGTCGCGTACAGCAGGTGGTTCAAGGCCCGCGGCATCGCCGGAAACCTGGTCCGGGGCGCGCTCGGCGCGGTCGCGCTCGTCTACGGCGCGCTCGCCGCCGGCCTCGCCCCGGACCGCGCCTCGGCGACGCCGGTGCTGCTCGCGCTCGTCGTCGCGTTCTGGTCGCACGACGCGATGTCCAACCTGGTCGGCGCGTTGCGCGACATCGACGGCGACCGCGCGGGCGGTTACCGGACGCTGCCGGTGGGGCGGGGCGTGCCGTTCGCGGTGCGGACCGTGCTGGCGCTCTACGCCGTCGCGATCGCCGCCGCCGTGGCCGCCGGACTGCTCGCCGGCCGGGACGCGCGGACCGCGTACCTGATCACCGTGCTCGTGGTCCTGCTGACCGGCGTGGTGGCACTGGCCCCGCTGGTGCGCCGGCGCGGCGGCATGCCGGTCGTGGTGGCGCTGCGCGCGCACTCGGTCCTGGTGGTGGAGCGGGTCGCGCTGGCCTCCGCGGCGGTCGGGCTGGGCCTCGGCGTCGCCGTGCAGCTCGCGCTCGCGCTGCCGATGGTCGCGCTGACCTGGGTCGCGCAGCGCGCCATGCGTGCCCGGCACGAACTCGGTCCGCCGGTCGCGGGCCTGACCCTCGCCACCCGCAGTCGAGTACCGGTGGAGGACGCGCCATGACCACTGTGACCACCGAGGCCGTCGGGAAGGCCGTCACCGCCGGCGCGGAGGCGCTCCTGCGCCGGCGCCGCCCCGACGGCGCGTTCGGCGACGACCCGCCCGCCTCGGTGCTGGGTACCGCGGGCGCGGTGGCCGCGCTGCACGCCGCCGACCCGTCCGGCTGCGCGGACCTGGTCGGCGCCGGAACCGCGTGGCTGCGCCGGCAGCAGCACGACGACGGCGGCTGGGGCGGCGTGGTGGGCGCCGGCACCGAGGTCGTGCCCACCGCCGTCGCGATCGCGGCGCTGGCCCTGACCGCGCCGGCCGACAGCGCCGGGGCGATCGCGGCGGGCCGGACCCGGCTGGCCGCGCTGGGCGGCGTCGACACCGTCACCGACCCGGCCATCTCCTTGCTCTGCCGCCAGTTGCTCACCATGGCCGGGATGACCGCCGAGGCGGGCCCGCTGCGCCGGCTGCCACTGGAGATCGTCCTGTTCGACCGGGTACGCCGGCAGCGCCTGTCGTTCCGTACCGCGCCGTTCATCGGGCTCGCCCTGATGCAGGCCGACCTGCTGCCCACCGGCCGCCTGCGCCGGGCCACGCTGGGCCGGGCCCGGCCGGTGGCGCTGCGGCTGCTGCGGTCCATCCACGACCACGAGGGCGGCACCGGCGCGCTCAGCGAGGACCCGTGGCCGGCCGCGCTGGTGCTGCTCGGCCTGGCCCGCAGCGGCGAGGCGCCGGACATCGCCCGCGCCGTCGTCGGCTGGCTGCGCCGGGCGGTGCGCCCCGACGGCGCCTGGGACGCGGTCACCAACCTGGACCTGACCCGGACCGGGTACGCGGCGACCGGGCTGATCGCGGCCGGCTACGCCGACGACCCCCGGCTGCGCGCCACCCGGGAGTTCCTCCACGCCGGCCGCAAACCGGAGGCGTTCGAGGTGCTGGACGTGCCGCCGGGCGGATGGAGCTACTCGAACGCGCGCGGCTGGCCGGTGACGCTGGAGTCCGCCGAGATCCTCTCCGCGCTGGCCGGCTTTCCCGGGGCCGACGCCGACCCGGTCCTGCGCGACGGACTGGCGTGGCTGGTCGGCCGCCAGGACAGCCGCGGCTCGTGGAGCCTGTGGGTACGTGACACCCGGCTCGCCAACGACGGTCCGTGCCCGGCCATCACCAGCCAGGCGATCCTCGCGCTGCACGACGCCGGCCACCCGGACGACCATCCGGCGATCGCCCGGGCGGCGGCCTGGCTGCTGACCCGGGCCGCGCCCGACGGCACGTTCGAGAACCTCTGGTACCGCGACCACACCTCCGGCACCGCCGTCGTGGTCGCCGCGCTGTCCCGGGTCGGGCACGCCCGGCACGAGGTGGTGCGCCGGGCGGCCCGGTGGCTGCGCGACACCCAGTTGCCCGACGGCTCGTGGGGGCCGGGCGACGGCACGGCGGGCTCGGTCGAGGAGACGTCCTGGGCCGTCCAGGGCCTGCTCGCCACCGGCGACCCGGACGCCACCGGGGCGGTGGACCGGGGCGTGGCCCGGCTGGTCGCCGCCGCCGGACCGGACGGGAGCTGGCCGGCGGCCCGGGTGTGCAACTACATCCGCCACCACATGCGCTATCCCAACGCCGTGATCACCCAGGCGCTCGCGCTGCGGGCGCTCGGCGAGTACCGCCGGGCCGCCGCCGCGCGGCCGGACGTGGCGCCGCCGGCGGTGACCCGATGACCCCCGACGTGGTGGTGGCCGGCGCGGGCGCCGGCGGCCTGGCCTGCGCCCGCGCGCTCGGCGCGCTCGGCCTGCGGGTGCTGGTGCTGGACCGGCAGCGCACCCCGGCGTCGATCGCCAAGGGCGAGATCCTGCAGCCCGAGACGGTACGCATCCTCGACTCCTGGGGTCTGCTGGACGCGCTGCGGGCCACCGGCGCGCGCCCGGTCGGGCGGCTGGCCATCCGTGACCCGGCCGGCGAGCCGTTGCTCTGCCTGGACTACGCCGGGCTGCCCGGCGCGTACCGGCAGATCCTCTGCGCCGACTACGGCGACCTGCGCCGCGTGCTCACCGACCGGCTGCCCTCCGGAGCGCGCATCCGGTGGGGAGCGCGGGTCACGGGCGTCCTGCGCGACAGCGACGGGCGCATCGGCGGCGTCCGGTTCGTCGCCGACGGCGCCGAACAGGAGATCCACGCGCCGCTGATGGTCGCCGCCGACGGCATGTCGTCGCCGCTGCGCCGCGGCGCCGGGATCGCGGTGCGGCGCCAGGAGTACCCGCACGGCCTGGTCGCCTTCGACGTGGCCGGCGCCGACGTGGCCGAGGAGGTGTCCGCCTACCGCACCGGCCGGGGACTCTGCCTGGTCTACCCGCTGCCGGGCGGGCGGTGCCGCCTGTACGCGCAGGTGACGCCGGACGAGTTCCGGGGGCGCGTCGACCTGGGCGCGTGGTGCGACCGGCTGCTCGCCGACGTGCCGGCGATCCGGCCGCTGGGCGCGGCGCTGCGCGCGAGCCTGGACCGGCGCCAACTGCTCGCGGTCTACCGGCTGCGCAGCGCGCGCCTGGCCGTGCCGGGGCTCGCGCTCGCCGGCGAGGCCGCCCACGCGGTGCACCCGATGGCGGCGCAGGGCGTCAACAGCTCCCTCGGTGACGCCGAGACGCTCGCCGCCTGCCTGGCGGCCGAGGGCGGCGCGCCGGAACCGGCGGCGGTGGACCGGGCGCTGCTCGCCTTCGAGGCGGCGCGGCGGCCCCGCCTGGACCACGTCGCGACGGTCAGCCACAACGCCTCCCGCATGATCACCGCGGTGTCCGGGCTGCCGAAGCTGCTCGGCGCGCGGATGATGCGCCGCACCGCCGCCAACCCCCGCCTGCTCGGGCTGACCGCCGGCAACCTCTCCGGCACCGACGTCCGGCCGCTGTCCGCGGTCGACCGGCTGTACCAGCTCGGGCTCCTGGCCGACCGGCGAGCGCACACCCCGCCGGTCCCGTCGGAAAGTGAGCGACCATGACGCCTGGCACCGCCGTCGGGACGCACCCGCCGGCCGACCTGTCCATGAACGAGACCCCCTACCCGCCGCTGCCGGGGGTGCGGCGGGTGGTCGCCGACGCCGCCGCGGCGCTGCAGCGCTACCCGGACCGCACGTCGGCGGCGCTCGTGGCCGCGCTGTCGCGGCGGCTCGGCGTGGGACCGGAGGCGATCCTCGTCGGCCCCGGCTCGGCCGGACTGTGCCAGCACCTCGTGCAGTCCCTCGGGCCCCGGCCGGACGTCGTCCACCCGGCCCTGTCGTTCGAGGGCTACCCGCTGATCATCGGCAACGCCGGGGCCCGCGCCGTGCCGGTGCCGATGGACGGGTACGGCCACGACCTGCCGGCGATGGCGGACGCGGTGACCGAGCGGACCCGCTGCGTGCTGCTGTGCAACCCGAACAACCCGACCGGGGCGGCGCTGCGCCGCGACGACATCGAGGCGTTCCTGGACCGGATCCCGGCCGACGTGCCGGTCATCGTGGACGAGGCGTACCGCGAGTTCGTCACCGACCCGCGCTCGCCGGACGGGATGGACCTGTACCGGGCGTACGGCAACGTCTGCGTGCTGCGCACGTTCTCCAAGGCGTACGGGCTGGCCGCGCTGCGCGTCGGGTACGCCGTCGTGCCGCCCCGGCTCACCCGGGCCGCCGCGCTCACCGGGGCGGTGTTCTTCCCCTCCGCGCTCGCCCAGGCGGCGGCGGTGGCGAGCCTGACGCCGGAGGTGGACGCGGAGCTGACCCGGCGGTGCACGGAGCTGGTGGCGGAGCGTACCCGCCTGGTCGGCGCGCTGCGCGGCCTCGGGCTCACCGTGGCGCCCAGCGAGGCCAACTTCGTGTGGCTACCGCTGGGAGAGCGGGCCGTGCCGTTCGCCGACCGGGCCCGGGAGACCGGCATCCTGGTCATGGCGCTACCCGGCGCCGGGGTCCGGATCACCGTCGGTTCCCCGGAGGCGAACGAGCGGCTGCTCGCGTTCGTCCGCGCGGCGCTCGCCGACGGGCTCTGACCGGCCGGCCAGCGCCAGCGCGACCACGCTCAGGTAGTTCAGGCCGGGCTCGTAGTCGGCCACCACCACCGGCCGGGGCCGCGCCGCGTCCCCGGCGAGACGGTCCAGCAGCGCCCACCAGACCCCGGTGGACGGCTGCCTGCGCGGCCCGGTCGTCACCGCGGCGCCGCCGTGGCCGGGCCACACGGCGGCCAGGTCCGCGCCGAGCACGACCGCGACATCGGTACGTCCGGCCGTCAGCTCGCCCACCTCGGCCGCCGCGAGCGCGGCCACGTCGCCGGCGTCGACGCCCACGTGCTGGCGCAGCGCGGTCACCCGCGCGCCGCCGCCGAGCCCGATCAGCTCGGGACCGCCGGCCGCACCATCGCTGTCGCCGTCGCGGTGCGCGCCGTCGTCGGCGAGCGCGTCGTAGAGCATGGCCACGGCCCGGTGGCGCGCCGGTACGGGCACCGCCGCGTCGTACGGCAGCACCGCCTGCTCGACGGTGAGCAGCAGGGCGCGGCGGCACCCGTACGTGCGGGCGATCCGCAGCCCGGTGAACGCCGCCGCCGAGCCCTGGTCGCAGAGCGCGAACGACATCGGCGTGCCCGGGCAGACGTGACTGAGGTACGCCGCGGTGGCCCGCCCGGGCAGCATGTCGTGCACGGCGAACGCCAGCACGAGCAGGTCCACCGGCTCGTCCGGCGGCACGACGGCGGGGATCAGCTCGGCGGCCATCTCCCCGTACGACTGGCCCAGCGCCGCCGCGGGCGCGTCGAACAGGCCGCCGGGCACACGCAGCCCGTACGGCCGGGTCAGGTCGGCCAGGTAGCCGGCGGCGCGCTCGCGCAGCACGGGGTCGCCGAGCAGCGCGGCCGGACCGGTGAACGTGCGCCGCGCGGCCCGCAGCAGGCGGAGTCCGGTCTCCATGGTGGCCTCCGCCGCTCAGTGCTCGAAGACCATGGCGGCGAACGTCGCGCCGTCCCCGGCGCCCACCGCCGCGACCAGATAGCGGTCACCGGGCCGGAGCAGGTCGCGCTGCCGGGCGGTGCGGTAGTTGACGAACGCGTCGGCGCAGAACACGTGCCCGGTCTCGGTGACGTTGTCCAGCAGCACCCGGTCCAGCGGCAGCCCGATCAGCCGGCACAGCCGCTTCCAGGTCATCAGGTTCACGTTGTGCGGCAGCACCAGCCGCAGCTCGGACAGCGTCGTGCCGGACCGCTCCAGCGCCCGGCCGATCACCTCGGCCAGCGCCGGCCGGTACGCCCGCTGGAACCGCGCCGGGGACTCGCCGCCGGCCACGTCGAACTCGCCCCGCTGGTGGCAGGCGTACGCGAGCAGCCGGTCCCGGCCGCCACCGGCGCTGAGCAGGCAGGCCGAGGCGCCCTCGCTGAACACCGACGTCTCCGGGATGAACTGGGCGTCACGGGTGAACGCCTTCTCGCCGGTCAGCACCAGCGCCAGCGGCGGGCCGTCCGGCGTGTTCGGTTCGGACGCGAGCAGCCGCCCGGCCACGTCGATCGCGGCGAGCGCGCTGGCGCAGGACTGCTGGGTGAGCGTGAACGCGAGCGCGTGGCCCAGCCCGAGCGCGCGGCACACCTCGTGCAGCGGGTTGACCGGGTAGGGGGTGACCACCGGGAAGGCCCGCCCGTACACCACGAACCGCACCCGCCGCCGCAGCGTGTGCAGCGCGGTGAGGCCGTGCGCGGCGCGCAGCAGCAGGTCGGTCAGGGACAGCCCGGGGTCGCGGCGGACCTCGGTCAGGCCGTGGAAGCGGCGGAACAGGCGCACCTGCATGTCGCTCAGGCCCAGTGGCGCGGCCAGGCTCTCGACCGGCACCCGGCGCTGCGGCAGGAACACCGAGACGGCCTCGATGGCCGTCATGCGCGAACCGTCACGACACGGATCAGATCAGTGACGCCGATGGATGTCAACGCGCGTGCGATCATATCGACGTGGCTCGCTTCCTGTTCGTCGTCCTGCCGGTGGAGTCCCATCTGAACGCGCCGGTCGCCATCGCCCAGGAGCTGGAGGCGGCCGGGCACGAGGTGGCCTGGGTCGGGCCGCGCAGCGACCTGCGCCCGCTGGTCGGCCCGGACGCCACGCTGTTCCCCACCGGCAAGCGCTACTACCGCCCCGACGACGCGGCCGGGATGGCCTCGGTGCGCAGCCTCTGGGAGGGGCACGTGCTGCCCGCGAACCGGTTCATCCGCGACGCCGCCGACGCCGCCGTCGAGCGGTACCGGCCGGACGTGGTGGTGGCCGACCAGTACGCGCTGGCCGGCGCGCTCGCCGCGCACCGCCGCGGGCTGCCGTGGGCGACGTTCTGCGTCGGCATGCTGGAGCTGACACCGCCGACCGAGGAGATGCCCGAGTTCACCGGCTGGGTGGACGCCCAGGTCCGCCGCGTGTGGGCGATGACCGACCTGCCCGTGGACGAGACGATCGACCTGCGCTTCTCGCCGTACCTCGTGATCGGCCTGACCACGACGGCGCTCACCGGCCCGGCGCTGCTGCCGCCGGGCTGCGTGCTCACCGGGCCGGCGCTGGGACGGCGGCCGAACGCGCCCGCGTTCGCCTGGGAGGCATGGGATCCCGGCCGCCGGCACGTGCTCGTCACGGTCGGCACGATGGCCGAGCACCTCGCCGCCGACTTCTACCGGCGGATGACGGCGGCGACCGCGCCGCTCGCCGACCGGGTCCAGGTGATCCTCACCGCCGGCGCCGGACTGGTGCCCGACCCGCCGCCGCACGTGCTCGTCGCGCCCCGGGTGCCGGTGCTCGCGCTGATGCCCCGGCTCGACGCCCTCGTGTCGCACGGCGGGCTGGGCACCGTGTCCGAGGCGCTGGCCCACGGTGTGCCGGTGGTGGTCGCGCCGATCCGGCACGACCATCCGGCGGTGGCGCGGCAGGTGCGCCGGGCCGGCGCCGGACTGGAGGTCTCCTTCGGCTCCGCGACCCCGGCGGAGCTGACCGCCGCGCTGAGCGCGGTGCTCGACGAACCCGCGTACCGGGCGGGAGCGCGCCGGGTGGGGGAGTCGTTCGCGGCGGCCGGCGGCGCCCGCGCGGCGGCGGCACGTCTCGCCGTGTTGGCACGCACGGCTCCCGACACTGACGCATCGACCGTTGTCCAACCGTCGGGGCCGAACTAGCCTGACCTGACGCACCCGCGCCGGCGTCGCGCCGCACGAGGAGGCTCGATGATCGAGGCCACCGGCCTACGCAAGTCCTTCCGGGTCGGACGTGGCCGCGGCGCCACCACTGTCGAGGCGGTACGCGGCGTCGACTTCGCGGTCCGGCGCGGCGAGATCGTCGGATTCCTCGGCCCCAACGGCGCGGGCAAGTCCACCACGCTGCGGATGCTCGCCACGCTGATCCGGCCCAGCGGGGGAGCGGCCACCATCGCCGGGGTCGACCTGCTGCGCGCGCCCGCGCAGGTGCGGCGGCGGATCGGCTTCGTGGCGCAGGCCAGCGGCACCTACGACGACTCGACCGCCCGGCGGGACCTGGTCCTCCAGGCCCGGATGCACGGGCTGTCCAAGTCGGTGGCGCAGGAGCTGGCCGCCGGGGCGATCCGCGCGTTCCAGCTCGACGACTTCGCCGACCGCAAGATCAAGACGTACTCGGGCGGGCAGCGCCGCCGCCTCGACGTCGCGCTCGGCGTCATCCACTCGCCGCAGGTGATGTTCCTGGACGAGCCGACGGCGGGGCTCGACCCGCCCAGCCGGGTCCGGATGTGGCAGGAGGTACGGCGGCTGCGCGAGGAGGGCATGACCATCTTCCTCACCACGCACTACCTGGACGAGGCCGACAGCCTCTGCGACCGCGTCTCGATCATCGACGCCGGGCGGATCGTGGCCGAGGGCACCCCGTCGGCGCTCAAGCGCGAGATCTCCGGCGACGTGGTCGCCGTCGACTTCGCCGCCGCCGACGTCGCGGACGAGACCGGCGGCGACCTGCCGGCCGCGACGAAGCTGCTGGCCGAGGCGCCGTACGTGCACGCGGCCGAGCCGGTCGACGGCACGCTGCGGCTCTACGTCGACAGCGCCGCCACGGCCATCCCGCAGGTCATGCGGGCGCTCTACGACCGGGGCATCGAGCCCGGCGCGATCGAGGCCCGCCGGCCCAGCCTCGACGACGTGTTCCTGGCCAAGACCGGCCGGTCGCTCGCCGAGTGACCGGACGCCGAGAGGAGTACGGCGTGAAGCTCGTCCGCGACACCTGGCTGATCTTCCAGCAGGAGGCCGGCCTGATGGTGCGTAACCCGGTGATGGTGGCGTTCAGCCTGGCCCAGCCGATCACCTACCTGATCCTCTTCGCGCCGTTCCTCAAGGTGGTGATGGTCGACCGGGGCGCCTCGACCTACGCCGACGCGTACCGCATCTACGTACCCGGCCTGTTCGTGGCGATGGGCCTGTTCGGCGGCCTGTTCGCCGGTTACGGGCTGCTCAGCGCGCTGCGCGCGGGCATCATCGACAGGTGCCGGGTGACGCCGGTGAGCCGGACCGGCCTGCTGCTGGGCCGGGCGCTGATGCACGTGTGCCTCAACGTGGTGCAGGCCATGGTGGTCACGCTCGTGGCGCTGCCGTTCGGCCTGCGGGTGCACCTGGCGAACCTGCTGGTGTCGTACGCGCTGCTGTCGGTGATGGTGCTGCTGAGCACCTCGATCTCGTACGACATCGCGTTGCTGGTCCGCAACGAGAACAGCCTCGGCGTGCTGGTGAACACCGTCGGGCAGCCGGTGTCGCTGCTGGCCGGCGTGCTCATCCCGCTCGTGCTGGCGCCGATGTGGATCCAGCGGGTCGCGGTGTGGAACCCGTTCGCCTGGGCCACCGACGGCATGCGGGCGCTGTTCGCCGGCCAGATCACCCAGAGCGTGGTCTGGCAGGGCGCGCTCATCATGTCCGGGCTGGCCGCGGCGAGCCTGTTCTGGTCGTCGCGCCTGTTCAACCGCGACGTCTCCTGACCGAGCGTACATCGAGCATTGTCTCAGCGTGGCGGGCGCTCTAGCCTGAGCGTGTCCCCGCCCGGCGGCCGGTACGCCGCCGGCGCGGCCGTGACGTGTGTCAGCTGAGGAGGCGACTCGTTTGGGTGCCGACAACTTCCGCGCGACGCTGGCGGCCGACATGGAGCTGGGCGCGGGCAACGTGCTGCTCCGGCTGGCCGAGCACGGCGCCGACATGGACATGCCCCGGGTGACGTTCGACGTCGACGTCGACGGCATCCCCGCCTGGACGCCGCTGTCGCTCGCCACCCTGACCGAGCGGGTCGCGGCGCGGGCGGCGTGGTTCCGGGCGCGCGGCGTCCGCCGGGCCGACCCGATCGCGGTGTACGTGACCTCGGCGCCGGACGTGTTCCTCAACTTCCTGGCGCTGACCTGGCTCGGCGCGATCCCGGCGCTGATGAACGGCAACATGCCGATCGAGCTGGCGGCCGAGTTCGTGCGGCGGCTGCGCGCCGCCGGGGTGGTGGTCGACGCCGACCACGCCGCCCTGGCCGGGCACGACCTCGGCGCGCCGGTCCTCGGCGACGCGGCGCAGACCGGCGCGGGCGACCCGGCGCAGGCCCCGCCGCACCACCGGCACCACCCGCAGGACCCGGTGGTCATCACCCACTCCTCGGGCACCACCCGGGTGCCGGCGGCGATCGTCCACTCGCACCACGGCCTGTTCGCCGCGATCCGCGCGGTCCGGCTCACCGAGTCCCGGCCGTACGGCGAGGTGCGGGAGATGTCCGCGCTGCCGGCCGCGCACGCCGCCGGCATCATCACGCTCAACCAGGCGCTCTGCAACGGCTACCAGCTGCTGTGCCTGTCCGCGCAGGGCGGCCCGTTCGCGCGCAGCGCCGAGACGATCCTCTCCGCGATCGAACGGTGGCGCCCCACCGGCGTCTTCGGCTTCGCGGTGACCTGGTCCGAGCTGGCCCGGGTCGACCTCACCACCCGCGACCTCAGCTCGGTGCGCAACTGGTTCAACACCGGAGACTGCGCGCACGAGTCGCACGTACGCCGGCTGGTCGCGGTCGGCAGCCATCCCACGTACACCCGCGACGGCATGGTGGACGCCCCCGGCTCGAAGTTCGTCGACATGCTCGGCTCCACCGAGATGGGGCACGGCGCGTTCCGGATCACCCACCGGCTGGGCAGCGACCGGTACGACCGCTGTGTCGGCAAGCCGTACCCGTTCGCCGAGATCGCGCTGCTCGACGTGGAGACCGGTGAGGAGGTAGCGCCGGGGCAGGTGGGGCACGTCGGCCTGAAGTCGCCGACGCTGGCGCTCGGGTACTGGAACGACTCGGTCACCACGTACCGCACCCGGCTGGGCGGTTACTACCTCACCGGCGACCTGATGTACCGCGACGAGGCCGGCGACTACCACCACGTCGACCGGGCCAGCGACGCGGTCGACCTGGGCGGCGGGACCTGGCTGTACACCGCGCTGTCCGAGGAGCGCGTCCTGCGGCACTGCCCGGACGTCCGTGACTGCACTGTGGTCGCGGCGGCGGCCGAGGACGGCACGACCGTCACCGACGTGCTGCTCCTGCTCGCCGAGGACGCGGATCCGGCGCGTGACCGCACCGACCGGGTCCGGGCCGCGCTGGGCCCCGCGGTGGCCGCGACGCTGCGCCGGGTGGTGACCGTCCCGGACGACGACGTGGTCATGGGACCCACCGGCAAGGTCCGCAAGTTCCTGATGCGACAGCGCCTGCTCGCCGGCGCCGCGGCGCCCGGCGCCGGCTGAGCGGGGGAGATCGACACCTGGCGCGGCCGTGCCAGAATCTGGCCGTGTCCTACCTCCCCTCGCAGCCGTACCCGCCGATGCACGGCGTCGTCCCGCTGATCGCCTACCCGCACCCGATCACCCCGCCGCCGGGCTGCGGAGTGCTCGTGGTCTCGGTGAACCGGGGGCCGTACATGATTCCCGCGCCGGTCACCAGCCGCTTCAAGATCGACCGCCAGCTGGTCGCGATCCCGGGCGAGGGCACGTGGCACGTCGCCGTCCCGGCCGGCGGGCACGACGTCCGCTACACCGACTTCATGGGCGTCCCGCTGATGACCACGTCGCTCATGGTCCAGCCGGGAGCCGCCCACCACCTGGTGTTCCGCTTCGGCGGTTGGCGCAACCGGGTGCACGACGGGTACGGCACCGACGTGACGCGGTTCGGCCTGTGGTCGAACTACTCGGTCGCCCTCGTCACGCTCGTCGTCGGCGGGCTGGCCTGCTGCGGCGTGTTCGGGGTGATGCTGGGCTCGACCGGGTAGCGGCGCCCGGCGCGGGCCCGGCCTTGATCCGGAAAGCCGCCGAAACTTCCGGTCACCATCGCTTACTCGGCTCGTTCAAGAGACCCCCGGCAGGGCTGCGAAAGCCTCACGCGGCAGCGCTACGCCCTATTTGTGCCACTTCGGGTTTCCACAACATTTCCGGAACTTGTTGACACGGAGAAATGAGCCTCCAATACTGTGGCCATCGGCGTATCTCGATTGACGTCGATGTCCGTCCACCGCCGTGGCGCGCAGTCGCCCGTCCCGCCGTCCACCAGCGGACGGCCACATGCGGCTCGTGCCACCCGGCTGGCCGCGCCAGCCGGTCACAGGGAGGAAACCCGTCCATGAACGACGCCCCCGTCCGCACGGGCAACCGCAGGCGCGGACGCCTCCGGATGCTCTTCGGCGGCGCCTGTGCCGTGGCGCTGATCGCCGCCGGGACGACGGCGGTCACGTCCGGCCCGGCCTACGCCGACACCACCGTCACGTCGAACTCGACCGGCACCAACAACGGCTACTTCTATTCCTTCTGGAAAGACAGTGGCAACGTCTCCATGACCATGGGCAACGGTGGTCAGTACAGCACCCAGTGGAGCAACATCAACAACTTCGTCGCCGGCAAGGGCTGGAACCCGGGCGGCCGCCGCACGGTCAGCTACTCCGGCAGCTTCAACCCGTCCGGCAACGCGTACCTGACGCTCTACGGGTGGACCCGCAACCCGCTCGTCGAGTACTACATCGTCGACAGCTGGGGCAGCTGGCGCCCGCCGGGCAGCGGCTACATGGGCTCGGTGTCCTCCGACGGCGGCACGTACGACATCTACCGCACCCAGCGGGTCAACGCCCCCTCGATCGAGGGCACGCGGACGTTCTACCAGTACTGGAGCGTCCGGCAGTCGAAGCGCGTGGGCGGCACCATCACCGCCGGCAACCACTTCGACGCCTGGTCCCGCTACGGCATGAACCTCGGTTCGCACGACTACCAGATCCTCGCCACCGAGGGCTACCAGAGCAGCGGCAACTCCAACATCACGATCGGCGGGACCAGCGGTAACCCGACCACCCCGCCGCCGAACAACGGTGGCTGCACGGTCAGTGTCAGCCGGGCCGAGGAGTGGGGCGACCGGTTCAACGTGACCTTCTCGGTCAGCGGCACCAGCAACTGGGTCGTCAGCATCCAGACCCAGGGCGGCCAGAGCCTGCAGAACAGCTGGAACGCCTCGGTCAGCGGCACCAGTGGCACGCTCACCGCGCGTCCCAACGGCAACGGCAACAACTTCGGCATCACGCTCTACAAGAACGGCAACAGCAACACGCCCACCGCGAGTTGCTCAGCCGCCTGAACCCTCTTCCGGGGAGGGGGTGCCGCGCCTGGCGCGGCACCCCCGTTTTCGTGTGCGCGGACGGCCGCGGTGGCGGCCGACACACCTGGGCAGAAACTTGATTCATTCCAAAAGACCGGGCTAAGGTCGTCGCATGACGGCCGACTTCGAGACGCAGCTCCGGGCGGTCTCGTTGCGGGTGACCCGGCCCCGGCTGGCGGTGCTCGCGGCGTTGCGCGACCACCCGCACGTCGACACCGACACCGTGATCGCGCTGGTCCGCGCGGAGCAGCCCACCGTGTCCCACCAGGCGGTCTACGATGTGCTGCGGGCCCTCACCGACGCCGGGCTGATCCGGCGCATCCAGCCGGCCGGCGCCACGGCCCGCTACGAGTCTCGGGTGGGAGACAACCACCATCACGTCGTGTGCCGTTCCTGCGGCGCCATCGCCGACGTCGAGTGTGCCGTCGGCAGCGCCCCCTGTCTCACCGCCTCCGACGACCACGGTTTCGTGGTGGACGAGGCGGAGGTCGTCTACTGGGGCGCCTGCCCCGGCTGCGCGGCCGACCGCACCGCCCAGTGATCCGCCAGTTCGGAAGGAAACAGATGAGCGACACCCAGGACAACCGGCCCGTCAGCCCGCAGGGCGTGGACGCGAAGGAGGCGGCCGGCTGCCCGGTCGCGCACGACTCCGTGACCGCGCACGGCAGCGAGAGCGAGAACCCGGCGATCGACTCGCCGACCCCGAAGACCGGCGGTCGTCCGCGCAGCAACCGTGACTGGTGGCCCAACCAGCTCGACCTGTCGGTGCTGCACGCCCACTCGGACAAGGGCAACCCGCTCGGCCCGGAGTTCAGCTACGCCCGGGAGTTCGCCAAGCTCGACGTCGAGGCGCTCAAGCGGGACATCACCGAGGTCCTCACCACCTCGCAGGACTGGTGGCCGGCCGACTTCGGCCACTACGGCGGCCTGATGATCCGGATGAGCTGGCACGCCGCGGGCACCTACCGCATCGAGGACGGCCGCGGTGGCGCCGGCGACGGCGGTCAGCGGTTCGCCCCGCTGAACAGCTGGCCGGACAACGCCAACCTGGACAAGGCCCGCCGGCTGCTCTGGCCGGTCAAGCAGAAGTACGGCCAGAAGATCTCCTGGGCCGACCTGCTGGTGCTCGCCGGCAACGTCGCGCTGGAGTCGATGGGCTTCAAGACCTTCGGCTTCGGCTTCGGCCGTGAGGACGTCTGGGAACCGGAGGAGATCTTCTGGGGCCCCGAGGACGCCTGGCTCGGCGACGAGCGCTACGCCTCCGAGAAGGAGATGGTGGCCGGCGTCGGCGCGACCGAGATGGGTCTGATCTACGTCAACCCGGAGGGCCCGCGCGGCAACGCCGACCCGCTCGCGGCGGCGCACTTCATCCGCGAGACGTTCCGCCGGATGGCGATGAACGACGAGGAGACCGTCGCGCTGATCGCCGGCGGCCACACCTTCGGCAAGACCCACGGCGCGGGCCCCGCCGACCAGCACGTCGGCCCCGAGCCGGAGGCCGCGCCGCTGGAGGCGCAGGGCCTGGGCTGGCTCAGCACGTACGGCGAGGGCAAGGGCGGCGACACGATCACCAGCGGTCTCGAGGTGACGTGGACCGACAAGCCGACGCAGTGGTCCAACCGGTTCTTCGAGATCCTCTTCGGCTACGAGTGGGAGCTGACCACCAGCCCGGGTGGCGCCAAGCAGTGGGTCGCCAAGGACGCCGAGGCGATCATCCCGGACGCCCACGACCCGTCGAAGAAGCACAAGCCGACGATGCTGACGACCGACCTGTCGCTGCGCGTCGACCCGGCGTACGAGAAGATCTCCCGCCGGTTCCTGGAGAACCCGGACGAGTTCGCGCTGGCGTTCGCCAAGGCCTGGTACAAGCTGCTGCACCGTGACATGGGCCCGGTCAGCCGCTTCCTCGGCCCGTGGGTGCCGGAGGCCCAGCTCTGGCAGGACCCGGTGCCGGCCGTCGCGCACGAGCTGGTGAACGACGCCGACGTCGCCGCGCTCAAGGCGAAGGTGCTGGAGTCCGGTCTCACCACCGCCCAGCTGGTCTCCACCGCCTGGGCCTCGGCCGCGAGCTACCGCTCCACTGACAAGCGCGGTGGCGCCAACGGCGCGCGGATCCGCCTGGAGCCGCAGCGCAACTGGGAGGTCAACCAGCCCGAGCAGCTCGCCACCGTGCTGGCCACGCTGGAGGGCATCCAGCAGGAGTTCAACGCCGCCGGCGGCGCCCAGATCTCCCTCGCCGACCTGATCGTGCTGGCCGGCTCGGCCGCTGTCGAGCAGGCGGCGCGCGACGCTGGCGTCGAGCTGACCGTGCCGTTCCACCCGGGGCGTACCGACGCCACCCAGGAGCAGACCGACGTCGAGTCGTTCCGGGTGATGGAGCCGCGCGCCGACGGGTTCCGCAACTACCTGCGGCCGGGCGAGAAGACCCAGCCGGAGGTGCTGCTCGTCGACCGGGCGTACATGCTGAACCTGACCGCGCCGGAGATGACCGTGCTGGTCGGCGGTCTGCGCGCGCTCGGCAACAACGTCGGCGGCGCGTCGCACGGCGTGCTCACCGACCGGCCCGGCGTGCTCACCAACGACTTCTTCGTCAACCTGCTCTCCCCGGGCACCCGGTGGAAGGCGTCGGAGTCCGAGGAGCACGTGTACGAGATCCGGGACCTGGCCACCGACCAGGTCAAGTGGACCGCCACCGCGGTCGACCTGATCTTCGGCTCCAACTCGCAGCTGCGGGCCCTCGCCGAGGTCTACGCCAGCGACGACGCGCGGGAGAAGTTCGTGCGTGACTTCGTCGCCGCCTGGACGAAGGTCATGGAGCTGGACCGCTTCGACCTGGCCTGATCTGCCGTCTCCGAGCGAGCCCCGGTCCGTCGCGCCGCGACGGACCGGGGCTCGTCCCGTGTCCGGCCGGTGTCGGGGACCAGCGGCGCACACCCGGCCCGCAAACGTTGGAAAATCTGCTCAGAAGTTGCGGTCGTCCCGCGAAGCGGTTTGTTTCGTCCCGAGCGTCGGGATCTCGGTCGAGCGCCGGATTGCTCGGTCCAGCGTGGATCGCCGCTGGTGGTCGGGGATCTGACCCCGCTCGTGTTGCCTGCGGGTTTCGAAAACTTTGCCGCAAGCTCTTGCAAAGACTTTCATGGATGGCGCATCGTGTTCGCTACCCGGGACGGCCGCCCCACCCCCCGCTCACCCTTTCGAACCCACGGAAGAGGTCCCCCAACCATGCTTTCCGTCAGGCCACACCCCCGTGGCCGCGCCGGTCGCCTGCTGCTCGCCGCCGCGCTCGTCGCGGCGGCCGGCACGGTTGCCGTCGCGGCTGCCACCACCACCGCCGCACCCGCCCGCGCCGCCGTCGTACTCAACGACAGCGAGGTGACCGCCAACCTCTGGGAATGGAACTGGACCTCGGTCGCCGCCGCCTGCACCGACCACCTCGGACCGGCCGGCTACGGCGCGGTGCAGGTGGCGCCGCCGCAGGAGTCGGTGAAGCTGCCCGCCAGCGCCGACGGCGCCTACCCGTGGTACGAGGTGTACCAGCCGGTGTCGTACAAGCTGGACAGCCGGTTCGGCAACCGCCAGCAGTTCGCCGCGATGGTCACCGCCTGCCACAACGCCGGTGTGCGCGTCTACGTCGACGCGGTGGTCAACCACATGGCCGGCACCAACAACCCGGCCGGTACGCGCGGCTACGCCGGCACCGAGTTCTCCGGCTACAGCTACCCGGCCGTGCCGTACGGCGACGGCGACTTCCACCGTCCCGGCGACAACTGCCCGACCGGCGGCGCCATCAACGACTGGAACAACGAGGCCCAGGTGACCAGCTGCGAGCTGCTGTCGCTGTCGGACCTGTACACCGAGAAGGAAGCGGTCCGGAACAAGATCGCCGCGTACCTCAACGACCTGATCGGGCTCGGCGTCGACGGCTTCCGGGTCGACGCGGTCAAGCACATCCGCAAGGACGACTTCGCGGCCATCCTCGGCAAGCTGAACAACACGGTCGTCGAGGGCCGGCGTCCGTACGTCGCGCAGGAGATCTTCGACGGGGCGAGCAACTCCGCGCTGCAGGCCCGCGCGTACATCGCCAACGGCGACGTGCTCGACTTCGCGTACGCCAAGGGCATCCGCTCGGCCTTCCAGGGCTCCATCTCGGCGCTGGCCAACGTGCCGAACTGGAACCTCGACGCGCCCGGCGCCAACGTCTTCGCCATGGTCACCAACCACGACCTGGAGCGCGACGGCGTGGTGCTGTCGTACAAGAACGGCACCGACTACGTGCTGGCCAACTACTTCGCGCTGGCCTACCCGCACGGCAAGCCGTCGGTCTACGACAGCTTCACCTGGTCCAACCGCAACCAGTCCCCGCCGCACGACGGCACCGGACGGGTCACCGACACGGTCTGCGGCGCCGCCTGGACCTGCCTGAGCCGCACCACCGGCGTCAAGGGCATGGTCGGCTGGGCCAACGCCGCCCGCCCGGTGAAGACCGTCTCGGACTTCACCACGGTGAACAGCAACGTGATCGGCTTCCACCGGGGCGACCGGGCGTGGATCGGCATCAACGACTCCGGCTCCGCCACCACCGCCACCTTCACCACCGGGCTCGCCGATGGCCGGTACTGCGACGTCATCTCCGGCGTCGCCACCGGCAGCGGCTGCACCGGCTCCACGGTGACCGTGTCCGGCGGCCGGGCCACCGTGACCCTCCCCGCCAACGACGCGGTCGCGATCCACGTGAACGCCCGGCCGGGCGCGAGCCCGTCCCCGTCGGCCTCCCCGACCGTGTCGCCCACCGTGTCGCCGTCGCCGACCGTGTCCCCCACGGTGAGCCCGGGTGACCGGATCGCCACCACGTTCACCGTCACCGCGAACCTGGCCGCCGGGCAGGACGTCCGCGTCGTCGGCAGCATCCCCGCGCTGGGGTCGTGGACGCCCGCGAGCGGCGTCAAGCTCACCGCGCAGGGCGGCGGCGTCTACCGCGCCACTGTCGACCTGCCCCGGTCCACCGCGGTGGAGTACAAGTTCGTCAAGCTGACCGCCGCCGGCGCGGTCACCTGGGAGTCCGGCGCCAACCGGACGCTCACCACGCCGGCCACCGGCACGTACGCAGTGACCGAGACGTTCCGCGGTGACACCGTCTCCACGGCTGTGGCCACCACGTTCTCCGTCACCGCGACCACCGCCTACGGGCAGAACGTGTTCGTCGTCGGCAACATACCGGCGCTCGGCGGCTGGAACCCGGCCGCCGCCGTCGCGCTCTCCTCGGCCGCGTACCCGGTCTGGCGGGCCACCGTCGACCTGCCCGCGAACACCGCTGTCGAGTACAAGTACGTCAAGAAGAACCCGGACGGGACGGTGACCTGGGAGTCCGGCGCGAACCGGACGCTCACCACGCCGGCCGGCGGCACCCGGGCCGTCACCGACACCTGGCGCTGACGATCGTGCGGCCCGTCCCCCTCACCCCTGGGGACGGGCCGCATCCGCGCCGGTCAGACCGCCGCGAACGACCAGACCTGGGCCGGGTTGCCGAACCCGGTGCAGCGGTAGATCTGGACCGTCGCGCCGTCGGCGTCCGATCCACTCCGCACGTCCATGCACCGGCCACCGACCTGCGACTTGATCTGGTGCACCCCCGCGAACGAGTTCGGGTCGACCGTCCACTTCATGCTCGACGTGCCGGTGCAGGCCCACTGCTGCAACGGCGTGCCGTCGGCGTTCACCCCGTTGCGGACGTCCACGCACATGCCGCTGAACTGGTTGACGAACGTGTAGGTGTCCCTGCCCACCGGCGACCAGCGCTGCACGGCCTGGCCGTCACAGGTGCGCTGCACGACCCGGCCGCCGAGCGACGACGGGGCGCCGGACCGGTCCACCTCCAGGCACTTGCCGCTGCCGTAGTTGACGATGGCGTAGTGGCCGCTGGCGGCCTGTGCCGGCGGGCCGTACGCCACCCCGAACCCGGCGGCGAGCAGTCCCGCCGCCAGCACCCCGGCCGCTCTCTTCCCGATCATGGTGTCTCCCCTCGGAGTCGTGTCGTCGTCCCGGATCCGCCGGTGGTCACCGGCCGGACGACTGGGGAAGACGCTAGGGAGCCGCGACGGCACCCGGATCCGGGTTCCTCCTAGTCGACGAGGCCGCGCGGGCACCCTGTCGGGTTCGCGTCGCGCCCGCCCGGACGGACCACACCGGCGGCTAGCGTGCGGTCATGGGCAGCGGTCCGGCGCCGGCCGGTGCCGTCGGCACGGCCACGGACACCGGTGATGACGCCCTGCTCGGGCGCGCCGACGAGTGCCGGCGGCTCGGCGCGTTGCTGGCCGACGCGGTCGACGGTCACGGCGGCGCCCTGGTGCTGCGCGGTGCGGCAGGCGTGGGCAAGACGGCGCTGCTGGAGCACTGTGCCGCCCGGTCCACCGGGATGCGGGTGCTGCGCGCCACCGGCGCGCCGTTCGAGGCGGACCTGCCGTTCTCCGCGCTGCACCAACTGGCGCGGCCACTGCTGCACCGGCTCGGCGATCTGCCCGCGCAGCAGGCCGACGCGCTGCGTACCGTATTCGCCATCGACGGCAGTTCCCGTCCGGTCAACCGGCTCGCCGCGTACGTGGCGACGCTGAGCCTGCTCACGACGGCGGCCGAGGACACGCCGGTGCTCTGCCTGGTCGACGACGCGCACTGGATCGACCCGGCCTCCGCCGAGGCGTTGCTGTTCACCGCCCGGCGGCTGCTCGCGGACCGGGTCGCCGTCGTCTTCGCGGCCCGCGACGCCCCCGCGTTCCCCGCGCCCGGCCTGCCGGAGCTGCCGCTGACCGGTCTGGCGCGCGACGACGCGATCCGGCTCGCCATGCGCGCCGGCCTGGACCGCCGGGTCGCCGCCGACCTGGCGGCGGCCACCGCCGGCAACCCGCTCGCGCTGACCGAGCTGCCGGCGACGCTGTCCGAGGAGCACCGCAACGGGTGGCTGCCGCTGCGGGAGCCTCTCGTGCTCGTCGAACGCATCGAGACGACCGTCCTGGCGCACGCCCGCGGGCTGCCCGACGACACCTGGCGTGCGCTCGTCGCCTGCGCGGTCACCGAGGTCACCACCCCGGCGCTGCTGGAGCGGATCCTGGTGGCGGACGGGCTGCGCCTGGGCGTGCTGGACCCGGCGGTCGACGCCGGGCTGATCCGGGTGACCGACCGTGAGGTGACGTTCCGCCACCCGCTGACCCGCGCCGCGGTGCACTCGGTCGCCGGCCCCGGCCGGCGGCGGGCCGCCCACCTGGCGGTGGCCGCCGCGCTCACCGGCGACGACACCGCCGACCGCCGGGCCTGGCATCTCGCGGCCGCCACCACCGTGCCCGACGAGGGCGTCGCCGCGTTGCTGGCCGACTCCGCCGAGCGGGCGCAACGCCGGGGCGGCGTGGTGGCCGAGGCCCGCGCCTACGAACGGTCCGCCCGTCTCACCCCGGACCCGGACGTACGCGCGTCCCGGCTCGCCGCCGCGTCGCGCGCCTGGGCCAACGCCGGCGCGAGCCGGCACGCGATCACGCTGGGGGAGGAGGCGATCGGACTGACCCGGCGCGTCGACCTGCGCTGCCGGGTCAAGCCGTTGCTCGCCCACCTGGCGCAGCAGCACGGTGACACGGCGGGCGCCGAGGCGTACCTGGCCGACGCGCAGGCGTACGCGCAAGCGGATCCGCTCGGCGCGGCCCGGCTGATGAGCGCCCGCGTCAACCAGTTCTGGGCGCGGCTGGACGTCACCGGCATGGTGCCGCTGTGCGCGCGGGTGGCCGAGCTGGCCGCCGCGGACGCGGGCGCGACCTGGCCGAAGGGCCCGATCCGGCTGGCCGCGGCACAGGTGCTGGCCGGGCTGCCCGAAGGGGTCGCGTCGGCCCGTGCCCTGGTCGCCGCCTGCGCCGGCCACGCCGACGGCTCGGCGGCGGAGCTGGCCGAGGTGTTCTGCTGGCTCGGGGACCACGACACCGCGCGGGCGCTGCTGGAACCGGAGATCGACCGGGCCCGCGCCGCCGACGACGTGTTCCTGCTGGCGTACGCCCTGCCCCGGCTCGCCGGGCTGGAGTGGCGCACCGGCCGGCTGCACGCGGCGTACCAGGCCGCCGCCGAGGCGGTCCGGATCGCCGAGCAGGTGGCGCTTCCGGTGCTGCGGGCGGAGGCGCTGGCCGCGCTGGCCCTGGTGGAGGCGCTGCTCGGCGAGGAGCCGGAGGCGCTCGCGCACGTCGAGGACGCCCGCCGGCTCCTGCCGGGCGAGTTCCGGGAGATCGAGGTCCGGCTCCGCTACGCCACCGGAATCGCGGCGGCGGTGGGGGCGCGCTGGCAGGACGCCGTGACCGAGCTGGAACGGGTCCGCCGGGCCCAGCGCGACGGCGGCATCGCCGAACCGGGGTGGCTGCCCGTCGCGGCCGAGCTGGCCGAGGCGTACGCGCACCTGTCCGACCCGCAGCGGTCGGCGCGGCGGCTGCGCGACCTGGCCGGGGCCGGCGGTGCCGCCGCCCGCGCCGCCGCCGCGCGCGTCGAGGGCCTGCTCGCCGGCGAACCGGACCTGGACGAGGTCTTCGCGGCGGCGCTGGCCCGGTGCGATCCCGCCGTCGTCCCGCTGGAACGGGCCCGGACGCTGCTCAGCTACGGGCAGCGGCTGCGCCGGGCCCGGCGCCGCCGGGACGCGCGGGTCCAGTTGCACGCCGCGCTGCGGTTGTTCGAGGCGCTCGGCGCGCAGGGCTGGGCGCGGCGGTGCCGCACCGAGATCGACGCCACCGGCTGGCGGCCGCCCGAGCCCGGCGACCGGACCGTCGACCGGCTGACCGGCCAGGAACGCCTGATCGCCCTGCACGTGGCGGAGGGCCTGACGAACCGGGAGATCGCGGCCCGGGTCTTCCTGTCGCCGAAGACCGTCGAGTACCACCTCGGCAACGTCTACCGGAAGCTTCGGCTGCGCTCCCGGCCGGAGCTGATCCGCCACCTGTCCGGCCCGCCGGCCGCGGGCTGACGACCCGGCCGGGCGGCCGCCAGTGCCGCGGCCAGGCACGCCACGGCGGCGAGTACCAGCGGCGGCCGGCCGCCGACCGCGACCGCCGCCGACCCGAGCGGGATGGCCAGCGTGATCGGGCCGAACATCACCGTGTTCGCCGTCCCGGCGACCCGCCCGAGCATCTCCCGCGGCGTGTACGTCTGCACGGCGGTGACCGCCGCGACGAGCGTCCACGGCAGACCGACGCCGATCACCACCGAGGCGGCGACCGTGCCCGGCCACCACGGCAGGCAGCGTCCCAGACAGCCGGCCGCGAACAGGACCGCGCCGGCGACCCCCACCGTGATCTCGCCGTGGCGGCGGACGAGCCGGCCGACGACCAGCCCGGCGAGCAGCGATCCGCCACCCTGCGCGCCGGCGAGCACGCCGAGGAAGGTGGACGGCAGCCCGAGGCCGGTCACCACCACGTCGTACAGCGCCGCGGTGGTGAAGCCGGACATCGCGATGGACGCCGCCGCGAGCGCCACCGGCACGCGTACCGCCCGCCGGGCCAGGAGCGCGGTCAGCCCGGCCCGCAGCCCCACCGCGGGTGCGGTCGGGGGAGCGGACGCCGCCCGGGCCAGGCGTAACGCGCCGTACAGGGCGGCCACGAGCACCGGTACGACGGCGGCGAGCACCGCGACGACGTGCCCGCCCCGCCACGCGTACAGGCCCGCCCCGGCCAGCGGCGCGACCAGCTTCACGCCCTCCTGCGCGCTCGACCGCCAGCCGTTGACGTCGGCCAGCCGGGCCGGGGGGAGCGCGGCGGGCAGCAGCGCGGTCTCGCCGGCGTCGACGAGCACGTATCCGATCCCGTAGGCGAGCGAGACGGCGTAGATCAGCCACGCCTGGCCGGGCCCGCGCACCGCCAGCAGGCTCAGCAGCGTGCCGGCGAGAGCGAGGTTGACGCCGACCACCAGGGGACGCCGG
The DNA here is from genome assembly GCF_011602315.1 of Micromonospora sp. CMU55-4. Taxonomy (NCBI): domain Bacteria; kingdom Bacillati; phylum Actinomycetota; class Actinomycetes; order Micromonosporales; family Micromonosporaceae; genus Micromonospora; species Micromonospora sp. CMU55-4. The sequence continues at coordinate 453,957 of NZ_JAAOLH010000004.1, forward strand.
GGGACCCGGTCGAGCAGGCCGCCGAGCCAGGGGCCGGCCAGCGTCGGGGCGTAGACGCAGAGACCGGCCAGCGCCGCGAGCCCGGTGGAGCCGGTCAGGTCCAGGATCCAGATGCCGGAGACCAGGGCCATGGCGCTGCCGCCCAGCCCGGACAGCAGCGAGACGGCCACGAACAGGACGGCGTTGCGGCGCATGGGTCCCCCGAGAGTTGAGCCTGGAGGACTCATCCTCGGGACCTGAGCCGGGGCGTGGCAACACTTCGGGGCTACGTCAATGTCTTGTTGACAGTGTCGCCGTGATGCGCCCGGCGGCGTCGCGTACCGGAGGCGGCAGCCGGAGTCCGGCCCCGGCGAGATCGTCGGCGAGGTGCGCGGCCAGCGCGTACAGCGGCCCGGCGGGGGCGTCGAGCGCGAGCGCGCAGGTGCGGCGCGTCAACGCCGCGCGGGGGAAGCGCCCGTCCCACGCGCGGTCCGTCTCGATCCAGCGGCGCAGGTCGGCGACCGCCGCCCGCAGCACGGGCAGGTCGGGGGAGCCGGCCGGGTCGAGCCGGGTCACGCGGGCCCGCCGGGCCGCCGCGAGACGCTGCCGGCGCTGCTCGGCGGCCTGCCGGCTGCCCAGGCCCAGCGCCCGCGCGATGTCGGCCCAGGTGGCGCCGTCGTGCCGGGCCCGGTCGATCAGGTCCAGCTCGCGGTCGTCCAGCCGGACCCGGGTCGCGGCGATCTCGGACAGGCCGGCCAGGCTCACTCGTCAACGCTACATTGACATGGGCCCGAGAAGGTCAGTCCTCCGGCCGTCGCGCGGCAAACCGGGCCGGTGTCTCAGCGCGGCGGCGAGACGTACAGGCCCGTCCGGCAGCCGGTCTCGCCCGGCTCCAGCCAGATCCGGTCGTACCCGGGAGCCTCGATCTTCCCGGCCGGGGTGCGAACGAGCAGGAGGCAGTCCCGTTCGGCCGGTACGCCGACGGCGGCGACGAGCGCGCCCTCGTGCACCGTCGTGTCGACGGTGATCCAGTCCTGCGGGAACGCCGCCCGCACCGCGCCCGCAAGGGTGTCCGGGGTGGCGGTACGCAGCACGGCGGTGAGCCGCTGCCGCCCGTCCTCGGGCACCTTCGGCACCGGCGCGGCGGTGGGTGGCGAGGGCGCGGCCCCGCTCGGACAGTCGATCTCGTGGTACGTCGTGTAGCGGTAGAGCTGGAACTCGTACCGGTAGCAGCGGGTGGCGTCGCCGGCGCTGTTGCTCGCGCCGCCGACCGACACCGGCGGTCGTTCCGGCACCGTCACCACGAACCGCACGTCGACGGTGGCCCGCTCGTCTCTGGCGGTGCGGCCGGACCAGGCCAGGGCCTCCCGCCGGACGGTCTCGTCATCGCTCAACGCGGTGCCCTGCGGCTGCTGGACGATCTCGGCCGCCGCGATCGACCCGGCGTCGCGGACCCGGTTGCGGTGCCCGAGCTCCGTGTTGAGCTGCTTCGCCTCCGCCGCCGCGACGTCGCGCGCCAGTTCGTCGCCGCTCTCCTCGCCGAATCCCCTTCCGCATCCGACCGACGCGAGCAGGAGCACCGCGAGCGCCCAGCGGACCGGCCGGTGACGGGACGGGGGTGTCGGGCCGGCGGCGCTGCGTGTCCGGTTCACCGCACGGACGTTACCGACGAGTCGGACGCCGCGCTGCCCCGTACCGCGGGGGCCGTTGGTCCCGGGTCCGACAGGCCCTCGGCCCTGCGAGCCGCGCCCGCGCACCCGGCATGCTGGGAGTGCCCGGCGCGGGCGGCGACGACATGGAGGGCAATGTGGTGATCAACGGCGGGCAGGGCACGGTGACGCCCACCGAGATCTCTCCGGCCCCCGCGACCGGGCTCGGCTCGGCCGAGGCGGCCGCCCGGCTGCGCGCCGACGGGCCGAACACGGTGGCCGCGCCACGCAAGCGCGGGCTGGCCGGCCGGATCTTCCGTCAGCTCACCGACCCGCTGGTGGCGCTGCTGCTGGCCGCCGCCGTGGTGACCACGCTGCTGCGCGACTACCCCGACACCGCGGTGATCGTGCTGGTCGTCCTGATCAACACGGCGATCGGCGTGGTGCAGGAGGTACGCGCCGACCGCGCGGTGGCGGCGCTGGACCGGCTCGCGGCGCCGACCGCGCGGGTGGTCCGCGACGGCCGTGACCTCGTGCTCCCCGCCGCCGACCTGGTCCGGGGCGATCTGGTCCGGCTGGAGGCCGGCGACGTGGTGCCCGCCGACCTGGACCTCACCGACGCGGTACGGCTCAGCCTGGACGAGTCGGCGCTCACCGGTGAGTCGGTGGCGGTGACCCGGGTCGCGGGGGAGGAGGCGAGCGCCGGCACGGTGGTCACCACCGGCCGCGCCACCGGGACCGTGGTACGCACCGGCGCGGCGAGCGCGCTGGGCCGCATCAGCGCCCTGGTCGCGGCGACCCGCCCGGCGCCCACCCCGCTGCAACGCCGCCTGTCCTCGCTCGGCCGCGTGCTCGGACTGACCGCCGTGGTGCTCTCCGGGCTGGTCTTCGCGCTCGGCGTGTTCGACGGACGCCCGGTCACGCAGATGGCGGTCACCGCGGTGAGCCTCGTGGTGGCGGCCGTACCGGAGTCGCTGCCCGCCGTCGTCACGCTCGCGCTCGCCCTGGGCGCACGCCGGATGGCCGGCAGCCGGGCCATTCCCCGGCGGCTGCACGCGGTGGAGACCCTCGGGTCGGTCACCGTGATCGCCTCCGACAAGACCGGCACGCTCACCGAGGGCCGGATGGCGGTGCAGCACGCGGTCGTGCCCGGCCGCGACCGCTACGCCGTGACCGGCACCGGCTACGCGCCCGACGGCGAGGTGCGCCACCGGGGCGAGCCGGTGAGCGCCCCGGACGAGTTGCGCGCCCTCGCCCGCGCCGGGCTGCTCTGCAACGACGCCACGCTGACCCCGCCGACCGGCGAACGGCCGGAGTGGACAGCGATCGGCGACCCGCTGGAGGCCGCGCTCGTCACGTTCGCGGCCCGCTGCGGTCTGGACCCGGAGACCACCCGCGAGGCCTGGCCCCGGGTCGCGGAGGCCCCGTTCGACCAGGACCTGCGCCGGATGACCACCGTGCACCGCCGCTGCGACGGGCGCTACCTCGTGGTCTGCAAGGGCGCGCCGGAGAACCTGCTGGCCCCGCCGCTGATGGACGCCGGCGCCGAGGAACTGGCCGAGCTGACCGATGCCGCGCACCGGCTCGCCGCCGAAGGGCTGCGGGTGCTGGCGGTGGCCTCGGCCGTGGTCGACACGCTGCCGGACCCGGCCCGGCCGACCGGCCTGCGCCCGCTGGGCCTGGTCGCGGTCGGCGACCCGCTGCGCACGGCGGCACCCGGCATCGCGGCGGGCTTCGAGCAGGCCGGCATCCGGCTGGTCCTGATCACCGGCGACCACCCGGCGACGGCCGCCGCCATCGGCGGCCGGCTCGGGCTCTGGCGCGACGGCGACCCGCTCGCCAACGGCGACGACGGCGACCCGGGCGGCGCCCACCCCGACACCCGGGTGTACGCGCGGACCCAGCCGGAGCAGAAGCTCGACATCATCGCCGGCCTTCAGGACCGGGGACATGTCGTGGCGATGACCGGCGACGGCGTCAACGACGCCCCGGCGCTGCGCCGGGCGGACATCGGCGTGGCGATGGGCGGCGGCACCGAGGTCGCCCGGCAGGCCGCCGACCTGGTGCTCGTCGACGACGACCTGACCACCGTGGCGACCGCCATCGGCGAGGGCCGCCGGATCTACGACAACATCCGCCGGTTCCTGCGCTACGCGCTCGCCGGCGGGGTCGCCGAGATCGCGGTGATGCTGCTCGGACCGCTGGTCGGCCTGCCGGTGCCGCTGCTGCCGGCGCAGATCCTCTGGATCAACCTGCTCACCCACGGCGTACCCGGGGTGGCGCTGGGCGCGGAGCCGGCCGAGCCGGGCACGCTGCGCCGCCGTCCCCGCTCGCCGCAGGAGTCCGTGCTCGGCGGCGGCCTCGGCCGGGACGTGCTGGTCACCGGCGCGCTCATCGCCGCCGCGACGCTCGGCGCCGGCGTGTGGGCCGCCGCGGCGGACCGACCGTGGCAGTCGGTGGTCTTCGTGGTGCTCGGCCTCGCCCAGCTCGGCGTGGCGCTGGCCGTCCGCGCGACCCGGGCGCCCGGCTCGCGGGAGCACAACCGCGCCCTGCCGGTGGCGGTCGCGATCTCCGCGGTCCTCCAGGTCGCCGGCGTGCTGCTGCCGCCGCTGCGCGAGCTGCTCGGCACGTCCCCGCTGAGCGCGCTCGACCTGCTCGCCTGCGCCGCGATCGGCGTCCTGCCCGGGCTGGTGCTGCGGCTGACCCGCCGCTCCGGCACGGCCGACGGGACCGACGGCCCTCGCGCCGGGACCCAGGACCCTGCCCGGCCGGCCGCCGGACGGGCAGGCTGAGGACAGTGAAGGAGGCGTCATGACAATCCACTCGCAGGCCCCCGTCGTGGTGGGCGTGGACGGATCGGCCACCGCCCTGGACGCGGTCCGGGTCGCCGCCCGCGAGGCCGCCGACCGGAACCGGCCGCTGCAGGTGGTGCACGCGTTCATCTGGCCGCTGACCCGCGCGCCGCTCACCCCGGCCCCGGGCGCGCCCGCCGGCGCCGGCCTGCGCAACCAGGCCGAACGGTGCGTCGCCGAGGCGGTCGCCGAGGCCGGCAAGGTCGCGCCGGACGTACCGGTCACCGGCGTGGTGGTCGACGGCGCGCCGGCCGCGGTGCTGGTCGCCGAGTCCCGCGACGCCGCGCTGATCGTGCTCGGACACCGCGGCCTGGGCGGCTTCGCCGGCCTGCTCATCGGCTCGGTCACGCTCCAGGTGTCCGCCCGCGCCCACTGCCCGGTGCTGGTGACGCGCGGCGAGGCACGCGCCGACGGCCCGGTCGTGGTCGGCGTGGACGGCTCCGAGCTGTCCACCGCGGCGGTCGGGTTCGCGTACGAGGAAGCCGCCCGCCGGGGCGCCTCGCTGATCGTGGTGCACGCCTGGCTGTACCCCACCCCGATGGGCCCCGGCGACATCCTGCCCCTGGTGTACGACCCGGAGGCGCTCGCCGAGGAGTCCCGGCGCGTCGTCGCCGAGTCTGTCGCCGGCTGGTCGCAGCGTTACCCCGACGTGCCGGTGCGGCAGCGGTCGATCCGCGGCGCCCCGGCCCGGGTGCTGGTCGAGGAGTCGAAGGACGCCCAGCTGGTGGTGGTCGGGGCGCACGGCCGTGGCGCGTTGGGCGGGCTGCTGCTCGGCTCGGTCAGCCACGCGGTGCTGCACCACGCCCACTCGCCGCTGGTGATCGTCCGCGACGCCGCCTGACTCCGCGACAGCGCCTGTTTCCGCGACAGCGCCTGACGCAGCGGCGGCGTCAGGCGCGGCGGACCGTGGTGAGGTCGGCCAGCCCGGAGATGGTCAGCAGCGGCTCCAGCAGCGGACCGGCGACCAGCGCGATCCGGTCGGCGTGCGGGAACAGCGCGGCCAGCCCGGCGCTGTCCAGGTACTCGACCTTCGTGAGGTCCACGACCAGGGGTTCGCCCTCGGGCCGTACCCCCTCGGCCAGCGCGTCGGCGAACGAGGACGCGTTGCTCATGTCGATCTCGCCGACGGCGGTCAGCACGCGGACGCCGTCGGGACGGTCGCTCGTGGTGAGAGTCAGGGACGCGCTCATGCGGTGATCCTCGCCTGCATGTCGACGGTGGTGCCGGTCGCTCCCGGGGTGACGCTGATGCTGTCCATCAGCGCGCGCATGAGCACGAGCCCCCGGCCGCGGTGCGGATCGGGGGGTTGCTCGCGCTCCCGCCAGTGACCGCTGTCGGTCACGCTCAGGCGCAGGTTGTTCGCGGTGGCGGCGGCGCGCAGCCGGATCCGCCCGCCGGGGTTGTCGCGGTGCCCGTGCTCGATCGCGTTGGCGCACGCCTCGCCGGCCGCGACCAGGATGTTGTAGGCGTGGGCCGGGGCCAGCCCGCAACGGTCCAGCCATCCTCGCAGCGCGGTACGCACCTCGGCCAGCCGCGTCGACTCGGCCGGGAACTCCAGCTCCAGCGGCCCGGGATGGCGGTAGAGCAGCAGCGCCACGTCGTCGTGGTAGCCGCCGTCGGGCGTGAGCCGATCCATGATCTCGGTGGCGAGCACCTCCACCGGCGCGTGGTGGCCCTGCTGGATGGCGTCGGTGGCGCGGGCGATGCCGACGGTGATCGGCTGGCGGCGGCGTTCCACCAGACCGTCGGTGTAGAGCATCAGGGTGGCGCGCGGCGGCACCGTGGCCTCCGCCTCCGGTCGTTCCTCACCCGCGCGGACGGCCAGCGGCCGGGACCGGCCGTGCTGCAGGAGCTGGGGAGTGCCGTCGGCGCCGACCACGATGGCCGGCGGGTGACCGGCGCTGGAGTAGCGCATCAGGCCGGTGACCGGGTCGAGGACGCCGCAGAAGACGGTGGCACAGGACGCGCCGGGAAGCAGCGCGGCGAACCGGTCCAGCGCCGCCAGCGTCCGGGCCGGGCTGGGGTCCTGCAACAGCAGGGCGCGGCACGCGCTGCGCAGCTGCCCCATCACGGTGGCGGCCCGCAGCCCGTGTCCCACGCAGTCGCCGACGACGATGCCGATGCGCCCGTCCGGCAGCTCCACCGTGTCGTACCAGTCGCCGCCGACCTTCAGCGGCACCGCGGCGGGGGCGTACCGCACGGCGAAGCCGGCGGGCAGTTGCGCCGGGCCGAGGATCGCGCGTTGCAGGGCCAGCGCGGTCTCCCGCTGCTGGTCGATCTGGTGCACCCGGTGCAGCCCCTGACCGATGTGGCCGGCCAGCAGCGCCAGCAGGGTCTGGTCCTGCTCGGTGAAGGGCCGCTTCTCGCCCAGGTCGATCCAGAGCGCCATGGTGCCGTGCGGGTGCTCGACTGCGATCCCGGCGCCGTGCCGGCGAGTCGCCACCGGCGTCAGCAGCGGGGTGTCGCGCAGCGCGAGCAACGCCTGCCGGCGTTTGGCGGGCAGCGTCGCCCACCGGGCCGCCGGGTCGGTGCCGGTCACGTCGGGGGTGGGCAGGTCACCGAAGACGGCGGTGAGCACGCCCGCGGCCCGCCACAGCTTGCGCAGCTCGTCCAGCACGCCGTGCAGCGCGTCGGCGAGGTCGTCGGCCCGGGACAGGCGCATGCCGAGCCCGGCCAGGGCGGTCTCCCGCTGGACCGCGTAGTGCTCGGCGGTGACGTCACGGAACGTGCCCACGATCATCCGCCGGCCGCTGTCCGGGTCGTCCACCTGGTTGAACGCGGCAGAGATCCAGATCCGGTGCCCGTCGCGATGGGTCACCGGCACGGTGTAGGTGCCGCGGGACTGGCCGACCAGCCTCGAGAACGCGGCGGCCACCTGACGGTGCGCGTCCGGTTCGGCCTCCTGGTCCGGCCACCACGGCTGTACCGGCGGATAGGGCAGGCCCTCGGTCCCGTAGCCGAGGACGTCGGTGAACGCCGCGTTGATCTCGACCACGGCGCCGTCCTCGTCGCAGACGAAGAACGCCTCCTGCAGCGAGTCGACGAGCGCGGTGCGCCAGCGCGCGTGGTGGTTGCGCAGCCGCGCCAGCTCCACGTTGGCGCGTACGCGGGCCAGCAGCTCGGCGGCCGGGAACGGCTTGACCAGGTAGTCGTCGGCGCCGGCCTCCAGCCCTTCGATCGAGGCCTCCTGGCCGGCGCGGGCGGACAGCAGCAGCACCGGCGTGCCGGCCGTACGGGGATCGGCGCGCAACGCGGCCACCAGTTGCAGGCCGTCGAGCCGGGGCATCATCACGTCGCTGACCACCAGGTCGGGCGTCTGCGCGCGGGCGGCGTCCAGCGCGGCACGCCCGTCGGCGACCGTGTGCACCTCGTGTCCGGCCGAGCGCAGCAGCCGGGTGAGGTACTCCCGCATGTCGGCGTTGTCGTCGGCCACCAGGACGCGGGCCGGCGCGCCGCCGGGCAGCGGATGCACCGGGCCGTCCGTGGCGGCGGGCCCGTCCTCGCCGACAACGGCGCCCGGGTCGGCGGGCAGCCAGCGCAGCGCCTCCTGCACGAACGGCTCGGCCGACCCGGGCGCCCGGCCGGCGCCGGCCGGGGTGAGCGCGTCGGCGGGCAGGTGAGCGGCGCCGAACGGCAACCGGACGGTGAAGGTGGTGCCGCGGCCCACAGTGCTGTCCGCGTCGATGTCGCCGCCGTGCAGCGAGACCAGTTCCTTGACCAGGGCGAGGCCGATGCCGCTGCCCTCGCCGGAGCGGGACCGGGCGTTCTCGATGCGGTGGAACCGCTCGAACAGGCGCGGCATCTCCTCGGCCGGGACGCCGATGCCGGTGTCGGAGATCCGCAGCACGGCCATCCCGTGCTCGGCGTCCATCCGCACCCGCACCGTCCCGTCGAAGGTGAACTTCAGCGCGTTGCTGAGCAGGTTGAGCACCACCTTCTCCCACATGCCCCGATCCACGTGCACCGGCTCGGGCAGGGGCGCGCAGTCGACCTCGAAGGAGAGGCCGGCGCGCTCGATCGCCGACCGGAAGACGCTGGCCAGGTCGGCGGTCACCGCGGCCAGATCCACCGGCTCGTAGCGGGCCTGCATCCGGCCCGCCTCGATGCGGGAGAAGTCGAGCAGGCTGTTGACCAGCTTGCCCAGGCGCAGCCCGTTGCGGCGGATGACGTCCAGCTCCGTGCGGACCCGCTCGTCGGCGTCGTGCAGCCGGCCGCGCAGCTCGTCCACCGGCCCCATGATCAACGTGAGCGGGGTGCGGAACTCGTGACTGATGTTGGAGAAGAAGGCGGTCTTGGCGCGGTCCAGTTCGGCGAGCTCCTCGGCCCGCCGCTGCTGCGCCTGGTAGCTGCGGGCGCTCGCGATTCCGGTCGCCAGGTGCCCGGCGGTCAGCTCCACGAAGCCGCGGTAGCCGTCGTCCAGCGCCCGGTAGCGGTTGAGTCCCGCCACCAGGAACCCGTACGGCGCGCCGCCCTGCTGCCGTAGCGGCACCAGCAGGGCCTCGGCCGGCGGGGCGGGCCAGACACCCGCGGGCAGGTCCGCGAAGGCCGGGCCGTCGAGCGTCACCCGTACCGGGTCGCCCTCGGTGAGCGCGCCGGCCGGCCACGGGGCGGCGGGGTCGGTGAGGGACAGCGTGGCCGGGGCCGCCGGGTGACCGGCCGGCAGCCCGGTCGCCTCCGCCAGCCGGGCGTCGCCGTCCTGGTCGTACAGGTAGGTGAGCGTGAACGGCAGGTCCTGCGGGTTGCGGGCCAGCTGGCGGCTGACGAACGTGAGCGTCTCCTGCTCGGTGCGGATGACGCTCGGGTCCGAGCCGAGGTCGCGCAGCGTGGCCATCCGCCGCTCGCCGATGACCCGCTCGGTGTCCTCGCTGACCACGCAGAGCATCCCGACGAGGCTGCCGTCGTCGTCGCGCAGCGGGCTGTAGGAGAACGTGTGGTACGTCTCCTCCCGGTAGCCGGCCCGCTCCAGGAACAGCAGCAGCCCCTCGTCCCAGGTCGCCTCGCCGGTGCGCAGCACGGTGTCGACGCGGGGACCGATGTCGTCCCAGATCTCGGTCCACACCTCGTTCGCCGGGCGGCCCAGCGCCCACGGGTACTTGCGGCCGAGCGTGTCCCGCCGGTAGGCGGCGTTGCAGAAGAACGTGAGCTGCGGTCCCCAGGCCATCCACATCGGGAACCGGGAGGACAGCAGGATCCGCACCGAGGTCCGCAGGCTCTGCGGCCAGGTGTCCGGCGGCCCGAGCGGGTGCGCGGACCAGTCGACGCGCGCCAGGTCCGGCCCGATCTCGCCGTCGACGGCGAAGACGTCGGCGCGCGTATGCGGGTCGGTGTCAGCGCCGCTCATCGCCCGAGTCTCCCCCACCCCGTCCGATCCCGCTCGTCCGGGCCGCGTCGCGGCCTCGTGATCGCTTCTTGCCCCGTCGCGCCCCCGGCACTCCACCCGGGGCGGGGAGATCTGACTCACGTGACGGCAGCGGGTCAGGGCAGGGGTTCGTGGTGCGGCAAAACGAAAGGCTGCGGCATAACGAAAGGCAAGGAGACAGATCTCCTTGCCACTATCAATGTATATCGCACCCCCGGTCTTGCCGCAAGGCCCCGGTGATGCCGCAGAATCATCGGCCGATGCGGGTTGAGCTGCGAAAACGGGGGCACGGCATGACCGGACGGTACGTGTGGCAACTGCACGAGGTGGACGAGGCGCGGATCGCCGCGGTCGGCGGCAAGGGCGCGCACCTGGGGGCGCTGACGCGGATCGACGGGGTGCGCGTACCCAGGGGTTTCTGCGTGACGACGGACGCCTTCCGGCTGGTGGCGCGGACGCCGGCGTTGGCCGGCCCGCTGGACCGGCTGGCCCGCGCGGACGCGGACGACCCGGCGGCGCTGCGCACGGCCGCCGCCGAGGTCCGTCGCGCCGTCGAGCGGACCGCCCTGCCCGGCGACGTCGCGGCGGCGGTCACCGCCGCGCTGGCCGCGCTCGGGGCGGACGCCGCGTACGCGGTGCGCTCCAGCGCGACCGCGGAGGACCTGCCGGACGCCTCGTTCGCCGGCCAGCAGGACACCTACCTCAACGTGGTCGGCACGGCCGAGGTGCTGCGGCACGTCAGCCGCTGCTGGGCCTCGCTGTTCACCGACCGGGCGGTGACCTACCGGCGGCGCCACGGCATCGACGACCGCGCCGTGGACATGGCGGTGGTGGTGCAGCGGATGGTCTTCCCGGACGCCGCCGGGGTTCTGTTCACCGCCGACCCGGTCACCGGCGACCGGCGGGTGGTCTCGGTGGAGGCGGGCTTCGGGCTGGGCGAGGCCCTGGTCTCCGGCCTGGTGAACCCGGACGTGTTCACGGTGCGCGACGGCGCTGTCGTCGGCCGGCGGATCGGCGCGAAGTCACGGGCCGTGCACGCGGCGCCCGGCGGCGGCACCCTGCAGGCGCCCGTCGACCCGGCGCGGCAGGCCCAGCCGGCGCTGACCGACGCGCAGGCGGTACGCCTCGCCGCGCTGGGCCGGCGGATCGAGGCGTACTTCGGCTGCCCGCAGGACGTCGAGTGGGCGGTGACCGGGGACGACGTCCACATCCTGCAGAGCCGGCCGATCACCACGCTGTTCCCGGTGCCGGCTGCCGCCGCCGACGGGACGTTCCACGTCTACCTGTCGGTCGGCCACCAGCAGATGATGACCGACGCGATGAAGCCGCTGGGCCTGTCGATGTGGCGGCTGACCGCCATGGCGCCGATGCACGAGGCGGGCGGCCGGCTGTTCGTCGACGCCACACCGCACCTGGCCACCCCGGCGGGCCGTACCGCGTTCCTGGGCATGATCGGCCGGGCCGACCCGCTCACCCGGGACGCGCTGGAGACGGTCCTCGCCCGCGACGTCGTACCGGCCGCGCCGGACCCGGCCCCGGCCGGCCTGCGAGCTGCCCGGACGTGTGATGACCTTCGTCACGTCGCCGGAGCGCCCACAGCCCCGCCGAGGTTCACGAATCGGCGCGCAACCACCCTTTTCCGTGAGCCGCCGGCCCGCCGTACGGCCGTGCGCAGGCCCGGGACGCCTCGTCCGTCGGCATAATCCGCCCCGGTCTGTCGCCGGTCGTGGTTAGGCTTCCCGCCGGACGTCGCCCCGCCGCGCGTTCCGCCCGCGCCCGGACGGTGCGTGGCGACCCCCACCGCCTTCGGCAGCCGAACCGGATCCAGGAGACCGTTAGTGACCCAGCAACCCGTCGCGACGTCGACAAAGCTCGACGCCGCGGTGCTCAAGGTGGCCGGCGTCGTCGTGCTCGGCGCGATCATGTCGATCCTCGACGTGACAGTCGTCAGCGTGGCGCTCCCGACGTTCCAGAGCGAGTTCGACGCCTCGTACGCGCGCGTCGCGTGGACCATGACGGGCTACACGCTCGCGCTGGCCACGGTGATCCCGCTCAGCGGCTGGGCCGCCGACCGGTTCGGCACGAAACGTCTCTACATGGTGGCGCTGGCGCTGTTCACCATCGGCTCCGGGCTCTGCGCCACCGCCGACTCGATCGGCGAGCTGATCGCCTGGCGTGTGGTCCAGGGCCTCGGCGGCGGCATGCTCATGCCGCTCGGCATGACCATCATGACCCGGGCCGCCGGCCCGCACCGCATCGGCCGCCTGATGGCAGTGCTCGGCATCCCGATGCTGCTCGGCCCGATCACCGGCCCGATCCTCGGCGGCTGGCTGATCGACGTCGCCAGCTGGCACTGGATCTTCCTGATCAACCTGCCGATCGGCGTGGTCGCGCTGATCTACGCCCAGCTCGCGCTGCCGAAGGACAACGCCGAGCCGTCCCAGGCGTTCGACTTCCTCGGCATGCTGATGCTGTCGCCGGGTCTGGCCCTGTTCCTGTACGGCATCTCCACGCTGCCCGAGACCGGCACGATCGCCGACACCAAGGTCTGGCTGCCGATGCTGGCCGGCGGCGCGCTCGTGGTCGCCTTCGTGGCCTACTCGTTCCGGCCCCGCCACCCGCTGCTCGACCTGCGGCTGTTCCGCAACCGCAACCTCACCATCGCCTCGATCACCATGTTCGTGTTCATCATCGCGTTCATGGGCGCGGGCCTGCTGTTCCCGAGCTACTTCCTGCAGGTACGCGGCGAGACGACGCTCGCCGCGGGCCTGCTGATCGCGCCGCAGGGCATCGGCGCCATGCTGACCATGCCGATCGCGGGCACGCTCGCGGACCGGGTGCCGGTCGGCCGGACGGTGCCCTTCGCGCTGGTGCTCATCGCGGCCGGGTTCTTCACCTTCACGCAGCTCGGCACCGACACCTCGTACTGGCTGCTCTGCGGCTCGCTGTTCGTGATGGGCCTCGGCATGGGCGGCACGATGATGCCGATCATGACCTCGGCGCTGAAGACGCTCAGCGCCGCCGAGGTGGCGCGCGGCTCCACGCTGGTCAACATTCTCCAGCAGATCGGCGGATCGATCGGCGCCGCGATCATGTCGGTCATCCTCACCAGCGAGCTGAACGGCTCGCGGCCCATCCCCGGCGTGACCGACCCGGGCACCGGCGCCCCGCTGACCGAATCCCAGCTCGCCATCGCCGCACAGCAGCGGCCCGAGCTGATCCAGCAGTTCCCGGTGCCGCCGTCGCTCATCGAGCGAGGGCTCGACTACGCCGCGGGCGCCTTCTCGACCACGTTCTGGGTCGCGTTCGGGCTGGTGCTGCTCACCTTCGTCCCGGCCGCCTTCCTGCCGCGCCGGCGTGAGCCGTCGCACCTGCTCGACGGCGAGACGGGCGAGGACAAGCAGCCGATGGCGCTGCCGATCCACTGACCGCCGCCGTGACCGGGGCCGGACGCCTGAGCGTCCGGCCCCGCGCCACATCGGTGCGGTGCCGCCCGCCGTGCCGGGTGGGCGCGTTGTCGGCCACCGCTGGTGTCCTCGCGCTGTGGGCCTGCCCGGCCGTGTCGGCGTGGCTTTCGCCGCCGGGACCGTGCCGGCGGGGCCAACCCGCCACCGGGGCCGTGACGAGCGCCTACGATCGGCACAGGGGGCCGGCGGGGAGAGGCGGGCAGCGTGAGCGCAGACGACGCGCAGCGGTCGGCGCGACGGCGTAACCGCATGCTGCTCGCGGGCCTGCTCGCCGTCGTCGGGCTCATCCTGCTGCTGCTCGGGCTCACCGTCGCCAGCGGCACCGTCGCCGGCGTCGAGGTGGTGCTGGCGCTGCTGCTCCTGGTCAGCAGCTACGCGATCCAGCGGCTGGCCCGCCGCGAGACGGTCTACCGCGACGAGCGGCGCTGACCGGCGCGGCGGTCCGGCCGGGCTAGGCTGCCAGTGTGGATCACGAAGACCGGATCGCGCTGTTCCTCGACTACGAGAACCTGGCCCTGGGCGTACGCGACCACCACGGTGGTGGTGCGTTCGACTTCCGGCCGATCGCCGACGCGCTCGCCGAGCGGGGGCGGGTGGTGGTGCGCCGGGCGTACGCGGACTGGTCGTACTTCGACGAGGACCGGCGGATGCTCACCCGGTCGCACGTCGAGCTGATCGAGATCCCGCAGCGGATGGGCGCCTCCCGCAAGAACGCCGCGGACATCAAGATGGCGGTGGACGCGGTCGAGCTGGCGTTCGAACGCGGCTACATCTCCACGTTCGTGATCTGCACCGGCGACAGCGACTTCACTCCGCTGGTCCACAAGCTGCGCGAACTCAACAAGCGGGTGATCGGTGTGGGGGTGGAGAAGTCCACCTCGGCGTTGCTGCCGCCGGCCTGCGACGAGTTCCTCTACTACGACCGCCTCGAAGGCGTCGACGTGCCGCCGCCGTCCGCCCGCCGGTCGCGTCCGGCCCGGACGGCGCCGCCCGGGCCGGTGGCGGAACCGGTGGCGGAGGTCGCGCCGGAAGCCGCTGCGGCCGAGGAGGGGCGGGCCCGGGACGTCGACACGCTCGCCGTCCAGCTCGTGCAGACGGTGGCCGGCATGCAGGGCAGCTCCAGCGGTGACGTGACCGCGTCCGCGCTCAAGCGCGCGCTGCTGCGTAAGGACCCGACGTTCAGCGAGTCCGACTACGGCTTCCGTACCTTCGGCGAGCTGCTGCGCCACCTCGCCGCGCGCAACGTGGTGGAGCTGGCGGCGGGGCCGGCGAAGGGCGACCCGGAGGTGTCGCTTCCGGAACAGGGCGACCGGGACGTCGCGTTCGGGCTGCTGCGATCAGTGGTGGTGGACCTGGCCGGGGAGGGCGGCGCGGTCGCGCTGTCCGGGTTGAAGGACCAGCTCCGGCGCGCCCGCCCCGACTTCAGCGAGAAAAAGCTCGGATATCGCAGCTTCCTGCAGTTCTGCAAGGCGGCCGCGACGGGCGGCGCGGTCGAGCTGCGCTGGAGCCCAGAAGACGGCGACTACCTCCTGACCCCCCATACCCCCTGACCCCCACCCCACCCGCCCCTCGCCCTTCGTTCCCGCGATCTTGCACTTGCGGCCCGCCTAAAGCGGGATGAATCCGGCATCTGCGGGGCGCGAAGTGCAAGATCGACGGCGAGGGTGAGGCGGGGTGACCGCGAGGGCGGGACGGCGGGGAAGTGGGAGAGCGGCGAGCGTGGGGCGGGGTCAGGGGAGGGTTGCGTCTTGCTGGGCTGTTGCGCCGGAACCGACGGCCAGGCCGAGGTGCAGGCCCACCAGGTCCAGGACGCTCGGCTCGGCGGATGCGGCGGACGGGCTCGGCTCCGCTGTCGGATCGGGCTCGCCGGTCGGAACCGGATCAGCCGTCGGGCTCACGCTCGGCGCCGGCGTCGCCGGACCGGCGGCGGGTGGGCCGGACGATTCGACGATCACGGGCGTACGGCCGCTCACGTGCGTCGACGGGGATCCGGCGGCAGGTGGCGCGGTGGTGGGGACCCGATCACCCGAACCGGCGGCCGGAGGTCGCGGCGCGGGCCGGGGCGGCCGGGACGCGGGGGGAGACGACGGGTTGACCGGGGTCGCCACGGGCGGCACTGACGAAACGGCCGGTGGGGGTGCGGTCGCCGGGTGGGTCGCGGTTCGGGCTGCCGGGTCGGTCTGCCCGGCGGTCGCGGTCCAGGTGCCGGCGGAGGTGACGCCCAGCAGTACGGCCATCGCTGCGACGCCCGCCGCGGCCAGCCGCTGGGGGAGCGCCCGTTCGGCGGGGGCGTCCCACGGCCCGAGTGGCCGGGGTGGGCGGGGCCGGGCGGCCCGGTGGGCGGACCACAGCGCCTCGACGTCCTCCACCACCGCGGTGCGCGTACCGGTGGCGTCGGCGTGGGCCAGGGTGAGGTAGAACCGGGCGTTCGCCGCGCCCGGCGCCGGCACGCGCAGACCCGCCGGTGCGCCGCCGTCCGTGCCGTGCAGCAGGGTGACCGGACGGCCGGGGTGGTGCCCGAGTCCGCGCAGAGTCGGCAGGGGCCACTCCCGGCCGACGCCGGGCCCGGTGAAGGCGACCCGCCGGTCGGTCACCACGGCGGCGCCGCTGGCGATCACGCGCAGCCCGGCCGGTAGCGGGCCCTCGGCCGGGTCGAGACATCCGGCGAGCGTGCCGTCCGGCACCGGCAGTCCGGGTAGGTGCCGGGCCGTGGCCTCGACGAGGTCGACGGTGGGCAGGATGCGGTAGACGACCTCACCGTCGTCCAGTGGCACCGGTAGCGGGGTGCCCGTCAGGACGCACCCGTGGAAGCCGGCCGCCTCGATCCGCAGCCGGTCGAGGTGCTCCGCGCGCCGCCGCCAGGCCCGCGCCGCCGTCTCGTACGCCTGGCGCCGGCGCTCGTTCTCGCGCCGCGCCCAGGACAGCCGCCGCCGGAGATGAGCCCCGATCGCGTCGGGTCGCCTCGCCGTCACACCTGGTACAACGGCCTGCCCACTGCGCGGATACGTGAGTGCGGCTATCGTCCGGTTTGGCGGTGGTATGCCCGCGATTACACTTCGGGGCATGCCGCGGATCGTCCAGTTGCTGGCCTCGCCCGTGCACCGGTACGTGGGCCGCCCCGCGGACGGGCCCGCCCCCGCGCCGCCGGGTGAACTGGTCGAGCGGGTGGAGGTGCGCGCCGGGCTCGGCATCGTCGGGGACCGCTACTTCAGCCGCCCGGCGCACCGGCAGGCGAGCGTCACGCTGATCGCGCGGGAGTCGCTGCCGCCCGGGGCGGACCTCACCCAGCTGCGGCGCAACGTGCTGACCGACGGCATCCCGGTGGACGAGCTGGTCGGCCGGGTGCTCACGCTCGACTCCGGCGACGGTCCGGTCCGCCTGCGGGTGCACCGGGCCGCGCCGCCGTGCGCCTGGCTCGACGTGGTGGTCGCGCCCGGCACCTGGAAGGCGATGCGTCGCCGGGGCGGTGTGCGCTGCGCGCCGCTCACCGACGGCGTCCTGCGGGTCGGGCCGGTCACCGTCTCCGTCGACGACGACTGACCCGGTTCGGGAACTTTTCCCGCCCGCCGGCCGACCAACCGGAGGTCGCCGACAGTCAGGCCCGGTGGCAGGAGGGACGCCAGGGATGAACCGAGCGGGCAGCGGATCCGTACCGTCGGGCATGACGATGTCGGGCCGGCGGGCCGGCCGAGGATGAGCCCGGACGCCGACGACGAGCAGGTGACCGGGTGGGCCCGGAGCGCCGCCCGTGGTGACCGGCTGGCCGCTGCCGCGTTCGTCCGTGCCCTCCAGGCGCCGGTGTGGCGGTTCCTCGCCCACCTGGCCGGGCCGGCCGAGGCCGACGACCTGGCCCAGGAGACGTTCCTGCGCGCGCTGCGCAGCCTGCCCGGCTTCGCGGGCCGGTCGTCGGCGCGTACCTGGGTCTTCACCATCGCCCGCCGGGTCGCGGTGGACCACGTGCGGGCGGCGACCGCGCGGCCCCGGACGGCCGCGCTGGCGGACTGGCAGGCCGCCGCCGAGGCGGCCGGGGCGGTGACCCGCGGCGGGGACGACGGGGTGGTGTTGCGCGGGCTCATCGCGGCGCTCGCCCCGGACCGCCGGGAGGCGTTCGTGGCCACCCAGGTGCTGGGCCTGTCCTACGCCGAGGCCGCCGAGGTGTGCGGCTGCCCGGTCGGCACGATCCGGTCACGGGTCGCCCGCGCCCGGGAGGACCTGGCCGCCGCCTGGTCCGGCGACGTCCGTGACCGCCGGGCCCGCTGACACCCGCGGGCCCCGGCCGTCCGGCGGTTCAGGCCGCGCGCCGGTTGCGGGCCTGTGCGGGGTACGGGCCCGGCTGCACCAGCCGCAGCGGCGCCGGCGCGGCCGGTTCCTCGGTGCGCAGCGCCCACCGCGATCCGCTCGACCGGCCCCGCCCGGGCGGCGTGTCGCCGGGGCGCCAGCCCGGCCGGGACAGCACCAGCATCACGGCCCAGCCGACCAGCAGGAAGCCGTGGCTGACCAGCCGGGTCATCGCGACCTGACCGGTGATCAGGTCGTTCACCGACAGCAGCACCAGCGTGGCGACGAACGCGCTGAGCATCGGCAGCAGGCCGGACGGCGTGGTCCGGCGTGCCGCCACGTAGAGGAACCCGGCGCCGACTGCTACGTTCCACGCCGCCGACTCGTGCCACAGGTGCTGGCCGGAGGTGTGGGCGTGCGCGACCACCGCCTCCCGGCCGATCTGGGCCAGGCCGAGTACGAGCTGCACCGCGCCGAGCAGCCCGAGCGCCCCGCGCAGTCCGAGCGCGATCCGCTGGCGGCGGCTCGGCCGGGGCGGCGGCGCGGCGGCGAGCACCGCGTCGACCAGGTCGGGTACGCGCGGGGCGAGCTGCGTACGGGCCCGCCGGGTGACCGCCGCGGCCGAGTCGAACCAGCCCCGGCAGCCGGCGCAGCCGGTCAGGTGCGCCTCGGCCGCCTCGATCTCCGAGCTGGACGCCTCACCGTCCAGCTGTGCCGACAGGATTTCCCGCCACTGCTCACACGCCATACAAGGATAGTCGTCCGGACCGGCGCGCTGGTTCCCGGCGGGGTGCCGGTCACGCCGCCGCGGCCGCTGACCGTTCCGCCCACGCGTGCAGCGCGTCCCGGTCGCCCGCCGAGTCCAGGTTCAGCGCAGCCTCGATCAGTGCCAGATGGGTGAACGCTTGCGGGAAGTTGCCCAGCGCCGTGCCGTCGGGCGCGCGTTCCTCCGGATGCAGGCCGAGCGGCCCGGCCCGGCCGGCCAGCCGGTCGAAGATGTCCCGCGCCTCGCCGTGCCGGCCGGCCAGTACCAGCGCCGAGACCAGCTCGAAGGAGCAGAGCAGGAACGCCCCCTCGGTGCCGGGCAGCCCGTCGTCGGCCCGGTAGCGCCGGATCAGGTCGGGTGCGACGGCGAGGTCGGCGCGGATCCGTTCGACGGTGGCGACCACTCGGGCGTCGTCGCCGGGCAGGAACCCGACGAGCGGCATCCGCAGCAGCGAGGCGTCCGGCTCGGTCCCGCCGTACGCCATGACGAAACTGCCGGCGCGCTCGTCGTACCCGCGGTCGAGCACCTCGGCGTGCAGCGCGTCACGTTCCCGGCGCCACCGGTCCACCGGCGCGGCGCCGTCGCCGAGCAGCCCGGCGAGGCGGATGCCCCGGTCCAGGCAGACCCAGGTCATCACCTTCGAGTAGACGTAGTGCCGGCACGGGCCGCGGATCTCCCACACCCCGTGGTCCGGTTCCCGCCAGCGCTCCGCCATGGTCTCGACGTGCCGCCGCAGCAGCGCCCACTGCGGGCCGGTCAGCTCGCCGGTGAGCAGCTGGTAGGCAAGCGCCGCGTCGAGGATGTGCCCGTACGTGTCGAACTGGATCTGGTTCGCCGCCTCGTTGCCGACCCGCACCGGCGCCGAGCCGGCGTAGCCGGACAGGTGCGGCAGCTCACGCTCCTCGGTGGCGTGGCCGTGGATGCCGACGAGCGGCGCGAGCGGATGCTGCCGCGCGCAGATGCCGAGCAGGAACCGCAGATAGCGGCGGCCCTCCTCGGCGTGGCCCAGGCGGAACAGCGCGAGCAGCAGCAGCGCCGCGTCCCGGTGCCAGGTGAAGCGGTAGTCCCAGTTGCGGACCCCGCCGATCTCCTCGGGCAGCGATGTGGTCGGGGCGGCCAGCAGCGCGCCGGTCTCGTCGTAGGACAGGCCGCGCAGCACCAGGGCGCTGTGCCGGACCGCGCCGGCCGCGAAGCCCGTGTAGTCGCCGCGCGCCGACCACGCCCGCCAGCTGTCGGCGGTCCGCTCGGTCAGCTCCTCGGCGTCGGCGAGGGCGGGCACCGGGTCGGCGTACCCGAGAAGCAGCGTCGCGTCCTGCCCGGCGCGCAGCTCCGCCTCGGCGACGAGCGTGCCGTCCTCGACGGTGACCGGCAGGTCGGTGCGCAGCCGCAGCGGCGTGCCGTCGGCGTGCCAGCCGTTACCGTCGCGCCGCCAGCGCACCGGGCGTGCCCCGTACCCGGGCCGGGGCGTCAGCTCGGCGCGGACCCGCAGCACACCGTCGGTGATTCGCAGCCGGCGCACCAGCGCCCGCTCGGCGTGGATCGGCCGGTCGGCGGCGCCGGGCCGGACCGCGAGCAGGTCCTCGCCGGCCGCCGCGCCGGACGGGGCGGCCCAGTCGTTCTCCAGCACCAGCGTGTCCGGCCGGTAGCGGCGCCGCGGCGCCGGGCAGCCGGCGACGGTGAGCGTGAACCGGCCGCCGGTGTCCCGGTCGAGCAGCCGGGCCGCGACCGCGTCGCCCGCCGCGTCCGGTACGCAGAACCACTCGACCGCCCCGTCCGGTGCGACGAGCGCCGTGGTGTGCGTGTCGGACAGGAACGCGTACGCGTCGATCGGCGGGAACGACAGCGGCGGCTCGGACACGGCGGTGACTACCCGGCGCGGGCACGGGTAAGCGGGCCGGGGAGGGGCCGCTGTGACACGCGAGTTCGTGAACTGGTCCGGCAGTCTCCGCTTTACACCGGCGGACCGGGCCGAGCCGGCCGACGAGGCCGAGGTGTGCGACCTGGTGCGCCGTGCCCGGGCCACGCGCGCGACCGTCCGGCCGGTCGGCTCGGGGCACTCGTCCAGCCCGCTGGTGCGTACCGACGGGATCCTGCTGAGCCTGGACCGGATGGCCGGGGTGATCTCCGACGACGGGCGGGTCGCGACCGCGTGGGCCGGCACGAAGCTGCGGGCGCTGGGCGAAGGGCTCTACGACGCCGGGCTGGCCATGGACAACCTGGGCGACGTCGACTACCAGTCGATCGCTGGGGCGACCGCCACCGGCACCCACGGCACCGGCATCGGATTTGGGAACCTGAGCACCCAGGTCACCGGCGTGCGCCTGGTCACCGGCACCGGCGACGTGCTGGACGTCGACGCGCGGCGCAACCCGGAGCTGCTGCCGGCGGTGCGCCTCTCCCTCGGCGCGCTCGGCGTGGTCACCCAGGTCACGCTCGACGTGCAGCCGACCTACCAACTGCACCGCCGCTCCTGGTGCGCGCACCTGGACTGGACCCTGGACCACCTCGCCGTGCTGCAGCACACCAACCGCAACATGGACTTCTACTGGTACCCGCGCAGCGACCAGACGCAGATCCGGGTGATCAACCGCACCGACACGGACGCCGCGCCGGACCGGGCACAGCCCCGGCTGCCGGACGGCGAGCCGCGGCAGAGCCAGGTCGGGCCCACCCACCGCACCATTCCCCGGCACCGGGAGCTGCGCTTCGAGGAGATCGAGTACATGCTGCCGTCGGAGGCGTTCCCGGCCTGCTTCGCCGAGGTGCGCCGCCGGGTGCGCGACCGGCACCGCCGGGTGGCCGCCTGGCGGGTCCTGGTCCGCACCATCGCCGCCGACGACATCTGGCTCAGCAACGCCTACGGCCGCCCCACCACCACGATCGCCTGCCTGCAGAACACCTCGCTGCCGTACGACGAGTACTTCCGGGACATGGAGGCGGTGTTCCGGCACTACGGCGGACGCCCGCACTGGGGCAAGAAGCACTGGCTCGGCGCGCGGGAGCTGCGTCCCCTCTATCCCCGCTGGGACGACTTCCAGGCGGTGCGCCGCCGGCTCGACCCGGACGGGGTGTTCCTCACCCCGGACCTGGCCCGGCTGCTGGAGGAGTCGTGAGCGCGCCGGTCGGCGCCCGGGTCTGGGTGGTGCCGGGCGGGCACGTGCCGTTCCCCGCGCACGGCCCGGAACCGGCGTTCACCGCCTTCGACCAGCTCTGCGTGCTCAACGCCGCCGACGAGGACGCCGAGCTGGAGCTGGACTTCTACTACCAGGACGTCGAACCGGTCGGACCGTACCGGCTACTGGTCGGCGCCCGCCGGATCCGGCACGTACGGGTGAACGACCTGATCGACCCGGAGGCGGTGCGACTGGACCGCCCGTACGGCTGCGTGCTGCGTTCCCCGGTCCCGGTGGTGGTGCAGTTCCTGCGCCAGGACACCCGGCTGCCCGGCGTGGTGGCGCTGACCGGCACGATGGCGTACCCCGGGTGAGGTTCGGGCGGGCGACCGCGGGTACCCGGCCGCATGCGGGATGCCGTCGACCGGGTACGCGACGCCGGGCGGTCCAGCCGCCGGCGACTGGGCACGTACTTCATCGTGGCGGTCCAGGCCGGCCTCGCGGCCACGCTGGCCTGGACGGTGGCCCGCGAGGTGCTCGGCAACCCCGACCCGACGTTCGCGCCGGCCGCGGCGGTCAGCGTCATCGCCGCCTCGCTCGGCAACCGCACCCGGCGGACCGTGGAGCTGGTGGTCGGGGTGGTCCTCGGCATCGTCGTCGGTGACCTGCTGGTGCATCTGTTCGGCACCGGGCCGTGGCAGACCGGCGTGATCGTGTTCCTGGCGGTCTCCGCGGCGGTGCTCGTACGCGGTACCGGCGCGCTCGTCACCCAGGCCGGCGGTACGGCGGTGCTGGTCGCCACGCTGACCCCGGTGTCGCCCGACCTGGAGCTGCCCCGGACCCTCAACGCGCTCGTCGGCGGCGCCGTCGGCCTGCTCGTGGTGCTGGTGATCGCGCCGCTGAACCCGCTGCGCGCGGTCCGCCGCGTGGCAGACCCGGCGCTCGACACGTTCGCCAGTCAGATGACCGCGTCGGCGGAGGCGCTTGCACACGCCGACGTGCGCGCGGCCGACGAGGTGCTGGCCCGGATGCGCGCCGCCGAGACGGAACTGGACCGGATCGACGAGATGGTCGGCGCCGCCGACGAGGTGGTCCGGTTCTCCCCGGTGCGCTGGCGGCGACGACGCGCCCTGGCCGCGTATCGGCACGGCGCCGAGCACCTGGACCGGGCGTTCCGCAACAGCCGGGGCATGGTGCGCCGCATCGGCACCGCGTTACGGGACCGGGAGCCGGTGCCGCCGCACCTGCCCGCCGCGCTGGAGCACTTCAGCGAGGCGATCCGGCTGCTGCACCGGGCGTTCCTGGCCGCCGAGGAGCCGGCCGCCGCCCGGGAGCGGGTGCTGCGCGCGGTCCGCGACGCGGGCGAGGCGTGCCGGCAGGAGATCGGCTTCTCCGGCACCATCGTGGTCTCGCAGTTGCGGACCGTCGCCAACGACCTGCTGCGTGCCACAGGCGTGCCGGCGGACGAGGCCCGCCGTCAGGTCCGCCGCGCGGCAGCGGCCCGCTGAGAGGGCCGCTCACGCCTCGGTCAGCAGGGTCTTCTGCACCTTGCCCATCGCGTTGCGGGGCAGCGCGCCGACCAGCCGTACCTGCCGGGGGCGCTTGTGCGCGGACAGGTGCCGCGCCACGAAGTCGATCAGCTCGGCCTCGGCCACGCCGTCGCCGACCACGTACGCGGTCACCTGCTGCCCCAGGTCGGGGTGGGGCGTGCCGACCACCGCCGCCTCCCGCACACCCGGGTGGGCCAGCAGCGCGTCCTCCACCTCGCCGGCCCCGATCCGGTACCCGCCGCTTTTGATCAGGTCGGTGGCGGCCCGGCCGACGATGCGGTGGACGCCGTCCGGGTCGACCGTGGCGACGTCGCCGGTGCGGAACCAGCCGTCGGCGGTGCGGGTGGCCGCGTCGGCGTCCGGCCGGTTCAGGTAACCGTCGAACAGCGTGCCGCCGCGTACCTGCAGCTCACCCATGGCCGCGCCGTCCGCCGGCAGCGGGTCGCCGTGCTCGTCCCGCACCCGCGTGTGCACGCCGGGCAGCGGCACACCCACGGTGCCGGGCCGCCGGGGAACGTCCGCGCGGGCGCTCACCGTCACGAGCGTCTCGGTCATGCCGTACCGCTCCAGCGGCCGGTGCCCGGTCAGCCCGGCCAGCGCCGCGAAGACCGGATCGGGCAGCGCCGCGCTGCCGGACACGAGCAGCCGGGCGCCGCGCAGCGCCCGCGCCGCCGCGGGTTGCGCCGCGATCCGCGACCAGATCGTGGGTACGCCGAAGTACAGCGAGCCGCCCGCCGCCGCGTACCGTTCGGGGTGGGGACGGCCGACGTGGCGCAGGCGGCTGCCGACGCGCAGCGGGCCGAGCACGCCCAGCACCAGCCCGTGCACGTGGAACAGCGGCAGCCCGTGGACCAGCAGGTCGTCCGGTGTCCAGGCCCAGGCGTCGGCGAGCCCGTCCAGGCAGGCGGCGACCGCGCGGCGGGACAGCATCGCGCCCTTGGGCGCGCCGGTGTAGAGGATCAGCGCGGTGGCCGCCGGGTCGGGCTCGGGATGGCTGGTGTCCGAGCGCCGGGCCAGGTCCAGCGGCACGAGCGGCGGCGAATGGGCTTTCCGTGTGCCCGGCGCCGCCAGCAGCACCTCCGCGCCGTAGTCACGCAGGATGTGGTCGCGTTCCATCGGTCCGGCGTCGGGCGGCACCGGCACCACCGCCGCGCCGGCGAGCAGCCCGCCGACCACGCCGACCACCGTCTCCAGGGTCGCCGTCGCGGGCACCGCCACCCGGGCCGCGCCGCGCAGGTCGTCGGCGACCGCGGTGGCCGCCCGGCGCAGCTCCACCCAGGACAGCGAGCGGTCCTGCACCCGGATCGCGCCCGGGCGCTCGTCGGTGGCTTCGGCGAGCCGGCTGAGCAGCGGCACGGGCACCCCTTTCCGGTACGTCCCCGAGGCGACCGTAGCCGGACGGGCCACCCCGGCCGGGTGGGCCGTCAGGAATGTGTCATCGTGGTCGGCGGCGAGAAAGGGGTCGGCATGTCGGGTCCGTTGCACGGGGTGCTGGTCGCCGACTTCTCCCGCATCCTCGCCGGGCCGTACGCGACGATGCTCCTGGCGGACCTCGGCGCGGACGTGGTCAAGGTGGAGTCACCGGGCGGCGACGACACCCGCGGCTGGCGGCCCCCGGTCCGCGACGACGTCTCCACCTACTACCTGGCGGTCAACCGCAACAAGCGCTCACTGGTGCTCGACCTGACCGACCCCGGCGACCTGACGCTGGCGCACCGGCTGGCCGACCGGGCCGACGTGCTGATCCAGAATTTCCGTCCGGGCGCGCTGCGCCGCTTCGGCCTCGACCACGACACGGTCACCGCCCGCAACGCCCGCCTGGTGTACGCCTCGATCAGCGGCTTCGGCGCCGCCGGGGGTGCCGACCTGCCCGGGTACGACCTCATGGTGCAGGCCGCCGCCGGGCTGATGAGCCTCACCGGGGACGCCGACGGCCCGCCCTACAAGGCCGGTGTCGCGGTGTTCGACGTGATCGCCGGGCTGCACGCGGCGGTCGGGATCCTGGCCGCGCTGCGGCACCGCGAGGAGACCGGGCGCGGGCAGCACGTCACGGTGGACCTGCTCTCGTCGGCGCTGTCCGGGCTGGTCAACCACACCAGCGCGCACGTGGCCGGGGCCGCGCAGCCGCACCGGATGGGCAACGCGCATCCGAGCATCGTGCCGTACGAGCCGCTGCCCACCGCCGACGGCGAACTGGTGGTGATCGCCGGCAACGACGCGCAGTTCCGTACCCTCTGCCGGGTGCTGGGCGTGCCGGAACTGGCCGGCGACGCGCGGTTCCGGCGCAACGCCGACCGCGTCGCGCACCGCGACGAGCTGCGGCCGCTGCTGGTGGCGGCGCTGTCCCGGCGCGGCAGCGCGGAGTGGTTCGGCGAGCTGCGCGCGGCGGGCGTGCCGTGCAGCCCGATCAACTCGGTGGCCGAGGGCGTGGCGCTGGCGCAGGGGCTGGGCCTGGAGCCGGTGGCGACGACCGGCGGCGTGCCGGGGATCCGCAACCCGATCGGCCTGTCCGGCACCCCGCCGCGCTACGAGCTGCCGCCCCCGCAGCTGGACGAGCACGGCGACCAGCTGCGCGCCTGGCTCGCCGCCCCCTGAGCCGGGCGCGCGGTCAGAGCGTCTCGACCAGGCGGAAGCGTTCCAGCACGGCCATGGTGTCGTCGTCGACGGTGAACGCCGGGTCGCCGAGCCAGCCGCGGTAGTCCTCGCCGTGCCAGAACCGCTCGTGGCCGGCCCGCCAGGCGGCGACCGACTCGTAGCCCTCGCCCTCGTCCCGCGCGTGGTCGAGATCGACGTCGCCGAGGCGGGCGACGCGGACCTCGACCAGCTCGATCACCGCCACGGGCCGGCCGTCGGAGTCGATCACCGCCGAGCGGGTACCGACGGCCGGCAGTGGCTCGCCGTCGATCTCGTAGTCCTGGACCAGCGCGGTAGTGGTGCTCTTGCTCCCGTCGAGCACCGCGGCGACGAGCTGGTCGCGCAGCGGGCCGGGGAAGGCGAACTCGAACGTGGGCAGCGCGGCATCCATGCCCGGCAGGCTAGCCGTCGGCGGCGGCGCGGCGCGCGGAGAATTGGAGGCGGAACCGGCAGCCCGCTCAGCCGGCCGGCGGCAGCAGGCGGTCCAGCCAGCCCAACAGCACCCGCTCGTACTGCGGGCTGACGCTGTCCAGGTCCTCACCCTCGCCGAGCGTGGGCGCGTGGTCGCAGCCCGCCAGCCGGGCCACCGTCAGCTCGGCGTCGCGGGCCGCCCGCCGCCACACCTCGAGGCTGTCCTCGATCGGGATCCAGGCGTCCGTCTCGCCCCAGCAGAGCAGCACCGGGCAGGTCAGCCGCGCCAGCACCGGCGCCGGGTCGTAGTCCATGTCGGTCCACGTGCCGGGCGTGGCGGGCAGTTCCTCGGGCAGGGACGCCAGTGGGAACCAGGGGTGGCGCACGGCGACGTCCAGCTCCGCCTGCGCCACCGCGCGTGGCACGTCGCCGCGCAGGTAGTCCTCGGCGAGCGCGCGCAGCCGGGTCAGCTCCACCACGTCGGCCGGCCCGTACCCGTGCCGGCGCAACTGCTCAGCGGTGCCGTAGCGCATCTGCCTCGCGGGGCTCACCCCGCTGCAACCGACCAGGACCAGGAAGTCGACCGGGTGCCGGGTGGCGGTCAGCGCCGCCGCCCACGCGCCCTGGCTGAACCCCCACAACCCGACCGGGACCGCCCCGACGTGCCGGCGCAGCTCGGTGAGCGCGGCGGAGGCGTCGTCGGCCTGGTCGGCCAGCGGCACGTCGTGCCCGTCGACGCGGGGGCGGCGGTCGTAGCGCAGCACCGCGATCCCGGCCCTGGGCAGCAGCCGGGCCAGGTGCGCGTACAGGAAGTGGGAACGCTGCCCGGCGTGCGAGCCGTGCAGCACCACCAGGCCTCCCCGTACCGGCGCGGCCGGCAGGTCGAGGACCGCGGGCAGGCCCGCCGTGCCGATCGTCGTCTCCATGCCGGGCAGTGAACCACCAGCCGTCCCGCCCCGTGGTCCCGGCCGCCGGCCGCGACGCCCGCGTGCGTACGCTGACCAGGTACGCAGCCGCGACCGTGGAGAACCGCCATGACCAGCCCCGCATCCCGTACCGTCCGGGTCGCCCGCCCCGGCGACGTGGCCGCCCTCGTCGACCTGATCGAGTCGGCGTACCGGGGTGAGCGCAGCCGGCAGGGCTGGACCCACGAGGCGGACCTGCTGGCCGGGCAGCGCACCGACCCGGACATGGTCGCCTCGGCGGTCACCGCCCCGGACGGCGTGGTGCTGGTCGCCGAGCAGGACGGTGACCTGCTCGCCTGCTGCCAGCTGGAACGCCGCGACGACCACGTCTACTTCGGGATGTTCGCGGTGGCCCCCGGCCGGCAGGGCGGCGGCCTGGGCCGGGAGCTGCTGGCCGAGGCCGAGCGGTACGCGACGCAGCAGTGGCATGCCGGTGAGATGCGGATGACCGTGATCGTCCAGCGCGACGACCTGATCGCCTGGTACGAGCGGCGCGGCTACGTCCGCACCGGCGAGCTGAGCCCGTTCCCGTACGGCGACGAGCGCTTCGGCGTGCCGCTGCGGCCGGACCTGGCGTTCGAGACGCTGCGCAAGAAGCTCGGCTGATTCAGCCGGGCCGGTCGACGAGGGCGACCAGCTTCTTCGGGGCCAGCACGCAGTAGCTCTCGGTGAGCAGCTCGGCGACCTCGGTCCAGTCCGAGTCCGCGTCGAGTCGCAGGCCGACCACGTCGGCGGCCCAGTCCGGCTTGAAGAAGTGCGGCCCGGCCGCGAGTAGCCCGGCGATCTCGTCGCCGGGGGAGCGGAACGTCATCACGCAGACCGGCTCGTCGGTCGCCGCCGCCCGCGCGTACGCGGCCTGGTGGCCGGGGTCGACGGTGAGCACGTGGGCGAACGTGCGGCCGCGCACGCGCCACCGCACACCCACCCAGGCCGGCTCCTCGTAGGCGTCGGGCAGGCCGAGGCAGACCGGGCGCAGGCGGTCGAGGTGCTCGGGCGGAACGTCTCCGGGACCGGTCATGCCCGCACGCTAGCCGCAGCCCCCGACATTCCCGCCGTACCGGCGTGGCGCCCGGCCGCCGCGCGTCCGGCGGAGAAATGTCAAGCCTGGGAGTACCACGACGATGAGTTTCGGCGAGGCCCGCGGTCAGTGCAGGGAAGACACCTGGATGGAGGACGAGACATGAGCGGCGTACGGGTACTTGTCGGCACGCGCAAGGGCGCGTTCATTCTGACGTCGGACGGCAAGCGCGACGACTGGACCGTCGACGGACCGCACTTCGGCGGATGGGAGATCTACCACCTCACAGGTTCACCCGTCGAACCGGACCGGCTCTACGCGTCCCAGTCCGGCGGCTGGTTCGGGCAGCTGATCCAGCGTTCGGACGACGGCGGCCGGAACTGGACGACAGTCGGCAACGACTTCGCCTACAGCGGCGAGGTCGGGCAGCACCTCTGGTACGACGGCACCCCGCGCCCGTGGGAGTTCAAGCGGATCTGGCACCTGGAGCCGTCCCGCCACGACCCCGACACCGTGTACGCGGGCGGTGAGGACGCCGCGCTCTACCTGTCCACCGACGGCGGCCAGAAGTGGTCCGAGCTGACCGCGCTGCGGCAGCACCCGACCGGCCCGTCCTGGCAGCCCGGCGCGGGCGGGATGTGCCTGCACACGATCATCCTCGACGCGGCCGACCGGGACCGGATCTACGTCGCGATCTCGGCGGCGGGCGCGTTCCGCAGCGACGACGGCGGCGCGAGCTGGCTGCCGATCAACAAGGGACTTCGTTCCGGCGAGATCCCCGACACCGACTCCGAGGTGGGGCACTGCGTGCACCGTCTCGCCCAGCACCCGTCCCGGCCGGACACGCTGTTCATGCAGAAGCACTGGGACGTCATGCGCACCGACGACGCCGGCGGCAACTGGCGGGAGATCAGCGGCGACCTGCCGACGGACTTCGGCTTCCCGATCGCGGTGCACGCACACGAGCCGGAGACGGTCTACGTGGTGCCGATCACCAGCGACTCGCTGCACTACCCGCCGGAGGGCAAGCTGCGCGTCTACCGCAGCCGTACCGGCGGTGAGCACTGGGAGCCGCTGACCGAAGGGCTGCCGCAGTCGCACTGCTACGTCAACGTGCTGCGCGACGCGATGGCCGTCGACACGCTCGACCCCTGCGGAATCTACTTCGGCACCACCGGCGGTCAGGTCTACCACTCGGCCGACGGCGGCAACACCTGGGCGCCGATCGTGCGTGACCTGCCGGCCGTGCTCTCGGTCGAGGTCCAGGTGCTGCCGTGATCCGGGTGGTGCTGCCGGCGCACCTGAAGAACCTGGCGCACGTCACCGGCGAGGTACGCGTCGAGGTGGCCGGGCCGCCCACCCAGCGGGAGGTGCTCGACGCGCTGGAGGCCGCGTACCCGATGCTGCTCGGCACGATCCGCGACCGGCACAGCGGGAAGCGCCGGCCGTTCGTCCGCTTCTACGCCTGCGAGCTGGACCTGTCGAACGAGTCGCCGGACGATCCGCTGCCCGAGGAGGTCGTCAAGGGCAAGGAGCCGTTCATCGTGCTCGGCGCGATGGCCGGCGGCTGAGCGCGTTCGGCCGGGAACCGCGCTCGCCGCGGCCACGTCTGACGGCCCATGACCTTTCGCAGATTCCGGACGATCGGATGGACGCTGGCCGCCGCGCTGGCCCTCGGTGGCTGCACCGCGTCACCCTCGGCCGATCCGCCGCCCACCGGCCGGCCCGTTCCGGCCGGTGGGTTGCGGCTCGTCGCGTTCGACTCCTGCGACGAGGCGCTACGGCAGATCCGGGCGGCCGCTCGGGCGGCGGTGGGACCGTGGGGTCTCGGGCCGGGCCGCGACCTGCTCCGGTTCGGCGCGGAGGCCGGGGCCGACAGCGGCACCCAGAAGGCGGCCGGGTCGGCGTCCACTCCGGACTTCTCCGGGACGAACGTGCACGAGGCCGGCGTGGACGAGCCGGACCTGGTCAAGACCGACGGCCGGCGCATCGTCACGTACGGCCGGGGCGTGCTGACGGTCGTCGACCCGGCGACCCGCCGGCAGACCGGCCGGCTGGCGCTCGATCCGGCCGCCGACCGGTTCTCCGGGCAGGAGGGCAGCCTGCTGCTGCACGGGGACCGCGCGCTCGTGCTGCTGCGCGCCGGAAGGGTCCCAGAGTCCACGGTGCCCGGTCGGCGTCCCGCACCCGGCGTGGTCGGGCAGGCCCGGCTGGTCCTGGTCGACCTCGCCGCAGCGCCGCGCGTCGTCGGCGAGTACCGGGTCGACGGCCGGATGGTCGACGCACGGCAGGTCGGCGCGACCGCCCGCATCGTGATCAGTTCCGGTCACCGGCTCGAGTTTCCGCAGCAGCCGGGGGAGCGTACCGACGCGCAGCGGATCGCCGCGAACCGCGCGGTCATCGACAAGGCCACGCTCGACGACTGGCTGCCCCGGTACGAGGTCCGCGACAGCGTCCGCACTGTCGGCAGCGGTCGGGTCGGCTGCGATCGGGTGAGTCGGCCGGCCGGCTTCTCCGCCGCCTCGACGCTCACCGTGCTCAGCTTCGACCTGGGCGCGTCCGCGCTCGGCGCCGGTGACCCGGTCACCGTGTTCGCGGACGGCGACACGGTGTACAGCAACGGTCGACGCCTCTACGTCGCCGCCGACCAGCGCTGGCGGACGTGGCGCGCCGCGTCACCGGAGGCGCGCGACGTCAGCACCGAGATCTATCAGTTCGACACCGCCGCGGGCACGCCGCGCTTCGTCGCCGCCGGGTCGGTGCCCGGCTGGCTGATCAACCAGTACGCGCTGTCCGAGTGGGACGGTCACCTGCGGGTCGCCACCACCACCGGCGACACGTGGAGGCGGGAGAGGTCCTCCCAGTCGGGCGTCTACGTGCTGCGCGCCGACGGTCCCACGCTGAAGCGGGTCGGCGCGGTCACCGGCCTCGGCAAGGGCGAGCGGATCTTCGCGGTGCGGTTCGTCGGCGGTACCGGATACGTGGTCACGTTCCGGCAGACCGACCCGCTGTACGGCGTGGACCTGCGCGACCCGGCCGCGCCCCGGGTGACCGGCGAGCTGAAGATCAACGGGTATTCGGCGTACCTGCACCCGGCCGGCGACGGCCGCCTGATCGGCGTCGGCCAGGACGCCACTGACGAGGGGCAGGTGACGGGCACCCAGGTGTCGCTGTTCGACGTGGCCGACCCGGCCCGGCCCACCCGGATCGCCCAGCACCACGTCGCCCGTGGCTGGTCGGAGGCGGAGCACGACCCGCACGCGTTTCTCTACTGGCCGCCGGAGCGGCTGGTGGTGATCCCGGTGATGCAGTCGGGCGTGGACACCGATGGGCCCGACGGCACGAAGCGCCCGCCGTCCGGCGGCGTGCTGGCGTTGCGGGTCGGCGACAAGGGCTTCACGGTGGCCGGCGCGGTGGACCATCCGGGGAGCCTGGCCGACGGCGGCGAGCGGACGCCGATCCGCCGCTCGCTGATGATCGACGGTGTGCTCTGGACGGTCTCCGACGCCGGTCTCAAGGCGACCGCCCTGGCCGGCATGACCAGCCTGGCCTGGGTGCCGCTGACCTGACAGCGGCCGGGCCTCGCCGCGCGGTAGGCGTGCGACGAGGCCCGGCGCGTCACTGTTCCAGCGCCGCCTCGGCCGCCGCGACCTGCGGGCCGACCCGCAGCGCGTAGGCGACGACGCCGCCGAGGAGGAACGTCGTGGCGGTGACCGCGGCGATTCGGTTGCCCGGCTCCTGCGCCATCCACAGCGCCGCCTGCCGCCATTCCGGCCCGCCCGGCGCGGCCATGAAGGACGCCATGGCGGCCCAGGCGGTCGGCGCCTGCCAGGCGGCCCGGGCGCTGGCCAGCGCCGCGCCGAGGCCGACCAGCCCGATCAGCCCGGCCGTGTTGCGGGCCAGCACGGACAGCGGTCCGAAGTCGACGCCGAGGACGCGGGCGGCGGCCAGCAGCCCGACCACCGCCGCGGCGTACCCGAGCAGGTGCCCGGCCCGGCGCGGCGCCCACTGCCACGCGGCGGTCCGCTCCAGCGCCGGGTCGGTGCCGGCGAGCGTCGGCCCGAGCGGCGCGACCGCCAGCGCGGTGGTGAGCACGGCGAGGCCGGCGGGCACCTCGGGGCGGTCGGTGAAGCCGGCCCAGGCGACGGCCATCACGGCGACGGCGATAGCGGATCCGGCCAGGGCGGCGGGTAGCCGGCGGGACCGCACGTACAGCGGCAGCCAGCGGGTCACGGCGCGGCCCGTCCGGTGAGCGCCGGCATCAGGTCCGGCTCGCAGCGCGCGGCGGCGTCCCGCAGCGCGGTGATGCGCCGCAGCTGCTCCGGCTCGGGCAGGGCGCGCAGTTGCCGCACCCCGGCCCGGATCTCGTCCTGCTGCGTGTCGGTGTGCCGGTATCCGGTCCAGGAGTCCCACAGCCGGACCGTCTCGGCGTCGAGCAGCCAGGCCGCGGCGATCGCCGGGGCGATGTCGTCGCCGCTGCGCCCGCAGCCGTACCACATGGTGCCGCCGCCCAGGGCGATGCGCTCTGCCACGTCGGCGGCCCGGCCGGTGTCCGGGTCGACCTCCAGGAGGAACTGCACGGTGCCGGGTGCCGGCTTGGGCCGGTGCCACTGCTCGCTGTCGTTGCTGCCGATGGTGTCCAGCCGCAGTTCCACCGCGCGGGTCGGCGCGTCCGGCAGCTTTGCCAGCGCGCGCAGCCCTCGGCGGGCCTCGGTGGTGACCTCGGGCAGCAGATGCGCGTTGACGGCGGTGACGCACACCTGCGGCGTGCCGTCGGCGCAGACGTACCGGCGCGCTCCCGCGTCGAGCTGCCAGATCCCGGCGGGGCCGGGCACGCCGATCAGCACGAGACCCGCCACGCCACCGGCGAGGCCCGCGAACGCGCCGGCCCGGGTGAGCCACGACCCGCCCGCCGCCAGCAGCAGCCCGGCGAGCGCCAGCCCGGCCCCGAGCGCCAGCCGGCTGAGCAGAAGCCGGTCCGACAGCGTCTCCCACGGCGTGTCCGGCGGCCAGTTGATCATGAGGGACGGACTCGACAGCGTGCTGTCGACGCCCGCGATCAGGGACGTGCCCTCCTGCGCCACCAGCGCGGCGGCGGCCAGCAGCGGGGGCAGCAGCGGTGAGGACCACAGGCGGCCGACGGCCGTGCCACACCAGGCCGCGCCGACGAGCACCAGCACGTCGACCAGGGGCCCGGCGAGCCCGCGTACGCCGAGGTAGGCGCCGCCGGTGGCGACCAGCGCCGCGCCGCCGGCGAGCACGAGCAGGTGCGCGGCCGCGACGGCCACGCCGAGCGCGGTCATCGCGGGCAGCGCGCGCTGCCAGCGGGGCCGGCCGGTGCTGTTCATCAGCTCGTCGGCGCGGGTGCGCCGGTCCCGGCGGCCGAGCACCGCGCCGCCGGCCAGCGCCAGGGGCATCAGGAAGAACATGGCGGAGGAGTGCACGTAGCCCAACCGCAGCCACTGTCCCTGCCAGAAGCTGTACATGCTCGCGACGCCGAGGATCCCGATGGCGAGGAGCAGCACCGCCACGGCCGGCGCGTTCGAGCGGCGCAGTTCGACGCGTACCTGTCGGATCATCAGGCGCTCCGGTGCTGCTTGAGGAGGTACGAGTAGCCGCGCTCGGCGGCGCTGTCGCCGACGCCGCCGGTCTCGCCGTGGCGGATCAGGTCGGCGGGCAGGCCCTGGAACACGCGGGTGCCCTGGTCCATCAGGATGACGTCGGAGCAGGCCGCGACCACGTCCTCCACCAGGTGGGTGGAGACCAGCACGCAGGCGTCCGCGCCGAGTTCGCGGATCAGCTCACGGAACTCGACCCGCTGTTCCGGGTCCAGGCCGACTGTCGGTTCGTCGAGCAGCAGCAGGTCCGGTTCGTTCACGATCGCCTGGGCGATGCCGGCCCGGCGCAGCATGCCGCCGGACAGCGACTTGAGCTTGGCGTCGGCCCGGTCGGTGAGGCGTACCCGGTCGATGGCCCGCTGCGCCGCGCCCGGCACCGCGGCGGCGGGCATCTCCCGCAGCCAGGCCACGTACTCGACGTACTCCCGCACCGTGAACCGGGGGTAGTAGCCGAACTGCTGCGGCAGGTAGCCGAGCCGGCGGCGCATCGGCCGCAGCTCACGGGTCGTGGCGGCGTCCGCGCCGAGCAGCCGCAGCGTGCCGCCGTGCGGTTTGACCACTGTGGCGAGCGCGCGCATCAGGGTGCTCTTGCCGGCGCCGTTGGGGCCGAGCAGCCCGTGCACACCGGTGCCGAGCGTCAGGCCGAGGTTGTCGACGGCCAGGTGCCGCCCGGCCTTCACCGACAGTCCCACCGCCTCGATCCGCCAGGCGTGCCGGGTCGGCGCCACCTCGTCGGCGCTCACTGCGCGTACCAATGTCGTCTCCTTCTCGGGGCAGGGTCGTCCGCGGCGCCGGCGGGGCGCCGTGGCGTGGTTCCGGAGGGCCGGCGTCAGCCGGCGGGCCGCCGCAGGTGGTCGGCGCGCAGCACGGTCAGCGCGGTGAGCACGGCGGTGGCCGCCGCCCAGGCGGGCATGGTGGCGGGCCGGAGCAGGGCTTCGGTGACGGCGGCGGCGCGGGCCGCGTCGGCGTCGCCGGTGAACGACGCGGCCGCGACCGCGGTGAGCCAGCCGCCGCCGAGGACGGCGGCGGCCAGCGGCACGCCGACGCGGCTGCCGAGCAGCAGCGTCGCCGCGGTGAACGTCAGGCAGGGCAGCAGCCACAGCGCGGGGTTGCGGCCGACCGCCAGCCCGGCCACCGCGAGCACGGGCGCGACCAGGAGCAGAACCGCGAGGGTACGGCGCAGCAGCAGTTCCAGCCCGGCGCGGGCGGTGCCGGCGACCACCTCCCAGTTCGGGTTGGCGCGTCGGGACCAGGCCACCGCGAGCCCGGCCAGCGGCGCGACCGGCGCGAGCAGCAGCACCGTCGAGGGCTGCTCGGGGTAGTTGCGGTCCAGCAGCACCGCGGCGAGGATCGCCGTGCACGTCATCGCCGCCCAGGCCAGCAGCGACCAGTCGGTCCAGCGCAGCCACCACCGTCGCAGCGGTCGCCGGGGCACCGGTCGCGGCCCGGTGCGGGCCTGTGCCAGGATCGCCTCCCGGGCGCCGCCGAGCAGCGCCCGCAGCGGCGGCGCGGCCAGCTCGCCGAGCCGGTCGCGGCACTCGGCGCAGCCCTCCAGGTGCACCTCGATCGTCCAGGCGGCGGCGTCGTCGGGGCTGCCCGCCGCGTACGCGACCAGTGCCGGCGGGGGAACGTGAGCGGTCATGCCAGTGCCTCCCGTAGCGCGTTGCGGGCACGCCGCGCCCGGCTCTTCACGGTGCCCTCCGGCACCCCCAGCAGGACCGATGTCTCCCGGACGGTCAGTCCGTCCAGGACCATCGCGGCGAGCACCGCCCGCAGTTCCGGGGCCAGCGCGTCCAGCGCGGCTCCTACCTCCGAGCCGAACGACCCGGCGAGCGCCTCGTCCTCGGCGGCCGGCGCGCTGCGTACCGGAAGCACGTCGGTGGGCACCTCCTGGACGCGGGCGCGGCGGCGCAGCGCGTCGACCAGGCGCCGGGCCGCGATGGTCCAGATCCAGCCGGCGGCCGAACCGCCCGGCGCGTCCGATCCACCGGAGCGCCGGATGCCGGAGAACGAGCCGGCGGCCCGCCACACCGTCAGGTACGTGTCCTGGAGGACCTCGGCGACGATGCCGTCGTCCGCGCAGCGCCGCCGCAGCCGGATCGCGAGCCACGGCGACGTACGCCGGTACAGCTCGTCGAACGCGTCGAGGTCGCCGCGTGCGACCCGCCGCAGCAGCCGCTCCTCGTCCTGTTTGCTTCCTCCCACGCCTAGATGGTCGTTCACGGCCCCTCCGACGGATCACGACGCGGCGTGACCTGGGTCACACCGCGCCGCGGGTGGGTGTCCGTCACTGCGCGGCGGCGAACGGTCCCTTCGGTCCGAACGCCAGCGCGGCGAACCGCTCGCCGATGCGGCGGTCGGCGGCCGGGTCGGGGTGCAGCTCGTCGGGCAGCGGCAGCTCGGCGTAGTCGGCCTCGCCGTACAGCTCCAGCCCGTCGAGGTAGTGCAGGTTCGGGTCCGCGTCGGCCCGGGACGCCACGATCCGGGCCAGCTCGGCGCGGATGACGCGCAGCGTGAGCCGGCCGGATGCCACCTCGGCCGGGTCGCCGGTGGCCCGGAACCGCACCTTCCCGTCGACGAACTCGACAGCGCCCGGGCCGGGCGTGTCCTCCTGGATCGGGCACAGGATCGACGACACGACGAGCAGCGGCGTGTCCGGGTGCCCCTCCCGGATGGTGTCCAGGAAGCCGTGCACGGCCGGGCCGAACGCGCGCAGCCGCATCAGGTCGGCGTTCACCACGTTGATGCCGATCTTGACGCTGATCAGGTCGGCCGGGGTGTCGCGCATCGCGCGGGCGGTGAACGGATCGAGCAGCGCGCTGCCGCTGAACCCCAGGTTGACCAGCTCCACGCCGGCCAGCGTGGCGGCCACCGCCGGCCAGGTGCCGGTGGGGCTCTCCGCGTCCGAGCCGTGGCTGATCGAGCTGCCGTGGTGCAGCCACACCCGGCGGTCACCCGTGTCGACCGGCTCGACCGGCGCGTCCGTGCGCAGCGCCACCAGCTCGGTGATCTCCCGCTGCGGCAGCCAGATCACCACCTCCTTGTCGGTGGCGGGCAGGTCGGTGAAGCGCACCGTGCCGACCGGCCCGGGCTCGATGCCGGACGTGCCGGTGGCCAGGTCGATGGTGAGCACCTTGCCGCCACCGGCGGTGGCCTGACCGGCGAGGCGGCCGTCCACGACCAGGTCGTAGCGGCCGTCGGGACGTGGCCCGGTGCCCCGGTAGACCATCTTCATCGGCAGCACGTCCAGCTCGACGGTGGTGGCGCGGGTGCGGAACACCAGCCGTACGCCCGAGGGCATCGCCTCCGCCGTCGTCAGCTGCGGGTCGATGTTCTGCGCCCGGGCCCACGCGGGCAGCCGGTGCGGCAGCACCCCGTCGGAGGTCTGTTCCAGGTCGAGCGCGCCGCGCAGCAGGTCGGAGGTGATCGGAGTGGTGAGGTGCGGGGATGCCATGATCCCGATCCTGCCCCCGGATCCGGGGGACCGGCCACCTGATTTATCCGACAGGCCGGACTCGTGACACTGAGTCAGTCGGTGAGCACGAGATCCACGTACCGGGCGGTCATGGTGGCGAGCACCTGGTCCGGGTGGGTGGCCCACACCTCGGCGTTGAAGATCTCCACCTCGACGTCGCCCGAGTATCCGGCGGCCTCCACCGCGCGGCGCAGCGGCGGGAAGTCGATGTGCCCGTCGCCCATCATGCCGCGCCCCAGCAGCACGTCGGCCGGGAGCGGGGTGAGGAAGTCGCAGATCTGGAAACTCGCGATCCGCGTCCCGGCGCGGGCGATCTGCCGCCACACGTCCGGATCCCACCAGACGTGGAACGTGTCCACCACGACGCCGACCTGCTCGGCCGGGAACGCCTCGGCCACATCGAGGGCCTGCCCGAGCGTGGACAGCACGGCCCGGTCGGCGCAGTACATCGGGTGCAGTGGCTCCAGCGCGAGGCGTACCCCGCGCGCAGCCGCGTACGGGGCCAGCTCGGCCAGCGCGTCGGCGACCCGCTGCCGGGCGCCCGCCAGGTCACGGGAGCCGGGCGGCAGCCCGCCGACGACGAGCACCAGGCAGGCGGCGCGCAGCGCGGCGGCCTCGTCGATCGCGCGCCGGTTGTCCGCCAGTGCCGCGGCCCGTCCGGCGTCGTCGGCGGCGGTGAGGAACCCGCCCCGGCACAGCGACGACACGCGCAGCCCGGCGTCGGTGACGAGCCGCGCCGCGGCCGGTACGCCGATCTCGGCCACCGGCTCGCGCCACAGCCCGATCGCCGGGATGCCGGCGCGCACACAGCCGTCGACCGCCTGCGCCACCGACCAGCGTTGCGTGGTGCGCTGGTTGAGCGACAGCCGGGCCAGCCGGGGATCGGCGCTCATCCGGGCACGCCCGCGACGTCCAGGTACGCGCGCATCCGCTGTGCCGCCAGCTCGGGGTCGAGCAGCAGCCCGGCGGCGTCGGCCAGCCGGAACGCCTCGACCAGGTGCGGGACGCCGCGCCCGCCGTGCAGGCCGCCGACCATGGTGAAGCCGGGTTGCCGGCCGTTGAGCCAGGACAGGAACGCGATGCCGGTCTTGTAGTAGGGCGTCGGCGGGGCGAACAGGTGCCGGGACAGCGGCACCGTCGGGTCGAGGATCGCCCGGAACCCGGCCGGGTCGTCCGCGTCGAGCCGGCCCAGCGCGGCCGACGCGGCCGGGGCGATCGCCGCGAACGCGCCGAGCAGCGCGTGGCTGAACCGTTTCCCGTCGCCCTCGATCAGCTCCGGGTAGTGGTAGTCGTCGCCGGTGTAGACCTTCACCGTCGGCGGCAGCAGTTCCCGCAGCCGCACCTCCCGCCCGGCGTCGAGCAGCGACACCTTCACGCCGTCGACCAGGTCGGCGTGGGCGTGTGCCAGCGCGGCGAACGTGGCGGTGGCCTCGTCCAGGTCGGTGGAGCCCCAGTAGCCGGACAGCGCCGGGTCGAACATGTCGCCGAGCCAGTGCAGCACCACCGGCGCGCCGGCCTCCCGCAGCACCCGCTCGTAGACGCGCAGGTAGTCCTCCGGGCCGGTGGCGAGCGCGGCGAGGTGCCGGCTGGCCATCAGCACCGGCGTGGCGCCGTACCCCTGCACGACCGCGAGCTGCTCGGCGTACGCGGCGACGACCTCGTCGAGCGTGTGCGGGACGCCGGTGAGCTGGTCGGTGCCCACCCCGGCGACGATCCGTCCGCCGCAGGAGGCGGCCTCGGCGGCGCTGCGCCGGATCAGCTCGCGGCTGGCCGTCCAGTCCAGCCCCATCCCGCGCTGCGCGGTGTCCATCGCCTCGGCCACACCGAGCCCCCAGGACCACAGGTCGCGCCGCACCGCGAGCGTCGCGTCCCAGTCCAGGCCCGCCGGGCGGCCGGGGGAGTTGTCGGCGTACGGGTCGGCGACGACGTGCGCGGCCGCGTACGCGATCCGGCTGGCCGGCGGCGCGGACGGCCGCTGCCAGGCGGGCGGTTCCCGTAGCGTCAGCCGCTCGGAGCCGCCGTCCGGCGCCGGCAGCATGATGCGCGTGCTCACCGGGGGATCTCCTCGATCTGCACCCGCCGCCCCTCCCGGGCCGAGCGCAGCCCGGCCTCGGCCAGTTGCACGCCGCGCGCGCCGGCCAGGAAGTCCCACGGGAACGGCTCGTCGTCGACGACGTGCCGCAGGAACGCCTCCCACTGCACCTTGAACGCGTTGTCGTGCTCGCCGTTGTCCGGCACTGTCTGCCACTGCGCGCGGAACGGCTCGGTGACCGGCAGGTCCGGGTTCCACACCGGCATCGGGGTGGTGCCCCGGTGCTGGATACGGCAGTCGCGCAGCCCGGCCACAGCGCTGCCGTGCGTGCCGTCGACCTGGAACTCGACCAGCTCGTCCCGGTGCACGCGCACCGCCCAGGAGGAGTTGATCTGCGCGACGATGCCGCCGGCCAGTTCGAAGATGCCGTACGCGGCGTCGTCGGCCGTGGCGCGGTAGTGGCCGCCGGTCTCGTCGACGCGCTCGGGGATGTGCGTGGCGGTGACGGCGGTGACGGCGGTGACCGGGGCGATGATCTGCTCCAGCACGTAGTGCCAGTGCGGGAACATGTCCAGCGTGATGCCGCCGCCGTCCTCGGCGCGGTAGTTCCAGCTCGGACGTTGCGCGGCCTGCCAGTCGCCTTCGAACACCCAGTAGCCGAACTCGCCGCGCACCGACAGGATCCGGCCGAAGAAGCCGCCGTCGACCAGCCGCTTGAGCTTGCGCAGGCCGGGCAGGAACAGCTTGTCCTGTACGACGCCGTTGCGGACGCCCTTCGCGGCGGCGAGCCGGGCCAGCTCCAGCGAGGCGAGGAAGTCCTCGGCGAGCGGCTTCTCGGTGTAGACGTGCTTGCCGGCCTCGATCGCCGCCCGGATCGCCTTCTCCCGCGCGGCGGTCACCTGGGCGTCGAAGTAGATCTGGTGGGCGTCGTCGGCGAGCGCCGCGTCCAGGTCGGTCGTGTACGCCGACAGCCCGTGCCGCTCGGCGATCTCGGCCAGGCGGCCCGCGTCGCGGCCCACGAGCGTCAGCTCGGGCCAGATCCGGCTGCCGTCGCGCGCGGGCACGCCGCCCTGGTCGCGGATGGCCAGCAGGGACCGGACGAGGTGCTGCCGGTAGCCCATCCGCCCGGTGACGCCGTTGAGGATGATCCCGACGGGTGTGCGCTCCACTGTGCCCCTCCCAGCGCTGAATGCGCTTTCAGTAAGCGCTTTCAGGGTGCTACCGTAGCCACGCCGGAACACCGGGTCAAGACGTTCCGCAGGGAGACTCATCGATGCCGCACGTGACGCTGGAAGACGTGGCCAGAGCGGCCGACGTCTCACTGGCCACCGCCTCCCGGGCGCTCAACGGGCGGCGGGTCACCCCGCACCTGCACGACCGCGTCCTGGCCGCCGCCGCGCGGCTCGCGTACACCCCGAACGCCCACGCCCGCGCGCTGGCCGGCGCGTCGCACCGCAGCGTCGGCGTGATCTGCCACGACGTCACCGACCCCTACTTCGCCGCCGTCGCCGGCGGCGTGATGCGGGTCGCCGCCGACAACGACCTGCTGGTCATGCTCGCCAGCACGTTCCGCGACCCGGAACGCGAGATCGCGTACGTGTCGATGCTGCGCGCCGAACGCGCCCCGGCCATCCTGCTCATCGGCTCCGGCTTCGAGGACCCGCGCTGGGACCGCGCGCTGGCCGCCGAGCTTGCGCCCTACCTCGACGGCGGCGGCCGGGTCGCCGTGGTCAGCCGGCACCGCAACCTGAAGGTCG
Source organism: Micromonospora sp. CMU55-4 (assembly GCF_011602315.1). Lineage (NCBI taxonomy): Bacteria > Bacillati > Actinomycetota > Actinomycetes > Micromonosporales > Micromonosporaceae > Micromonospora > Micromonospora sp. CMU55-4. The sequence goes on from NZ_JAAOLH010000004.1 coordinate 494,880, forward strand.
ACAGCGTCCTGCCGGAGAACCGGGCCGGGGCCGCCGCGCTGGCCCGCGCGCTGCTCGGCCTCGGGCACCGCCGCTTCGCCGTGCTCTCCGGCCCGTCCGAGCTCACCACCGTCGCCGACCGGTTCGGCGGGTTCCGCGACGAGCTGGCCGCCGCCGGCGTGACGCTGTCCCCGGCGGCGGTGGCCGAGGCGGAGTTCACCCGTGACGGCGGCTACCAGGCGATGGCCGAGCTGCTCGGCCGTGGCCTCGACGCCACCTGCGTGTTCGCGCTCACCGACGTGATGGCCGTCGGCGCGTACGCGGCGCTGCGCGACCACGGGCTGTCCATGCCCGGCGACATCTCGGTGGCGGGCTTCGACGACATCCCGATCGTCCGCGACCTCACCCCACCGCTGACCACAGTGGCGCTGCCGCTGCGCCAGCTCGGCGAGAAGGCGATGGAGCTGGCGCTCACCGAGAACCCGGGCCGCCGCCGGCGGATCACCCGCCTGCCCGCGGAGGTGGTGCTGCGGGCCAGCACCGCGCCGGCCCGCGCCTGAACCCGGCCGGTAGGGTGCCGTCATGATCGAGGATGCCCCGTGCCGCTGACGAACCCCTGGCTGACCGGGCCGGCGCCGACGAGGAAGCTGGACCGGGACCGCCTCGCCGAACGCATCCTCAACCTGCTGTCGTCGCAGAACATGTGCGTGCTCGCCACAGTCGGTCCGGACGGCCCGCTGGCCACGCCGGTGCGCTACTACCCGCTGGGCTTCACGCTGATGTTCACCGCCGCGCCGCGCTCGCCGAAGATGCGCAACATCGCCGCCGACCCGCGCGTGTCGGTCGGCGTCTTCGCGCCGCTGGTCGGGCTGGCCAGCAGCCGCGGCGCGCAGGTGTTCGGCACCGCCCGGGTGCTCGGGCCGGAGCATCCGGACCGGGCCCACCACTGGGCCGCGTTCCGCTGGGAGAGCGAACACGCCGAGCGCGGCCGGTCGCTGTCCGAGCCGCCCGAGGACCCGCTCGTCGTGATCGAGGCCGACCGGATCGTCTACACCGAACACTGGCTGCGCCGCGAGGGCTACGCCCCACGTCAGCACTGGCACCGCTGACGCCGCCCGCCGGACCGGTCCCGCTACGGACCGACGGGGGAGCGGGTGGCGCGCAGCAGATTGCCGGCCAGCCGCAGGTCCGCGCCCTCGACCCGGGCCAGCACGTCGATCCGCTCCACCGTGACGTGTGACCACAGCGGCTCCGGGAACGCCGCGCGCAGGGCGTCGGCGCCCAGACCCCAGCCCTGGCCCGCCTCCGGCGACACCGCCAGCACGAACACCGCCCCGCCGGGCGCGGTCAGGCGCGGCAGCAGCGCCAGGTAGTCGCGTACGGCGGCGCCCCGCCGGTCCAGCGAGTGCAGCAGCCCGGAGTCGAACACCGAGTCGTACGGCACCGGCGGCACCGGGATCGCCGTGGCGTCGCACACCTCGAAACGCGCCGGCAGTCCCGCCTCGGCGGCCCGGGCCCGCGCCTGATCGATCGCCACCGCCGAGATGTCGACACCCGTCACGTCGAGACCGCGGCGGGCCAGCGCGAGCGCCAACTCCCCGGTGCCGCAGCCGACGTCGAGCACGCGCGGGCCGCGTACCCCGGTGTCGAGGACCGCGGCGAGCGCCGGCTGCGGACCGCCGATCTCCCACGGCGGCCGTTCGGTGTCCCGGTAGAGGCGGTCGTAGTGGACGTCGTCCGGCTCGTCGGTCATCGCGTACCCCCTCGGTCGGCGCGGCCACCCCCGAGCGTGTCACGCCCGGCGGCCGTCCGTGCCCCGCTGCGGGTCAGAACCGCAGGCGGCGCAGGTAGCGGTAGCCGACCTCAGCGGTCCGTTGCGGCGTCACGTCCGGCGTGTCGTTCTCCACGATGTACTCCAGCACCTGGTGCCCACGGAGGATCCGGGCGAAGTCGATCATCCCGGTGCCCAGGTCGGCCATGTCGCCGGTGGCCGGGTCGCGGTCCTTGACGTGGTACTGCAGGACCCGCTGCGGCGCCGAGCGGATCACGTCGAGCGTGAAGCCCTCCGGGTCGGCGACGCCCTCGCCGGAGGTGATGCCGCCGGTGACCGCCCAGTAGATGTCGATCTCCAGGTGCACCAGTCGCGGGTCGAGTTCCTCGGTCAGCACGTCCCACGGCCGCCGGCCGTTGCCGAAGTCGATGGTGAACTCGTGCGCGTGGTTGTGGTAGCCGTACCGCAGACCCGCCTTGCGCGCCGCGGCGGCCTCGACGTTCATCTGCTCCGCCCAGCGCTTCCAGTCGTCCTCGCGGTCGGAGTTCAGGTACGGCACCACCATGAACCGCTGGCCCAGCGTACGGGCGTCGGCGATCTTCTGGTCCAGCGCGGCGGCGTCGGCGGCGATGCCGTCGTGGCTGGAGCTGGCCTTGATGCCGATGCCGTCCAGGAAGCGGCGCAACTCCCGGGCGGTACGGCCGAAGTAGCCGAGCGCCAGCTCGACCCGGGGGTAGCCGATGCGGGCCAGGTGCGCCAGCGTCGCGTCGTAGCCGGGGGAGCCGTTGAGCGCGTCGCGGACCGTCCAGAGCTGGAGGCTGATCAACTCCTTCGGCACCGGGCGCCGGCCGTGGTGGTGCCCGCCGCCGGCCTGGGCGGCCGTCGCGCCGAGCCCGGTGGCGAGCCCGATCCCGGCGAGCGCCGCCAGGGAGCCGCGCAGCAGGCCACGCCGGTCAAGTGACTGTTGCAGCGCGGCGTGTCCGTCATGTCCGTAGCACATGGTCGCACTCCTTCGTCGCCTGTGCGCTGACGCTACAAAAGCTATGTCGATATGTCTATGGCTTCTGGTGATCTGAATCGAACTTTCGGTCGATGCTGCGGAAAGTGGGGGGCTGCGTGTCGCCGGTGCCGCGTGGCAGGCTCGGGGGGTGGCCGCATACGACGTCGCCCTCGTCCTGCTCGTCGACCGGACCGGCGCGATCCTCATGCAGCACCGCGACGGCAACGCGCCGGTGTCTCCGTACCAGTGGAGCCTGCCCGGCGGCAGCATCGAACCCGGCGAGACACCGGAGCAGGCGGCCCGCCGCGAGCTGCTGGAGGAGACCGGCCTGACCGCCGGGGAGCTGCACCTGCTGTGGAGCGGCCCCCGCCCGCACGAGGACGGCTTCCCGCACACCGTCACCGTGTACGTCTTCCGCGGCACCACGCAGGCACGGCAGGAGGACGTGATCCTCGGCGAGGGACAGGCGATGGTCTTCGTACCCCGCGACGAGGTGCTCGACCGCGACCTCGCGGTGAGCGCGGCGAAGGTGCTGCCGCTGCACCTCGCGGAGACCGCCTAGCCCTCGGTCAGCGCCCCGGCGAACACACCGGCGAACCGGGGGAGCAGCTCGTCGTCCGGCAGATGGTGCGGGTTGATCTCGGTGACCGACAACCCGGCGAACTTCGGGCTCGCCACCAGCTCCGCCAGCGTTGCCGCCGCCTCGCCCAGGCTCAGCCCGGACGGCTCCGGCACGTCCGCCAGCGGCGCGTCCACGAAACGCAGCACGTCCACGTCGAAGTGCACCACGAACGCCTCGGCCGCGCCCTCGGCCACCGCCCGGGCCCGGCGCGCCGCCGCCCGCGCGTCGGCGTGCACCTCGTCGGCGGGCACGTACGCCAGCCCCAGTTCCGCCACCAGCTCCCGCTCGTGGTCACCCCGGGGCAGCGAATCCCCGTACACCACCACGCGCTCCGGCGACAGCAGCGGCACCACCGGCCCGACGCCCGCCACCTCAGGCAGCGTCCCCGGCAGGCCCAGCATGTGCGCCAGCCCCATCGCATCCAGGTTGCCGTTCGCGCGGGTCACCGGCGTGTAGAGATCCGGGCCGCCGTCCACGTACACCAGCGCGGGCGACAGCCCGGCCCGCGCGCACCCGGCGACCAGGCCGACAGTCACGGTGCAGTCGCCGCCGAGCACCAGCGGCACGCGGCCCCGGCCCAGCGCGCCCGCGACCCGGTCGGCCACCGCCGACGCGACGGCGGCCACCGCGCCCGCGTTCTGCCCCCTCGGGTACGCCGGATCGGGCCGCCACCGGAAGCCCGGCACGTCACCGCAGTCCTCGACGTCCGCCCCGTCGCGCAGCAGGTCGAGCAGGCCGGCGGCGCGCAGGGCGGCCGGGGCGCGCTCGACACCCGGGGTGTGCGCGCCGGCGCTCGACGGCGCGCCGACGACCATCCACTGACGATGATCCATCGCCCCACCCTAACCGCGTGTTTCAGCGCAGCACGAGCAGATCGAGGGCGTCGACGACCGGGCCGTCGACCGTCCTTGCTGCCTCGCGTAGCCGCTGGATGCCGGCGGCGTACTCCGCATCGGTGATGAGCTGAAGCGGCGTGTGCGCCTCCCGGCGCAGGCCGGCCGCCGCCTCCCGCAGCGAGGGTGCGGTGACCTGCGGGACCGCCTCGACCGCCGCGGTGGCGAAGCCGGCGGCGGCGAAGGCGGCCCCGACGTCGGCGATGCTCGGGTACGTGTCCAGCACGCGGACCGCCTCCGGGAAGTAGTCGAACAGCGTGATCGCCTCGTGCCTACCGGCGAACGCGGACCGGATGAGCACCGGGGCGCCGGGACGCAGCACCCGGCGCAGCTCGCGTGCCGTCGCGGCCAGGTCGGGCACGTGGTGGATGACCGTGGACAGCCAGGCGCCGTCGACACTGCCGCCGGCCAGAGGGAGGTGCCCGGCGTCGCCTGCGACGAGTGGCGCGAACACACAGCGGGCGCGCATCGCCGCCGACGGCTCGACGGCGACCACCTCGACGCCGGGAAACCAGTCGGTGAACGCGCGTGCCCAGCTACCCGTCCCGGCACCCAGGTCGAGCAGTCGCATCCCGGAGCGCGGGGTGAGATGCCGGGCGACGGCGGCCCGCCAGGCCGTGAGACCGTCGTCGGTGAGGTGCCGGGTCGCGGCGAACGCCTCGGCGTCAGCGTCGTGGTACGCAATGCGGGCCATACTCGACAGCCAACTCCCCGGCGGGCCGCCGAGGCAAGACACTGTGGCGGATCGGGCTCGGCTTCGGAGAGGGACAGGGGTGCGATATTGGATCCACTTCGAGGGCGAGCTGCCGGCGGACGCCCTCCGCCGGTTCCTGCTGACGGAGTACGGCGTCGCGCCGGAGAGCGTGTACGTCGGTCGGGTCGAGGAGCGGGCCGTGGACGATCCGCGCCCGGTGGCGATGCTGACGCCGCCCGACGCGGACGAGGGATTCGGCTGGATCCTCACCGGCGACACCGAACTGGCCGCCGCCACCGACCACGGCGAGCGTGATCTCGCGGTCACCCTCGCCCGCGAGTTCGGCGTATGGGCGCTCGTCGACGACGGCGGTATCCACCCTGACCGGTGGCTGCTGGTGAGCACCGACGGCAGCAGCGGCCGGGTGCTGACCGACTCCGACGCCGCCGCCGACGGGGACCTGCGGATCGTGCACGCGCTCGAACCGATCAGCGGGGAGCCGCAGCTCGCCGTCGTACCGCCGCCGGACTGGGCCCGCGACTGGTGACCCGGCCGCGCCCCGAACCGGCAATTCCCAGGGAATTATGAACCGCCGAGCTGCTCGTAGATCGTCTCGAGGCCGCGTTCCACGCGGATCAGCGAGCCGAGCCATGCACGGGTCTCGGCGTCCGTCGAGTACAGGATGGTGCCGCGCATGCCTCGCGTCATCAGCACCTTGTAGGTGTTACGGATCAGGCGGTCCGCCTCCGCGTCACTGAGCGACTTGCGGCTACGGAAAGCCGGATCCTTCGACTCCGCCCGCTGGGTGACGAGCCGTCCGTCCCGGGCGACCAGGTCGGGTCCGAGGATGACACCGGACCACTCGTACTCGAAGCCCTGTGCGGTGTACACGCAACCGACCTGGCCGAAACCGTGCGGATCGGTGGCCCAGAACGCGCTGCCCGGCGCGTCACCGACGCTGCGGTCGCTCTTCACGTTCCAGGGCCGGGCCCAATCACCGATCCGTACGTCGGCCACCAGCGAGTCGTCCGGCCGTGGATCGCTCCACGGCCAGCAGTAGCCGGCCGACATGCGCGCCGTCTCCCCGGCTTCCTGCTTCGCGGCCAGGAAAGCCTCCATCTCCTCCGGCGAATCCGCCAGCCGCAGGTCGAAGCGTCCGTCTCCGGCCCACACCGACGGCTTGCCGCCGTCGAGGCCGAGCAGGTCGACGACCCACTCCTCGTACGCCTCACTGCCGCCGCACCGGAACTGGTCGTGCAGCGACACCACCTCGATGTCCAGATCGAGCTGTTTCGCGTACGTGGAGATGACGTCGACGTTCCCCAGCTCGCCCGGCTTGACCACCTGGTGCTCGTCGAGCAGGAAGACCGGTACCCGGGCCGCGGCGATGAGCTCGTCGATCTGCGGCCGGGCACGGTCCCGCTTCGCCTTCGGGGTGAACCGGTTGACCGACGTCTCCCTGATCCGGTGCGCCTCGTCGCAGATCAGCACGTCGAGGCCGTTCCGCTCGGCGGTCATGAAGCTGTTGAAGTAACCGAACAGGTTCTTCAACCGGGTGGAGCCCTTGCCCGCGTAACGCCGCAGCGTCTGGGTAAACGAGCGGGAGCCCGTGGCGTGCATGACCGAGCGCTGCTGCCGGGCGAGCTCACCGAGCACCGAGAGTGCGATGACGCTCTTGCCGCTGCCCGGTCCGCCGGCCACCACCACTACCGACTTGCGGTCGGCGCTGCGCGCACGCTCCACGGCGTGCAACACCAGCTCGTACGCCAGGCGCTGCTCGTCGAGCAGGGTGAAGTGGGACCGGTCCTTCAGCTCGGCGGCGGCGTAGGACAACAGGCGCTTGCTGGGGCGTACCGAGCTGGTGAGGAAGCGATCCGCGGCGGCCGCGCCGGAGCCGGGCCCCAGGTGGCTGCGCAGATAGTCGAGGAACCGGCCACGGCGCTGCTTGGTGAAGATCCGGCTCTGCTCCGTCGCCCGCCGGGCGAAGAGGTCGTCGACGTCGCGGTCGACGGCGTTGTGCAGGTAGGCGGCCCCGACGATCGGGTTGTGCGAATGGGCGAGCACCCCGAGGAAGTCCGCGAGGTATTCGCAGTAGTCCTCGACCTGCACGCCTGGATGCAGCCGAGGGGTGGCGGCGTGCTCGACCAGGACCAGGCTCTCGGACCCCTCGTACGACTCGACCCGCGACCACTGCTTCAACTCCACCACGACGTAGGAGTCCTCGGCCGTCCTCGGATGTGTCCCGGCGAGGACGACGTCGATCCGCTTGCTGGTCAGCGGGAGCTGGTACTCCACCAGCATTTCGACCTGGCCCAGACCCGCGTCGGCGAGATCCTGGGCTAGCACCGGCAGGCTCCGCTCCCAGGACCGCCGTTCGGAGGCGCTCACGTTGTGCCCGATGTGCTCCGCGATCCGGTCGGCGAGGGCGCCACCGGCCGCGTAGCGCAGCAGTCCGTCGGCGGAGGTGCGAAAGGCTGACACGACTTGCCCCCGGGCAGCACGAAATGATCGTGCGCATGGGGGGCGTGTCCGGCGACGACCGGAAGCCCGTCGTTACGCGCTTGTACGGGTGGACTGTAGCGGAGAGATCATCCGCATGGCACGCCCTGCTACCGCTTGGCCGCGGAGCCTCTGACATCCTCGGCGGGATAGCGGACGGCGACCTCGGTCAACTTGGCGAGGGCGGCCTCCGTCAGGTCGATGTCGAGGACGTCTGCCAGCCTCGTCAGGTAGATCATGACGTCGCCGATCTCCGCTCGCACGCGTGCGCCCGCCTCGCGGTCGTCCATCACCGTGGCGGCCTGCTCCGGGGTCAGCCACTGGAACTCGGCGACCAGTTCCCCGACCTCGCCGGCCAGTGCCATCGCGAGGTTTTTCGGCGTGTGGAACTGCTGCCAGTCTCGTTCCTCCGCGAACGCCCGAACGCGGGCCGTCAAGTCCTCCATCCCCGCAGTCTGACACCGCTCTCGGTAGCCCGAGAACGGGCTTCGCCCCACTACCTGCGGCGGCGAGCGCCCGGATCTCCGCGGCTTCCCCCGTGGCGGTGCCGGCGTCGGCGAAGGGGAGGATGTCGTGGTTGGTGGCGTGGCGGACACCGATCATCGTCGATCGAGGGTCGGCGGCGCGAGCGTGCGCCACGTAGGGTGGGCTTCGGACGTCTCCCCGTAACCGGAGTGCATCTTGAGCCTCAAGTACTACCTCTACCTGTCGCATCTCAAGATCGGGCTCCTTGCGGCACAGGTCGCCTCCTCCGCGCAGCACGAGACCGAGCTCGCCGTGGACCTGAAGGTCGTCCGCTACAGCCGCAAGACGGTGCTGCCCGAGCGCCACGACCTCGACAAGCTGGAGAAGGTCATCCGGCATCTGCAGGACGCCGACCAGATCGGCGCCGCGGACGAGGAGCGCCCGTACGTCCAGGCCTGTCTGGAGATGCGCTGGCAGGTCTTCCCCACCGCCGGCATCGTGGTCTTCGCGGGGACGCTCGACGACCAGGTCGTCGTCCTCGGCGGCTCGGCGTCGCACGTGGTCGGTGGAGGTGACGCCGAACCGGTCGGCTCGGTCCCGCCGTACCTGTTCCGCAAGCTGCAGGAACTGCGAGCCGACCCGGGCGAGTTCGACGACGAGCGCTTCCACGAATCACTGGCGCAGATCGGCGCCGCGCTCCCGGGGCCGGCGCAACGGGTCGAGTTCGTCGCGAAGCGACTCGCCGAGAAACCGGGCCCGGACGGCACGCTGCTGGGCAGCCCGATCTACGTGGCGCTCGTCGACTAGGGCCTCGGCGTGGACGCGGGGCAGCTCATCCGGTGGCGGCCGGGGGAGACCGTCCTCGACACGTTCCGCATCGAGGAGGTCGTCGAGACCGGCGGCACGGGGTTCGTGTACCGCGCCCATCACCTCGCCTGGGGCGTCGACCTCGCGGTGAAGACGCCGCGCCCGGACCTGGCCTCAGCGCCCGGGATCCTCGACCTGCTTGCGCAGGAGGCGCAGGCCTGGACCGATCTCGATCCCCATCCGAACGTGGTCGGCTGCAACTACGTGCAGCGCGTCGGCGCGTACCCGGTGATCTTCGCCGAATGGGTCGCGGGCGGTGACCTGACGGCGGCGGTGCGGGACGGGCGGTGCCGCGATCTCCCGCGGGCCCTGGACGTGGCGATCCAGATGCTGCGCGGCATCGGCCACGCGCACGCGGCAGGTCTGGTGCATCAGGACATCAAGCCGTCAAACGTCATGTATGACGGCGAGACGGCGAGGGTGACCGACTTCGGCACGGCCAAGGCGAAGGCGTCCGTCTCCGCGCTCCCGCAGGGTGGCGACGAGATTTCGTACGCGACGCTCGGCGGCTTCACACCGCAGTACTGCTCGCCGGAACAGGTCGATCCGGAGGGCCGGATCGGCCGGGCCAGCGACATGTGGTCCTGGGCGCTGACGGTGATCGAGCTGCTGCACGGGCGCCGGCTCTGGAAGTGGGGACACGACGGTGCGGATGCGCTGGCGTCGCTACGCGGCGATCTCCCGCGGCCGCTGCGCGACCTCCTGTCCGGCTGCCTGGTGCGCGACCCCCGGTCGAGGATCGGCGACATCGCCGAGGCGGAGGCCGTCCTGCTCAGCGTCTACGCGGACTGCGCATCTGGTCCCTACCCGCGCCCCGACGAGGTGTCGCCGTCTCTCCAGGCCGACGGCTTGTCCAACAAGGCGCTGTCCCTGTGGGACCTCGGCGACCAACGCCGCGCGATCGAGATCTTCGAGCGGGCCAAGGCGATCGACCCGCACAACGTCCGCGCGGTCTACAACCACGGGCTCCTCAAATGGGCCGACGGCCTGGTCACCGACGAGATCCTCCTGTCGGAACTGCGCGCCACGGGCGACTCCTGGGAGGCGGACTACCTGGCCGCGATGGTGCACATGGAACGCGGTGACGGCGTCCTCGCGGCCCGGCACCTGGCTGAGGCGGACCGCAAGCATCCGGGATCGCCGGAGATCGCGGCCGTGCGGGAGCGCTGTGCCCGACTGGAGCCGAGGGGCACGCTCGAGGTGTTCGGGCAGCTGTCCGGCCAGGTGGTCGCGATGGCCTGCGATCACGACGCGACACACGTGGTGGTGGCCGAGAGGTCAGGGCGGGTGCGGGTCTGGGACGCCTTCGCGGGCCGGGTGGTCGCGGAACTCGCCGCCTCCGGCCCGGCTCCCGTCGACGTCGCGATCGACCACGCCGGAGCGCGGGTCGTCGTCTGCTACCAGGACTCCCGCGTCGAGCGGTGGCTGCTCGCCGGCGGCACGGCCTACCTCGAAGGCCGGCTGGACGGAGGAACAGCCGTGGCGCTCAGCCCCGAGGGTGGCTTCGCGGCTGTGGGTACGGGCGACGGCCGCGTCCTCGTCTTCCGCACCGACGCGTGGAAGCCGGTCGCCGAGATCCGGCCCCACGACGGCACTGTCACCCGGGTGATCCTCGGCCCGGACGCCGAGGTCTGCGTCTCCGCCTCACTGGGCCGTCCCGGCTCCGCCGTCGACCACCGGGTGGAGCAGTGGTGGCCCCTGCGGGACACGAGGATGCGGGGGCTGCACATACCCGCCGACGAGATGGACGGCGACGGCCAGAAGGTCGCCCTGGCGCCGGACGGGTCGACCGTCCTGAGAACCGGCTACCAGTCCCTGACCGTGGTGGACATGCGGGTCTGGGACGAACCGCGACGGTGGGAGATCCCCTGGCTGACCGGATACCGCATGCTCGGCGTCTCCGGCCGGGCCGGCTGGGCTCTGCTCGACCCCGGGACCGGAGACCTTCAGGTCCTCGAACTCGCCATCCGCCGATGCGTCCGCACCTTCCCGAAGGACTGGGCGCGGGGCTCACGCCGCGACGCGACGGCGTTCAGCGGGGACTGCGGCTACGCCGTCATCGCCGAATCGCACGGCTACAGTGGCCAGACCTCGCTCTCCCGACTCCCCATGCCACTCAGCGGACACCTCGCTCCGCGGTCGTACGCGCCGCCCCGCCCGGTCGGTGCCCTCGCGCGCGACGAGCGGGCGTTCGACCAGGTCATGGAGCGCGTCGAGGCGATGATCGCGGCCGGAGAGGATCGGCGCGCAGCGGACGCGATCCGCGAGGCGCGTGCCGTTCCCGGCCACGAACGTCATCCGCGGCTACGCCGGGCCTCCAGGGCCCTGGGCCGGAACCTGCGGCGCACCGGATTGACCGGCATCTGGCTGGAGCAGGAGCTGTCCGATGTCATGCTCACCCGTGGCACCTTCGACATCGGCGCCTCCGGCCGGTTGTTCGCCTTCGCCGCCAATGTCGACGAGGTCGAGATCTTCGACCTGGAGACGCTGGAGAAGGCAGGCGGGGTCACCAAGCGGCGGAACCCCGCCACCAGCCTGTCCTTCGCCAGGGGCGGCCGGGACATGATCATCAGCTACTCCGACGGATCGGTCGCCTGCCACGACACCAGGACGTTCCAGCCCCGCTTCAAGGTGGCCGGCGCACTGCCTCGCGACGACGGCAACACCACGCTCGACATCACGGGCGACCTGTTGGCGGTCGGCTTCGGCCACGGGTTGGCGACGGTGTGGTCGCTGGAGGCGGCTGCCTGCGTCGCGACGGTCCGCACCGGACCCGGCACGATCGTCGGCGTCACGGCCGACGAGGCGTCCCGCTCGATCGCCGTGCAGCTGCGAACCCACGACACGGCCGCCGTGGAGGTCCGGTCGATGGACACCGGAAAGCCCGTGAAGACCTTTGCGGACGTCGACCTGCACACGGAGATCCGCTTCGCCTCCGGGATGCTGCTGCTGGCCGGGATGACCCGCCTGACCGCGTGGCGACCGGGTGACAGGCGCCCGTCGTACCAGCTCGACCGGGTCAAGCACAGCTCGTCGGCGGCGTTGGCCTTCGCGGACTCCCGCCGGCTCGCCGTCATCGCCGGGCTGACCGGCTTCGTCGTATGGGACGCCGCGAGCGGAGAGCCGGTGTTCGACGGGAGGGCTCTCGACGACCCGGCTGGACGCCTCTCCGGGGTCGAGGAGGTGGTGGTCTCGCCCGACGGGAGGTTCGCGGTGGCCGGAGACCCGGGAGAGCAGACCGTCGACGTCTGGGACCTGCGCGCCGGACGCCGGATCCGCTCACTGCACGGTCACCACGCCCAGGTCACAGCGATACGCGCCGACGACGCGTTCGGCACCGTCGGCACCGGCGACCACCAGGGCAATGTCCGCATCTGGGGCCTCGATTGGGACTACGGAGAGTGATCCGATGACCGGACGCCGCCAGCGCGATGAACTGCGAGCCGCGTTCCTGGCCAACCGCGAGCGCGTCAGAACCTGGCTCGACGCCTGGGAGATTCCCGAAGTCGTGTGGACCGACGAGTTCAACGAGATCCCTCTGCCCTGGATCCTGCGGGAACAGGACAGGGAGAGCTGGCTCAAGCGCCACGCACCCTTCCTGGACGCGTACGACTGGTTGTTCGTCGGACGGCCGCTGACCCCAGGGGTCCGCGAGGTGCGGGCACTGTGGCACTTCGGGCCGGCACACCGGTTCGCGGAACTCGACCTGACGATCACCAGCGTCTGCGACCCCGAGTACCTGGCGGAGAAGCTGACCCTGGCGGTTCACCACGCCGGCTTGAAGGGCTGGCGTGACGCGGACGCGCAGCCGGTCTATCAATGGCTCGTCGAGGGTGTGCACACGATGCCCCTCGGCAACGGCGTGCGGGGCAGTAACCGTTCGGGGTTCGTCCTGTTGCGTTTCACCCGCTTTCCGACCTCCGACGGCGACGTGATCGTGCGTCTGACCGCCGCGGAGACCGATCGCGCCCTGGACGGCTCACCTCTCGACGACGATGGTGTGTCGGTTCCTGGCGGGTAGATCAGGTGACCAGGCCGGTGCGGTACGCGTACACCACCGCCTGCACCCGGTCCCGCACGTCCAGCTTCGTGAGAATCCGCGACACGTACGTCTTCACCGTCTCCTGACTGATCACCAACCGGGCCGCGATCTCGCTGTTCGACAGCCCGTCGGCGATCAGCCGCAGCACCTCCAGCTCACGCGGCGTCAGCCCCACGTCCGCCGGCGTGCCCTCGGCCGGGCGGATCCGCGCCGCGTACCGGCCGACGAGCTGCCGTGTCACCTCGGGCGCGAGCAGCGCCGCGCCGGAGGCGACGGTGCGGATGCCGTGCAGCAGCTGCGCCGGCGGGGCGTCCTTGAGCAGGAATCCGCTCGCGCCGGCGCGCAGCGCCTCGTAGACGTACTCGTCGAGGTTGAACGTCGTCACCACCAGCACCTTGACCGGCTGGGCGATGCCCGCGCCGGCCAGCAGGCGGGTGGCCTTGATGCCGTCGAGCACCGGCATGCGTACGTCCATCACCACCACGTCGGGCCGCAGGCGGCCGGCGAGGTCGACCGCGGCGCGGCCGTCGCCGCACTCGCCCACCGCGGCCATGTCCGGCTGCGCGTCGATGATGGTGGTGAATCCGGTACGGATCAGCGCCTGGTCGTCGCAGACCAGCACCCGGATCGGCGTGGTCACGACGCGCTCCCGGTGGGGATGCGCGCCCGGACGACGAAGCCGTCGCCCGCCCGGCGTCCCGCGTCGAACTCGCCGCCGAGCAACGAGACGCGCTCGCGCAGCCCGGCCAGGCCGCGTCCGCTTCCGCCCGGACCCGCGGCGCGCGGGCCCGGGCCGTCCGTGCTGATCTCCACCGTGATCTCCCGGTCTCCATGGTGTACGTGCACAGCGGTGGGGCGGCCGTGCGCGTGTTTGAGGGCATTGGTGAGCGCCTCCTGCACCACCCGGTACGCGGCCATCTCCGCGCCGCCGGTCACCTCCGCCGGGGTGCCCTGCTGCGTGAACTCCACCGGCTGCCCGGCCTGCCGGGTCTGCTCCACCAGGGCGTGCAGCTCGCCGACCGACGGGGCGCGTGGCTCCGTACCGTGGTCGGGGTTGAGCACGTCGAGCAGCAGCCGCAGGTCGCCGATGGCGCGGCGGCCGGTGTCGGTGATGGTGGTCAGTGTGGTGTCGAGGCGGTCGGGCGCGGCGGTCAGGTAGCGGGCCGCCTCGGCCTGCACCACCATCGCCGTCACGTGGTGGGTGACCACGTCGTGGAGTTCACCGGCGATGCGGGCGCGTTCGGAGGCGCGGGCGGTTTCCGCGACGTGCCGGCGGCGTTCGGCCTCGGCGAGGCGGTCCTGCCGCAGCCACGACCCGGTGCCCCAGGCGAGCGCCAGCAGCAGGTAGAACGTGGTGAACCCGACCACGCCCTCGGTCGACCCCTGTCGATCCAGCACGACCGCCAGACCGATGTACGCGAGGGAGCCGGCGAGCACCGTCGTACGGCGGCCACGTTCCAGGTGGGCGCCCGCGCTCACCAGCGCGACGGCGAGCGCGGCGCCCGCGAAGGTGTGGTAGGCGCGCACCTGATCGAGCGCGAAGCCGAGTGACACCAGGGCGAGGGACAGCGCCGGGCGGCTGCGGCGCAGCGCCAGCGGAAGGCACTCCAGGGCGATCACCACCACTGTCAGCGCGTCGAACGGCCGGGCGGGCAGATCGCCGAGCTGCGTACCGATGCCGCGCAGCGGTGGGGTCACTGCTGCGAGCGCGATCATCAGCGCGAGCGGGAGATCCCGGACCGTGACGGGCCAGCGCCGCCACGAGTCCTGGAGCATCCGTCGGGTGATCATCAGGAGACCGTAACGCTCTCCGCCGGCGCCTCGGCCGCGCGGCGGCGCCGCGTCACGATGTGACCACGGCGGTGCGCCAGCCAGAGGAAGACCACTGTCAGCGCCGCCCCGGCAGCCACCGTGTAGAGGCTGCCCTCCGGCCCGAAGCCGCCGCCGCTGAGCAGCGTCGAACCCGACGTGCTGGCGTCCAGCAGCCCCGTCGACTCGCCGTTGCCGGACACGACCACGCCGAAGATGCCGCCGGCGGCGAAGTTCCAGCCGAAGTGCAGGCCGATCGGCACCCACAGGTTGCGGGTCGCGGCGTAGCAGGCCGCCAGCATGAACCCGGCCTCGATCGCGATGGCGGTGGCACCCCACAGGCTGGCGTCCGGGTTCAGCAGGTGCATCAGGCCGAACAGTACGCCCGTCAGCAGCAGCGAGAGCCACGTACCGAGCCGTTCCTCGACCAGGCGGAACAGCAGCCCGCGGAACATCAGCTCCTCGGTCACCGCCGCGGCGGCCATGAACCCGACCATGCCCACCGCGCCGGACACCGAGCCGATGCCGTGTACGTGGTAGCCGCCCATGAGGGCGATGTTGCCGATGACCGCCGCGAACATGGCGAACCCGATCAGCACCCCGCGGTTGAGCCGGGCGGCCGCGCCGCTCCGGGCCAGCTCGGTGACCTCGCGCCGTTCGGTACGACGCACCACCCACCCGTACACGATGATCGCGGCCGCGGCGGTCGCGGCGCCGAGGATCAGGCTGAGCACGGCGTTGTCCTGTGCCGCGACGACCGCCTGGCTGCCGACGAGACTGACCGCGACGACGGCCAGGAACTGCTTCACCACACGCATGACGATTCCTTCGGAAGGTCCGCGGCCGGAGCGCCGCGGTTCACCTGGAACGCTATGGATTCGCAGGCCGGGAAACGTCACCGTGCGGTGGACACTTGCGGGTAGCTCGCACGGGGGACAGGCGCGGCGGTCGCGGCGTTTCGAGGGCGTGCCCTGAGCAGAACGGCTGGCCTCGCGACGGTCGCGGCGGGCAGGCTGCCGGCATGGCGACGGGCTTCGGCGGTGAGGTGGCGACCTACTACGCACGGCATCGGCGTGGCTATCCACCCGAGGCGGTCGACGCGCTGGCGGCAGCCTTCGGTCTCGGCCCTGACGACACCGTCGTCGACCTCGGCTGCGGCACCGGTCAGTTGAGCATCCCGCTCGCCGACCGGGTGGGCGCTGTCGTCGGCATGGACCCGGAACCGGACATGCTGGCCATCGCCCGGCGTGCCGCCCTGGACCAGGGGACCGCCAACGCCACGTGGATGCTCGGCAGCGACGGTGACGTGCCCGCGTTGTCCCGGCTGCTCGGCGGGGGGACGGTCGGTGCGCTGACCGTTGCCGTCGCCATTCACTTCATGGACCGCGACGCCCTCTTCGAGGCGGCACGGCCGTTGTTGCGCTCCGGCGGTGGCATCGCGGTCGTCACCAACGGCGAACCCCTGTGGATGCAGGACACCGAGTGGTCGATCGGGCTGCGCGGATGCCTGGAGCGGATGGTCGGCCACCCGGTCACCGGAAGATGCCAGACCGACGAGGATGGGCGTCGGCGCAACCGGGAGGCGCTCGTGCGTGCCGGATATCGGTACGAGGAGACGTCGGTGCGGTACGACGCGCCGCTCACCGTCGACGACATGGTCGGCGGCGTCTTCTCCGCGATATCCGCTGAACGTCTGCCGTCGTCGCGGCAGCGCACGGCGTTCGCCGCCGACGTACGCGACGCTCTCGGCGGGGTGGATGTGGTGACCGAGCGCGTCACCGTCCGGCTGCAGTGCGGGATCCTCGGCTCGTAGCCGATTCCCGACGGGGTTCAGCACGATGCCCACGACGCCGCACCACCAGCCCGTTCAACCCGCCGACGGCCGGCGGTGCTTCTCCCAGAGCGCGCGGTGTACGAAGTCGGGCGTGGTGCCGGGCGGGAAGTCCCGGTAACCCGACCGGGGCTCCCAGGCTGCGACAAGCAGGTCTAGGCCGTGCAGGAGAAGCACCGGCCAAGGGCTCACCGCGGTCAACTCGGTGAACAACCGTCGCGCCTCGTCACGCTGCACCTCGCCGTCCCGTCGGCTGTATCCGACGTCCCACACGACGCTGTACCCGTCGATGACGGACTCTTCCTCCGGCTCGTCGAGCGGATAGCTGTAACGGTTGACGGACAACTCGCCGCCGACGACGCCGGGCCGCCCGTCCGAGGCCGGCCGACTGAGGTACACCTTGCCCTCGTCGTCTCGGCTGAACTCCACGTGCATGCGGCTGGCGAGCTCTGCCGCCACACCCTCGGGGGCCAGGTCGGTGTGAATGAAGATGTGCTCGAAGGTGGACATGCGCCGCCCGGCTCCTAGGGAAGATCGATGATGCGGCCGTTGCCGAGAATGATGCGCACAGTCGCCGGCATCTGCTGGTCATGAACACGGGCCTGTCCTGCCGCCCGGCCGTAGCCTCGTCGCGCATCCTCCTCGGTCAAACCGACGTTACGACCGTCGAGAACCGCGACCCCGTCCGATCCTGCCTGTTCACCCGCCTCAAGGATATTCCGCCGCACGCTACTGCTGCCTGACCCGACCAGTGTCTTGAACTCGGTGATCACGCCGGGATCCTCCGGACCAGTCCGCACCATCGCATCGGGATTCTTCATTTTGTGAGCGTCGTCGATTCGTTCTCTCGGGTGCACCATGTCACCCTCGACCGCGAGGCGGTCCGCGATGGCCCGCTCCTTGTCCTCGAACAACCCGCGCGGATCGTGCACCCCCGGGCGGAACTCGTCGCCGAGTGGGCCGTGGTGTCGGCCCGGATCGAAGTCGGTGGGCCTCAACCCGTGCGGGCCGTCCGGTTTGGCGGATCCGCCACCCGGAGCCTCAGGCGAGCGACGACCCAGAAGGCGGCTCAGCGCCTCCCTGAGCTTCCCGATCAGGTCACCCAGCCGGCGCATCTCCGGCATCAGCCGCCGCAGACTTGCCAGCAACCCCCGCAACAACCGCCCGATCCGCGCCGCCCACGACGCCACCGTCGTCGTCACCTGCTCTACCACCAGCGGCGTCGCCAGCCCTGCCGTGGCGACGAGTTCGGCCGCGTACACGATCAGGCGGGACACGCAGGCGGCGATGGCGTCGCGGACCAGCAGCCGCACGGCCGCGACCAGGCCGGCGGCGCCTTCGGTGATCGCGGCCATCGCCTCGGCGCCCTGCGCGAGCCCGGTGATGGCCTGCTGCTGTTCGCTCGCCCAGCGGCGGTAGCCGGTGGCGGCGGCGCCGGTCCAGCCGGCGACCTCGGTGCGTACGGCGTGGGCCAGCTCGGCGGCGTCCTCGCGCAGGGACGCGGCGACGTTGCGCCAGGTCTGCGCGTGCGCGGTGATCTCGGCGGGGTCGCCGGCGAGCCAGTCGAGGGCTTCGCTGAGCGGCTTGACGTGTTCGATGAGCCAGGCGATGCCGTACTGGAGGAGGACCCCGGCCGGGTCGGACACGAGCGCGAGCGCGTCGAGGCCGGCGCTGACCACGCCGAGGCTGCCGTCGATCCAGCTGCCGGTGCGGACGCCCTGGGCGATGAGTTCGATGTCCTCGCAGATCCACACGCCGGCCCAGGGACTCGGACCGGAGTCCGCCGCGGCGGCGACCAGTGGGTTCGTGGTCACCGCCGCTGCCGTACCCGGTCGAGCAGGTCGGCGGCGTGCGCGTCGGAGGCGCGGTAGCGCTCGGCGCTCGACCGCAGCTTCCCGGCGGTGTCCCGGACCGACGTGGCGGCGGTGCCGATGCCGTCTGTGAGCATCCGCTGGAGACCGTCGAGCAGGGCCGGCATGATCGCGCAGAGCTGCCCGTACGCGTCGGCGCCCAGCCTGACGTGCTGGCCGGCCTGCCGGGCGGTGTCGATGCTGTCGGCGCAGCGGCCGAGGTGTGCGGCGTGCGCGGTCAGGTCGTCGGGGTCGACCTGGAGGCCCCGACCCGGGCGGCATCCGACGTGCCCGGGTCGGGGCCGAGCCGCCGCTGGTGGGACTCGACGATTGCCTGCCCGGCCGGGTCGTCCGCGCCGAGTGCCGCGGTGGTGGCCTCGGCGAGCCGTCGCAGCAGGTCGGCGCGGGCGTCCCGGCTGACGGCGAGAATCTGCCGGGCGGTGTGTGCGGCGGAGTGCTGCCGGACGCGTTCGTCCAGCCGCAGGTCGGCGAGCAGCCCGGACGAGTCGACGGTGACCTCGACCAGCCCGTCGGCGCTGCGCGCGGTGCCGGTCAGCGTCTGGGCGCGGGCGGACAGGTCGCGGGCCCGTGCCGCCCGATCGGCCAGGGACGACTCCCATTCGTCGAGCCGGCGTGCCGCCGCGTCCAGCGCGGCCTCGTCCGCCCACATGTTGACCCTCCCCAGGGGACTGCGGCAGCGCCACGCTACCAACCGATCGCGCTGCGTGTGTGCCCCGCCGAGGCATGTGAAGCGGTTCGGCCAGGCAACTGCCGCCGCGGCCGGTAACCGTCCTCAGTGAACCGTGTCGCCGCCGTCCCGGTGGGCCACCCGGATGAGGGCCGCCACCGACCGGTCCACGTCCGCCTCCGTCGTGGTCGCGTTCGACACCGAGATCCGCATCAGCCGCCGCCCCCGCCACGTCGTCCCGCCCACCCAGCACGTCCCGTCGACCTGCGCTGCGGCCACCACCCGGTCGGTGCGCGCGTCGTCGCCGAACCCGACGAGCACCTGGTTGAGCACCACGTCGTTCACCACCTCGAACCCGGCCGCGCTGAGCCCGTCGGCGAACCGGCGCGCCAGCGCGCAGCACCGCTCGACCAGCGCGCCGACGCCGTCGCGGCCCAGCTCCCGCAGGCCCGCCCAGACCGCGAAACCCCGGGCGCGGCGGGAGGACTCCGCGGTCAGGTCCGCGCCCGCGGGCACACCACCGGAACCCACGAGGTACGCGGCCGCGAGCGACATGGCCGCCGCGTGCGCGTCGGGCCGGGCGCAGAACGCGAACGCGCTGTCGTACGGCAGGTTCAGCCACTTGTGGCCGTCGCAGGCCCACGAGTCGGCGTTCTCCAGCCCGTCGACCAGGTGCCGGGTCGACGGGCTGGCAGCCGCCCACAGCCCGAAGGCGCCGTCCACGTGCGCCCAGCCGCCGTACCGGTGGACCAGGTCGCAGGCCCAGCGCAGGTCGTCGCACGCGCCGGTGTTCACGTTGCCCGCCTGGAGGCAGACGATGGTCGGGCCGGGACCGGCGTCGCGCAGCGCCGCTTCCAGGGCGTCCGGGTCGATCGCGCCCTGCGGGCCGGTCGGCACCGCGTGCAGCGCGTCGGTGCCGAGGCCGAGCAGGCGCAGCGACCTGTCGATGGTGGCGTGCCGTTCGGCCCCGGCGAACACGCGTACCGCAGGTGCGCCGGGCAGGCCGCGCCGCTCCACGTCCCAACCGGCGTCGGCGAGCACCTGGTGGCGGGCGGCGGCGAGCCCGGCGGTGTTCGCCGCCTGCGCGCCGGTGACGAAGCCGACCGACGCGGTCGCCGGGATGCCCAGCAGCTCCTTGAGCCAGCCGCCGGCTGCCGTCTCGGCGGCCACGGCGGCGGGGGAGGTGACCGCGTTGAACGCGATCTGGTCCCAGCCGACAGCCAGCATGTCGGCGGCGGTTGCGGCGGGCGAGGCGCCGCCGACGACGAAGCCGAAGTAGCGGGGGCCGCCGCTGGCGACCAGGCCGGGTTCGGCGGCGGCCACCAGGTCGGCGAGGACCTGCTCGGCCGGGGTGGGCGCGTCCGGCAGTGGACCGGCGAACGCCTCGGTCAGCGCGGCCTGGTCCACGGGTACGCCGACCGGCCGGTCGGGCAGCGACAGGCGGTAGTCGGCCGCGTGGTCGGCGGTGCGCCGGAACAGGTGCCTCAGCTCGTCCATCGCCGCACCCTAGCCCCGGTCGCCGCTCCCTTCGAGGGCGGCGTCGAGGCGGTCCAGGTGTGCGGGGACCGGCCCGGCGGTGAGCAGCCCGCTGCCCGCCCCGGCCAGCTCGCCCGCCGCCGGGGCGAGCGCGTCGCGCGCCCGGAGCGTCGCGTCCCGGTCCCCGAGCGCCACAGCGGCGCGGCCGGTGAGGCACCACAGCGCCTCCTGCAGCAGGTCGCGCGGCGGCGCCGGGGTGCGGCGCAACGCCCTGGCTGCCTCGTCGCGCCGGTCGGTGGCGAGCAGCACCAGCGGGCGCGCCCAGGGCGCGTACGGGCCCCAGTCGGTGTCGGCCGGGAAGTCGGCGGGCCGGTCGTGCCACACCCGCAGGCACAGCAGCGCCAGCGGCAGCAGGCCGCGCTCCACGCCGGGCATCCCGCAGCCGGCCAGCCCGGTCGCCCACGACCGGTACGCCGCCTCCGCATCCGGGCACGCGCCGGTGGCGGCGGTCCGCATGGCCCGGTAGCCGCCGGTGAACACGCCGACGAGGGGGCTCTCATGCCGGGCGGCGAGCCGGTCCGCCGCCTCGGCGTGCGCGTCGGCGGCGGTGAAGTCGGCGAGCGCGCTGCGCGCCTGCACGCGGATCAGGTGCCCGAGGATCTCCACTGTGGCCAGGCCGTGCCGGGCGGCGAGCGCCACCAGTTCCGCGCCGATCCCGTCCCGCTCGGCGGCCAGCCCGGCGCGATGGAACGTCTGCATGTAGACGCCGTTGAGCGCCTGGGCCAGCAGCGCCGGGTCGGCCACCCGCCGGGCGATCGCCTCCGCTTCCCGCGCGGACTGCGCCGGGCCGGGTGACGCCGTACCGCGGGACTCGATCGCGACGGTGGCCAGCAGCCGGGCGCGGGTCGCCTCCGGCGCGTCCGGGCCCAGCCCGGCGAGCGCCCGCTGCGCCGCCGCGACGACCCGGGCCGCCTGCGCCGGGTCGTCCGAGCGGGTCCAGATCGCGGGTACGTCGTATCCGCCGATCACGCGTGCGGTGAACTCCGGGTCGCCCAGCTGCTCGGCGGCGGTGATTGCGGCTTCGCGCTGGTCCCGGGCCGCCTCCAGTCCGCCCGGCCCGGTCACCGCGAGGCTGCGCAGCAGGCCGACAGTGGACTCCAGCCGGGCCCGCGCGCCGGGCACCACACTGCGCTCGTACGCCGCGGCGGTCTCGGCCCAGACGCGCGCCGCGCCGGTCGGTTCGGGTTCGGCCTGGCGCAGCAGGTCGGTCTCCAGCCGCCGCAGCCGGGGTCCGGGGTCCAGCCCGAGCTGGTCGCGCAGCAGTTCCCGGGCGCGGCGCAGCACGGCGAGCGCGTCGGCCTGCCGTCCGGCCCGGTAGAGCGCCGACGCCAGCAGCGCCCACCCGTCCTCCCGCCACGGGTACGCGGCGACGTGCGCGTCGAGATCGGGTACGGCGTCGGCGGCCCGGTCCAGCGCCAGCAGCGCCTCGGCCCGCCGCTCCACGGCGGTGAGCCGGATCTGGTCGAGCCGGGACCGTTCGGCGTGCGCCCACGGCTGGTCGAAGTCGGCGTACGCAGGTCCGCGCCACCAGCCCAGCGCCTCGTCGAGCCGGTCGAGCGCCGCTCGGGGCAGCGCGTCGGCTACCGCGCTGACCGTGTCCTCGAACCGCCAGGCGTCGACGGCGCCCGGGTCGGCGCGCAGCGCGTACCCCGGTCCCTCGGTGACCAGCAGCCGGGCCGCCTCGCGTGGCGGACGGCGCGGCTCGAGGCGGCGGCGCAGCGCCGCGACGAACGTGCGGACCGCGCCCACCGCGCCGGCCGGCGGGTCGTCCCACAGGTCGTCGACGATCTGCCCGACCGGCACCACCCGGCCCCGGGCGGCGACCAGCCGGGCCAGCACGGCCCGGTGCCGGGGCCCCTTCAGGTCGACCGGCTCACCCGCGTCGTCCCAGGCCGTGACCGGACCGAGCACACCGAAACCGACAGGCACCGACCCCTCCTCGACCCGGGCCACCGTATCGCGCTCATCGGTTGCTCATCGGGCGCCGCCACGCTGGTCGGGTACGACGAGACGAAAGAGGGATCGAGATGAGCACCACCATCGCGGGGTTCGACTACCAGCGCGTTCCGGTCGCCGAGGGCGTGACCCTGAACGTGGCGGTGGGCGGCTCCGGCAGCCCGGTCGTGCTGCTGCACGGCTTCCCGCAGACCCACCTGATGTGGCGGCACGTCGCCGCCGACCTGGCCGGCGAGCATACGGTGATCTGCCCGGACCTGCGCGGCTACGGCGCCAGCGACAAGCCGGCCGCGGACACCGAGGACACGTACGCCAAGCGGACCATGGCCGCCGACGTGGTGGCGGCGGCCCGCGCGCTCGGGCACGAGCGGTTCGCGCTCGCCGGGCACGACCGGGGCGCCCTGGTGGCGGTCCGGGCCGGCCTGGACCACCCGGACGTGGTCACCCACCTGGCGTCGCTCGACGTGCTGCCGACACTCGACATGTGGGACGTGCTGCACGGCGTGAACGCGTCGGTGGCGTTCCACCTCTACCTGATGGCGCAGCCGCCCGGCCTGCCCGAGCAGATGATCGCGGGCAGCGCTGACGCGTTCTTCGGGCACTTCCTGGACGCCTGGGCGGGTGACCCGGCGGCGATGCCGGCGCAGGTGCGCGCCGAGTACCTGCGTGCCTCCCGGGAGGCGGTCGACTCGATCGTGGCCGACTACCGGGCGTCGGCCGGGATCGACGTGGCGCACGACCGGGCCGACCGGGACGCCGGGCGGCGGCTGGCCATGCCGGTCACCGTCATCCAGCAGGACTGGGGCGCCGCGCTGGGTTACGACGCGGCGGCGGTGTGGCGGGCCTGGGCGCCGGACCTGGAGCACCGCACCACCACCGCTGGGCACTTCATGGCCGAGGAGGCGCCGGGCGAGATCGCCGAGGCGCTGCGCGCGCTGCTCAAGCGCTAGGTACGGCGGTCCGGGCGCGCGCCACGCGCCCGGACCGGCCGCCCCCGTCCGCTCAGCCGGCCCGTCTCCGGACGTGCCACAGGCCGAGCGCCGCCAGCAGACCGGCCGCGCCGAGGTGCAGCGCCAGCTCGATCCACTGGAACGTCCAGAACCGGTGGTTCGGCTGGTAGGCCAGGTCCACGTGCAGGTCGAGCTTGCCGAGGCAGACCGCGGTGTCGCCGAACGTGCCGGTGGCGCCGGTCCGCGGCGGGTCGCGGAAACAGGTGCCGAACGCGGCGTCGGAGAGCTGCCGTCCGTCGGCGGTCCGCAGCGGGCTGATGTCGGTGACCCAGGCGCCCGGCACGTCCAGTCCGCCGACGACCGGGGAGCCGGTGATGCTGCCGAGGTTGCGGGCCCGGTTGACAGTGTCGGCGGTCATCGGCACGGTGACCCGCTCCGGCGGCAGGTAGTGCGGGCGCAGCAGGTTCGGCACCGCGAGCTGCGCCAGCACCACTGCCAGGAACACCACTGCCATGGCTGGGAGGGTGCGGCGCAGCAGCAGCCCGGCGACGACGCCGAGGACGAGGCCGAACACGGCGTACCCGACCGGTGCGACGCCGCGCGCGCCGAACAGCACGGTGCTGAACCGGTCGCCCGCGACCCGGTCGACGGGCGAGGCCGCCCAGGTCAGCAGCGCGCCGAGCAGCCCGGCGACGAGCGCGGCGGCGGCCGACAGCACGGCGAGCTTGACCGCCAGCCAGCGGCGGCGCGGCACGCTCTGGTTCCACACCAGCCGGTGCGTGCCCTGCTCCAGTTCCCGTGCGACCAGCGGCACGCCCCAGAACGCGCCGATCAGTGCGGGCAGCAGCGCGAACCCACCGGCGAGGAACAGCATGGTCTGCGCGTACCGGTCGGGCAGCCGGGCCGGGTCGGGCACGGCCCGGATGTCCGCGCCGAGGCGCAGCAGGTAGGCCCCGGCCAGCACCAGCAGGACCGCGCCGGCGAGCGCCGGGAGGCGGAACTGCCGCAGCGTCATCCGGATCATCCGGTCACCGCCGGGTGGGCGGCGGCCCGGGACAGGTACGCCAGCACCAGCTCCTCCAGCGTGACCGGCGCGTCGTCGCGTACCGCCGGGCCCCGGACCACGACGCGGCCGGGCTCGGCCCAGACCACCTCGGCCCCGGCGGGCGCGGCGGCGATCCGGTGGTGGGTGGCGAGCAGGTCCGTGACCGGCCCGGCCACCTGGACCCGGGCGGCGCAGAGCACGACCAGGTGGTCGCAGACCTGCGCCACGTCGCCGAGCAGGTGCGAGGAGAGCACCGCGCCGGCGCCGAGTTCCCGCACGAAGCCGGCCAGGCCGTGCATGAACTCGCGGCGCGCGAGGGGGTCCAGCGCGGCGGCCGGCTCGTCGAGGATGAGCAGGTCGGGGCGTTTCGCGGCGGCCAGCGCCAACGCCAGTTGGGCGCGCTGGCCGCCGGAGAGCCGGCCCGCCTTCTGCGCCGGATCGAGGCCGACCTCGTCGATCCGCCGCCGGGCCAGCGCCGCGTCCCAGGACGGGTTGAGCCAGGCGCCCATCCGCAGGTGCTCGGCGACGGTGAGGGAGGCGTAGACCGGTGTGTCCTGGGCGACGAATCCGACCCGGGCCAGGTGCGCGGCGTCGGCGGCCGGTGGTGCGCCGAGCACCGTCAACGTGCCGGAGGTGGGCGCGATCAGCCCGCAGGCGAGTTGCAGCAGTGTGGACTTGCCGGCGCCGTTGGGGCCGACCAGGCCGACCACGTGGCCGCGCGGGACGCTCAGGTCGCAGTCGGCAAGCGCGTTGCGGCGGCCGTACCGTTTGGTCAGCCGCTCGGCGTGCAGGGCGAGTGGTGGATGCATGCGGCTCATCCTGGGCACGCCGGGGCCGGCGGACATCGGTCCGGAGCACGGTCCGGCGCGCGGCCGACCCTACTTTCGGCCGGTTCGCGGCGGCCCGCGATCTCCTAGCGTGCTGGGCATGGCTGGTGAACGGTTCCCCCGGGTGGCGGCGACGGCGGGGCTCGCCGTGGTGCTGCTCGCCGCGATCGGCGTCCAGGCGGTCGCGATCGCCGCGAGCTGGGGTCTGCGGTACTGGCTCGTGGGCGGCGCGGCCGCCGTCGTGGTCGGCGTGCTGGCTCTGGTACGCGACAGGCAGCGCGTCGTCACGGCCACTGCCGGGCTCGTCGTCGCCGGGTCGGCCGTCGCCGCCGCCCGGTTGTTCGACCTGCCGACCGAGCCGGGGCCCACGCTGGCGCTGGCGTCGGCGGTCCTGGTCGGATCGGCGGTACGCGCGTTGCCGCCGCTGCCCGCCGGCCTGATCGCCGCCGGTGGTCTCGTGGTGGCGGCCGGGGCGTGGGCGGTGGCCCGACCGGGCGCGGGCGGGTCCGGGGTGGTGGCGCTCAGCTGCCTGTGCTGGCTCGGCGGGGTCGCCACCGGGCTGAGCCTGCGGCTGCTCGACGAGCGGGCCCGCGCCACCGCCGAGCGGGTACGCCGCGACGAGCGACTGGAGCTGGCCCGGGAGCTGCACGACGTGGTGGCCCACCACGTCACCGGCATCGTGGTGCAGGCGCAGGCCGCCCACCTGGTCGGACGGCGGGATCCGGCGCGCGTCACGGAGTCGCTGGCCGGGATCGAGGAGGCCGGCGGCGAGGCGCTGCGGGCCATGCGCCGCGTGGTGGGGGTGCTGCGCGACACCGATGACGCGCCGCCGGCCTCGGCCGGTACCGAGCAGATCGAGGAGCTGGTCGAGCGGTTCCGCCGGCAGGGCCCGCCGGTGCGGCTGCGCCTACCGGGGGAGACGGCCTGGCCGCCGGAGGTCACCAGCACCGTGCACCGGATCGTCCGGGAGGCGCTGACCAACGTGGCCCGTCACGCCCCGCACGCCGGGCAGGTCACTGTGGACGTGGCGCGGGAGCCGGACGCGGTGGTGGTCGAGGTGACCGACGACGCGCCCGGCGGGCCCGCCGAACACCGGGGCGGATACGGCCTGGTCGGCCTGCGTGAGCGCGTCGAGGCCCTCGGCGGGACGCTGCGCGCCGGTCCCCGCCCCGACGGCGGATGGTCGGTGCGGGCCTCCGTGCCGTGCGGGAGGCCGTGATGGCGATCCGGGTGCTGCTCGCCGACGACCAGGCGATGGTCCGCGGCGGGTTGCGGCTCATCCTGGAGGACCAGCCCGACATCACAGTGGTCGCCGAGGCGTCTGACGGCGTCGACGCGGTCGCCCAGGCCCGCCGGCTGCGCCCGGACGTCTGCCTGGTGGACATCCGGATGCCGCGGCTCGACGGCCTCCAGGTGACCCGGGCGCTCGCCGGGCCCGAGGTGGCCGATCCGCTGCGGGTCGTCGTGGTCACCACGTTCGACCTGGACGAGTACGTCTACGGCGCGCTGCGCGGGGGAGCGGCCGGGTTCCTGCTCAAGGACGCCGGTCCGGCGCTGCTGGTGGAGGCGGTGCGGGCGGCGCACCAGGGCGACGCGCTCGTGTCCCCGTCGGTGACGGTCCGGCTGCTGCGGCACCTGGCCCCGCCCGCCCCGCCCCGCGACGAGCGCCGCCCGGCGCTGTCCGAGCGGGAGATCGAGGTGGTACGCGAGATCGCCCGGGGCCGTACGAACCTGGAGATCGGCGCGGAGCTGTTCATCTCGCTGAGCACCGTAAAGAGCCACGTCTCGGCCGTGCAGACCAAGCTCGGCCTGCGCAACCGTACCGAGATCGCGGTCTGGGCGTGGGAGCACCGCGTGGTCGACTGAACCGTTGACGGACGCCATACCGTACGTTGTACGTTAGTGACTGTCGTCAACGGAGGGGGACAGACGTGGAACACGCGATCCTCGCGGAGGGCCTGCGCAAGCGGTACGGGGGCAACGTGGCGCTGGACGGATTCGACCTGCGCGTGCCACCGGGCACCGTGTGCGGGCTGCTCGGCCCGAACGGCGCCGGCAAGACCACAGCCGTACGCATCCTCGCCACGCTGCTGCGCTTCGACGCCGGGCGGGCCGAGGTCGCCGGCTACGACGTGGCCGGGCAGGCCGACCGGGTACGCCACCGCATCGGCCTGGTCGGCCAGCATCCGGCGGTGGACGAGGCGCTGAGCGGCCGGGAGAACCTGGTCATCTTCGGCCGCCTGTTCCACCTGGGCCGGGCCGGGGCGCGGCGGCGGGCGACCGAACTGCTCGACCGGTTCGGGCTCGCCGACGCCGCCGACCGGCCGGTACGCACGTACTCCGGTGGCATGCGCCGCCGCCTCGACCTGGCCGCCGGGATGATCCTCGCGCCGTCGGTGCTGTTCCTGGACGAGCCGACCACGGCGCTGGACCCGCGCGGGCGCAACGAGGTGTGGGAGGCGGTACGGGACCTGGTGCGCGGCGGCACCACGGTGCTGCTGACCACGCAGTACCTGGACGAGGCCGACCAGCTCGCCGACCGCGTCTGCGTGCTCGACGCTGGGCGGGTGATCGCCGAGGGCACCCCGGACGCGCTCAAGTCCCGCCTGGGCGGCGACCGGATCGAACTGGTCGTCCGCGACGCCGCCGACCTCGCCGCCGCCGCGAGTCGGCTGCGCGCGGTGGCCCGCTCCGAACCGGCTGTCGATCCGGACCGGCGGGCGGTCAGCGCCCAGGTCGGCGAGCGGGCCGGTGCGCTGACCGAGGTGCTGCGCGCACTCGACTCCGACGGCGTGGGCGTGGCCGACGTGGCGCTGCGGCGGCCCACACTGGACGAGGTGTTCCTCCAGCTCACTGCCACGTCCTCCGCCGCCCGCACCGGCGTGGAGGTGACCGCGTGACCGCGACGGTGAACCCGGCCCGGCGTGCGTCGCTGGCCGGTGACGGCCTCACGTTGACCGGGCGCGCGCTGGCGCACTGGCGGCGCGAGCCCGGCCCGCTGATCGGCTCGCTGGGCTTCGACATCCTGATGGTGCTGATGTTCGCGTACCTGTTCGGCGGCGCGCTCCAGGTACCAGGCGGCGGCAGTTACCGCGAGTTCCTGATGCCCGGGATGTTCGCCATGACCATGGTCTTCGGCATCAGCATGACCACCATGGCGGTCGCGGCGGATCTGGAGCACGGTGTCACCGACCGGCTGCGGTCCATGCCGGTGTCGCGGCTGGCGCCGCTGCTCGGCCGCGCTGTCGCCGACCTGATGTTCGCGGTGGTGACGCTCGCCGTCATGCTGCTCGTCGGCTTGGCCGTCGGGTGGCGGGCACGCGGCGACCTCGGCGACACGCTCACCGCGTTCGGGCTGATCCTGCTGCTGCGGATCGCGCTGGTCTGGGTGGGCGTCTTCCTCGGCCTGACCGTGCAGGGACAGAGCGCGGTCACGGCCGTGCAGACGCTGGAGTTCCCGCTCGGTTTCCTGTCCAGCGCGTTCGTGGCGCCGTCCACCATGCCCGCGTGGCTGGGCGCGGTCGCCGAGTGGAACCCGCTGTCCGCGACCGTCGGCGCCGCCCGGGAGCTGTTCGGCAACCCCGGCTGGGGCGGCGACTCCTGGGTGGCCGCGCATCACCCGCTGCTGGCGGTGCTCTGGCCGCTGGCGCTGATCGCCGTGTTCCTGCCGCTGTCGCTGCGCCGCTACCGGGCGCTGAGCCGCTGAGCCGGACCCCGGGGGCGGCCGTGCGCCGCCCCCGGGGCACGGGTCACGGCCCGGTGAGCACGACCAGCTCGCCGGTGGCCCGGGTCATCGCCACGTACCGGTCCACCGCGCCGGAGATGCCGTCGCCGAACGACTCCGGGTCGACCAGCACCACCAGGTCGAACTCCAGCCCCTTCGCCAGCTCCGGCGTCAGCGACCGGACCCGGTCGGTCGCCGGGAACCCGGGATCGCCGATGACGCACGCGACGCCCTCGGGATGGGCGGCGAGCCAGCCGTCCACCACCGCGCGCAGCTCGGCGCGGTCGCCGTACCGCACGGGGGCGCCGTCGCGGATGGACGTGGGCACGTTGGCGTCCGGGAGCACGGCCCGGATCACCGGCTCGGCCGCCGCCATCACCTGCGCCGGGGTGCGGTAGTTGACGGTCAGCGTCGCCACCTCGACCCGGTCGAACCCGGCCCGCGTCAGCCGCTGCGGCCACGACTCGGTGAACCCGTGCCGCGCCTGCGCCCGGTCGCCGACCACTGTGAAGCTGCGCGACGGGCAGCGCGCCAGCAGCATCTGCCACTGCGCGTCGGTCAGCTCCTGCGCCTCGTCCACCACCACGTGCGCGAACGGCCCGGCCAGCAGGTCCGGATCGGCCACGCTCAACGCGCTGGAGTCGACCAGGCTGGTGCGCATGTCCTCGCCGTACAGCATGGTCATCAGACCTTCGCCGTCGTCGTAGGCGTGCGACGCGATCAGCGCGTCGACCACCGTGTCCATCTCGGCGCGCTGCGCGGCCAGCACCGCCTCGTCGCGGCGCCGCCGCAGCGACGCCTCCGGGTCGCCGACCCGCCGCCGGGCCGCGTCCAGCCACGGCAGGTCCGCGGCCGTCCAGGCCCGGGCGTCGGCCCGCCGCAGCGTACGGATCTCCTCGACGCTCAGCCAGGGCACGCACCGGCGCAGGTAGGCCGGCACCGACCACAGGTCGGCCACCACGTCGAGCGGGTCGAGCAGCGGCCACGCCCGGCCGAACGCGGTCACCAGTTCCCGGTCGCGTCCCAGTGCCCGGCGGACCGCCTCCTCCGGCTCGTCCCCGCGGTACTTCTCCACCAGGATCGTGACCAGTTCCTCCCACACGTCGTCGCGGGCCTCGTTGTGCCCGACGCCCGGGCCGGCCGCCTCGAACGCCGTCGCCCAGTCGTCGGCGGTCAGCCGCAGCTCGGCGTCCCCGACCCCGACTGTCATCCCGGTCGCGGGCGGCTCCTCGTAGAACCGGACCGCGGCGTCGACAGCCCGCACGACGTCCGCCGACGCCTTCAGCCGGGCCACCTCCGGGTCGGTCTCCGGCGCCGCCGCCGCGCCCTCCGGCACCAGGTCGGCCAGGGTGCAGATCTGCACGTCCTCCTCGCCCAGGCTGGGCAGCACGTCGGAGACGTAGTTCAGGTACGGCTGGTGCGGCCCGACGACGAGGACCCCGCCCCGGCGCTCGCCGAGGCGCGGGTCGGCGTGCAGCAGGTACGCGGTGCGGTGCAGCGCCACCACCGTCTTGCCGGTGCCGGGACCGCCGTCGACCACCAGCGCGCCCCGGGAACCGGCCCGGATGATCGCGTCCTGGTCGGCCTGGATGGTGCCGAGCACGTCACGCATCCGCGCCGACCGGGTCGCGCCCAGGCTGGCGATGAACGCCGACTGGTCGTCCAGCGCGGCGTGCCCGGCCAGAGCGTCGGCGGTGAACACCTCGTCCCAGTAGTCGGTGATCCGCCCTCGGCTCCACCGGTACCGGCGGCGGCTGACCAGGCCCATCGGGTCGGCGTGGGTGGCGCCGAAGAACGGCTCGGCGGCGGGGGAGCGCCAGTCCAGCAGCAGTCGGCCGCCCGCGCCGTCGGTCAGGCCGAGCCGGCCCACGTACACCGGTTCGCCGCCGTCCGCGCCGACCATCCGGCCCAGGCACAGGTCCAGGCCGTAACGGCGCAGCGTACGCAGGCGCGCGCTCAGCCGCCGGACCTCCTGGTCCCGGTCGACGGCCTGCCGGCCCCGGCCGCCGGCGGACCGGCGCGTCGCGTCGAGCCGGTCGGTCAACTCGGCGATCGAGCGGCGCAGGCTGTCGGCGATGACGGCGAAGTGCCGCTCGTCGGCGGCGATCAGGTTCGGGTCGGCCTTGGCCGACAGACGTTCGGGAAGATCGAAAACGCTGGTGGCAGGCAGATTCAACTCGTCTCCGATCACGGGCACGGCCGAGCCTCCGCTCTTCGCGGCTTTTCGAATGCCTCGGCAATGGGTTACGGCCGGCAATTCTGCGCCACCACCCGGGGCTTGCCGCAAGACCGGGGGTGCGCTATATGTTGGTAGTGGCGGGAGAACCCGCCATTCTTTTTGCCCGAACAATTCTCGTGGTTTTTGCCCGGCGTCCCGCCGACGGGCCGCGACCGGCGTGGCCGGTAGGATGACGGCACCATGTCGAAGGAGCGCCGGCGCAAGGCCGATCCCGCCCGCAGCCTGGCCCTTCTGTGGCGCACCCGGGAGCCGGCCAGCCGCGGCGCCGGTCCCGGTCTCAGCGTCGACCGGATCGTGCGCGCCGCGATCGAGATCGCCGACGCCGAGGGCATCGACGCGCTCACCATGCGCCGGGTCAGCGAGGCGCTCGGCGTGGGCACCATGTCCGTCTACACGTACGTGCCGGGAAAGGCGGAACTGCTCGACGTCATGGTGGACGCCGTTCTCGGTGACCTTCCACGCCCGGCCGACGTGCCGGGTGGCTGGCGGGGCCGGCTGGAACGGATCGCGCGGGACAATCTGGCGCTCTACCGGTCCCACCCGTGGCTGCTGCGCGCCGAGACGACCCGGCCGGTGCTCGGCCCGAACGTGCTCGCCAAGTACGACTACGAGCTGCGCGCCGTCGCGGACATCGGGCTCGACGACGTGGAGATGGACGCGGTGCTCACGCTCGTGCTGGGGCACGCCAAGAGCGCGGCGCGGGTCGCGCTGGACGTGGCCGAGCTGGAACGTGAGACCGGGATGACCGACGACCAGTGGTGGCAGACGCACGGGCCCTGGCTGGAGAAGTTCATGACCGCCGGCAGTTTCCCGCTCGCCGCGCGGGTCGGCACGGCCGCGGGCATGGCGCACGGCGCGGCGTACGGGCCGGACCACGCCTTCGAGTTCGGTCTGCAGCGGGTGCTCGACGGCATCTCGGTGGTGGTCGCCGAACGTGCCGCGGGTGAGCCGGAGCGCGGGAAGACCTTGTAATCCTACTGGTTAAGTAGGAAACTCTCCGTGGGGTCGATGAGCCTTCGGCTGCCCTCCCTCGCCCGCGCGTACCTGTAGGAGCCCTCCATGAGCAACGCGCCCACGCCACCCGAACCGCCCACCGCAGGCACGTCCCGGCTCGCCTTCAGCGAGGACTGGGCCGCCACTGTCCTCGGCCTCGCGCTGCTGCTCCTGGTGCTGGTCGGCGCCATCCCCGCCGGGCTGGTGCCGTGATGGCCGCCGCACCGGAGCCCGCCGTTCGCAGCACCGCCGCCGGGCCGTCCGCGGCCTCCACCGCGGACGCCCCAGCCGCCGCGACCTCAGTGGACCGACCGGACGGTACGCCCGCGGACGCGCCGCCCCCGGCCGACCTGCGCTCCGGCGCGTTCTGGGCCTGGACCGCCGTGGGTCTGCTGGTGGTGCTCGGGCTGGCCGCGCTCACCCGCTACCTGGAACAGAACGTGCCGGTCTGGGCCGAGGGCAGCGCGGTCGAGGAGGTGGCCGCCGCGATCGAGTACCCGGTCTATGCGATCCTGCTCGGCCTGCTCGGCAACCTGGTGGTCACCGTGACCGGCCTGCGCGACCGGATCTCCGCCGCGTTCCGGACCGAGTTCTTCATCAAGACCGGCCTGGTGCTGCTCGGCGCCTCGATCAACCTCGCCGTCATTGCGAGCGCCGCCGGTCCCGCCATCGCCCAGGCGCTGCTGCTGATCAGCGGCGTGTTCCTGTTCACCTGGTGGCTGGCCGGGCGCTTCGGCCTCGACGACAAACTGCGGGCGCTGCTCGCCTCGGCCGTGTCGATCTGCGGGGTGAGCGCCGCGATCGCCGCCGCCGGCGCGGTCCGGGCACGCCGGGAACAGCTCGCGTACACGGCCAGCCTGGTCATCGCGTTCGCGTTGCCGTCGATCTTCCTGCTGCCGTGGCTGGCCGACGTGCTCGGCCTCTCCGACGCGGTCGCCGGTGCCTGGATCGGCGGCAACATCGACACCACCGCCGCCGTCACCGCGGCGGGCGCGCTCGCCGGTGAGGACGCGCTCCAGATCGCCAGCATCGTCAAGGTCACCCAGAACGCGCTGATGGGCGTGGTCGCGGTGGCGCTCACCGCGTACTTCGCGCTGCGCGTGGAGCGCCGTCCGGACACCCCGCGGCCGGGGCTCGGCGAGCTGTGGCGTCGGTTCCCGAAGTTCGTCCTCGGGTTCGTCGCCGCCTCGGTGATCGCCACCTGGTACCTCGACGCCGCCGGGGCGGACGGCAAGGCCACCATGGCGATCGTCACCGACCTGCGGGTCTGGTTCCTCATCCTGGCGTTCGTCAGCATCGGCCTGGAGGTCCGTGTGTCGTCGCTGCGCGAGGCCGGCTGGCGGCCGGTCACCGTGTTCGGCGCGGCCACCGTGTTCAACCTGGTGCTCGCGCTCGGGCTGGCGTCGGTGCTGTTCCACGGCTTCACGGTCTGACCGGCTGGACCTGGGCTCGTCGAGCTGGCCGGTGGTGTCCCGGGCCCGGCACGTCGCGGTGCACCTGCTCGGGCACGGCCAGCACGAGGTGGCCCGGACGTTCGCCGCCAGCGGGATCGACAGGTTCGCCGAGCCGACCCGCTGGCGGCCCGGCCCGGAAGGGGTGCCGGTCCCCGACGACACACTGGCCTGGCTGCTGTGCCGGGTGGTGGACCGGGTCGTCGTCGGGGACCACGCCGTCGTGCTGGCCGAACCGGAACTGCTGCGGCACGCCGACGTCGGCTCGCCGCTGCTCTACCACCGGGGCCGGTACGCGGGCCTGGCCGACACGACCGACCCCGGCGACCGCCGCTGCGCCGCCTGACCGACCGTCGCTATCGTGGCCGCGTGATCACCTGCGTCGTGCACTACACGATCGACCCCGCACAGATCGAGGCGTTCGAGCGCTTCGCCCGCACCTGGATGCGGCTGGTGGCACAGCACGGCGGCGTGCACCACGGCTACTTCCTGCCCGCCGAGGGCGCCAGCGACCGGGCCGAGGCGCTGTTCAGCTTCGCCAGCCTGGCGGCGTACGAGCAGTACCGGGCCCGGTTCGGAGTGGACCCCGAGTTCGTCGCCGCCGACCGGATCCGTGACGAGTCGGGCTGTGTCCTGCGGTACGAGCGCACGTTCATGCGCCCCCTCCTGCCCACCGACTGACACCCCGGCCGGCCCGGCTACCGAGGCGGGTTCGGGCCCTCCGCTGCTGCGGCGTAGCGGCGGGCCAGGCGGGCGAACGCCTCCCGCAACTCGGGCGGCCCGACCACCTCGATGTCGGCGTCGTAGCGGCCGAGCAGGGCGGCCAGCCCGGCCCACGACCAGCCGCCCTGGGTCAGACGGCAGCGATCGGGCCCCAG
Organism: Micromonospora sp. CMU55-4; assembly: GCF_011602315.1. Taxonomy (NCBI): domain Bacteria; kingdom Bacillati; phylum Actinomycetota; class Actinomycetes; order Micromonosporales; family Micromonosporaceae; genus Micromonospora; species Micromonospora sp. CMU55-4. The sequence goes on from NZ_JAAOLH010000004.1 coordinate 529,489, forward strand.
CTCCTCGACGATGCCGTCGCGGGTCCACGCGGAGACCGTCCGGGCGGGCAGGTCGAGGATCACCTCGCCCCGGCAGGGCCAGTCACCCGGCCCGGTGGCGCCCTTGAACCGGCCGGCGATGTACGCCGCGACGTCCCCGCCGGGCAGCTCGCGGGGCGTGAACCGGGGGCCGGTGGGCGTACGCGGGCTGATCCGGTCGACCCGGAACGTGCGCCAGTCGTCGCGGTCCAGGTCCCAGGCCACGAGATACCAGCGCCCGCCCCAGGTGACCAGGTGGTGGGGCTGCGCGCGGCGCGGCGGCGCGTCGGGAGCGGACGCCGACACCGAGTCGTAGTCGAAGCGCAGCTCCTCCCGGGCGTGCACGGCGGCGCTGAGTGTCATCAGCAGTCCCGGCTCCACGCGGGCCGCGGCGGGCGTGCCGGCCCGTTCCACGGCGATCACCCGCAGCGCGTCGACCCGGTGGCGCAGCCGGGGCGGCATCACCTGCCGGACCGTGGTCAGCGCCCGCGCGGCGGCCTCCTCGATGCCGGTCACGCCGGTGGCGGCGGTCTGCAACGCCACGGTCAGCGCGACCGCCTGCTCGTCGTCGAAGAGCAGCGGCGGCAGCGCCGAGCCGGCGCCGAGACGGTAGCCGCCCTCCGGGCCCTTGGTGCTCTCGATCGGATAGCCCAGCTCGCGGAGCCGGTCGACGTCGCGGCGCACGGTACGCGCGCTGACCCGTAACCGTTCGGCGAGCAGCGCGCCCGGCCAGTCCCGGCGGGCCTGAAGCAGGGACAGCAGGGAGAGCAGTCGCGCGGAAGTCGTCGGCACGACACGCATTCTGCCCGCAGAAGAGGACACATCCTGACCGCTATGCCTGCGAGTGTGGGCCCGTACCCGATCAGGACCGGAAGGAACCGATGACGATGACCGGCACCACCACGACCCCCACCACCCTGGACGCCGAGCGGGCCGACCTGCTGGCCGAGCTGGCTGAAGCCCGGAACATGCTGACCAACACGGTGCGCGGCCTGACCGACGAGCAGGCCGGGCAGAAGCCGACGGTCAGCGCGCTCTGTCTGGGCGGCCTGATCAAGCACGTCGCGTCCACCGAGGAGGCGTGGTTGCGGTTCGTGGTCGAGGGCCCGTCGGCGATGTCCTTCGCCATGCCGGAGGGCGTCACCTGGGAGGACTTCATGTCCGGGCAGGCCCGCGAGCTGCCGCAGTGGGCGATCGAGCGGGGACGGGACTTCCAGATGCTGCCCGAGGACACGCTGCCGGCCATCCTGGACCGCTACGCCCGCATCGCCGCCCGTACCGAGGAGATCGTCGCCGGCGTCGAGGACCTGTCGGCGACCTGGCCGGTGCCGGACGCGCCGTGGAACGAGCCCGGCTCGGTCCGCAGCATCCGGCGGGTGCTGATCCACGTCATCGCCGAGACCACCCAGCACGCCGGGCACGCGGACATCCTGCGCGAGAGCATCGACGGGCAGACCACCACCTGAGCCGGCCGGGGCACCGGCGCCGCGGGGCGCCGGTGCCGGCCCGGCCGTCAGCCGGTCGCCGCCCGGCCCATCCGGGTCACCGCCTCGGTGAGCACGGCGGGGGAGGTGGCGAAGTTGAGCCGGACGAATCCGGCGCCGCCGGTGCCGAAGACGTGCCCGGAGCTGAGCGCCACCCGGGCCCGGTCGAGGAACATCCGCGCCGGCCCGTCCAGATCGCTGGCCACCCCCGGGCCGTCGCCCGCCTCCGTGGGCACGCCGAGGGCGCGGCAGTCCAGCCAGGCCAGGTACGTGCCCTCCGGCGGCCGCCACGACACCGCCGGCAGGTGCTCGGCCAGCAGCGACCCGAGCAGTGCCCGGTTGGCGTCCAGGCCGTCGAGCAGCCGGTCCAGCCACGGCCCGCCGGCCCGGAACGCGGCGGTGTGCGCGAGCACGCCGAAGTGGCTCGGGCCGTGGCTCACCTCCTCCGGCATCCGGGCCAGGTCGTCGGCGGCGTCCGGCCCGGCGACCGCGAGCGCCGCCTTGAGCCCGGCGAGGTTCCACGCCTTGGACGCCGACAGCAGCGCGAACGCGTTCTGGGCACCCGGCACCGTCAGGTACGGGGTGAACCGCGCACCTGGTAGCGCCAGCGGCGAGTGGATCTCGTCGGAGACCACCCGGACGCCGTGCCGGGCGGCCAGCTCCGCGACGGTGGCCAGCTCGTCGGGCCGGTGCACCACGCCGGTCGGGTTGTGCGGGTTGCAGAGCAGGAACGCCGGCCGCTCGCCGATCGCACGAGCGCGCCGGAACGCCTCCTCCAGCGCGGCCGGGTCGAGCCGCAGGTCCGCGCCGAGCGGCGCCTCGATCACCTGCCGGTCGGCGTGCGTGACGAACGCGTAGAACGGCGGGTAGACCGGGGGAGTGACCACCACCGCGTCGCCCGGCCCGGTGACCAGGCGCAGCACCTCGACCGTGCCCATCATGACGTCGGGCACCAGCGTGGTCCGGCCGACCGGGAAGTCGGCCCAGCCCCACCGCTGCGCGGCGAACCCGCCGACCGCCTCGGCGTACCCGGTGCCGTACGCGTAGCCGGTGTCGCCCAGGTCGACCGCGCGGCGCAGCGCCTCGGCCACCGGCGGCGCCAGCGGCACGTCCTGCTCGGCGACCCACAGCGGCAGCACGTCCGGCGGGTACAGCCGCCACTTCACGCTGGTGCGTGCCCGGAGCTGGTCGAGTGTGAGCTGGGTGAGCGGGTTGCCGTCGTCGGCGGAAACGACCATGCGGCTCACCCTAGGCGCGTCCTACCATCGCCCGATGGCCCACCCGGCGTACCCGCTGCGCACGCCCCGGCTGCTGCTGCGCCCGGTCATGCTCGACGACCTCGACGACGTGCACGCCTGGCAGCGCCGCCCGGACGTGGTCCGCTGGATGGCGGGCGCCGCCCCGCGTACCCGGGCGGAGTCCCTGGCGTCGGTGACCGCGATGGCCGGCGAGGACGCGCTGCGCGCGGAGGGCGACTGCCTGACGCTCGCCGTGGTGCGCGACGGGCGGGTGATCGGCGCGGTCGAGCTGGTGTGGCGCAGCGCCGCGGACCGCACCGCCGAGCTGGGGTACGTGTTCCACCCCGCCCACGGCGGCCGGGGGCTGGCCACGGAGGCGGCCGGGGCGCTGCTGGACTGGGGTTTCGGCGAGTTCGGGCTGCACCGGGTGGTGGCCCGCTGCCACGCGGACAACGAGCCGTCGGCGCGCCTGATGGCCCGGCTCGGGATGAGGCGGGAGGCGCGGCACGTGCGCAGCTACCGGTTCCGGGGCGGGTGGGCAGACCAGCTCGTCCACGCGATCCTGGCCGACGAGTGGCGTGGCCGCTGAGCGGCCGGATCAGGAGACGGTGACGGGATCGCCGACGCGGATCTCGCCGGTGGTCTCCGGGACCAGCCGGACGCCGAACCAGGTCTTGCCGTCGTGGCGCCGGTGCCGGGCCAGCGTGCGGATGGGCTCCTTCCCGCTGGCGAGGGTCTGCGGGTCGATGAGCGTCACCGAGCAGCGGTCGCAGCGTTCGGAGACCCGGAAGTCGACGGCGCCGATGCGCACCCGTGTCCAGCCGTCCTCGGCGAACGGCTCGAACGGCCCGTCGAGCACCACAGTGGGCCGGAACCGGGCCATCGCCAGCGGCTCCGGGGCCGGTTCGCCGCGTTCCAGCGCGCCCTCGACGATCCAGTCCCGCAGCCGCCGCAGCGACGGCGCCGTGGCCACCAGCAGCGGTCCGGCGTCGGAGAGGTTGAGCGGGTCGCCGGGCCGGCCGCCGTGCTCGGCCGACATCGGCCGGCGGCGCGGGTCGTCCAGCCAGGCCAGCCGCACCGGCCGGCCCAGTCGCGCGGAGAGCCAGTCGTGGGCCTCGTCGGCGGCGAGCCGGACCGTGTCCAGCCGGGACACGTCGGTCGGGACGAGCGGCCCGTCCACCGGCTCGGCGACTGTCAGCGACGACCCGTCGCGGGCGGTGAGCGTGAGCGACCCGGGCCCGGGCGCGGCGGTCAGGCCGAGCAGCGCCGGCAGGGCGGTCGAGCCCACTTTGCCGCCGTCGGGGCGCAGCACCACCCAGCGGCGGTCGTGACGCAACCCCCACGGCTGGACCTCGGCCCGGTCGACGTCGACGCCGCCGAGGGACTTGACCGGATACAGGTGGGCCGAGACCAGGCGCGTCATCGCCGCTCAGCCGATCTTCGGGGTGGCGCGCTCGATGATCGCGGACAGGTCCAGTCCGCCGGGTAGCGTCCCGTACGCCTGGCCGTGGTCGCCGCCGAGCCGGGACGCGCAGAACGCGTCGGCGACCGCGGGGTGGCCGTGGCGTACCAGCAGCGCGCCCTGCAGCACCAGCGCCAGCCGCTCCACCACGCGCCGGGCGCGCAGCTCCAGGTCGGTGTGGTCGGCCAGCTCGTCGCGCACCCGGCGCACCGCGGCGTCCAGTCGCGCGTCCGCGCCGGCCGCGGCGGCCACCTCCGCCTCGTACGCGGCGAGGACCTGCGGTTCCCGGGTGAGCGCGCGCAGCACGTCCAGCGCGGCGACGTTGCCGGAGCCCTCCCAGATCGAGTTCAGCGGCGACTCGCGGAACAGCCGCGGCATGCCGGACTCCTCGACGTAGCCGTTGCCGCCCAGGCACTCCAGCGCCTCGGCGGCGTGCCCCGGCCAGCGTTTGCACACCCAGTACTTGCCGACTGCGAGGGCGAGGCGCTTGAACGCGGTCTCGCCGTCGTCGCCGCGCGCCGACCGGTCGGTCGCGCCGGCCAGCCGGACCATCAGCACGGTGGCGGCCTCGGACTCCACGGCCAGGTCGGCCAGCACGTTGCGCATCAGCGGCTGGTCGACCAGGTAGTCGCCGAACGCCCGCCGGTGGGTCGCGTGGTGCACGGCGGTGGTCACGCCGTGACGCATCCCGGCCGCCGCGCCGATCACGCAGTCGAGCCGGGTCAGGTTGACCATGTCGATGATGGTGCGCACGCCCCGGCCCTCGTCGCCGACGCGCCACGCCACCGCGTGCTCGTACTCGACCTCGGCGGAGGCGTTGGAGCGGTTGCCGAGCTTGTCCTTGAGCCGCATCAGCCGCATCGGGTTACGGGCGCCGTCGGGCAGCACGCGAGGGACCAGGAAGCAGGTGAGGCCGCCGGGCGCCTGGGCGAGCGTGAGGAACAGGTCGCACATGGGCGCGGAGGTGAACCACTTGTGCCCGACGAGCCGGTAGCTGCCGTCCGGCTCGGGCCGGGCCGTGGTGGTGTTGGCGCGCACGTCCGAGCCGCCCTGCTTCTCGGTCATCGACATGCCGGCGAGCAGCCCGCGCTTGGTCTGCGGCGGGCGCAGCCCGAAGTCGTACTCCCGGGTGGTGAGCAGCGGCTCGTAGCGGTCGGCCAGCTCCGGGCTGTGCCGCAGCGCGGGCACCGCCGCGTAGGTCATCGAGATCGGGCAGCCGTGCCCGGCGTCGGGCCGCCACAGGTAGAAGCCGGCCGCCCGGGCCACGTGCGCGCCGGGTCGGTCGTCGGCCCACGGCGCGGCGTGCAGGCCGTGCCCGACAGCGGTACGCATCAGCTCGTGCCAGGACGGGTGGAACTCCACCTCGTCGATCCGGTTGCCGTACCGGTCGTGGGTGCGCAGCACCGGCGGGTGCTCGTTGGCGAGCCGCCCGTGTTCGGCCGCCTCCTCACCACCGGCGAGACGGCCCAGCTCGTGCAGGCCGGGCAGCGCCCATTCGGCGCCCTCCCGGGTCACGCCGTCGCGCAGTGCCGGGTCGTCGGCGGTGTCGTGGCCGACCATCGGGGGGACCTGGTTGACGACCTCGTGTGTGGTCACGGCGGCAACTCCCAGCGCGGTGGCGGATCGGGTCGGGGCCCGGATTGAACCACCGTTCACTCCGCACCGGCAACACCGATCGGCCAGTCATTTTGGCTGGATTCGTTTGACATCATCCGGCTCGGAGACAAGACTCGCCGAAACTTTCTTTTGTCCGGGAAGTGGCAAGGGGGGCCTGTGTCCAGGAACAAGCTCGGCGCGTTCGGCGCCGCACTCATCCTCACCGTCGGCGTCCTGTCCGGATGCACCGGCGGCGAGGCGGTCGACGTCGGCGGCGGGGGGAACGCCGGCGGCGAAGGCGGAATCCTCAACGCCGCGATCGGCGGCGAACCCGACCAGCTCGACCCGCACAAGACCTCGGCCTACTACAGCTTCCAGGTGCTGGAGAACGTCTACGACACGCTCGTCGAGCCGGACGCCGACCTGAAGATGGTGCCGTCGCTGGCGACCAAGTGGACCACCAGCGACGACCAGCTCACCTGGACGTTCACGCTGCGCGAGGGCGTGAAGTTCTCCGACGGGTCGCCGCTGACCTCCGAGGACGTCGTCTACTCCTTCGAGCGGATCATCAAGGAGAAGCTGAACAACGCGTACAAGTTCGCCACCGTCAAGTCGGTCACCGGGCCCGACCCCGCGACGGTGGTGGTGACGCTCAGCGCGCCCACGCCGAACCTGCTCGCCAACCTCGGTGGGTTCAAGGGCGTCGCGATCGTGGAGAAGTCCAACGTGGAGTCCGGCAAGGTGAAGACCGCGCCGGTGGGCAGCGGCCCGTTCACGGTGGCCGGCTACACCTCCGGCGACAGCATCAAGCTGGTGCGCAACGACGCCTACTGGGGTGAGAAGCCGAAGCTCGACGGCGTCACGTTCACCTTCGTCAAGGACCCCACCGTGGCGCTGCAGAACCTGCGCAGCGGCCAGGTGCAGTGGACCGACAACCTGCCACCGCAGCAGGTCAAGTCGCTGCAGGACGGCGACGACCCGGTGGTGAAGTCGGCGGCCTCCACCGACTACTGGTACGTGGCGCTCAACGAGGCCCGCAAGCCGTTCGACAACCCCGAGGTGCGGCGCGCCATCGGGTACGCCCTGGACCGGGAGGCGATCACCAAGGCGGCGAAGTTCGGCCTGGCCACCGTCAACCAGACCGCCATCCCGAAGGACAGCACGTTCTACTACGACTACGCGCCCTACAGCCACGACCCGGGCAAGGCCAAGCAGATGCTCGGCCAGGCGGGCGTGAGCAACCTGACCATGGACCTGATGGTCACCAGCGAGTACCCGGAGACGGTCAGCGCCGCCCAGGTCATCGCCGCGCAGCTCAAGGACGTCGGCATCACCGTGAAGATCCGTACGCTGGACTTCGCCCAGTGGCTCGACGAGCAGGCCAAGGGCAACTTCGACGGGTTCATGCTGGGCTGGCTCGGCAACATCGACCCGGACGAGTTCTACTACGCCCAGCACCACAGCGGCGGCACGTTCAACTTCCACAAGTACAAGAACCCGGCGGTGGACAAGCTGCTGGACGACGCGCGCACCCAGACCGACCAGGGCGCCCGCAAGCAGGCGTACGAGCAGGCGGCGAAGCAGATCGTCGACGACGCCAGCTACCTCTACCTCTACAACCCGGACGTGGTGCAGGGCTGGTCGAAGAAGGTCTCCGGCTACGAGGTGCGCACCGACCGGGCGATCCGGTTCCGGTCGGTCTCCCTGGCCAAGTGATGGCCCGCTTCGTCCTGCGGCGGGCACTCCAGTCGGCGGTCGTGCTGGTCGGCGTGACCCTTGTGGTGTTCCTGCTGCTGCAACTCGTGCCGGGCGACCCGGTCCGGGTGGCGCTCGGCACCCGGTTCGACCAGGAGACGTACGACGCGTTGCGGGAACGGGCCGGCCTCGACCAGCCGCTGCCGGTGCAGTACGCCAGCTACCTCGGGCACGCGCTCACCGGTGACCTGGGGGTCAGCTTCCGCACCGGCCAGCCGGTGAGCCAGATCGTGCTGGAACGGCTGCCCGCCACGCTGTCCCTGGCCGTCACCGCGGTGCTGTTCGCGCTGCTGGTGGCGTTCCCGCTGGGCATCGTCGCGGCGGTACGCAGCGGCTCCGCCGTGGACCACGCCGCCCGCGTGTTCAGCCAGTTCGGCGTCTCGGTTCCGGACTTCTGGATGGGCATCATGGGCATCCTGCTGTTCGCCGGGGTGCTCGGCTGGCTGCCACCGTCGGGTTACGTGGCGCTGACCGAGGACCCCGGCCGGTGGGCCACCCACGTGGCGCTGCCGGCGGTCACCGTCGGCCTGGTCACCGCCTCCATCCTCACCCGGTTCATCCGCTCCTCGGTGCTGGAGGTGCTCTCCGCCGACTACGTGCGCACCGCCGAGGCGAAAGGGCTGCGCAACCGGGTGGTGATCGTGCGGCACGTGCTGCGCAACGCGCTGATCCCGGTGGTGACTGTGGTCGCCGTGCAACTGGCGAGCCTGCTCGGCGGCGTCATCGTCATCGAAGTGCTGTTCGCCTGGCCGGGCATCGGCCGGCTCACCTTCGACGCCGTGCAGGCCCGCGACTATCCCGTCCTGCAGGGCGCGGTGCTGCTGGTGGCCGCCCTGTTCCTGCTGGTCAACCTGCTGGTGGACATCCTCTACGCCCGCCTCGACCCGAGGATCACGGTCAAGTGAGCGCCACGACCGAGAGCACCGGGCGCCGTGTGCTGGACGCGCTGCGCCGCGACCCGCTCGCCGTCGGCGGCACCATCGTGCTCGTCCTGCTGGTCGTGGTGGGCGTGGCCGGCCCGTGGCTGGCCCCGGCCGGCGTCAACGACGTCGACGTGGAACAGATGCTGCGCCCGCCCAGCGGCGCGCACCCGTTCGGCACCGACGAGCTGGGCCGCGACGTGCTCAGCCGGGTGCTCGTCGCCGCCCGCGTGTCACTGCAGGTCGGCGCGGTCAGCGTCGGCATCGCGCTGGTCGCGGGCGTGACGCTCGGGCTGCTTGCCGGCTACTACCGGGGCTGGCTGGACAGCATCCTCATGCGCTGCATGGACGTGCTGTTCGCGTTCCCGGTGCTGCTGCTGGCGGTGGCCATCGTGGCGGTGCTCGGCCCCGGCCTGCTCACCGCCATGGTCGCCATCGGCGTGGTCTACACGCCCATCTTCGCCCGGATCACCCGCGCCGGCGTGCTGTCCGTACGCGAGCAGGTGTTCGTCCGGGCCGCCGTGTCCATCGGCGCGTCCGACCTGCGCATCATGCGCCGCCACGTGTTGCCGAACATCGCCGCGCCGCTGATCGTGCAGACGTCGCTGTCGCTGGCGTTCGCGATCCTCTCCGAGGCCGCGTTGTCCTTCCTCGGCCTCGGTATCCAGCCGCCCGCGCCGGCCTGGGGCCGGATGCTGTTCGACGGGCGCGGCTTCGTCACCGACGCCTGGTGGCTGGGCGTGTTCCCGGGCGCGGCGATCTTCCTCACCGTGCTGGCGTTCAACCTGGTCGGCGACGCGCTGCGGGACGTGCTCGACCCGCGCCAGCTCACCCTCGCCGAGGCCCGCCGGAGCACCCCATGAGCGAGCGCACCGAACGCATGCCGAGCCAGCGCCAGCGGCCCAGGACCGACTCGACGGTGCTGTCCGTGGACGACCTCACCGTCACCATCGGCACCCGCCGTGGCCCGGCCCGCGCCGTGGCCGGCGTGTCCTGGCAGGTACGGCAGGGGGAGACGTTCGCGCTGGTCGGCGAGTCCGGCAGCGGCAAGAGCATGACCCTGCTCGCGGCCACCGGCCTGGCCCCGCGCGCCGCGACGGTCACCGGCCGGGTGCGGCTGCTCGACCACGAGCTGACCGCGCTGCCCGACGACCGCCGCCGCAGGCTGCGCGGCCGGCACGTCGGGTTCGTCTTCCAGGACCCGATGACCTCGCTCAACCCGGTGCTGCCGGTGGGCCGGCAGGTCACCGAGGCGGCCGAGGAACACCTCGGGCTGACCCGCCGCGCCGCCCGCGACCGGGCGGTGGAGCTGCTGGAGCTGGTCGGCATCCCGTCGGCCGCGCGGCGCGTCGACGCGTACCCGCACCAGTTCTCCGGCGGCATGCGCCAGCGCGTCGCCATCGCGATGGCGCTGGCGTGCGAGCCGGACCTGCTGATCGCCGACGAGCCGACCACCGCGCTGGACGTCACCACGCAGGCGCAGATCATCGAGCTGGTCGCCGACCTGCAGGCGCGGCTGGGCACCGCTGTCGTCTGGGTCACCCACGACCTGGGCGTGGTCGCCGGCATCGCCGACACCGTCGCGGTCATGTACGGGGGGCGGATCGTCGAGCAGGGCCCTGTCGACGCGGTGTTCGACACGCCCACCCACCCGTACACCCGGGCGCTGCTGGCGGCCCGGCCCGACCCGTCCCGGCGCGGCGAGGACCTGGTCGCCATCCCCGGCGCGCCGCCGAGCCCGCTGGACCTGCCGCCCGGCTGCGCGTTCTGGCCGCGCTGCCCGGTCCGCGCGGACCCGCGCTGCGAGCACGAGCTGCCGCCGCTGACCCCGGTCGGCGACGGGCACACGGTCCGCACCTTCTACAGTGGAGAGGCCGGATGAGCGACGACACCCCCGACGTGATCGCCGAGCTGGACGACCTCGCCGTGCACTTCCCGACCCCGGCCGGAACGGTCCGCGCCGTGGACGGCGTCACGCTCGCCGTGCACCGGGGCGAGACGCTCGGGCTGGTCGGCGAGTCGGGCAGCGGCAAGTCCACCGCCGGGCTGGCGCTGCTGCGGCTGGTCGACCCGAGTGCCGGGCGGGTCCGGGTGGCGGGCGCGGACGTGACCCGCTGGTCCCGGCGCCGCCTGCGCGCGACGCGCCGCCACGTGGCGATGGTGTTCCAGGACCCGCAGGCGTCGCTGGACCCGCGCCGCACCGTCGGCGACAGCATCGCCGAACCTCTTGTCGTGCACCGGCTCGCCGCGTCCCGCACCGCCCGGCGGGAGCGGGTGGCCGAACTGCTGGACCTGGTCGGCCTGCGCGCCGACACGGCCGGCCGGCATCCGCACGAGCTGTCCGGCGGCCAGCGCCAGCGCGTCGGCGTGGCCCGGGCGCTGGCCGGCGAGCCGGATCTGATCGTCCTGGACGAGCCGATCGCCTCGCTGGACCTGAGCGTCCAGGCGCAGATTATGAACCTGCTGCGGCGCCTGCAACGCGACCTCGGGCTGACCTACCTGTTCATCGCGCACGACCTGGCCGCCGTGGAGCACATGAGCGACCGGATCGCGGTCATGTACCTGGGCCGCATCGTGGAGACCGGCCCACCGGAGCGGATCTACCGACGCCCGGCGCACCCCTACACGGCGGCGCTGCTGTCGGCGGTGCCGGTGGCCGATCCCCGGGTCGAGCGGCAGCGCCGCCGCATCGTGCTCACCGGCGACATCCCCAGCCCGGTGGACCCGCCGAGCGGCTGCCGCTTCCGTACCCGATGCCCCCAGGCCCGCCCCGCGTGCGCCGAGACCGATCCGGCGTTGGCCGAGGTGGGTCCGGGCCACGAGGCCGCGTGCCTGTTCCCGCTAGACGGCGAGCGCGACGGCAGCCCGGGGGAGGAGGGCGGCGCGACGGACCGCGCCGACGTCGCCGGCACGGCGTAGGCTCACCGCCGATGACGTTCACCACCCGGCCGACGTTGCGCGGCACGTTCGGCATGGTCTCGTCCACGCACTGGCTGGCCAGCCAGTCCGCGATGGGCGTGCTGGAGCGCGGCGGCAACGCGTTCGACGCCGCCGTCGCGGCCGGGTTCGTGCTGCACGTCGTGGAGCCGCACCTCAACGGCCCGGCCGGCGAGGTGCCGGCGATCCTCGCCACCGCCGCCGACCCGGCGCCGCGGGTGCTGTGCGGCCAAGGTCCGGCCCCGGCCGCCGCCACCGTCGCGCACTTCCGGTCGCTGGGCCTGGACCTCGTGCCCGGCGCCGGCCCGCTCGCCGCCGTGGTGCCCGGCGCTGTCGACGCGTGGCTGCTGTTGCTGCGCGACCACGGCACCCGCACGCTCGCCGAGGTGCTGGAACCGGCGATCGGCTACGCCGCCGCCGGCCACCCGCTGGTCGGCGCCGCCGGGCAGACAGTCGCGCGGGTCCGGTCGCTGTTCACCGACCACTGGCCGACGTCCGCGCGGCTCTGGCTGCGCGACGGCCGCCCACCCGCGCCGGGGGAGATGATCACCAACCCGGCGTACGCGGACACGCTGCGCCGCCTCGTCCACGCCGGACGGGCCGCCGGTGCGGACCGGGAGGCGCAGATCGAGGCGGCCCGGCGCGCCTGGCGGGAGGGTTTCGTCGCCGAGGCGATCGACCGTTTCAGCCGGCTGCCGTTCCGCGACTCCAGCGGGCGCGCCCACGCCGGGCTGGTCACCGGCGACGACCTGGCCGGGTTCTCGGCCACCTGGGAGGCGCCGGTCACGCTGGACTGGCGCGGGCACACGATCGCCAAGACCGGCTTCTGGGGGCAGGGCCCGGTGCTGCTGCAGACCCTGGCCGTCCTGGACGCGCTCGACGACCCGGCGGTCTACGATCCGTCCAGCTTGGACGGCATCCACGCGCAGGCCGAGGCGCTGAAGCTCGCCTTCGCCGACCGGGAGGCGTGGTACGGCGACACCGACGTGCCGGGTTCCGCGCTGCTGTCGGCCGGCTACGCCCGTTCGCGGGCCGCGCTGATCGGCGACCGCGCCGACACGTCGCTGCGTCCCGGCAGCCCGGCGGGCAGCCCGCCCCGGCTGCCGTCGCACCTGCGGGCCGACGCGGACCGGCGGGCCGTCCCGCAGGACCCGAGCACCGGCGAACCGACGGTACGCGCCGACGGCGTGACCCGCGGCGACACCTGCCACGTCGACGTGGTGGACCGGTGGGGAAACATCATCTCCGCCACGCCCAGCGGCGGCTGGCTGCAGAGTTCACCCACCATTCCGGAGCTGGGTTTCCCGCTGGGCAGCCGGTTGCAGATGTGCTGGCTGGAGGAGGGGCTCGCCTCGACGCTGCGGCCGGGGCGGCGTCCGCGTACCACGCTCAGCCCGACGCTCGTGCTGCGCGACGGCGAGCCGGTGATGGCCTGCGGGACGCCCGGTGGCGACCAGCAGGACCAGTGGCAGCTGCTGTTCCTGCTGCGGCACCTGGCCGGCGGGCAGGACCTGCAGGAGGCGATCGACGCCCCCACGTGGCACACCACGAGTTTTCCGGCGTCGTTCTACCCGCGCGGCGTCGAGCCCGGCGTGCTGGTGCTGGAGGACCGGATCGACGCGGAGGTGCTGGCCGGCCTGCGCGCGAGGGGCCACACCGTCCGCCTGTCCGACCCGTGGAGCCTGGGCCGCATGTGCGCGGTCACCCGCGCCCCCCGCACCGGAGTCCTGTCCGCGGCGGCGAACCCCCGAGGTGCCCAGGGCTACGCCGCAGGCCGCTGACCCCTCCCGCGCCCCTCCCTTCCTCGTCGATCTTGCACTTGCGGCCCGGGCACAGCGGTCATAACGGGCGCTCCCGGGGCAGCAAGTGCAAGATCAACGGGGTGGAGGGCGGGGCAGCAGGGGTCAGTCGTTGATCCGGGTTATGTTGCGGATCTTGTTGGCGGCGTCCAGGGCGGCCACCTTGTACGCCTCGGCGAGGGTCGGGTAGTTGAACACCGCGTCGAGCAGGTAGTCGACGGTGCCGCCGCAGCCCATCACGGCCTGCCCGATGTGGACGATCTCGGTGGCGCCGGTGCCGAACACGTGCACCCCGAGCAGCCGTCCGTCCTCGGGTGAGACGAGCAGTTTCAGCATCCCGTACGAGTCGCCGACGATCTGCCCCCGGGCCAGTTCCCGGTAGCGGGCGATGCCCACCTCGAACGGAGTGGACGCCTCGGTCAGCTCCTCCTCGGTCTTCCCGACGAAGCTGATCTCCGGGATGGTGTAGATGCCGATCGGCTGCAGGTCGGACATCCCGCGGGCCGGTTCGCCGCAGGCGTGCTGGGCGGCCAGCCGGCCCTGCTCCATCGACGTGGACGCCAGCGCGGGGAAGCCGATCACGTCGCCGACCGCGTAGATGTTGTCGACGGCGGTGCGGTAGTTCGCGTCGACCGCGATCCGGCCGCGATGGTCGGCGGTGAGCCCGGCCGCGTCCAGCGCGAGGTCGTCGGTCTGTCCCTGCCGCCCGGCCGAGTACATCACCGTGTCCGCGACGATCTTCTTGCCGCTGCGCAGGACGCAGAGCGCTGCGGTGCGGTGCTTCTCGACGGCGGCCACCTCCTCGCCGAAGCGGAAGGTCACCGACAGGTCCCGCAGGTGGTACTTCAGCGACTCGACGATCTCCTCGTCGCAGAAGTCGAGCATCCGGGGGCGGCGCTCGACCACCGTCACCTTGGTGCCGAGCGCGGCGAACAGCGAGGCGTACTCCATCCCGATCACCCCGGCGCCGACCACGACCATGCTTCGCGGGACGGCCTGCAGGTTGATCACGCCGTCGGAGTCGACGATGGTCCGGTCGTCGAAGTCGACGCTGTCCGGTCGGGCCGGGCGGGTGCCGGCGGCGACGACCGCCTTGTCGAAGCTGATCCGGGTCTCCCGGCCGGAGCCGGCGTCCACCCAGACGGAGTGGGCGTCGGCGAACCGGCCGGTGCCGGTGATCAGCGCGACCTTGTTGCGGGCCAGCTGGTCGCGGATCACGTCGGTCTGGCGGGTGATCACGTGCTGGGTGCGGGCGGCCAGGTCGGCGACGGTGATGTCCTCCTTGACCCGGTAGCTGCTGCCGTAGAGGTCGCGCTGGCTCAGCCCGGTCAGGTAGAGGACCGCCTCGCGCAGCGTCTTCGAGGGCACGGTGCCGGTGTTGATGCACACTCCGCCGAGCATGTCGCGGCGATCGACGATGGCGACGCGGCGGCCCAGTTTGGCAGCGGCGATCGCCGCCTTCTGTCCACTCGGTCCGGAGCCCAGCACCAGCAGGTCGTAGTCATACACGAGCGCCAGCCTCGCAGGGTCTCGCAACCCGCGCCAGCGGCAGGGCTCCGCGCCGGGGGTGGAACGCGGAGCCCTGCCGGGTCAGCGGCCCTGCAGGGAGCGGACGTTGTCGCCGAACGTCCAGCCCTTCGATCCGTCCCAGTTCACCGACCAGGTCATCAGGCCCTTCAGCCGGCCCTGGTAGGTGTTCCACGCCTGGGCCACCAGCGCCGGGCTCATGTACCCGCCGCCGGCGCCGACCTGAGCGGGCAGCCCGGGGACCTGCCGGTCCAGCGGTACGCGGACGGTGGTGCCCTGGATGACCAGGCCGGCGTCGAGGCAGTTGGTCTGCGCGACGAAACCGGCGACGGTGCCGGCCGGGTACGAGTCACCGGCGCAGCCGTACATCGAGCCGTTGTAATACTGCATGTTGAGCCACCAGAGCCGCCCGTTGTCGGCGTACTTCTTGATGACCGGCAGGTACGCGCCCCAGATCGAGCCGTAGGTGACGCTGCCGCCGGTGACGTACGCGGTCTCCGGCGCCATGGTGAGCCCGAACCCGGCGGGCATCTGGGCCAGCACCCCGTCGATGATCCGGATCAGGTTGGCCTGCGAGGGGGAGAGCTGGTTGATGTTCCCGCTGCCGGTGAGGCCGGTCTCGATGTCGATGTCGATGCCGTCGAAGTTGTGCCGCTTGAGGATCGGCACGACGGTGGCGACGAACCGATCGGCGACGGCGCTGGAGCTGAGGTCGATGCCGGCGGTGGCGCCGCCGATGGACAGCAGCACGGTGAGTCCGGCGGCCTTGGCCTGGCACACCTGGGCGGGGGTGGGCACCTTGACGCCGGCGTCCATGCCGTCCTCCCAGAGCACGGTGCCGTCGGCGCGGATGACCGGGAACGCGGCGGTCACCACGTTGTAGCCGTGGCCGGTGATCCGGGAGTCGGTGATCGGGATCCAGCCGAGGCCGGGGTGTACGCCGTTGGCGGCGCCGTCCCAGTTCTCCCAGTAGCCCTGCAGCACCTTCCCGGACGGCCGGGACCGCAGCGCGCAGGTGTCCCCGCCCGGGGTGGTCGGGCTGGACGACACCGTGGGCGTGGGGGTAGGCGTCCGGGTCGGGGAAGGGGAGGTGGAGGCGGAAGGGGAAGGCGACGGCGGGCGGGTGGTGGGGCTCGGCGACGGCGTGCCGCCGGTGCAGGCGCCGAGGTCGGTCCAGAGCGCCGGTACGGCGGCCGGGTTCCAGCCCGCGCCGGCCGGCGGGGTGTGTGTGACGAGCGCCTGGTACAGCCGGCCGCCGTAGGTCGCCCGGCTGCCGGCGGTCCAGGTGACGCCCTCGGCCCAGGCCGGCGCGTCACACGCGACGAGCGCGCCGACGGCGCCGGTCGTGGTGGCGGCGGTGGCGGGCAGGGCGGCGGCGGTGGCGGCGAGCAGCGCGACGCCACCGAGCAGTGCGGTCATCCCGCGTCCGAGTCGCATTGACATACCTCCTCATCGATGCGCCGGAGGTTATCAGTTAACTTTGTTAAGTGTAAATGCGCAGTACGCTGTCACCGCTTGGTTCACGGCGTGAACGCAGATGAACGCAGGTCGCCGTGGGCGGCCGGGAAGGGACGGCGGCGGACGTGGACGCCAGACGCACCACGGTGCGCGACATGCGCCGGGCCAACCGGTCGGTGCTGCTGACCCGGATCTGGCTGGACGGCCCGCTCAGCCGGCACGAGCTGGGCCAGTCCACAGCGCTCAGCCTGGCCAGCGTCAGCAACCTGGTCGGCGAAATGATCAACGAGGGCCTGGTCGAGGAGGCCGGCTCGGTCGAGTCCGACGGCGGCCGTCCCCGCGTGCTGCTGCGCGTCGCCCCCGGCTACGGCTACCTGGTCGGCGCCGACGTCGGCGAAACCCGCGTCCAGGTCGAGCTGTTCGACCTGAGCATGACCGCGCTGGCCAAGGCCGAGTACCCGATCGCCGCGACCGGGCCCGACCCCGAGCGGGTCGCCGCCCACCTGCGGCACGGCCTCGCCGCGGTGACCGAACAGGCGGGCGTCGACCCGGCCGCGGTGCTCGGCTTCGGCGTCGCCGTCGCCGGCACGGTCGAGCGCACCGCCGACGCCGTGGTGCACGCCCAGACACTCGGCTGGGACGGTGTCCCGCTCGGCGCGATGCTGCGCGCCGACGTGCCGGTGCACGTGGACAACGGCGCGAAGACGCTCGGCCAGGCCGAGATGTGGTTCGGCGCCGGCCGCGGCGTCCGGCACGCGGTGGTCGCGCTGGTCGGCTCCGGCGTCGGCGCGAGCGTGGTCGCCGACGGCGTCGGCTACCGCGGCGCGCACAGCAGCGCCGGGGAGTGGGGCCACACCACCATCGTGTACGGGGGCCGCCGCTGCCGCTGCGGCAACCTCGGCTGCCTGGAGGCGTACGTCGGCGCGGAGGCGGTGCTGGACCGGTTCCGCCAGGCCAACCGGGGCCGCCCGGCGCCGGGCGCGGACGAGGAGACCGCCTTCGGTGAGCTGCTCCGGTCAACCAGCGGCACCGCCGCGAAGGTGATCGACGAGACGGTCGGCTACCTGGGCGCCGGGGTGGCGAACCTGGTGAACCTGTTCAACCCGGAGCGGGTGGTGCTCGGCGGCTGGGCCGGGCTGGCCCTGGGCGAGCGGCACCTGCCCGCGATCCGCGAGGCCACCGCGCGGCACGCGCTGCGCCAGCCGTACGCGCAGACCTCGATCGAGCTGTGCCGGCTCGGACCGGACGCGGTCGCGATGGGCGCGGCCACCCTGCCGATGACCCGGCTGCTGCGCGACGGCGGCGTGCCCCGCGACCCGGCCGCCCGCCCGTCCCCGGCGTGGGGGCCGGCCCGCCGTCACTGACCGGCCCGGCCCCCACGCCGGCGTCAGCGCCGGCCGCGTACCCGCCGCACGGTGTCCCGGTACCACAGCGCGCTGCGCTTGGGGATGCGGCGCTGCGTGTCGTAGTCGACCCGGACGATGCCGAACCGCTTGTCGTAGCCGTACGCCCACTCGAAGTTGTCCAGCAGCGACCAGGCGAAGTAGCCGCGCACGTCGGCCCCGGCCGCCCGGGCCCGGGCCACCGCCCGCAGGTGCTCGGCGAGGTAGCCGACCCGGTCGTCGTCGGCGACGAACCCGTCTGCGTCCGGCTCGTCGTCGAACGCCGCGCCGTTCTCGGTGATCACCATCGGCGTGCCCGGGTAGTCGCGGTGCAGCCGCACCAGCAGGTCGGTGAAGGACTCCGGCACGATCTCCCAGTCCATCGCGGTACGCGGCAGGTCACGCCGGACCACCCGGCGTACCGGCTTGCCGTCGTCGTCGCGGTCGCGGCCCTGCTCGTCCACGCCGGAGTGCAGCTGCCCGAAGTAGAAGTTCACGCCGAGCACGTCGATCGGGGTGGCGATGACGTCCAGGTCGCCGTCCTCCACCGGAATCCGCACGCCCTCGGCGGCCAGGTCCGCGATCACGTCCTGCGGGTACTCCCCGCGCAGCACCGGGTCCAGGTAGAGCCGGTTGCCCAGCCCGTCGGCGGCCCGCGCCGCGTCCCGGTCGGCGGCGCTGTCGGTCGCCGGGTCGGCGGTGGCCAGGTTCAGCGTGAGGCCCAGCTCGATCGGCACCGTGGCCGCCTCGCGCAGCCGCCGCGTCGCCAGCCCGTGCCCGAGCAGCAGGTGGTGCGCCGCGGCGATGCCGTCACCAAGGTTCCGCCGGCCCGGCGCGTGGTCGCCGTAGGCGTACCCGAGCATCGCCGAGCACCACGGCTCGTTGAGCGTGGTCCAGGTGCGGACCCGGTCGCCGAGCGCGGCGAAGACCAGCTCGGCGTAGTCGGCGAACCGGTACGCGGTGTCCCGGTTCGGCCAGCCGCCCGCGTCCTCCAGCTCCTGCGGCAGGTCCCAGTGGTACAGCGTCACCCACGGCTCGACGTCTCGGCCGAGCAGCTCGTCCACCAGCCGGTCGTAGAAGGCCAGCCCGGCCACGTTCGCCGGGCCGCGTCCGCCCGGCTGCACCCGCGGCCAGGCCACCGAGAACCGGTACGTGTCCAGCCCCAGGTCGGCGATGAGCGCGACGTCCTGCGGCATCCGGTGGTAGTGGTCGCACGCCACGTCGCCGTGATCGCCGTTCGCCACCGCGCCCGGCACCCGGCAGAACGTGTCCCAGATGGACGGCGTGCGGCCGTCGGAGGCCACCGCGCCCTCGATCTGGTATGACGACGTCGCCACCCCCCACCGGAAGGTCGGCGGCAGCGTGTCGATCGGGTCCGCGCCGGCGACTGACGACGGGCGGGTGAGGTCGGTGTCCATGGCTCTCCTCGCGGGTAGCGGGTGGTGGTGTCGGGCGGGTCAGCGGGACAGGGGCGCGACGGCCGGGTGCAGCCGGCACGCGACGGCCCGCGCCGGGTCGTCGACGTACGGCGCGCCGAGCACCGGCACCTGCTCGTCGCACCCGTCGAACGCCTTCGGGCAGCGGGGGTGGAACGCGCAGCCGGACGGCATGGCGCGCAGGTCCGGCGGGGAGCCGGGGATGCCGGTCAGCTCCCGGCGCGGACCGTGCAGCGCCGGGAACGAGTGCAGCAACCCCTCGGTGTACGGGTGCAGCGGCTCGGCGTACAGCCGGGCGGCGGGCGCCTCCTCGACGATCCGGCCGCCGTACATGATCGCGATCCGGTCGGAGAACTCGACCAGCAGCGACAGGTCGTGGGTGATGAACAGCACCGCGAAGCCGAGGCGTTCGCGCAGCTCGGCGAGCTGGCCGAGGATCTGCCGTTGCATCACCACGTCCAGCGCGGTGGTCGGCTCGTCCATGATGACCACCTGCGGCTCCAGCGCCAGCGCCATGGCGATCATGACGCGTTGCCGCATGCCGCCGGAGAGCTGGTGCGGGTAGCTGTCCAGCCGGTCCGCGGAGATGCCGACCAGGCGCAGCAGCTCCTTCGCCCGGGCCAGCCGGCTCGCCGCCGTGCTCTTCGGCTCGTGTGCCCGGATCACGTCGAGCAGCTGGGTGGAGACCTTGTGCACCGGGTTCAGCGAGTTCATCGCGCCCTGGAACACGATCGACGTCTCCGCCCAGCGGAACTCGCGCAGCTTCGCCGGGCTGAGCGTGAGCACGTCGACCGGCGGGCCGTCGGCCGGGTGGTAGATGACCTGGCCGCCGCTGACCACGCCGGGCGGGGGCAGCAGCCGGGTCAGCCCGTAGGCCAGGGTGGACTTGCCGCTGCCGCTCTCCCCGGCCAGCCCGAGCACCTCGCCGCGGTGCAGTGTCAGGTCGACGTCGCGGACCGCGCGGACCGCGTCCGCGCCGACGCCGTAGTCGACGCACAGCCCGCGGATCTGGAGCACCTGGTCGCTCATGAGGTCGCGTCCTCTCGGGTGGGGTCCGCCGGCCGCTGCATCGGGACCGGCGCCGTGTTCGGCGCGAGCACCGGGGTGAACCCGACGCGCATCGCGACGGTGCGCCCGTCGGCGGTCCGGATCCGGGTCCGGCCGCCGGTGCGCAGCCGGGGGCTGACGAACTCGTCGATGCCGAAGTTGATCAGCGCGAGCGCGGTGCCGAGCAGCGCGATGGCCAGCCCGGCCGGTACGAACCACCACCAGGCGCCCTGCGCGAGGGCCTGCTGTCCCTGCGCCCAGAACAGGATCGTGCCCCAGTTCCACGACGAGACCGACGAGACGCCGATGAACGCCAGGGTGATCTCCGACATGACCGCGAAGATGACGGTGCCGACGAAGCCGGAGGCGATGATCGCGGTCAGGTTGGGCAGGATCTCGAAGCCGATGATCCGCCAGGTCCGCTCGCCGGTGGCCCGCGCCGCCTCGACGTAGTCGCGGCGGCGTAACGACAGCGTCTGGGCGCGCAACACCCGTGCGCCCCAGGCCCACGACGTGAGGCCGATGATGAGCGCCACGAGCGTGTCGCTGGCCTGGTCGACCAGGGACGTGACGATGATGATCAGCGGCAGCGCCGGGATGACCAGGAACACGTTCGACACCGCCGACAGGCCCTCGTCGGCCGCGCCGCCCAGGTAACCGGCGGTCACGCCGATCAGGATGGACAGGATCGTGGCGAGCACGCCGGCGGTCAGGCCCACCACCATCACGCTGCGCGCGCCGACCAGAATCTGGCTGAAGATGTCCTGCCCGAGGTGGGTGGTGCCGAACCAGTGCCGGGCCGAGGGTGCCTGGAGCACGTCGGCGCTGCGCGCGTCCGGGTCGTACGGCGCGATCCACGGTCCGATCACCGCCAGGAGCACGTACACCCCGAGGACGGCCAGGCCGGTCGCGGCCTTGCCGTTGGCGACGAAGCGGAACCGGCGGCGGCGGGCCCGGGCCGAGGGCTGCGCCATCGCGCCCTGGCCGGGGATGACCTGCTCGATGCTGGACGGGGAGAGTGTCATCGCTCAGCTCTTTCGGGTCCGCGGATCGAGGAGCAGGTACGCCACGTCGGCGAGCAGGTTCGCCACCAGCACCGAGATCGTGATGATCAGGAAGATGCCCTGCATGAGCGGGTAGTCCTTCGACCCGACGGCCTGGAAGAGCTGGAACCCCAGACCCGGGTACGAGAAGACGATCTCCACGAGCAGCGTGCCGCCGACGATGAAACCGAGCGACAACGCGAACCCGGACACGTTCGGCAGCAGCGCGTTGCGCGCGGCGTAGCTGAGCGCCACCCGGCGCTCGGAGAGCCCCTTGGCGTGCGCCACGGTGATGTAGTCCTCGCTGGCGACAGTCACCATCATGTTGCGCATGCTGAGGATCCAGCCGCTCATCGACGACACCAGGATGGTCGCCGCGGGCAGGATGCTGTGCTGGATCGCGCTCGGGATGAAGTACGCGTCGAACGCCGGCACCAGGCCCGGCTCGTAGCCGCCGGAGGACGGGAAGAAGCTGCCGGGCCCGGCGAACAACGCGATCGCGACCAGGCCCAGCCAGAAGTACGGGATCGAGGACAGGAACGTGGTGGCCGGCAGCAGTCCGTCGATCCAGGAGCCGCGCCGCCAGCCCGCGCCGACGCCGAGCGCGGTGCCGAGCAGGAAGCTGACGATCGTGGCGACGCCGACCAGGCCCACCGTCCACGGCAGGCTGCTGCCGATCACCTCCGACACCGGCGCGGGGAAGAACGTGAACGACAGTCCCAGGTCGCCGCGCAGCAGCTGTCCCCAGTAGGCGACGTACTGCTCCCACAGCGAGCGGTCGGAGTCCAGCCCGAACAGCACCCGCAGCGACGCGATCGCGTCGGCGCTGATCCGGCCCTGGTTGCGGGAGATCAGTGACTGGACCGGGTCGCCCGGCACCATCCGCGGGATGAAGAAGTTCAGCGTGATCGCCGCCCAGGCGGTGAACAGGTAGAAGGCCACCCGTTGCAGCAGGAACCTCACCGGGCCGTCTCCGTTCCGGCCTGCTCCGCGTTCTCCGCCTTCTCCGCCGTGACGGTCTCGGCGTCGAACAGCCAGCACGCGGCCCAGTGCCCGGGCGCGTCGTCGACCGGGATCGGCGGCGGCAGGTCGGTGGCGCAGCGCGGCATGGCCGCCGGGCAGCGCGGGTGGAACCGGCAGCCGGCCGGCGGGCGGATCAGGCTCGGCGGCTCGCCGTGGCCGCGCTCGCCCGCCGCCGCGCCGTCGCCGCCCGCGCCGGTGATCCGCTCCGGGTCCGGCGCCGATTCGATCAGCAACCGGGTGTACGGGTGCGCCGGCCGCTGGGTGACCGTCTCGCTGTCGCCGCCCTCGACCATCCGCCCGGCGTACATGACGATCGTCTCGTCGGCGAAGTAGCGGGCCGAGGCGATGTCGTGGGTGATGTAGAGGATCGCCAGGTCGAGCCGGTCCTTGAGGTCCTGCAGCAGGTTGAGCACGCCCAGGCGGATCGACACGTCCAGCATCGACACCGGCTCGTCGGCGAGCAGCACCTCCGGGTCCGCGCCGAGCGCCCGCGCGATCGCGACGCGCTGGCGCTGCCCGCCGGACAGCTCGTGCGGGAACGCGTCGAGGTAGCGCTCCGGCGGGGTCAGGCTGACCCGGGTCAGCAGGTCGGCCAGCGCCTTGTCCAGCCCGTCCGGCCCGGTCCCGGCGTTGCCGTGGATGCGCAGCGACCGGGTCAGGTGGTAGCGGACCGTGTGCACCGGGTTCAGCGAGGCGAACGGGTCCTGCAGGATCAACTGCACCCGCCGCACGTACGCCCGGAACCGGCGTCCGCCGCGTACCCGGGTCGAGCGGCCGTGCAGCCGGATGTCGCCGCCGGTGCGCGGGTAGAGCTGGGCCAGCAGCCGGGCGACTGTGGACTTGCCGGAGCCGGACTCGCCGACCAGCGCGGTCACCCGGCCACGGCGCAACTCGATCGATACGTCGTCGACGGCGTGCACCACCGCCGGGGTCCGGGAGAGAAGGTCACGCAGCCGCCGGCGGACGGGGAAGTGCTTGGTCAGGCCGACGGCCTCCAGCACCACCTCGTCGGCCGGCGCCGGTGCGCTCTCGGTCAACGTCATGCCGAATTCCTGTCTGGGGTTGCCGGTAGCGAGGGGCGGGCGCCGCCGGCCCGGCCGGGCGATCGTGGCCGGGCCGGCGGCGCCGGGTCAGCCGTTGGCCGGCTTGAGGTGCAGCACCACGTCCACCGCGTTGGGCTGGGTGGGCTGGAGAGCGCCGTACGGGTTCGAGTCGTCCGGCCAGCCGACCCAGTTCTTCGTGCTGTACGCGCCACCGATGTTGTCCGCGCCGACCGGGATCATCGGCATCTGCTCGACGAAGATCTTCTGCAGCGTGGCCAGCGCGGTGGCGCGGGTGGCGTCGTCGGTGGCGTTGGCGTACGACACCAGCGCGTCGGTGGCCTCCTTGCTGTCGAACCGGCCGAAGTTGCCCGCCGGGGAGGCGGTGCCGATCGGCTTGAGCACACGGCCGTCCATGATGGTCCGGTAGATGTCGTACGGCGTGGCGCCGCTCTCGGTCCACCGGAACGTGGCCTCGAAGTTGCCCTGCTCGACGTTGCGGAACCAGGCGTCCTGGTTGGCCTTGTCGATGGTCGCCGCGATGCCGATCTTCGCCAGGTTGCCCTTCACGATCTCCAGGCTGGTCTGGTAGTCCGACCAGCCGGCCGGGTCGGTCAGCCGGATCGTGACGGCCTTGCCGCTGCGGTCCTTCAGCGTGTTGCCGTCCAGCTTGTAGCCGGCGCCGGTGAGCAGCGCCTTGGCGCCCTCGACGTCGACCTTGTGCTCCTGGCCCTTGTACTCGGGCGCGATGAACGAGTCACCGGCCGGGCTGGGCAGGCCGGTCACGCTCTTGACCTCGGGGTGGAAGTAGCCGGCCTCGGCGGTGGTGAAGATGTCCGCCCGGTCGATCACCATGTTCATGGCCTTGCGCAGCGTCGGGTCGTCGAACGGCTTCTTCGTGGTGTTCAGGTAGAGACCGTGGATGCCGAGCACCGGGGGCGCCCACATCTTGTGGTTCTTCTGGTCCTTGGCCACGAACACGGTCTGGTAGTTCGGGATGAAGACGAAGCTCCACTCCGCCTCGCCGTTGGCCAGCGCGGTGGTCTGCGCGCTGTTGTCGGTGTACGAGGTGTACCGCAGCTCCTTCACCTTCGGCAGGTCCTGCCAGTAGCCGCTCTCGCGTACCGCCAGCGTCATGCTCGCCGGGGTGAACGACTTGAGCGTGTACGGGCCGCTGCCGACCGGCTGCTTCACCGGGTCGCTGGCCGGGTCGGCGATCTTCTCCCACAGGTGCTTGGGCACGATCGGGACCCGCCACAGCACCTTCTGCTGGTTGACGAACTGGGGGCTGGCCATCGAGATGGTGACCTCGTTGCCGCTGGCGACGGCGTCGGTGTACGGCACGCCCTGGTCGTTGATGGCGGGGAACTTCTTCACCAGGTTGTAGGTGAACGCGACGTCCTCGGCGGTGACCTTCTGCCCGTCCGACCAGGTCGCGTTCTCGCGGATGGTCACCTTCACCGACTTGTAGTCCGACGACCACTCGGCCTTGGTGGCCAGCCACGGCTTGAACGGCTCGGCCGGCTTCACCGGGTTCCACATCATCAGCGGCTCGTAGATCTGCCACCGGTAACCAAGCGAGGCGGCGGCCGAGGTGGTGAGGAACGGGTTGTTGTTCTCGGCCTGCGGGCCGTTGGGCATGCCGACGCTCAGCACCGTCGCGGCCTGGCCGCTCTTCTTGTTCGCGTTCGGGCTGTCGCCGCACGCGGCGGCGGTGGTGACCATCGCGCCGGCCAGCGCGAGGGCGAGGAGTTGCCGTCTTCTCATGGAGGTCTCCCTCGGTGGTCCCGCATTCCTCGGGCGGGATGTGGTGGATGGAGGGTGTGCGGTGGAGCCACCGGCGGGCGGGCCCGCCGGCGTGGTCGCCGGGTACGGCGGGGTGGGTCAGGTGACGCCGGTCGAGTCGCGGGTGGTGAAGCCGGTGGGGATGACGGTCGGGCCCTCCGGCAGCGGGGTGCCGGCGAGGTGGGCGATGAGCAGCCGGGCGGCGGCCGTACCCATCTCCCGCAGCGGTTGGCGCACGGAGCTCAGCGGCGGGTGGGTGTGCCCGGCCAGCGGCAGGTCGTCGAAGCCGACCACCGCGACATCCTGCGGGACGCGCCGCCCGGCGTCGCGCAGCGCCTGCAGCGCGCCGGCGGCCGACAGGTCGTTGTGGGCGAAGACGGCGTCGAAGGGTACGCCGTCGGCGAGCAGCCGCCGCACCGCCGCGCGCCCGCACTCGAACGTGAAGTCACCCTCGACCACCCGGCCCGGGTCGATCGCCAGGCCGGCTTCGGCGTACGCGCCGGCGAACCCGGCGAGCCGTTCCCGGGTGCAGCCGAACCGGCGCAGGCCGGTGACGACGAGCGGCCGCCGCCGTCCGAGCGCCAGCAGGTGCGTCGCGGCGGCCCGCGCCCCCGCTTCGTTCGTGGTGCGCACGGACGGGAAGCCGGGTTGGTGTCCCCGGTCGTCGATGAGGATGACCGGCAGGCCGCGCCGGTGCAGCTCGGTGATGTAGTCGAGCGTCCCCTCTGGTTCGACCACGAGCAGCCCGTCGAACGACTTGGCCGACACCTGGGAGGCGAAGCGGCGCATCGACTCGTCGCCGTGGGTGCAGGTGAACAGCAGCATGCCGTAGCCGGCGGCCTCGACCACGTCGGCCGCGCCCTGGAGCACCTCGCCCATCCAGGGCCAGGTCAGCGCCGGCACCAGCATGCCGACCACCCGGGTACGTCCCCGGGCCAGCCCGACCGCGCGGGCGCTCGGCACGTACCCGAGGTCGTTGATCACGGCGCGGACCCGGTCGGCGGTGCGCAGGTGCACCTCGCCCTTGCCGTTCAGGACCCGGGACACCGTCGTCTTGCTCACCCCGGCGCGGGCGGCGACGTCGGCGATCGTGATCGGCACGTGGCGCTCCCGGGTCGAAGGGATGAGCGGGATGTTTCGGAACCGGTTGCGGAAGCGGTTCCGTGGCAGTCAACCCAAGTGGCGCGGGTCACGTCAATCACAGATGGGTAACGATGTATAGCTAAGTTCGAGCCGTGAAAAAAGCGCCCGGGCTGCGTCTGCGCCGATTCGTGCGATGAGCAGGGTCGATACCGTCCGGCCCCGATCGGGCCTGGTCCGAAGTGGAGGTTCAGGGGCGGGCGTACACGTCGCCGGAGTTGGCCTCGTCCGGCAGCGTCCCCAGGTACGCGGCCACCTCGGCGGCCGGCCGCCAGCCCGGCAGCGCGAACGTCGTCTCGTCACCGATCGCCACGGTGAAGCGGGTGAACCCCAGCGCGGTGAGCCGGTCCAGGCAGCGTGCCGCCGCCACCCGGGCGATGGTGGTGAACTCGAACGACAGCGCCGGGACCGGCCGGCTCAGCCCGGCCAGCACGGCGTCCTCGAAGCCCTCCACGTCGATCTTCACGAACGCCGGCACGCCGTACGCGGCCATGAGCGTGTCGAGCGTGGTGCCGGGCACCTCGATCTGCGCGTCCCAGGTCTCGCCCGCCCAGCCGGGCGCGCCGTCGGCGGCGCGGACGAACCCGGGGGATGCGGTGGAGACCGTCGGGTTGGCCGAGTTCACGTGCAGCCGCACCGGCCCGGCGGTACGCCCGCACGCCGCCTCGACCACAGTCACCCGTTCGTCGCCCGCGTACAACTCGCGCAGCGCCCGCGCGCACAGCGGCTGCGGCTCGACGGCCACCACCGTCGCGCCGAGACGGCGGAAGCTGCCCAACCGGTCGCCCACGTGCGCGCCGACGTCGAAGACCAGGTCACCGGCGCGGACGAGCGGGGCGTAGAACCGGTCGAGCGCGGCGTCGCGCGCCGGGTCGCCGTGGTAGAAGTCCAGCGACCGGCGCAGACCGGACATCGCCGGGTCCGCCTTCAGTGTCTCGATCACCCCGTCCCGCACCCTCCCGACGCTAGCCAGCGAGGCGTTGGTGCGAGCCGCATTCGCATCCTTCCGGCGGCCAGCGCCCGCCAACACCCCACCCTCCTAGGATGCTGTAGGGATGGTGAGGCCGGCCGCTCACCGCGAACGGAGAACTGGCCGCTGCGGCGCGCCCTCGGTGCTCGCGTTCGTTACCTGCGAGATCTTGGTACGAGACGGCCCTCGGAGGGGCGACTCCGTACCAAGATCTCCAAGCCGTCCCGTGGTGCGGGACACTGATCTCGGTTGCCGAGAACGTGGCGGTCGTCCTCGGGTGCGAACGTCAACTCGCCGCGTAACCGTCGTGGAGTGGAACGCCATGGGTGTCAAACAGGGCCGGAGGCACCCATGGCGTTCCAGTGGCGGGTGGACCCCGCGTGGCGAGGAGGGGTTACGGGTTCTCGACGACCTCCTGGCCGAGCGGCCACAGCGCCGCCGGGACCAGCTTGAAGTTCGCCACGCCGAACGGGATACCGATGATCGTCACGCAGAGCGCGACGCCGGCGAGGATGTGCGACAGGGCCAGCCACCAGCCGGCCAGCACCACCCAGAGCACGTTGGCCAGGCCGGAGGGAAGCCCGGCGCCCGGCTTGCGCACGATGGTGCGGCCGAACGGCCACAGCGAGTACGAGGCGAGCCGCAGCGAGGCGACGCCGAAGGGGATGGTGACGACCAGGACGAAGCAGACCAGGGCGGCGACGCCGTAGCCGAGGGCCAGGACGAAGCCGCCGCCGAAGACGAGCCACAGCAGGTTCAGCAGAAAGCGGATCACCACTCCATGGTCGCTCGTGCCCGCAAGCGCGCGCATATCGGCGCGAGCGGCGGGTAGAGGAGGGCGTGATCGAGCCCGAGCCGTCGTGCCTGTGACCCCTGTCGCTCCGGCGGCGCGCCGGGAGTTCCGGGAGTTCCGGGAGTCGTACGAGCGGCTGCGCCGGTACTTCATCGTGGCGCTGCTGCACCGCGACTTCCTGGCCGGTCGCCTGCCGGACATCGCGCGGGCCCGGGCGCGGGAGGCCGCCGAGCAGGCCGGCCGGGCCCGGGCGGCGGGCCTCGGCTTCGATCATCAACCGGACTCCCGCGCTGGCCCAAACGACCGTTAAGCTTCGGTTGTGGGAACCGACGATCTGTACCCGGCCGGGCGACTCGCCGAGGCCCAGCGCGCCGCCGCAGCGGCGGGCCTGGACGCGCTGCTGCTCACCCCGGGCTCGGACCTGCGCTACCTGACCGGCTACGACGCCCGCGAGGGGGAGCGGCTGACCTGCCTGGTGCTGCCCGCCGAGGGTGAGCCGACGCTGGTCGTGCCGGTGCTGGAGCGGCCGGACGCCGAGGCCGCGCCGGGCACCGGGTACCGGATCGTCGACCACGCCGACGGCGCCGACCCGTGGCCGCTGGTGCGCGCGGCGCTGCCCGGCCCGGTCCGCGCGGTGGGGCTGGCCGACCGGATGTGGGCGCAGCAGGTCCTCGCGCTGCGCGACGTGCTGCCCGGCGCGGCGCAGCGGCTCGCCTCCGACGTGCTGCGCGAGATGCGGATCCGCAAGTCGCCGGCCGAGGTGGCGGCGCTGGCCGAGGCGGGCGCCGCGATCGACGCGGTGCACCTGCGGATGGCCGAGTGGCTGCGTCCCGGCCGCACCGAGCGGGAGGTCGCCGCCGACCTGGCCGCCGCGATCCGGGCCGCCGGGCACGCCACTGTCGACTTCGTCAT
Organism: Micromonospora sp. CMU55-4; assembly: GCF_011602315.1. Taxonomy (NCBI): domain Bacteria; kingdom Bacillati; phylum Actinomycetota; class Actinomycetes; order Micromonosporales; family Micromonosporaceae; genus Micromonospora; species Micromonospora sp. CMU55-4. The sequence goes on from NZ_JAAOLH010000004.1 coordinate 558,254, forward strand.
CGTCGCCGCCGGCCCGAACGGCGCGAGCCCGCACCACGGTGTCTCGGACCGTCCGATCGGCGTCGGCGAGCCGGTGGTGGTCGACATCGGCGGCACGATGCCGTCGGGCTACCGCTCCGACTGCACCCGCACGTACGTGGCCGGCGGCCCGGCGCCCGCCGAGTTCACCGACTACTACGCGGTGTTGTGGGAGGCCCAGCGCGCCGCCGTGGCCGCCGTCGCGCCGGGCGTGACCGCCGAGGCCCTCGACGCGGTCGCCCGCGACGTCGTCACCGCCGCCGGTTTCGGCGACGCCTTCCTGCACCGCACCGGTCACGGCATCGGCCTCGACGGCCACGAGGAGCCGTACGTGGTGACCGGCAACCCCCGGCCCCTCGAGGCCGGCATGGCTTTCTCGGTCGAACCCGGGATCTACCTCGCCGGGCGGCACGGCGCCCGGATCGAGGACATCGTCGTCTGCACGACGGACGGCGGGCAACGGCTCAACACCACCCCCACGGAGCTCATCGCGCTATGAACGTCGACCGGATCCTGCCCACCGACGAGGCCCACGACCTGCTGGACCTCGCCACCGAACTCGCCGACCGGGAGCTGGCCCCGGCCGCCGCCGGTTTCGAGGCCCGCGCCGAGTTCCCCCGGGAGGTGCTGCGCACGCTGGGCCGCGCCGGGCTGCTCGGCCTGCCGTACGCCGAGGAGCACGGCGGCGCCGCCCAGCCGTACGAGGTGTACCTGCAGGTGCTGGAGATCCTCGCCAGCCGGTGGCTGGCGGTGGCCGAGGCGGTCAGCGTGCACACGCTGTCCTGCTATCCGGTGGCCCAGTTCGGCACCGACGAGCAGCGCAAACTGCTGCCGGACATGATCGGTGGGGAGCTGCTCGGGGCGTACTGTCTCTCCGAGCCGCAGGGTGGTTCGGACGCGGCGGCCCTGACCACGCGGGCGGTGCGCGACGGCGACGAGTACGTGGTCACCGGCACCAAGGCGTGGATCACGCACGCCCGGGTCGCCGACTTCTACAACATCTTCTGCCGCACCGGCGGTCCCGGCCCGAAGGGCATCTCCTGCCTGCTGGCCGACCGGGCCACGCCGGGCATCCACCCGCAGGCCGCCGAGCGCACCATGGGTCTGCACGCCTCGCCGATCGCGCAGATCGCGTTCGACGACGCCCGGGTGCCGGCGGAGCGGCTGATCGGCGGCGAGGGCGCCGGGTTCACCATCGCCATGTCGGCGCTGGACTCCGGCCGGCTGGGCATCGCCGCGTGCGCGGTGGGCCTGGCCCAGGGCGCGCTGGACTACGCGGTCGGCTACGCCCGGGAGCGGCGCCAGTTCGGCCGCGCGATCATCGACTTCCAGGGGCTCGGGTTCAACCTGGCCGACGCCGCCACCCAGATCTCCGCCGCGCGGGCGCTCACGCTTGCGGCCGCGCGGCTGCGCGACGCGGGTCGCCCGTACTCGATCGAGGCGGCGAAGGCGAAGCTGTTCGCCACCGACGTGGCGATGCGGGTGACCACCGACGCGGTGCAGGTGCTCGGCGGCGCCGGGTACGTCGCCGACCACCCGGTCGAGCGGTACATGCGTGAGGCGAAGGTGCTGCAGATCGTGGAGGGCACCAACCAGATCCAGCGGCTGGTCATCTCGCGCGCGCTGGCCAAGGGCTAGCCTGTCGCGGTGACCTTCCCCCGGATCACCGCCGACCCCGACGTCATGGGGGGTGCGCCCTGCGTGCGGCAGTCGCGCATCCCCGTGGCCACCCTGCTGGCCATGATGGCCGAGGGCATGTCCGTCACGGACATCCTCACCGACCTGCCGTTCCTGGACGAGGAGGACATGGCGGAGGTGCTGAACTACGCCGCGGACGCGGTACGCGACCGGACGGCGCGCTGAGCGTCACCACGGCGGGCCGGGTGCGGCGGGAGAGCGTTTTACCGGCTACTGTGCAGCGCGTGGAGGAGATCGACCGCGCCATCGTCGCCGCGCTGACCGGGGACGGTCGGCTGTCGTACACGGACCTGGCCGAGCGGGTGGGCCTGTCGGTGTCGGCCGTGCACCAGCGGGTCCGCCGGCTGGAGCAGCGCGGGGTGATCAAGGGGTACGCCGCGCGGGTGTCGTTCGAGGCGCTGGACCTGCCGCTGACCGCGTTCGTGGCGATCCGGCCGTTCGACCCGTCCCAGCCGGACGACGCGCCGGAGCGGCTCGCCCACCTGCCCGAGATCGACTCGTGCTACTCGGTGGCGGGGGAGGACTTCTATCTCCTGCTGGTGCGGGTGGCCGGCCCGGCCGACCTGGAGCGGGTGCTGCAGGAGATCCGCACCTCGGCGAACGTCACCACGCGCACCACTGTGGTGCTGTCGACGCCGTACGAGAACAGGCCGCCGAAGATCAGTGGCGAGCTGACCGGCCGGGGTCGTCCGCGCCCGTCGGCGGAGCCGGCAGGTTCCACCGCCTGATCACCCGCCGGCCGTGCTCGTGCCCGAGCACGCTGAGCGTGGCGGTGTCCAGCCGCAGCAGCCCGCCGGCCGACGGCGAGAGCCCGATCCAGCGTGCCCCGAGCACCCGCAGGCTGTGGCCGTGCCCGACCAGCGCCACGTCGCCCTGCTCCAGCAGCGGCGCGACCCGGTCCAGCACGCGGTCCAGGCGGGTGCCCACCTGTTCCGGTGACTCCCCGCCGGGGCCGCCGTCGGTCCAGATCGACCAGCCGGGCCGCTCGGTCTGGATGTCCGCGCTGGTGCGTCCCTCGTACTCGCCGTAGTGCCATTCGGCGAGGTCGGGCTCGATCGCGTCGACGGTGAGCCCGGCCAGGGTGGCGGTGCGGGTGGCGCGCTGCCGGGGGCTGGACAGCACGCGGGCGAAGCGCCGGCCGGCGAGCAGGGGAGCCAGCGCGCGGGCCTGCCGCTCGCCGTCGGGGGTCAGCTCCAGGTCGGTGTACGAGGTGTGCCGGTGGGCGGCGCTCCAGGTGGTCTCGCCGTGCCGGATCAGCAGGATCTCGTTCACCGGCCCAGTCAACCACGGTGGGTCGGCGTCGGCCGGGCGTCCAGCCTTCAACCTATTGTCCTAGGACGCATTACGCGATGTGCGCAGCACAACAGCGTTTCACCCGACAGTCACCGGGGACGCGACAAGGGCAACGCTCAGCCGGAACGAGGAGGGCGACATGAGCTTCACCGACAAGGCGAAGAACAAGGCCCAGGAGATGAGCGGAATGGCCAAGGAACGGATCGGCGACGTGACCGACAACGAGCGGTTGCGCGCCGAGGGCGCCTCCGAGCAGAGCGCGGCCCGGGCCCGGCAGGCCGGGGAGCACGCCAAGCAGGCGGGCCGCGACGTCAAGGACGCCTTCAACAAGTGAGTACGCGGAACGGC